>DASXRQ010000268.1:0-6872 GCA_036506495.1 Micromonosporaceae bacterium | reverse complement strand
TGACACGCTGCACAAAGTGCCTCCATGGGATGACTTTCCCGTTCATACTGATCGAGGCCGCGAGTTAAGATCAAGAGAGGTCGCCGGTGTCCCGTGCACCGAGTCCCACCGTTCGGCGTCGTCGTCTCGGCGCCGAGCTGCGTCGGCTGCGTGAAGCGGCGGGGCTGACCGGCGAGCAGGTCGTCGAGCGCGTCGGCTGGGCGTCGGCCTCCAAGCTGTCGCGACTCGAGAACGGGCGCAGTCGCCCCGATCTTGCCGACGTGCTGGACCTGCTCGACCTCTACCGGGTCGCCGAGGCGACGCGCGACGAGCTCATCGGCATCGCCCGGGACGCCGGAAACTCGAGGAGCTGGCTGCGCGCGTACCCCGTCATGACATCCGGGCAGCGCGCGTACGCCGAGCTCGAGGTGGGTTGCGCCGAGATTCACGAGTACGCCATGGCGATCGTGCCCGGCCTGCTGCAGACGCCGGAGTACGCCCGTGTGCGCATCCTCGCCGGGCGCGCGCTCGGTGCGCGAGCGAGCGGGCCCAAGGGGCGTGAGCCCGACGTCGAGGCCGAGGTGGCCGCGCGCGTCGGCCGGCAGCGTCTGCTGGCGCGCGAGGTCGATCCGCCCGCATACGAGGCGATCCTCGAGGAGACCGTGCTCAGCGCCCGGGGCGGTCGCGACGACCTGATGGACGCCCAGCTGCGGCACCTGTGCCGGCTCGCGGAGATGCCGAACGTGACGCTGCGCGTGCTGCCGGAGTCGGCGGCACTCGAGGACTGGTACCTGCCCGAAACCGCGTTCTCGATCTACCGCTTCGCGGACCGGCGTGATCCGGCAACCGTCGCCGTCGAGCTGCTCGCCGCCGACGTACAGCTGACCGACGAGGCACTCGTCGGCAGCTACACCGCGGTCTTCGATCGGCTGCGCGCGGCGGCGCGCTCGCCCGAGGCGTCCGTCGAATGGCTCGCCCGCACCGCCCAGAACCGCGGCGTGCGGAAGGGTTCCCCGGATAGGACGATGACGCCCCCGGCCCAGCGGCGGCCGCGTGCGAGGTCCCGAGCCGAGCCGGATGCCTGAATCGGTAGGAGTTGATGGATTCGATGTCAACAGCTCACCACGCGCCCAGCGCCCGGGAGCTGGCCGATACCGGCTGGCGGACCAGCTCACGGAGCCAGAGCACCAACTGCGTCGAGGTCGCGGTCCTCGGTGCGGCGGCCGGCGCGGTCGCCCTCAGGGACAGCAAGGACCGCGACGGAAGGGTGCTGGTGTTTGCTCGTGCCAGCTGGGCGGAGTTCATCGCCGCCGCGAAGGACGGCCAGTTCGACCGTTGCTGACGTTGCCGCGCCGCGTGGGCCCGCCCGCGGTTCGCCGCGCAACTCCGTCACAGATGGGTGATCAACTGGGTCGGGATGCCCCAACTCTGACGGAGTTGCGGGCCGAGAGCCTGCCGGACGCCCCAACTCTGACGGAGTTCCGCACCGAGGCGGCTGGGCGGCGGCGTGGTGCACTGACGTTGCCGCGCCGCGCGTGCGGCGGAGCGCGGGGCTGTGGACGAGGCGGTGGATAGCCGCGCGGTCGGGACCAGAGCACCATGTGCCGTCAGCCGAACGGCCCCTCAATTACTCAGATGTTTCCCAACCGCTTGTTCGGTTCACCGTTGTGGGCAAGCATGAACCCCCGGAGCGTTCCGTGGAAGTTCCACAAGAGTTTCCACCATTGCTACCCCGGCCGTTCACGTCCGCGATCCGCTCGCCCGGAGACGTTCATGCGGTTCCTGATCGTCCGCACCGAGGTTCGGACAAAGGCGCCCGATGACGTTACCGACGCTTGGGCGCTGGGCGGGCACGTACGCGACGAACGATCCGACCCGGAGCAGCGCCGGCAGACGGTCAGCGCGGACGACTGGGGCGCGGCAATGCACCTGGCGCGCGCTCTGTCCTCGGTCGGGGCCGTCAAGGCCGGGCGCCAGCGGGTGAAGGTCGTTCGGATAGGAGACCCTCCGCGCCGGTCAGTCACCCGAGACAGCCGGAGCCGGGAGACAATGCCCAGGGATGTCCCGGGATAGACGAGCTGTCGCGGGTTGGGCGGCACTCCCCCGCCAATGACGATCCGCCGCATCGACCGGCGACAGCCGAGAATCTTGGTCCGTGACCGTCGCGGCAACGGCGGTCACGGACCAAGATTGTGGTCACCGGCGCGCAGCCATCGATTGACCAGGAACGATGCGACCGACGCGGGCGTGGGCAGCCCGAGGCGGGCGCCCTCGCCGATCTCCACCGCCTCCCCGGCCAGCGCCGCCGCCACCTGCCGCCTGGTGAACCATCGAGCGTCGACGATCTCCAGGCGATCGGCACGCACCGGCTGACTCGGGTTCGCGTACGCGGTGAAGCCCAGCATGAGCGAGCCGGGGAACGGCCACGGCTGGCTGGCCACGTATCTGACGTCCTCGACGTCCACGCCGACCTCTTCGACGACCTCGCGGGCCACCGCCGCCTCGGCGGACTCGCCGGCCTCGACGAACCCGGCCAGGCACGAGAACCGTCGCACCGAACCGCCCCCGGACGCCCAGCCCGAACCGTGCCCCAGCAGGCAGCGTCCGTCGGGTCCCGGAACGCCGTCGTGCACGAGCACGATGACCGCGGGATCGGTACGCGGCCAGACGAGGTCGCCACCCGGATCCACCCTGGCCCAGCCTCCGTCGGCCGGCTGCGTCGGCAGACCGGTGGCGGACGAGTACGGGTGTCCGGCATGCCACTGCGCCAACGCGACGGCGGCCATCATCAGGCCGGCGTCGAGCGGGCCCAGGCGGTGCCCGACTTCGCGAAGGTTGCGTGGCCGGGCGCCCGGCCGCTCGTCCAGCGGCGAGTCAACGGCGAAGAACGGCGTGCCGTCGGGTCCAACGCCGAGGAACAGGCGGTCGCCGTCCGGCGCCTCGCCCGCGTCCACCAGCACTAGGCGCACCGGATCCTCGGTCACCAGGGCCCGGCCACCGCCGACGACGTCCACCACGAGGACACGCGAGCGCTCCCACGCGGCGGCGAGCCAGTCCGGGTCGATCCGCCGATGCGACGCCCGGTCCAGTGGGATGCGCGCCAGAAGGGGGGTTGTCACAGGTCCGCGCGCTCGACGGTGGCGAGCGCCGACAGCGGCCCCTCGACCACGTCCGCGTCGCCGAGCACGACGGTCACCGCGCGCGACGGCGCCAGGTACCGGGCGGCCGCGGCGGCCACCTCGTCCCGGGTGGCGGCCGCCACTCGGGCCGAGTGCTCGGCGAGGAAGTCGAGCCGCAGCCCGAACCCGGCGTACGTGCTGGCCAGTCCGGCCAGCCCCGCCTGGGTGGCCATGCCGAGCTGCAGCGTGCCCAGCGCGTACTGGCGGGCCTGCTCCAGCTCGTCCACGTCCGGCGGCAGCGAGGCCAGCCGACCGAGTTCGTACACCGTCTCCAGCAGCGCCGGCGCGGTGACCTCGGTGGCCACCTCGGCGGCCAGCACCAGCGTGGAACCGGCGATCGAGTGCTCGATCAGCGAGTGCGGCCCATACGTGTAGCCCTTGTCCTCACGGATGTTCTCCACCCAGCGGGAGGAGAAGTAGCCGCCGAAGACGAGGTTGGCCAGCTGCAGGGCCGCGTGGTCGGGATCGGTGCGCGGCACCGCGGGCAGCGCCATCCGGACGGACGACTGCACCGAGCCGGGCCGGTCCACCAGCACCAACGGCCCGGGCCGCAGGGGCGGCGTGACCGGCAGATCGACCTGCTTGCCGCCGCCGTCCCACGCGCCGAGGGCCTGCTCGGCAGCGTCCAGCGCCCGCTCGGTCGGGACGTCGCCGACGAGGATCAGGTACGCGCCCGCCGGGTGCAGCCGCTCGTCGTGCAGCTGCCGGAGCAGTCCCGGCCGGACCGCCTGCACTTGTTCGGGCGTCGGCGTCTGCACGGCGTACGGGTGCCGGCCGTACACACGCTTGAGCAGCGCGACCCGGGCGAGGTGGGCAGGCTGGCTCTCGGCGACCTGGATCCGGTCGACCAGCCGATCCCGCTCGGTGGCCACCTCGGTGGTCGGGTACACCGCGCCGACCAGCACGTCGTTGAGGAGCTCCAGGATCCGATCGAGCCCGGACACCAGGCCGTTTCCGGCGATGAGCAGCCGATCCGGGTCCACGCCCGCGGACAACCCCCCACCGACCTTCTGCAGCTCGGCCGCGATGTCCACTGTGGACATCTTGGCGGTGCCCGAGAACAGCGTCTGCGACAGGAGCGCGGCGCGGGCGAGATGTGCCCTCGCGAACGGCATCCGCAGCCGGATCTCCACCAGCGGCACCGCTGGGCGCCGGATCGCGATCACCGTCAGCCCGTTGGGCAGCGTCCGTTCCGCCGCGCGTGGCAGCTTCAGCTTCCGGGTCGGACCGAGCGCCGGCAACGCCAGCCGCGCTGGCCCGCCGGACCCAGCCTGCGTTGTCGTCACCGGCTGCCTCCCGCTACCACCTCGACCGACGCGCGTCGGTGCGGGCGCAGCTCGGCCGCGGCCGCCACGATCTGCTCCTCGGTCACGTCTCCCACGAGCCGCGGCAGCTCATTCAGCAGCGCCGGCTCGCCGCGTTGCTGCTCGAGCACGGCCATCCGCAACGCCCGGCCGAGCACCGCGTCGGCGTCGCGCAACAGGTGTGTGGCCATTCGGGCCTGCGTGCGGGCGAGTTCGCCGTCCGCGAGCCCGACAGTGGCGAGTCGCTCGAGTTCCTCGTCGACCGACCGCAACACCTTGTCGGCGTCGCCGCCCGGCGGCAGATGCGCCTGCAGCACGAGCGCCGTCGGGTCGCGCACCTCGAACGGCTCGCCCATGAAGCCGATGTACCCGCCGACGCTGGTCACCGAGCGGTCGGTCAGCACCAGACGCTCCACAAGCCGGGACGCGTCGCCGTCGGTCAGCACCTCGGCCAGCACCACGTACGGCAGGTACGCCTGGAAACCGGCGATCGGGTCGGGTACGCGCCAGGCCGCGGCCACCGCCGGCAGTGGGGCGAGCCGATCGGTGTACGCATCGCGCCGCTCGCCGGCCACGTCGGGCTCGGCGAAGGATGGCCGCGCCGGTGCGGGCCGGGCCGGTACGTCGCCGAAGTGCCGCTCGACCAGGGCAACGGCGTCGGCCACGTCGAAGTCGCCGGAGAGCGCCAGCACCGCGTTGCCGCACGCGTAGTACGCCTCGAAAAACTCGGCCGCGTCTGCCACCGTGGCGCTCTCCAGATCGGCGAACGAGCCGTACCCGTCGTGCGCGTTCGGGAACGTGTCGAACACGACCGGGGGCAGCTTCAGCCACGGGAAGCCGCCGTACGGCCGGTTCAGGACGTTGACCCTGATCTCCTCCTTGACGACGTCGACCTGGTTGCGCAGGTTCTCCTCGGTCAGCCGCGGTCCGCGCATGCGGTCCGCCTCCAGGAACAGCGTCCGCTCCAGCGCGCTGCTCGGCAGAGTCTCGAAGTAGTCCGTGTAGTCGAGGTGTGTCGAGCCGTTGAACGTGCCGCCCGCGCCCTGCACGTACCGGAAGTGCGCGAGCTTCTCCAGGTTGGCCGATCCCTGGAACATGAGGTGCTCGAAGAGGTGCGCGAAACCGGTGCGTCCCTCGGGTTCCGACCGGATACCGACGTCGTAGACGACGGCCACCCCGATCACTGGGGCGCTGCGGTCCGGCGCCAGCACCACGCGTAGCCCGTTGCCAAGGGTGAGGCGCTCCACGGGGTACCTCGTCGCTGGAATCTTGGGCCTGCGCGCCACCGGCTCACCTCTCGTTCGCGAGTTCGCGACTACTGCTGCGACCCTACTTCGTCGCATCGGCGTCACCACCTCGACCACGGTGGTGCCGTCTCGCGATGCGGACCGGGCGTTGACCGCTGTTCTCCGCGGACCCAATAATCCCTATCGACCCTGTAGGAAAACTTGAGAATGGATCAGGCATGGCGCGAAGGCCCTCGTCCGGTCGACCTGGCTCGGCCGCCACCCTCGCGGTGGTGGCCATGGCGTCGCTCGGCCTGGCCGCCTGTGGTGGGGGCACCGACGCCGCCGGCCCGGTCACGCTGCGGCTCGGCTACTTTCCCAACCTCACGCACGCACCGGCGATCGTGGGGGTCGAGAAGGGCATCTTCGCCGAGAAGCTCGGCGGCGCGGCGCGGCTCGAGACTAAGACCTTCAACGCCGGCCCGTCGGCGATCGAGGCCATCTTCTCCGGGGCACTCGACGCGACGTACGTGGGGCCCAACCCGACCATCAACGCGTACAACCAGTCGGACGGCAAGGCGATCAAGGTGATCAGCGGTGCGGCGTCCGGCGGGGTCGCCCTCGTGGTCAAGCCCGGCATCAACTCGGCGCAGGACCTCAAGGGCAAGAAGATTGGTACGCCGCAGCTGGGCAACACGCAGGACGTGGCGGTGCGGTACTGGCTCAAGGAGCATGGCCTGACCACGACCAAGGAGGGCGGCGGCGACGTCTCCATCGTGCCGCAGGAGAACGCCCAGAACCTGGCCACGTTCCGCGGCGGTGCGATCGACGGTGCCTGGGTGCCGGAGCCCTGGGCGTCCCAGCTCGTCAACGCCGGCGGCAAGGCGCTCGTCGACGAGCGGACGCTGTGGCCCGGCGGCCGGTTCGTCATCACCAACCTGATCGTGCGGACCGAGTTTCTCAAGCAGCACCCGGACGTCGTACGCAAGCTCGTCGAGGGGGCGGTCGCCGCGAACGCGTTCGTCAACACCCACCCCGATGAGGCCAAGCAGGCCGTGTCGGCCCACATCGCGAAGATCAGCGGCAAGCCGCTGGACCCCAAGCTGATCGACCAGGCCTGGCCGCGCATCGAGTTCCTCAACGACCCGCTCGCGTCCTCACTCAAGACGGGCCTCGACCACGCG
>DASXRQ010000267.1:0-9335 GCA_036506495.1 Micromonosporaceae bacterium | reverse complement strand
AGAGGGCATCGATCTGCGCACGGATCTGCTCGCTGGGCGATACTCGACGAGACACGGGCGTAGTCCTTCCTGTCGACGACTTGGCGGTCTCGAAAGGAACCTACGTCCGTTGTCATTTACACCACCCCAGGGACACGACCTGGTTGTCGGGGACCGCCCAACTCCGACGGAGTTGGGTGACGGGCATGCGCGGAGGCGTCGACCCGGCGCGAGCGGCCGGAAAGATTGCGGCGCAGGGTACGGAACCTTGAGTCGCGCTGCGGGTTCGGTAGCGCTACCCGCGATCTCCACCCGCAGCTGCCCGACTCTGACGGAATTGGGCAGCGCCGTGGGAAAATGCCGGCCGTGACCCCCGCGTTGGAGCCGCTGCGCAGGATCGCGGCGTACGCCGTCTGCACCGACTTCGACGGCCGGGTCCTGCTCGTGCGGGCCTCGCCGCGATCCGGCACGCCGGGCGTGTGGTCGCTGCCCGGCGGTGCGGTCGACCACGGGGAGAACCCGAACGACACCGTGGTCCGGGAGACCGCCACGGAGACCGGACTGTCGGTCTGGGTCACCGGCCTGCGCGACGTGCTGGCCGACATGCGGGCGCTGCCACACCGCGGCATCACCATCCACACGGACCGCCTCATCTATGAGGTGGCGGTGCGGGGTGGAACGCTCAGCGACCGGATCGATCGGCCCACCGACCTCGCCCGATGGCAGTCCATTGAGGACGCGCACGGCCTGCGTCTGCGTGCGTTCACCGCGAACGCACTCGGGCTGCCGTCCGGCCCGGCGGACCTGCGGCCGCATGAGCCGCCGGATTTTCCGTCGTTTCACGCGGTGCCCGGCCCCGATGGCCTGCACCGGGCCCAACGTTTCGCGGCGTACGCGGTCGCGACCGACCCGTACGGCCGAATCCTGCTGACTCGGGTCGCCGCCGGCTATCCGGGCGCGGGCCGCTGGCACCTGCCGGGCGGCGGGACCGACTACGGCGAGCAGCCGGGCGCGGCGCTCATCCGCGAGCTCGTTGAGGAGACCGGGCAGCGCGGCCGGCTCGTCGAGCTGCTCGGCGTCGCCAGCCACCGCGACGCTGCCTCCCTCGGTCCCGAGGGGTACCCGATCGACTGGCACGGGGTGCGGGCGTTCTACCGGGTCGCGGTCGACGCTCCGACAGCGCCGACGGTGCGGGATGCCGGCGGCTCCACATCGGAGGCGCGCTGGTTTTCCCCGACCGAGCTGGCCGCGCTGGCGGCGACTCAGCTCACCGAGGTCACCGCGGAGGCCGTGCGCGCGGCCCGACTGACCGAGCCCGCCGGCTAGCCTCAAACCGCGGGCCCGACGGCGGGTACGGGGCGGAGGTCGGCGTGCAGCGGCGGAGACGAATCGCGGCGTACGGGATCTGCCAGGACGCCGACGGGCGCGTTCTGCTCGTGCGCGCGTCGCCGCGCTCCAACACGCCCGGTGTGTGGTCGCTGCCGGGCGGGGGGATTGACCATGGGGAGCACCCGGCCGACGCGGCGGTTCGCGAGATCGCCGAGGAGACGGGGCTGACCGTAACGATCACGGGTCTGCGCGGCGTCGTGTCGGACATCACCGAGATGCCGTGGCGCGGTGTCGCCGTGCACCACGACCGCATCGTGTATGACGTCGTACCGAACGGCGGCACGCTGCGCGGCGAGACCGATGGCACCTCCGACCTGGTTGCGTGGCACGGGCAGGATGAGCTGGCCGCGCTGCCGCTGATGCCGTACGCCGCGGAACTGCTCGGCGTACCGGACGCGGCGACACTCACCGACGCGGCGGGCACCCGGCCCGCGGTGCCTGACACCGCGGGCGAGGCCGACGCGAAGGGGTGGAGCGCGTTCGACGAGGGCGGTCGCCCCCATCGGGGCCGGCGGTTCGCGACGTACGGCTTGACCACCGACACCGCGGGTCGGGTGCTGCTGACCCGGATCGCCCAGGGGTACCCGGGTGCCGGCCGCTGGCACCTGCCCGGCGGCGGCACCGACTACGGCGAGCAGCCCGAGACCGCCCTGCTCCGGGAGCTGGCCGAGGAGACCGGCCAGGTCGGCCGCGTGACCCGGCTGCTCGATGTCTCCCACCGCCACAACCCGGCCGCACTCGGGCCGGAGGGCTATCCGATCGACTTTCATGCCGTCCGCGCCTTGTTCCGGGTCGTCGTCGATGCGGCCACGCCGGCCAGGGTGACCGAGGCCGCAGGTGGGTCCACCGCCGAGGCGCGCTGGCTGACCGAGCAGGCGGCGCGCGGGCTCCGACTGACCGAGATCGCCACCGACGGTCTGGCGCGCCTGGCGCGCGAGCGGGGACTGCTGGGTCACGAGTGAGGGATGGCGGTGGTTTGCCGGCTATAATGAGCGGTCGGGCACAAGGGACCACTGACCGTGATCGGCCCTTTGTCCGCTTGCAGGCCAATTCATCCTGCAAGACACAAAAGTTCCTGCGTCGGCTGTCGCCAAGCCGCACCCTCCTATGCGATGGTGTAGGCCGCAATCACGCCCGCAGGTCTGCGTGGCGGCCCAGGACCGTCGGTGATGGAGGGATACGTGCCGAGAGCCCCTTGGCGTCGGCGTCGTGCCACGGACAGTCCCCGCCCGGCCGGGCGGCAGTGGGCGGGTCGGCTGCGGAGCAGCGGCCGGATTGCCCGGCGGGTCCTGCAGGTCCGCGTTGTCCGCCGTCGGCCACGACCCGCGAGCGGCGCGACCGCGGTGGTCCGTCCCACGGGTTACACCACCGACGTCGGCAGGCGCGACCTGACGCGTCGGATGGACCTCCCGCGCCCCGGCGTCCCGACGGCGGACACCGCTGGGTCGATCGCGTCGGTCGGGTCCGTCGCGCCCGTGAGCCCCGCGATCCCGGCACCGGCCGGCACGGGGCCGACCGGCCCGATCACCATTCCGTTGCTGCCCGGCGACCGTACGACCGCCCGCCGCTGCAAGTTCGCGGTCGTCCAGGCGTGCACGCTCGCTGGGCTGGCGCTCGGCGTCCTCGCCATCTTCCTGGCCATGCGCGGCGAGGTGCGGTTCGCCGCGATCTGCCTGATCGCGTACGCCGCCTTCGATGGAATCGACGGCGCGCTCGCCCGCCGGCTGGGCGTGTGCAGTCCGTTCGGCGCTCAGATGGATTCGCTCGTAGACATGAGCTCCACCGGCATCGCCGCGCCCGTGGTGATGTACGCCTCGCTCGCCGGCACGGTGCCGGCCGCGGCGGCCGCGGTCGCGGCCGCGTTCGTCGCCGGTGGCGCCGCCATCCGCCTCGCCCGGTTCAACGTGTCGCCGAAGGATGGCCGGTTCTTCTGCGGCGTGCCGACCACCGTGGCCGCGGCGATGCTCGCGTTCGCGGTGCTGCTCGGGTTGCCGCTGCCCGGTTTCGTGATCCTGGCCGGGGCGACCGTGCTCGCGTTCGCGATGGTGTCGAGCTTCCCGTACGCCAAGCTCGCCCGGCTCGTGACGCTGCCGCCGTGGCTGTGGCTGCTGCCGTTTGTGGGAGCCCTGATCGACGTGCGGCTCACGTTTGCGCTCGCCGTGGTGGCCTACCTTCTCAGCGGGCCGCTGCTCTGGCTGCGCCTGCGCCGAACCGCCTGACCACCGTCGCCACCTCCGGTCACAGCCAGCGGGCGATCACGCTGCTGCCGCCCGCCACCCGGTCACCCGGCGAGACGAGAGCCTCCGCCGCATCCGCGGGCAGGTAGACGTCCGTACGTGAGCCGAACCGGATCAGTCCGAACCGCTCACCCTTCGCCAGCAGCGTGCCGACGGGTGTGCGGTGGACGATCCGCCGGGCGAGCAGGCCGGTGCGCTGGGCCACGACCACCGTCCCGTGCGGGGTTTCCAACACGGTGTACGCCGCGACGTTGTGCTCCGCGTCCGGCTTCATCGCGGGTGCGAACCCGCCGTCCTCGACGAAGTAGTCGACGACCTTGCCGGCCACCGGCGCGCGATTGACGTGCACGTCGAGCACGGACAGGAAGACCGCGACGCGCAGGAAATTCGTATCGCCGAGGCGGTCGTCGCGCAGCCGCTCCACCGAGAGCACCTTGCCGTCGCTCGCGGCGACTACGGCGGATTCGTCCTCGGGGACGTCCCGTCGCGGGTCCCGGAAGAACGCGGCCACCGGCACCGCGGCGAGCGCGGGGAGCAGCCAGAACCGGGACGACGGCCGGGCGGCCTTGGCCGCCGCGGCCAGCCCGAGCGCGATCCCCGCGGCGGCCACGCCGTTGGAGTCGATGTTCATGCCGCGCGTCAACGCCACGCTGGTCGACCGGTACGCCGGCGCGAGCCGGGCGGCGACCGCCGCGTCCGCCGGCGTGAACCGCAGCCGATGGACCCGCAGCGGTGGCGTGTTGAGGAGCACCAGGTCGGAGCCGACGCCGAACAGTGCCGTCTGCCGCTCGAGCTCATCGTTCGCGCCCGTGGCCACGCCCGGCACCGCCACGGCCGCCACGGCGAGCACACCGCCGTCCGCGAGGTGCTTGGCCAGGCCGTCCAGCGTCGCCCGGGTCTCCTCGGCCGTACCGATCAACGGTTCGGCGATGACGACCACGTCGGCCGGTTCGGCCTCGGCGATGGAGTCGACCACGCGTACCCGGTCGGCCGCCCAACTGCCGAGCGCCGCGACGTACGCGCGCACCTCGGCCGCCGCGTCCGGCGCGCCGCCCGGGCCAGGGGCGACGACCGTGAGCTTGTCGGCGGGCCACAGGGCGCCTATGGCCTCCGCGAGCACGGCGGAGCCCGCCTCGGCGCCGACCAACAGGCCCGTCTTTGGACCGCCGTGCCGCGCGAGTTCGGTCGTGAGCACGCGGGCCGCTCGGTCGCCGACCCGGACCTGGCCGAGCGGGCCGACCGCGAGCGGAGGGCTGGCGGCTGGGCGCACGGCGGGAGACTCGGTCATGTCGTAGGCACTCCTCGCGCGGCGAGACGGCTCAGCCGGTGGAGCGGAGCGCCCCACCGGCTGAGCATATTCGCCCGCGCCACCCCGCCGTGGCGTCAGGGCCGTTCCTCGATCGGGGGCAGGACCTCGGTCGCATCCGCGTCGCCGCCTTCGGGTTTCGGCTCCGACGGTGTCAGCGGCCCGGGCCGGGACTCCGTCCGCCCGGCGCGCAGCGCGCCCATCAACCCGAGCAGTCCGACCAAAATCAATCCGCCGGCCGCGAACCAGCCGACTGTGGGCAGCTCCAGGTCGATGGCTTGGGCCAACCCCCACCACGCAACGAATGCTCCGAACACCACCGCGAACGTCAGCGAGACGCCGTCGGTCCGGTGAGCTCTCATCGATCCACCTCCGCGTGGCCAGCGTTGACGACCAGATTCAGTCTGAGCTCTCCACCACCGACGCCGTCGTCGCCGTTGTCGGTGATGCGGGTCGCGCCGACGTTGACGCCGCTGACGTCGCGGCCGAGGATCTGTGCGTCGCCGGCGCGAACCCGCACGGCCACGGTGACATCCACGTCCTGGGGCAGCGTCACCTGCACGTCTCCCGCATTGATCGTGACGTCGACATCGGCGCTGTGGTCCGTGAAATCGATGTTGCTAAGGTCAAGGGTGGCCTGGCCGAAGCTCTGCTCATAGCGGGGCTCCAGTTCGCTGATGCTTGCCGGTGCCCACACGACATCACCGCCCTGATTACGGATGCGCCGGACGTCCTGCGACTCGGCGATCGTGGAGATGCCCAGCGCCGCGGAGAGCACGATCCCGAGCACGATCAGCCAGCGTGCCCGGCCGTACCAGGCGCCCACGAGCAGACCGAGCGCGACCGTCGCCAGGGCGGCGGCGAAGTACGCCGACGGGCCGGGATCGATCACGTTGGCGACGTCCAGCGCGGCGACCACGCCGAGGACGACCAGGATCATCGAGAACGTGGCCGCGGCCAGTGGGGACCGTTCGCGCGGCGGCTTCGGCGGCGCGGGCGGCGGTGGTGGCGGCGGGGTCGCACCGCCGCCGTACGGACCGTGCGGGGCAAACGGCGGACGGTAGCCAGGCGGCACCGGCGGCAGCTGGGCGGTGGTCGCCGGCCCGCCCGGTGCGGCCGGTGGATATCCGGGAGCAGGTGCCGAAGGCTCGGGCATGCCACCCGTCGCGGCGGCGGCACTCGCGGCCGGCGGGGGCGTTGGGCTCGTCGGCGTGCCGAAGCCCGGGTACGCCGGGCCGGGCGGTCCGGCGGCGGACGGTGCGTTCGGCGGTGGCGTGGCCGCGGACGGGTTGTTCGTCCGGCTGAGCAACAGCGCGCCGCCGACGAGCACGGCCGCGCCAAGCAGGGCGGCGCGGAATCCGTCGGTCACGATGAAGCCGAACATCAGCGCGACCAGAATGGCGAGCGCGATAACGAGGATCGGCGACATGCTCGACCGGCCCTTGCCGAACATCGATTCCAGCGGCGACGCCGTGTCGCCCTCGGACGGGATCAGCAGCCAGGCGGCCAGGTAGACGAGGATGCCGATGCCGCCAAAGAAACCGAGGACCACGAGCAGCACCCGCCACAGCACCGGGTCGGTGTTCGTGGCACGCCCGATGGCGGCGCAGACGCCGGCCACGTACCGGCCGTGCCGCGGACGGACCAGCCCGTACCGCGACGCGAAGCCGCCTCCGGTCGGTGGCGGCCAGCCGCCCGCGCCGGCGTACCCGCCGGGTGGGGGCATGGGGCCCGGCGGCGGTGGCGGCGGGGTCGCGCCCGGCGGCGGTGGTGGCGGGGTCGCGTCCGGCGGCGGTGGCGGCGGGGTCGCGCCCGGCGGTGGCGGTGGCGGCGGGGTCGCGCCCGGCGGTGGCGGTGGCGGCGGGCTTTCGCCCGGCGGCGGCGCGTCGGGGGAGCGGCCGGCCGCGACGTCGTCCGCGGGCGTTGGCTCGGCGGTCTCGGCGGGCTGGGCAGCCTCGTCGGGCCTGCGTTCCCCGGCGGTCGAGCCGGGCAGGTCTTCGGCGGGTGGGTGGGCTGCTTCGGTCATGGCTCGATGGTCTCGCGCACGGGTCCCGGCTCGCCTCAGGCGCCAACCCTGACGCCACCCTGAGATCTTCCCGGCGGATTGTCCGGGGCGTCCCCGTGGTCGGCGGATGGCGCGCCATGTGACGATCGATGACGTAGCGGCGCGGACCAGAACGACCCGCGCGAGCAGCAGAGGAGAAGGCGATCGACACCGTCAGCACCGAACCGCGCAAGCTGTACCGCGCCCGGGACAAGCGCATCCTCGCGGGCGTGGCATCCGGCATCGCGGAGCACCTCGGGATCTCGGTGCTCGGCGTGCGGATCGCGTTCGTCGTGCTGCTCGGCATCAATGGGCTCGGAGCCCTGCTGTACGCGGCGTTCTGGGCCGTCCTGCCCGTCCGGCCCGGCCCGGCGGGCGCACCGCGCCGGCGCCGACTGAGCCAGGCGCTCCCGTTCGTCGCGATCGCCGTCGGTGTGATCTTGGTACAGGTGCTGCTCGGGTTCGGCGGCGTGGGCGCGACGCTCGGATGGCTCGTCGCGTTGATCGCGTTCGGCGCCGGGCTCATCTGGCACCAGTCCGACCCGGAGCGCCGCCGCCGGTGGAGCCAGACGATGCCGCAGCTGCCGTGGCTGGGCGCGGTGCTCGAGGAGAGCGACCGCCGGGCGTTCCTGCTCCGCTTCATCGGTGGCGGGATCCTGGTCGCGATCGGCATCATCGGCGTCGTCGCGTTCTACGGCCCGCTGGGCGCGGACAGCTTCGCGGCGGTCGTCAACGGCATCCTCTTCGCACTGGTGGGGCTCGCCGGCGTCGGCCTGGTCGCCGCGCCCGTGCTCTGGCGGACGTTTGGCCAGCTGCGCGCCGAGCGGGAGGGTCGGATACGGGAGCAGGCGCGGGCCGAGCTGGCCGCGATGGTGCACGACCAGGTGATGCACACGCTGGCGCTTATCCAGCGCAACGCGGGGGACACGAAAACAGTGCAGCGGCTCGCGCGCGGCCAGGAGCGGTCGCTGCGCAACTGGCTCTACCGACCGACCGCGTCGCCGTCCGAGCGGTTCGCCGCGGCCCTGGAGCAGGTGGCCGCCGAGGTCGAGGATACGTACGCGGTCGCGGTGGAGACCGTCGTGGTCGGCGACCGTGTCGTCGACGAGAAGGTGGGCGCGCTCGTCGCCGCCGCCCGGGAGGCCATGGTCAACGCGGCCCGGCACGCCGACGTGGGGACGGTCTCGTTGTACGCCGAGGTCGAGCCGGAGCAGTTGAGCGTGTTCGTCCGCGACCGAGGTGCGGGCTTCGATCCTTCCACTGTGGAGGATCATCGACACGGCGTACGCGGCTCCATCATCGGCCGCATGGATCGGCACGGCGGACGAGCCGAGATTCGCAGCGAGTTGGGCGGCGGCACCGAGGTGCGGCTGATCATGCCGGTCAACGGCCTGCCGCAGGGAAAGGATAAATAGTCATGACGGACGAGCGACGGCTGCGGGTCTTCCTGGTGGATGACCACGCGATGTTCCGGGCTGGCGTGCGTGCGGAGCTGGGCGTGCACGTCGACGTCGTCGGCGAGGCCAGCACGGTCGCCGAGGCGATTTCGCGGATCGCCGCCACCGAGCCGGATGTGGTGCTGCTGGACGTCCACATGCCGGAGGGTGGCGGACGGGCCGTGCTCGACGCGATGCGGCGTACCCATCCGCACATCAGATTCCTGGCGCTGTCCGTCTCTGACGCGGCCGAGGACGTGATAGGCCTCATCAGGGGCGGGGCCCGCGGCTACGTCACCAAGACCATCTCGCCGGACGAGCTCGCGGCGGCGATCCGGCGGGTCGCCGACGGCGACGCCGTGTTCAGCCCCCGGCTCGCCGGGTTCGTGCTGGACGCGTTCGCCGCGCGGTCCGACGCGCCGGTCGCAGACCCCGAGCTGGATCAGCTGACCAACCGGGAACGGGAGGTGCTGCGGCTGCTGGCGCGGGGGTACGCGTACAAGGAAATCGCCAAGGAGCTGTTTATCTCCATCAAGACGGTGGAGACGCATGTGTCCAATGTGCTGCGTAAGCTGCAAATGTCCAATCGGTACGAATTGTCGCGCTGGGCGGCCGACCGCCGACTCGTCTAGCCCGAGCCAGCGGGCCGCGGCCGCCTGGCCGCATCGTCCACGATGGCCCTCGCTTGTGACACTCGCTGTCCCATTCGCTGACCGAGCTGTTATCTGACCGATGCATTCGCCTATTCCTTAGGCGCCACATCGGGAGCTAGCTTGTGCCGGACGGCGGAAGGAGGCACCGACGATGACTAACCCTGTATCGACGTCGGGCGCCCAGGCCCCAACCGGCGGCATCGGCGGCGCCGCGGTCGAGGTGCTCACTCCGCTGGACGTCTCCGTACCCACTGGCGATCAGAAGGCCATCGTCGGCCGATCGCCGGGGCA
>DASXRQ010000266.1:0-16753 GCA_036506495.1 Micromonosporaceae bacterium | reverse complement strand
CGAACAGGGCATCCCGGAGGACGACCCCCGCAACGCCGCCGTGATCGCCGACAACGTCGGCGACAACGTGGGCGACTGCGCCGGCATGGCGGCCGATCTGTTCGAGTCGTACGCGGTGACGCTCGTCGCGGCGCTGATCCTAGGCCGTGCCGTCTTCGGCGTCGACGGCCTGGTCTTCCCCTTGATCGTGGCGACCGTCGGGGTGCTCGTCGCCATCGTGGGCGTGTTCATCACCCGCCTCCGGCCGGCCGATCGATCCGGCATGACCGCGATCAACCGGGCGTTCTATGCCGCTGCGGCACTGTCCGCTGTGCTAGTGGCCATCGCGTCCTTCGCGTTCCTGCCCGCGAGTTTCGACGAGTTCGGCGCGGAGTTCGCCGGCCCGAACGGCAACCCGCGCCTGATCGCGATCGGTGCCGTCGTGATCGGCATCGTCCTGGCCGCGGCCATCCAGGCGTTGACCGGATACTTCACCGAGACCAGCCGACGGCCGGTGCGCGACATCGCCAAGACGAGCCTGACTGGTCCGGCGACGGTGATCCTCGCCGGCATCAGCGTCGGTTACGAGTCGGCCGTCTACTCCGCGTTGGTTATCGGTGCGGGCGTCTTCGGCGCATCACTGCTCGGCGGGGGTTCGATCATCCTGTCGCTGTTCGCGGTGGCACTGGCCGGAACCGGCCTGCTTACCACGGTCGGTGTGATCGTCGCGATGGACACGTTCGGCCCGATCTCCGACAACGCGCAGGGCATCGCCGAGATGTCCGGCGACGTCGACGAGCACGGCGCCCGCACGCTGACCGAGCTCGACGCCGTCGGCAACACGACCAAGGCGATCACCAAGGGCATCGCGATCGCAACCGCGGTGCTCGCCGCGACCGCGCTGTTCGGGTCGTACACGTCCACCCTGCGGACCGCGTTCGCGGACGCGGGCATCGCCGACGTGGGCCAGGAGGTGCTAAACAGCCTCAACGTGTCCAACCCGCGGAACCTGGTCGGCCTCCTGTTAGGCGCGGCGGTGGTGTTCCTCTTCTCCGGTCTGGCCATCAACGCGGTCTCCCGAGCCGCCGGTGCGGTGGTGATGGAGGTGCGCCGCCAGTTCCGGGAGCTGCCCGGGATCATGGACCGCAGCCAGCGCCCCGAGTATGGCAAGGTCGTCGACATCTGCACCCGGGACGCGCAGCGCGAACTGATGACCCCTGGCCTGCTGGCCGTCATGGCCCCGATCGCGGTCGGTTTCGGCCTTGGCGCGGGCGCTCTCGCTAGCTACCTGGCCGGTGCGATCGGCACGGGCACGCTGATGGCGGTCTTCCTGGCGAACTCCGGTGGCGCCTGGGACAACGCGAAGAAGTTGGTCGAGGACGGCCGGTACGGCGGCAAGGGCTCCGACGCCCACGCCGCGACCGTCATCGGCGACACCGTCGGCGACCCGTTCAAGGACACCGCCGGCCCGGCGATCAACCCACTGCTCAAGGTGATGAACCTGGTCAGCCTGCTCATCGCGCCGGCCGTCGTCGCGTACGGCGTCGGCGACGACAAGAACACCGCGGGCCGGGTGATCATCGCCCTGATCGCCGCCCTGGTCGTGGTGGCGGCCGTGGTGTTCAGCAAGCGCAAGCCCATCGCGGTGGGCGAGGAGCCCGGCCCGGGGAAGGCCGACGCAGGCACCCCGGACCAGGACGCGCAGTCAATCAACGCCTGATCGGCGGCGGACGCGGCGGCGGACGCGCCGGTGGCCCGGCGGTCGGGGTACCCGACCGCCGGGCCACCGGCCGTTAGGGTCACCTCCATGCCCGACGTCGAGGACGTGCGCTCCAGCTACGACGCGGTGGCCCAGCGGTACGCCGAGGAGATCGGCGACGAACTTCTGGGCAAGCCCATCGACCGCGCCCTCTACGGGTGCCTGGCCGAACTGGTGAGCCCCGACGGACTGGTCGCGGACGTCGGCTGCGGACCGGGGCACGTCACCCGGTACCTGGCCGACCTCGGCCTGACCGTCCTCGGCGTCGACGCTTCCCCCGGCATGGTGGAGATGGCCCGCCGCCGGTACCCAGCTCTCCGTTTTGTGGTCGGCACCTTCGCCGTCCTTCCGGCCGGGGACGGCGAATGGTCGGGCGCGGTCGCGGCGTACGCCTTGATCCACCTGGACCGCGACGGACGCCGCGCGGCCGCGGTCGAACTGGCCCGCGCGATCGCCGCGGGCGGCTGGCTCCTCGCGGCCTTCCACGTCAGCGCGGCCGGGCAACCGACCGGATCCGTGGAGCACGTGAGCACCTGGTGGGACATCGACGTGGCGCTCGACTTCCACTTCCTCGATCCGGTCGAGGTGGCCACCGATCTGGAGACCGCCGGGTTTCACGTCATGAGCCGGCTGGACCGGGAACCGTGGCCCGAAGTGGAGTATCAGAGCCGACGTTCATACCTTCTTGCGCGCCGCCGGTAGCACCGTACGCTGCATCGCATGCGTACCCCCCGCGCACTGTTCGTGTTGCTGTTGCTCGGGGTGGGGCTGGGGGGCTGCGCGGACGGTCCGGCGCCGAACATGTGGGCCGCGTCGGTATGCGAGGCCCTCGCGCCGTGGCGGGCGGAGATCGCTGGGCTGACCGCACGGACGCAGCAGCAGATGACCGCGAAGACCACGCCGGCGCAGGCGAAGGAGAACCTCGTGCGGCTGTTCGCCGGCGCCGAGGCCGCGAGCGAGATGGCAAGGGCGAAGGTCGCACGCGCCGGCGTGCCCGACGCGACCAACGGCGAACGGGTCGCGCACGGCTTCGTCACGTCGCTGACCGCCGCGCGCGACGCGTACGGCCGTGCGAAGACCGCCATCGAAGGGCTCAACACCGCGCAGGCCAAGGCCTTCTATGACGGCGTGTCCGGGGTGCTGGTCACCCTCAACGAGGAGTACGCCCGCAGCGCGCTCGATACGTCCAACCTGGACTCGCCCGAACTGAAGCGGGCCTTCGACGAGGTCCCGGAGTGTCACTGAGCCGTCAGCTGTCGCTGTTCGGCGTGGAGGCGGTCGACCCGTCGCCGGCCGACCTGGCCGGTCTGCTCGCCGGGCCCGGCCAGGTCGTGCGGATGGGTGGGACGGCCCGCGTCTCCGTCGTGGTCGACGACGCCTGGCGGGTACACGTGCTGGTCGCCGAGTTCGCCGTCCGGGGCCTGGGCGCGGCCTGGTCGCCCACCGAGGTCGCCGGCCATCTGGGCGTACGCACCGCGTACGCCACGTCGCTGGCGCCGCTCGGAGCCGAGTGGCTGCGTGGCGCGGCGAAGCGCCCGCCGGCCGGATTCCATCTCAACGGGCCGCGGCTGCGGTTGTGGTGGGCGGCGGCCGGTACGCCCGAGCCGCTCGGCGCGGTGCTCCGGCTCGGGCCGTCGGACGAGTCCTCGTGGGAACCGGTCGGCGCGGCCCTCGCCGCGATCGGGCTGCCCGCCACCCTGCTCGGCCCACGGGCCGGCGGTCCGGCGTACCGCATCACGGGCCGCCGCCGGCTGGCCCGCCTGACCGAGCTCGTGGGCGACCGCCCGGCGGCCGCGCCCGCCAGCGCCTGGCCAGCGGTTTAGCGCCCGACGCCGGTGGGCAGCATCACCTTGATCGACGTTCGTCCGGTGCGGTGCTCGTCGTCACGTTCCACCGTGGGTGTACCGTGTCGCCGTCTAACGTGACGCTCCGCTGTGGCGCGGTTGCGGGCACCCGCCCACGAGTGCGCGGGCGGCGCGTTACGTTGGACATCCCACCGCAGAAGATCAGGGAGAGCCGTTGCCGAGCACCGCCAAGAGCAGACGTCTGGTCATCGTCGAGTCCCCGGCGAAGGCCAAGACAATCTCGGGCTACCTGGGACCCGGGTACATCGTCGAGGCGAGCCTGGGCCATGTCCGAGACCTGCCGCGCAACGCCGCGGACGTGCCCCCCAAACATAAGAAGGAGCCGTGGGCGCGGCTCGGTGTCGACGTGGACAACGGGTTCGCCGCCCTCTACGTGGTCTCCAGCGACCGCAGGCAGCAGATCGCCAAGCTGAAGTCGCTGGTGAAGGACGTGGACGAGGTCCTGCTCGCCACGGATGAGGACCGCGAGGGCGAGGCGATCGCCTGGCACCTGGTGGAGACGCTCAAGCCAAAGGTGCCGGTCAAGCGGATGGTCTTCCACGAGATCACCAGACCGGCCATCGAGCAAGCGGTCACCAACCCCCGCGACATCGACCGGGACCTCGTCGACGCGCAGGAGGCGCGCCGGATCCTCGACCGCCTGTACGGGTACGAGGTCTCGCCCGTGCTCTGGAAGAAGGTCATGCCCCGGCTCTCCGCCGGCCGCGTGCAGTCCGTTGCGACCCGCATCGTGGTCGAGCGGGAGCGGCAGCGCATGGCGTTCCGCTCCGCGGAGTACTGGGACATCCTGGCGACGCTCGCGGTCGATGGCTCGGCCGCCCCGGCCGCTGCGGCAGCGGCCACGCCCGACGGCGGTCCGCGCACGTTCAATGCGACCCTCGTCGCGATCGACGGGGACCGCATCGCCACCGGGAAGGACTTCGACCCGTCCACCGGCCGCGTCCGGCCCGGCGCGGGCGTCATACACCTCGACGCCACCGCAGCCCGTGGCCTCGCCGCCCGCCTCGACGGGCGGCCGTTCACGGTCACCCGGGTCGAGGAGAAGCCCTACCGGCGGCGGCCGTACGCGCCGTTCATCACCTCCACGCTGCAGCAGGAGGCGTCGCGCAAGCTGCGGTTCTCGTCCGAGCAGACGATGCGCACGGCACAGCGGCTGTACGAGAACGGCTACATCACCTACATGCGTACCGACTCGGTGAGCCTCTCCGAGACGGCCATCGCCGCGGCGCGCAGGCAGGTCGCGGAGCTGTTCGGCGACCGGTTCGTGCCACCGGAGCCGCGCCGCTACAGCGGCCGGGTGAAGAACGCGCAGGAGGCTCACGAGGCCATCCGGCCCGCCGGCGACACGTTCCGTACGCCGGGCGAGGTGGCGAAGCAGCTGTCGACGGAGGAGTTCAAGCTCTACGAGCTGATCTGGCGGCGCACGATCGCGTCGCAGATGACCGACGCGGTCGGCTCGTCCGTCTCGGTCCGGATCCGCGCGGTCACGGCGTCGAATGAGGAGTGCGACTTCGGCGCGACGGGCAAGACCATCACCGACCCCGGCTTCCTCAAGGCGTACGTCGAGTCGTCCGATGACGAGGAGGCCGAGGCCGAGGACGCCGAGCACCGGCTGCCGAAACTGGTCAAGGGGCAGCCGCTGACCGAGGAGGCACTGGAGGCCGTCGGCCACTCGACCCAACCGCCGCCCCGCTTCACCGAGGCGTCGCTCGTCAAGTCGCTCGAGGAGCTCGGCATTGGCCGGCCCTCCACGTACGCCTCGATCATCCGGACGATCCAGGACCGCGGTTATGCCTTCAAGCGTGGCCAGGTGCTCATCCCGTCGTTCCTCGCGTTCGCGGTTGTCAGCCTGCTCGAGCGGCACTACGCGCGGCTCGTCGACTACAGCTTCACGGCCGCGATGGAAGACGAACTCGATGACATCGCCGCCGGGGAACAGGCCGCGGTCGACTTCCTGACCGCGTTCTATTTCGGCGGCGCGGACGGTCCGGAGGGCTCGATCGCGCGCTCCGGCGGATTGAAGAAGCTGGTCACCGAGCGCCTCGGCGACATCGATGCGCGCAGCGTCAACTCGATCCCGCTGTTCCGCGACAACGCGGGCCGGGACGTGGTCGTGCGGGTGGGGCGGTACGGGCCGTACCTGCAGCGGATCGACCCGACCGCCGCGAACTCCGATGGCGACACCGACAACGGCGCCGAGGACCGGGTCAGCCTGCCCGATGGCCTCGCCCCGGACGAGCTGACGCCGGAGAAGGTGGAGGAGCTGTTCCTCGGCGGCGGCGGCGAGCGCAAGCTCGGCGAGCACCCCGAGACCGGCGAGCCGGTCGTGCTCAAGTCGGGCCGGTTCGGGCCGTACGTCTCCAGCGGCGACCGGAACGCGTCACTGCTGCGCTCACAGTCCCCGGAGACGCTTACCCTCGACGAGGCATTGCGCCTGCTGATTCTGCCCCGGGTGGTTGGCACCGCACCGGACGGCAAACAGGTCCTCGCTCGCGCCGGCCGGTACGGGCCGTACGTCCAGAAGGGCGAGGAGTCGCGGTCGCTGGAGACCGAGGAGCAGCTGTTCACGATCGGCCTGGACGAGGCGCTCGCGTTGCTCGCGGCGCCGAAGACCCGCGGCCGGCGCGCCGCCGCTCCGCCGCTGCGAGAGCTCGGCGTCGACCCACTGACCGACAAGCCGCTGGTCATCAAGGACGGCCGGTTCGGCCCGTACGTGACGGACGAGGAGACGAACGCGTCGCTGCGCCGCGGGCAGAGCCCGGAGAGCCTGACGATCGAGCAAGCGTCGGAGATGCTCGCAGAGAAGCGGGCCAAGGCTCCGGCGGCTCCGCGAAAGAAGGCGACGAAGGCCACGGCCGCGAAGAAGGCGGCGGCACCGAAGAAGGCCGCGGCGGCGAAGAAGGCCGCACCGAAGAAGGCCGCGGCGGCGAAGAAGGCGGCGCCGAAGAAGGCCTGACGGGTGCCCGGTATGGCCGTTCGCTCACCCCGGGTATCGACCACCCGTTTAGGGCAATTAGCCCGATCCGTCGGCCCACCGTCCTCGTTGGTACGAGTAGCGTTTCGGTTCTGGCCGGCCCCCCGTGAGCGGCCGGCGCACTCGAAGGGGAGTGGCGACGAGTGTCGATGCCTGCCGTCACCACTGGTCCGCTGCGCCGCGTACCGGTGCAGGGGCGTAGCGTCGCGCGGGTCCAGCGCATGCTCGACGCGTGTGCGGAGCTGGTCGACGAGGTCGGGTACGACGGGCTGACCACGACCCTGCTCGCCGAGCGCGCCGGGGTAGCGATCGGCTCGGTGTACCAGTTCTTCCCGGACAAGCGGGCCATCGTGCAGGCGCTGACGCGGCGCAACATCGAGTCCTACCTCCAGCGGCTCGCCGGCCGGTTCCAGGAGGCCTCGTTCGACCACTGGTGGGACAGCGTGGACGCGGGCATCGACGAATACATCGCCATGCACCGCACCATCCCCGGGTTCCGCACGCTCCACTTCGGAGACGTTGTCGACGAGCACCTCCTCGACGAGGAGCGGGACAACAATGCCGTGATCGCCGAGCACCTGGCGGAGCTGCTCGTGGGCCAGTTCGGAGTGACCGACAGCGAGCGACTGCGGTTCGCGCTCGCGATCGCGGTCGAGGCGGCCGACGCGCTGATCAAGCTCGCGTTCCGGCGGCACCCGGACGGCGACGGCGCGGTCCTCGACGAGGCGAAGGCCTTGATCCGCGAGTACCTCCACCGGCATGTGGACGCCGGTGCCGGCGTGCCGGCCACCGCGGATCCGGTCTGACCGCACACGGCGCGGCTCCGGCCCGCCCTGGACCCGCCGGACGGGTCGGTCGCCGACGGCGGCCGTGGCCACCGCCACCCGAGGAATGTCAGGGTCGGATGAGATCCTTCGCGCGGTTACAGTGGGCGGAGTCGCCCAGCGCTGGGCCGCCCGTGGAGGTACGGCCATCGACACAAACTCAGCCGAGCCCACGGCCATGTCCGAGTCCCTTGGGACTGACAAGGTCGTGCACTCGGGCGCCGCGACTCAGGTTGGTTTGTCCGGATTAAAGACGCTCGAGTCGGTCCTGCGCATCCGACCGTTCCGCCGGCTCTGGATCGTGCTGGGCGTCGCGTCCCTCGGGGACTGGCTCGGCCTCCTCGCGGTCGCCACGTTCGCCTCGGCGCAGGTCTCCGGGTCGGCCGCCAAGGGTCTCGCATTCGGCTCGGTGATCGCGGTCCGGCTGCTGCCGGCGCTGGTTCTCGGCCCGGTGGCGGGAGTGCTGGCCGACCGGTTCGACCGCCGGTACACGATGGTCGTCTGCGACCTGCTGCGCTTCGTCCTGTTCGCCTCCATCCCGCTCGTCGGGCTGTTCGCCCGGAACGCCGCCGTGACCGTCAGCTGGGCAGCGATCGCGACCTTCTTCATCGAGACCGTCACTCTGATCTGGATCCCGGCCAAGGAGGCGTCGGTCCCGAACCTGATCCCGCGGGCCAAGCTGGAGATCGCGAACCAGCTCACCCTGATCACGACGTACGGCATCACGCCGGTGCTCGCGGCGCTCGGCCTCGCGGCGCTCGACGCCTCCCTGCGATCGACTGCGATCCCCAACTGGGCCGGCGCGGCCAGCCTCGCGCTGTACTTCAACTCGCTGTCCCGGCTCGCGACCGCCATCGTCGTGCTATTCGGTATCAAGGAGATCAGCGGGCGGCACGCGCAGCACGAGCGTCCGGCCGTCGGCGTGTTCCGACAGTTCGTCGACGGCTGGCGGTACGTCGGCAAGACGCCGCTCGTCCGCGGCCTCGTGCTCGGCATTCTGGGCGCCTTCGCCGGCGGCGGCGTCGTGATCGGCACCGCCCAGTTCTTCGCGCAGTCCCTCGGTGGTGGCAACTCGACGTTCTACCTGCTCTTCGGCACGCTGTTTGTCGGGCTAAGCCTGGGCATCGGGCTCGGCCCGCTGCTGGTCGGCGCGCTGTCCCGCCGGCGCTGGTTCGGCATGAGCATCGTGCTGGCCGCGGGCGCGGTCCTACTGCTCGCGATGTCGCTGCACCTGTCCATGGCGATGTTCGGGGCGCTGCTGGTCGGCGCGGGCGCCGGGATGGCGTTCCTGTCGGGCACCACGCTGCTCGGCGGCGAGGTCGGCGATGAGGTCCGCGGGCGCGTGTTCGCGTTCGTGCAGACCGGCACCCGGGTGGTGCTGATGCTGGCGATCGCGCTGTCCGGAGTGCTGGTCGGCCTCGGCAGCTCGCACCAGGTGTCGGTCGGCGGCGCGGGGGCGTTCCACATCTCCGCCACCCGCGTGCTGCTGTTCGCCGGTGGCGTGTTCGGCGTGGTGACCGGGCTGAGCGCGTTCCGGCAGATGGACGACAAGCCGGGTGTTCCGGTGCTCGCGGACCTGTGGAGCTCGATCCGGGGGCGGCCGCTCTCGCTCGGAGAGCAGTCCTCCCGGACGGGATTGTTCCTCGTCTTCGAGGGCGGCGACGGGGCAGGCAAGTCGACCCAGGTCCGGCTGCTCGCCGATGGCCTCACGGCACGGGGACACGACGTCGTGATGACCGGCGAGCCCGGCGCGACCGAGATCGGCAGGCGCATCCGCACGATGGTGCTCGACGGCGCCGCCCGCCCGATCGGCGCCACCGCCCTGTCCCCGCGAGCGGAGGCGCTCCTGTACGCCGCCGACCGTGCCCATCACGTCGCCGCCGTCGTTCGCCCCGCGCTCGCCCGCGGCGCGGTGGTGATCAGTGATCGGTACGTGGACTCGTCGCTCGCGTACCAGGGCGCCGGCCGCACCTTACCGGTGGACGAGGTGTCGTGGTTGTCCTCCTGGGCGACCGGTGGTCTCAAGCCCGACCTCGTCGTGCTCCTCGACGTGGATCCGTCCGTCGGCCTGGGGCGGGTCGAGGCCAGCGGCGCGGCACCGGATCGCCTCGAGAGCGAGTCGCTCGCGTTCCACGACCGGGTCCGCTACGCGTTCCTGGACCTCGCCGCCGCCGATCCCAAGCGGTATCTCGTGCTGGACGCTACCCGTCCGGCGGACGAGCTCGCGGCGCTCGTGCTCGATCGCGTTACCACGATCCTTCCGGAAGCCCGGCCGACAGCCCGGGCGCCCGAGGTGCCCGGCAACGGCGTGCGATCCATTGTGGACCGCGAGTTGGAGCGGCGGTAGGCGGCGTGGACGTCTTCGGATCGCTGGTCGGGCAGGACGAGGCGGTCGCGACCCTGCGGCGGGCGAGCGCCGCGGCCGCCGCCATCGTGAGCGGTGCGGCCGCCATCGACACGGTGTCGCCCGTCACGGGTGCGATGACCCATGCGTGGATCTTCACTGGGCCGCCGGGATCCGGACGGTCGGTCGCCGCGCGGGCCTTCGCCGCGGCGCTCCAGTGCGAGACCGGCACAGGCTGCGGCACCTGCGCCGGCTGCCATACGACATTGGGCGGCACCCACGCCGACGTGCGATTGGTCGTGCCCGAGGGGCTGTCCATCGGGGTCGGCGAGATGCGCGCGCTGGTGCTGCGCGCGGGCAGCACGCCGACCGCGGGCCGCTGGCAGGTGCTCGTCGTCGAGGACGCCGACCGCCTCACCGAGCAGGCCGGCAACGCACTGCTCAAGGCGATCGAGGAGCCACCGCCGCGGACCGTGTTTCTGCTGTGTACGCCGTCGATGCATCCGGATGACATCTCGGTCACGATCCGTTCGCGCTGCCGCGTGGTGCCGCTGCGCCAGCCACCCGCGGAAGCGGTCGCCTCGGTACTCACCTCGCGCGATGCCGTGCCGCGGGACGTCGCCGCATGGGCAGCGGCGGCCGCGCAGGGCCACGTCGGCCGCGCGCGCTGGCTGGCGCGGGACACACAGGCCCGGGAGCGCCGCGAGGCGGTGCTCGCCATCCCCCGGCGCCTGACCGGCATCGGCGCGTGCTTCGACGCCGCATCCGCCTTGATCGAGGCCGCGGAGGCCGAGGCCGAGGCGGCGGTCGCCGAGACCGACGTCGCCGAGCGGTCGGCGCTGGAGACCGCGCTCGGCGCCGGCGGCACCGGGCGCGGCGCGGCGGGGGCGATGCGAGGCGCCGCCGGGCAGCTCAGGGACCTCGAGCGTCGGCAGAAGTCCCGCGCCACCCGGGCGCAGCGCGACGCACTCGACCGGGCACTGGTCGACCTGGCCGGCTTCTACCGCGACGTGCTCGCGCACAAGTTCCGCGCGGCCATCCGGCCTGTGCACACCGACACCGCGCGGGTGGCCGAGTCGGCCGCCGACAGATGGACCGCCGAGTCGGCGCTGCGGCGGGTCGAGGCCGTGCTGGCCTGCCGCGACGCGATCGAGGCGAACGTCAAGCCGCGGATCGCGGTCGAGGCGATGATGCTCGCGCTCTGGCGCGGCTGACCCGAACACGTCCACAGGGTTATCCACAGGTCTTTCGGCGGCGGTTGGCCTTCGGTACGGTGCCGAGGCGCAGTCGGCACGACACAGCCGGTGAGGAGCCTGCGGCATGGCGCGGGAAATCGACGAGGCCTGGATCGAGGATGCGATCGGGCGTTTCCGGCGCATCGAGTCGTTGCAGGCCGAGTTCGAGAAGGCCGTCCACCGCGTGCAGGTGACCGTCCGCTCGCCCGATGACCTTGTCGAGGTGGTCGTCACCGCCACCGGAACGGTCCGCGACGTCACCATCGTCGGCTCCCTTCAGGGGCATACGAGCGCGGACGTGTCCCGCTCGATCCGGTCCGCGGTGGCGGCGGCCGCCGACGCCGCCGAGTGGGCTCGCCGCAAGCTCCACGCGGAGATGTTCGGCGATTACCGACCCCTCGGGGAGAGGTGATGGACACCCTGCACGATCTTGCCCGCCGACTGGATGGCGCAGCGGACGCGCTCGCCCGCGCCGGTGCGGCACTGGAGGGGCTCGCGATCGACGCGCGGGTGTTCGGAGCCGACGTCCCCGGGCGGCTCGGCGAGGCGGGCCGGGCGATGCACGCCCGCTGGGCGTCCGCGCTCGCCGCGCGGATCCGGGAGGCGGCCGCGGCGGGCGCGCGGGTGTCGGACACGGCACAGACCGTCCGCGTCGCCGCCGCCTCGTACCGCGACGCGGACGAGGTCGCCTCGCGCCGCCACCGGAGGCGGACCTGATGGACGCGCTCGACCGGCTCACCGGCCCGGCCAACGATCTGCTCGTACTGGTCGACCGCGCCCTCGCCCGGTCCGGAGCACCCGATGCACACCCGGTCTGGCCGCTGCTCCGCCGCGTCGGGGCGCTGCCCGGGGCCGCGGTCAGCGCGATCGCGGACCTTCGGCCGGCGCCGCTGGCCGCCGCGGTGCCGTCGCTCAGGACGCTCGCCCAGGGGTACGCCGACGCGAGCGCCGCCGTCACGGTTGGCGGGAGCGTCGCGGCGGCCCGCTCGGGAGTATCCGGATTAGCGGTGGACAGCGATGGCTGGCAGGGCGGGGCCGCCGAGGTGTTCGCCGCGAGATGGTCCGCGCTGTCGGCGCATCTTGTGGGCGGGGTCGACAGCATGTACGCCCGGCTGGAGGCGACGGCGGCGTACGCGGATTCGATCGCCTCCTGGATGTCCCGCACGCGGGGTGCGGTCGCCGAGACGTTGGCCCGGGTGCTCACCTCGGCCGAGGCGGTCGCTATGGTGACGGACCCGACCGGAGCGCGACGGTCCGGGGCCGAGTCACCGGCACCGGAGTCGCCGACGCGCCGGGCCGCCCCGGCTCACGCGGAGATCGCTGCCGCCGTCCTCGAGCCCATCGCTCACGCCGGCGAGGAGGCCTCGGAACTCACGGAACGCTGGTCGCCACGGCTCGTCGAACTGGCGTACCGACAGCGGCGGGACTGATCGCGAACATGCCGGCGGCGCCGCGTCCGGAGCGGTGCTCGGGTGCTCCGGTCGTCGGCGCCGCGGCTCGGTCCGGCACCGCCCGGCGTACGGATACCCCGGGCCGAAGGCCGGCCCCTGCACCCCCCGCAGGCTTGCCGCGTCCCCGGAGCCGTGGCGGCTCCGGTCGCGTGGACACAAACTCAACGCCTTCGTCGGGCGTTTGTCGCGGGGCCTGACGATGATTTGGTCGTCTGGGCCACCGCACACCGACCGGATGGCCGCCGATCGACGCCCCCGCGTCGGGGCAACTCCGGCTGTTCTTCGTAGCGCCCGTGGGACGTAGGGTGATGCGCATGGGCATGCTGTGCGCGGTCAGCTTCAACCGGTACGGCCGCCTCTACTACCTCGATCCCGGAGACCATAGTCCGGCGGTCGGCGACCGGGTCCTCGTGCCCACCGACGACGGCCCGGAGGTGGCGGAGTGTGTCTGGGCCGCTCAGTGGGTCTCGGACGACACGTCCGGATTTCCCCGTCTCGTCGGCATGGCGGGCGCCGAGGACCTGCGCCGGGACGAGCTGACGCGCAAGCGCAAGGCGGAGGCGAAGGTCGCGGCGAAGCGGTTGATCCGCGAGCACGGGCTGCCCATGAAGGTGGTCGCGGTCGACCATGTGCTCGAGGCGGGCGGGCCGACCGGCGGCACCGGTCCCCGCACGACGATCTACTTCACGGCGCCGCACCGCGTCGACTTCCGGTCGCTCGTGCGGGACCTGGGGGCCACGCTCCATTGCCGGGTCGAACTGCGGCAGCTCTCCGCCCGCGATTCGGCCCGGGTACAGGGCGGCATCGGCTCGTGCGGCCGCGACCTGTGCTGCGCTACGTTCCTGACCGACTTCGAGCCGGTGACCATCCGCATGGCGAAGGACCAGGACCTTCCGCTGAACCCCTTGCGGATCTCGGGCGCGTGCGGCCGGTTGATGTGCTGCCTGAAGTACGAGCACCCGCTGTACCAGAAGTTCCAGGCCTCCGCTCCGACGATCGGCAGCCGGGTGTCCACTCCGGACGGTGAGGGCCGCGTGGTCGGCCACAGCGTCCCGCGCGACGCGGTTCTGGTCCGGATGGACACGGACGGCTCGCGCTGCATGTGCAGCCGGGCATCGGTGTGCGGCTCACGGCAGGCGCACGACGAGCGCTACGCCTGACCGCTACCACCACCGTCGATCACGATCGGCGGCTCCGCCAGCCGCGGCCGGAGGCGCTTGCGCGGTTCGATCCAGGGCGCGTCGGCCGCGCCGTCCGGGTTTGCGCGCCAGGAGTGGCTGACCCGGTCCAGC
The DNA here is from genome assembly GCA_036506495.1 of Micromonosporaceae bacterium. GTDB lineage: Bacteria > Actinomycetota > Actinomycetes > Mycobacteriales > Micromonosporaceae > DASXRC01. The sequence goes on along the minus strand of DASXRQ010000266.1, from coordinate 3,030 downwards.
GCGATCGGATAGATGGTAAGCCCCCCGTCGCGCCCGATGTGCAGCCGCAGGAAGATCTTGGAGTCTTCGATGCCCTGGCCGGCGAAGAGCTCGTTCACGTTGACGTGGAACGTCGACGCCACCAGCAGGTACACGGCGACCAGTTCGCACGCCACCACGCCGGCGACGGGACCGTACAGCACGGCCGCGGCCGCCACCGGCAGCGGCCACGGCCAGTCGACGAACGGCAGCTGGAGCCACACCCACGTGCCGAGCGCGCCGAGGCCGATCTGGGCCAGCCCGTGCGTGACGCCGAGGATCCAGTGCCGAGAATGCCGCTTCCCACTTGCGCTGGGCGGTTTGGCGAAAAAGATGGCGCCCGCCATCGTGACGACCAGCATGATCGCCAAGGGGATGCTGAACAGCCGCTGCAGCGTACCGGTGACCCGCTGCACGACCAGTCCGGCCATCGCCAGCATGAGCAGCGTGTGGATGGTGCCGAGCAGGGTGACGAAGCCCGGGTTGCGGAGCGGCAGCCGGCCGAACACGCCCCAGGCGTACCGACGCGAGGTCTCCTTGCTTGGGTATCGCGCCCGCAACGCGTACTCCCGGCTCTTGCTGGCCTTGCGCACGACGACGTCCTTCGGCGGCACGGTGATCCGCTCGGGGAGCAGGTGCGTGGCGTACAGGTAGGCCCCGCCGCCCCCGCATGTGATGAGCTGGCGGTCCGGGCCCTCGTAGCGCGAGTAGTGGTGCAGGTCGCCGGAGAGGAGCAGCCTGACCGTGGCGCCGGTCGGCGCGATCACCGTGCGGATGAAGTAGTCCACAGTGGCGTACGCCTTGGGATCGTCGACGGCCTTGACCCACGTCGGCTCCGGCACCGCGAGGATCACCCGGTCACCGGGGTTGAGCCGCTTCGCGGCGCTGTCGAAGTACCTCAGCTGCGGATCGTCGATGTACGCCCCGAACTGCTCGTCCAGCGCGAACAGCCACCAGTTGTGGGGGAGTTCGACGGCGAAGTAGGACCGCGACTGCTCCGTCCGCCAGCCGCCGACGTTGTCGGTCTTGGCGCGGGCGAACAGTCGCAAGAACGCGGTCAGGCCGTCGTACCAGTCGTGGTTGCCCGGCACCGCTAGGAGCGTCGGCCGCGATCCGTCCAGCGGCGGGCAGGGCAGCGCCGCCGCGTACGGCCCCTTGAAGCGGTCGTCGTACCGCTGCCCGCTCGCCGTCGGATAGACCTGGTCTCCACCCATGACCAACACCTGGCCACGCGGCAGTCGCCGTCCGTCGATCTCGAGCTCGCGTTGGGCCAGGAGGTACGCCATGGAGTATGTGCTGTCGAACCCGTCACCCAGGTCGGCGATGTAGTCCAGCCACAGCTCGCCGTCGGTGCCCGCGTGGCCGTAAGTGTTGCTAGGCAACGCGTTCTGCAGCTCGCGCTTGTCGAGGTACGCCCCGAAGAGCATCGCCAGCAGTGTCCGCAGACCAGTGCTGAGCAGGAGCCCGGGCGCGAGCCACGGCACCGGGTTCTGCGGTGTGAAGCCCAGCGCCATGGGGTCGAGCGTCGCGGGGCGCGGCCGGAGCACCGGCTGCGCCTCGGGCGCCGCGGCGGGAACGTCGTTCTCCGCACCGGGTGGCGTGTGATCGAACGTCACGTGGCGAGGTTATCGGCGACCGGCGACACGGCGCTGTCCCGCAATCGACCGCCCCGCCGCCTTCCCGCTAGATCTTGGAGAGTTTCCGTAACGAAAATGCGGTAACTCTCCAAGATCTAGCGCTCGGCACCCGGCCGCCGGGTTGACCGTCGTCGCGTACACTTGACCGGCGCTGCCGCCTTAGCTCAGTCGGTCAGAGCGACGCACTCGTAATGCGTAGGTCGACGGTTCGATTCCGTCAGGCGGCTCGGCACAAAGGCCCAGGTCAGAACCGTTCCGACGGATCATGACCTGGGCCTCGTGATCTTCCTCGACGGCGAACGTTTCTTGACGACCGGGTCACTAACTGGGTGACTGCGTTCGCTAGCGCCAATCTTCAGGACGTGGCCTGCTTCACGGCCCACTGGATCCCGATCCCCGGTCCCGTCCGCAGGCGGATGGGCTTCCGCGGTTCCAACCCGGCGGACCGCTGCCAGTCCGCCATCTCCTCGAATGACCACGTTCCAGCCCGACTGGTCAGCGCGAAGTACAGATCTCCGAGCGTCCCAATCTGGCCTGCTTCCTTCGCGGAGCGCGGACGAACCGAGTCGACGATGACGTAGTGGCCTCCGGGACGAAGGGCACGGGCGACCCGGCGGGCCAGGTTCCGATTCTCCTCATCCTCGAGATGGTGGACCAGGTTCGACGTGTATACGAGGTCGAACGTCTCGACTCCGAAGTCGTCCGTGGATGCGTCACCCACGCGGTGGACGACTCTGTCGCCCATCCCTTCCATTTCCAACAAAGGGGCCGCGTTCTTCACCGCCTCCGGAAGGTCCAGAACAGTTGAGCGGAGACCCGGGTGGTGGCGGCAGAGCACGACCGAGTGGTATCCATGAGAACCCCCGACGTCGAGCATCTCCCGGGCTCCAGGAGGAACCGGCACCCGCCGGGCGAGCTCGGCGGCGGGAAGGCCTGCGAGGTTTCGCATCCCTCGCTGGTAGAGCGCCCACTCCTCCTCCCCGAGGTCTGCGTGGAAGTCCAGCGCCGTGCCGGTGCGAAGAAAGTCCTCCAATCGATCCAGTGCCCGCCACTCGATGAACTCCTGCTCCAGGATCCAGTCACAGAGCGAGGTGGAGCTGCGACCGACCAGCCACTTCCGGGCGTCGGTGGTCAAGGAATACCGCTCGCCCTCCAGGCCGAGGTAGCCCATACCGGTCAGGGCGTTGAGCAGCTTGCCGGTCGGGTACGGATGGGTACCCACCCTGCCCGCCACCTCCTCGCTTGTCATCGCCGAATCATTCAGCGTCTCGAACACGCCGAGCTTGACGGCTACGTGGAGCACGCGGGCCATCACGGCCGCCAAGACCGTCTGGAGGAACGGTCGGGGGACCAGCCCAGCCCGCAGGGCAAGACG
>DASXRQ010000265.1:0-95558 GCA_036506495.1 Micromonosporaceae bacterium | reverse complement strand
TCCTTCATGAAGTTGTGCAGCAGGAAGATCGCCAGTGGCAGCGCGAACGTCGAGTGCGCGAGCCACAGCGCCCAGAACGTGCCGCCGAGGTGCGCCTTGACGAACATGGTCAACAGTGGGATCAGGGTGACCTGGATCGGCACGATCTGCAGCGCGAAGATCCCGACGAACAGCAGGTCGCGGCCCGGGAACTTGAGCCAGGCGAACGCGTACGCCGCGAGCGACGCGAGCACGATGGGGATGACCACCGACGGGATCACGATGATGAACGAGTTGACGAAGTAGTTGCCCAGAGCCGAGTTTCCCTGGGTCTGCAGCACCGACTTGTAGTTGTCGAGCGTGAGGTTCGGGTTGCTGAAGAACGTCCACCAGCCGGTGCGCAGAATCTCCCGCTGGGGGCGGAAGGACGTGATCAGCAGGCCGAACGTCGGCACCGTCCACAGCAGTGCGAGCACGACCGCCGTGAGCGAGGCCCAGGGCGAGGTGAGCCGCTTCTTGGCCACCTCCGCGCGCTTGGGCGCCTCCGCGAGGGTGGGCAGAGTGGTGACCTGGGTGGTGGCGGCGGTGCTCATCTCAGCGTCCCTCCGAGGCGCGCAGTTGCCGGACGTTGTAGGCCACGATCGGGACCACGAGGATGAACAGCAGCACGGCCAGCGCGGCGCCGAGCCCCTGGTTGAACGCGCGGAAGCTCTGCGTGTAGAACTCGTTGGCCACGACGCTGGTCTTGAAGTTGCCGCCCGTCATCACCTGAACGATGTCGAAGACCTTCAACGTCCCGATTCCGATCGTGGTCAGCACGACGATGACGGCCGGCCGGATGCTCGGCAAGGTGACCGAGCGGAACATCTGCCACGGGTTCACGCCATCGAGCCGGGCCGCCTCGATGATGTCGTCCGGGATCCCCCTGATGGAGGCGGCCAGGACGGTCATCGCGAAGCCGGCCTGGATCCAGATCATCACGATGATCAGGAAGATGGTATTCCACGGATCCTCAAGGAGCCACTGCTGCGGATTGCCTCCCAGCCAGACGATGAGCTGGTTGAGGATGCCGCGCTGGTTGATGCCCGGTTGGTCGGGCCGGTATTCGTACACGAACTTCCAGATGATCGACGCGCCGACGAACGAGATCGCCATCGGCAGGAAGATCAGCGCCTTGGCGAGCGCCTCCAGCCGGGCCTTGTCCACCAGGATCGCGTAGAGCAGGCCGATTCCGGTCGCGACGAACGGGGTGATGATCACCCAGATCGCGGTGTTGTAGAGCACCCGTCGCATGTCCGCGGACGTGAAGATCGTCTGGTAGTTGTCGACGCCGATGAACGACTTACCGTCGGCGTCACGGAATGACTCGAAGATCGTCCGGAGGCCCGGGTAGAGCAGTCCGACGGCGAGCATCAGCCCCACCGGCACGAGGAGCAGGAGCGCCACAATCCGGTCGGAACGCCGGCCCCGCACCCGCGACGCGAGGAAGAGGATGAGCGCCATGACCCCGACGAATATCGCGATTGCCAGGAGCATCTGCAGGAACTTCTCGCCAGTAGTCACTGGAGCCCCTCACCTCCTCGGTTGACGGTTGGCCGCCGGCGGGGCGCCCGGCGCGCGGTCGGCGCGCCCCGCCAGCGGATAGTTACCTGCTCACTTTGGCCATGACCGCTCGATGTTGTCCAGCGTTGTCTTGGTATCTTGTCCGGTGATCCAGGCCGTTGCCTGCTTCCAGAACGAGTTGGAGCCGACCGCGCCGGGCATCATGTCCGAGCCGTCAAACCGGAACACCGCATTCGGGTCCTTGAAGGTAGTCGCCGCGAGCTTGTCGATGGGGCTGACGAGGTTGTTCGGGTCCAGGCCCTTGTTCGCGCTGACCCAGCCACCCGCCGGCGAGGCCTTCGCCTTGTTGTTCGCCCACAGGTCGGTGGACAGGTAAGCCTGGAACGCCTTGACCTCCGGCCGGTCGGAGAAGGCGAGGATGAACTCACCGCCGCCGAGGATCGGCTTGCTGGTCCCGTCCTTGCTCGGGAAGTAGAACGCGAACACGTCGCCGTCCTCGGCCACCTTGGTCCCCTGCGGCCAGTTGGCCGCGTAGAAGCTGGCCTGGCGGTGCATCGAGCACGTGCCGTCGAGGATCGTCAGGCCGCCGTCCTGGAACGTCGTCGACGCGATGCTCTTGACGTCGCCGAGGCCGCCGTTCACGTACTTGGGGTTCTTGAGGAACTTACCGACCTCGTCGAGGGCGGCGGTCGGCTCGGCGGAGTTGAACGGGATCTCGTGCTTGACCCACTTGTCGTACTCCTCCGGCCCGGCCAGCCGCAGCATCATGTCTTCCATCCAGTCGGTGATCGGCCAGCCGGTGGCCTCGCCGCTGCTGATGCCGGCGCACCAGGGCTTCCGGTTGGTAGACGCGATCTTGTCGGACAGGGCCAGGAGCTCGTCCAGTGTCTTGGGAATCTGGTAGCCCTTGTCCTGGAACTCGGACGGCGAGTACCAGACCAGCGACTTGAAGTTCGCGCCGAGTGGGGCGGCGTAGAACGTGTTGTTGACCGTGCCGTACGTCTTCCACTCCTTGCCCCACCACTTGTCCACGTTCGCCGCGACCTCCTGCGGCGCCGGCTTGGCCTTGCCGGTACCGACGAGCTGCGTGAGCAGGCCGGGCTGCGGGACGATGGCCAGGTCCGGTGGGTTGCCGGCCTTCGCGCGCACCAGGACCTGGGTCTCGAACGCCTTGTCACCCTCATACTTGATCGTCGCGCCGGTGCACTGCTCGAACGGTTTGTAGGAGTTGATCTGCGGTGTGTCCTCCGGCGTCACGATGCCGGTGTAGATGGAAACAGTCTTGCCCTTGAGGTCGCCGTACTGCTTGTAGTCATCGCAGTTGACGTTGCCCGTACCGCCGCCGGTGTTGTTGTCGCCCCCGCCGCCGCAAGCCGCGACGCTGAAGGTGACACCCAGCGCGCCGGCCAGCGCAACCGCGAGTGCCCGTGATCGGTGAAGGGACATTGTCCCCTTCCTTTCTCGTCCTGCCCCGGTTCGTGCGCGACGCGCGCAGGGATCCGGAGAACGCTTCCACGACAGTCAAGAGCGTGTGGCGCACGTGGCGCAATGGTTACAAGTTGATCGAGTACGTAACAATTTTGAGCGCCGCCGGTGCGCGATCGAAGGCGGCCTGTGCCGAACCGGACAGCCGGGGTTTTTCGGGCATGTCAGTGTTATACCGCGAAAGAGCCGGGAGCCATCCTGGCGGATGGCTCCCGGCTCGTCTCGGGTCGGCGCTGGCCTCACGGTCGATCGCTACGGCCAGCACGGATGAATACCGGCGGCGCTAGGAGAAGAGGCTGACCCCACCCGGCCCGACGAGCAGGCCGACGATGATCAGCACGATTCCCCAGATGATCTGCCGACGCAGCAGCGCCATGACACCGGCGATGACAAGCACCGCGGCGATGATGAAGAGGATCACGTCCAACGCGCTCATGCCTGTGCCGTACCCGGCCGCCCAGCAGTGGAAACCTTTCGATGTTCATCTGTTGTGGACTCGCCAGCATCCGGCCGGGGTGGCGGCGGATAGTCCGCGCGGCCGGTGGCGAGTTCCGAACCGTCCAATGTGGTGCGACGTGGCCGAGTCGGCCCGGGGGCCTTGATCGCCCACCGTGTGGCAGTCATCAGGTACTCCTCCTCGATGTGCGTATGCGGGTTGCGTACCCGCCGCCGGGGGCGCTAATCGCCCGGCGGTCCGCCATCGCCGAGGTGGTACACGCCGTACGCCTGCTTGATCACGGGATGGGCCACGTTGCGGACGCGAACGCCGCCGGGCGTCGTGCCACGCTCGGAGCCGGCGTGCGCGTGCCCGTGCACGGCCAGCGCCGTCGGCGCCGCGTCGATGGCCTGGCCGAGCAGGTACGAACCGAGGAACGGGTAAATCTCGGGCGGCTCGCCGGCGAGCGTGTCCGGCACCGGCGCGTAGTGCGTGAGGACGACCCGCACGTCGCAGTCGAGCCCGGTCAGCGCGGCCGTGAGCCGGTCCGCGACCTCGGTCGTGGTGTTGACGAACGCCTTCATTTCGGGTTCGCCGAACGCGCTCGCGCACCTGCCGGCGAACCCCCCGCCGAAGCCCTTCGCGCCGGCGATCCCCAGCCGGGCCGGACCGCACGCGATGACCGTTCCCTCGCCCTCGAGCACACGGATGCCGGCATCGGCGAGCACGCGGACCACCCGTGGCACCTGGTCGCAGTGGTAGTCGTGGTTGCCGAGCACGGCAATCACGGGGACGTCCAGCCCGCCGAACTCGGTCGCGACGCAGCGCGCCTCCGACTCGGTGCCGTGGCGGGTGAGGTCCCCGGCGAGCAGCAGCACGTCGGCGTGGTCCGGTAGCTGCTCCAGCGCCGGCCGGAATCGGCCCACGACGTCCTCGTCCATGTGGACGTCCCCGACCGCGGCGATGCGTATCACGGCAGCTCCTCCGCGTCGGTCGGCGCCGCGGCGCGGGTGACCCCGATGTCCGCGGAGACGTGGACGTCCGGAAACGTCTCGGCGACCAACCGCATGATCTCGTCGCGCCGCTGCGGGCTCTCGACCTCGCCGCACAGAATGAGGGTGTGTTCCCGCCGGGCGACCGTGATGCCCTGCTCAGCGATCCCCGTGTGTTCCGTCAGCAACCGCTGCACGGCCGCCTCGACATACTCGTCGATCGGCCGGTCGGCGGTGGCGCCCATATCTACGCGACCTCCCGCAACGTGGTCGACGAGCCGGGCTCCTCGGACGGGAGCGGCACCACGTCCAGCCGGTCGAGAAGGACGAGGAACGCCTCGGCGTACGGCGAATGGGCGGTCTCCCGCCGCACCCGGACCCAGTCGATCTGTTCGCGCAGCGACCGTGCCAGTGGTAGCCCGCGCGCGAAGTCGCAATGGTGCTGGGAGTAGCTCAGCAACTTGTGGACCATCAGCTGGGTCGCGGAGAGCACCGGCAGCCGGATCGAGTTGACCTGCCGGATGACGGTGTCGGCCAGCGTCTCGTCGGTAACCGGACGCTCGACCGGCCGGTGGATCAGATCCACCAACCGGCCCTCGTCGTAGACCTTGACCAGCCAGTCCTCGGGTGGTCGCTCGGCCGTGAAACCCGCGTCCACCAACGCCTGGAGCGCCTTCTCCACGTCGGCCTCGCGCAGGAGGAAGTCCACGTCGTGATCGCTCGAGTGTCCGCCGTGGGCGTACGCGGCAAAGCCGCCGCCCAGCGCGAACGGGACGTCCACCTGTTTCAGCACGGCGGCGACGCGCTTGAGGGTGACTATCAGTCCCTCGTCGACGCGGTGTGTCACGTTAACGGGTACCCGTGGTCGAGATCGTTTACACGCGGAGAGTCGTCCGGTCGGGGGCGGACCCAGAGAACCTCCGGGCCCACCCCCAACCCCGTGGAGCGACCACCGGTCGAGTCGGCGTCTCTAGTCGGCGTCGCTCAGCTGTCCGCGCAGCTTGGCCAGCGCCCGGGCCAGCAGCCGCGAGACGTGCATCTGGGACACGCCGATCTGCTCGGCGATCTGTGACTGCGTCATGTTGCCGTAGAAGCGAAGGGTGAGGATCCGCTGCTCGCGTGGGTCCAAGGCGGCGAGGGCGGGGCCGAGCGCCACGCGCAGCTCGGCCAGCTCGAACTCGCCGTCCTCGGCGCCAAGCAGGTCGCCGAGTTCCGTGGCGCGGTCACCATCGGTGGTCGGGGTCGAGAGCGAGACCGCGTTGTACGCCCGCGCGCCCTCCAGCCCCTCCAGCACCTCTTCCTCGCTGACCTCGAGGTGCGCGGCCAGGTCGGCGACGGTGGGGGACCGACCGAGGCGCTGCATGAGCGTGCTGGTGGCCTCGGACAGGCTCAGCCGCAGCTCCTGCAGACGGCGGGGGACCCTGATGTCCCAGGTGCGGTCGCGGAAGTGCCGCTTGATTTCGCCGATGATGGTCGGGATGGCATACGCGGCGAACTCGACGCCGCGCTCCGGGTCGAACTTGTCCACCGCCTTGATCAGACCAACGGCGGCCGTCTGGACGAGATCCTCCATCGGCTCCCCGCGTCCGGCGAACCGGTTGGCGAGGTGCTGAGCCAGCGGAAGCCACGCCTCGATCACGTCATCGCGCAGGCGTGCCCGCGACGGGTGGTTGCGGGGCAGCGCCGCCATCGTCGCCAACAGGTCGGTGGCGCTGTCTGTCGTCAGCCGCCCGTCGATCGGAGGGGCCTGATGGTCAGCCTCCAGGCCGGTTTGCCGATGCTGGGTGGTCGCGGTCACGGTGGTCCTCCCTTGCCTTCCGCGCCGTCACCTACGTTGAGCCCTCATAGCGGCTCGTCCGTCGTTCTCGCAGGCGGACACGAGAGTCACCCTAGAATCCACTACAGTGAGCGGATCGGCGGCCCATCGCCGCCTTGCTGGTGCTGACCATAGTCCAAACGGTTGGCAGAATTCTAGCCGAACGGCTGATGTGTTTCACAACCTCGAGGCGGCAATTGATGCCCTCTTGAGGGCAATAGCGGCTTTTCCCGACGGCCCCGCGACGTTCAGGCCCGTCCGTATACCGGGATCGCGGCGCCGCTGACCGGTGCTGACTCGGGACCGGCGAGGAATCGGATCACGGTCGCCACGTCCGCCGGCGGCACCCAGCGGGAGTGGTCGGCCGTCGGCTGCGCCGCCCGGTTCGCCGGGGTGTCGATGACGCTTGGCAGCACCGTATTGCAGCGCACGCCGTCGTTCTTGTACTCGACCGCCACCGCGTTGGAGAACGCCAGCACCGCCGCCTTCGCCGCTATGTAACCGACCGCCCCGGCAAACGGCGTTAGGGCCGCGCGGGCCGAGACGCAGACAACCGCGCCACCACCGGCCGCCACGAGCAGCGGGAGCATCGCCTGGGTGACGAGGTAGGTCGGGCGCAGGTTCAGCGCGAGCATGTGCTCCACCTGGTCGATGGGTGTCTCGTGGATCCGGCCGCTCGCCGCGTACCCCCCGACGAGATTGACGACCGCGCGCAACGGGGCGCCGTCGTCGCCGGCCGCGACGACCGCGGTCGCCGCGACCGCGGCCGGGTCGGAGAGATCCGCTGGCACCGGCATCACGGCGTCCGGCACGGCCGCGGTGTGGTCCCGGACGGGTAGGACCACCCGCCACCCGTTATCGAGGAAGGCCGCCGTGACCGCGCCGCCGAGACCGCCCGTCCCACCGGTGATCAGCACGCTCCGTTCTGCCATGTGCATAACGTATAGCCGGCTGGCGACGGCATCGGTAAGGATCGGCCACATGCGTCTGCTCATTCTCGGTGGAACGGTCTTCCTTGGCCGCGCCATGGCCCGGCACGCCCGGAACGCTGGGCACGACGTCACGTGCGCGGCCCGCGGCATCTCCGGCGAGCCCGTCGACGGCGTGCGGTTCGTCGCGGTCGACCGCGACCTCCACAGCGGACTGTCGGCTCTGGACGGTGCCACGTTCGACGCCGTCATCGACGTGGCACGCCGGCTCCGCCACGTTCGCACCGCGCTGGCCGCGCTGACCGGCCGGGTCGGCCATTGGACGCTCGTGTCGTCGTGTTCGGTGTACGCCGACCAGGCCACGCCGGGCCAGCTGGCCGAGACCGCGCCCACGCTGCCCGCCGTCTCGCTCGAGCAGGACGAGGACGAGGCCAAAGACGATGCCGATCTCTACGGGCGGCGCAAGGTCGCCTGCGAGGAGGCGGTGGTGGCCGCGCTCGGCACGGACCGGTCGTTCCTGTGCCGAGCCGGCCTCATCGTCGGGCCGGAGGATCCGAGCGGCCGGTTCGCCTACTGGGTGCGCCGCCTGGCGGGCGGTGGCGAGGTGCTCGCGCCGGGTGCTCCTACCGACGCGGTCCAGTTCGTTGACGTCCGCGATCTGGCCGCCTGGCTGGTGTACGCGGGAGAGACCGGGCTGGCCGGCACGTACGACGGGATCGGGGCGCCGATGGGGCGGGCGGAGTTCCTGTCCGGGGTCGCGGCCGGTGTCGCCCCCGAGGGAACGCGCTTCACCTGGGTCGACCAGGAGTTCCTGCTCGAACACCGGGTCGAGCCATGGATGGGCGACCGCTCGCTGCCGCTGTGGCTGCCGCTGCCCGAGTACGCCGGCTTCCTCGCCCGGGACACCGCGCCGGCGCTCGCGGCCGGCCTGTCAACGCGCGACGCGGCCGGCACCGCGCGCGACACGCTCGACTGGCTGGCCGACCGGCCTGGCGCGGCGGCGACCGGACTGGCGAGCGAGGATGAGACGAACGTGTTGGCCAAGTGGCACGAACGGCTCAGGTGAAAGCTCGGCGTAGCCTCGCCGCGCGGCGTACCTTGACGAAGCAGGCTCAGCCCCTATGGTTGACGGTGGCCGGGTCTGAAAGTAAGTTTCATCCGTGGCGAAGATGTCGAAGGTTTCTGCGACCGAGCCCGGTGGACTGATCGTCCACATCGGCGGCCTGCTCCCGTCGCTCTCACCGGCCGAGCAGCGGGTCGCCCGGCTCGTCGTCGCGGACCCGGCGGACGCTGCCCGCCGCACCATCACCGATCTCGCCACCGCAGCCGAGACCTCGGAGGCCACGGTCATTCGGTTCTGCCGGTCCGTCGGCATGGAGGGCTACCCGCAGCTGCGCATCCGGCTCGCCGCGGAGGCCGCGCGTCGCATCGAGCCGCCCGACGCGCGGGTCGTCGGCGGTGACATCCCGCCGGGGGCCGATCTCGCTCAGATCATCGCGACCATCGCCTTCAACGACGCGCGCGCGGTCGAGGAGACCGCCGAGCAGCTCGACGCGGCGGTCTGCGAGCAGGTCGTCGACGCCATCACCGGCGCCGGCCGGGTCGACATCTACGGCGCCGGTGCGAGCGGCTTCGTGGCCTCGGACTTCCAGCAGAAGCTGCACCGCATCGGCCGGACCGCGTACTACTGGCCGGACGTGCACACGGCACTAACCTCGGTCGCCCTGCTCTCGCGGGGGGATGTGGCCATCGGCATCTCGCACACCGGCACGACCTCGGACGTGATCGAGGTGCTCGAGCAGGCCCGAAGCCGCGGCGCGACCACCGTCGCGCTCACGAACTTTCCCCGCTCGCCCGTCACCGATGTGGCCGACTTCGTGCTGACCACAGCGGCGCGCGAGACGACCTACCGGTCCGGGGCCATGGCTAGCCGGCTCGCCCAGCTGACGGTCGTCGACTGCCTGTTCGTCGGCGTGGCGGCGCGCAACCGGGCCCGGGCCCGCCGGGCGCTCGAGGTGACCGCGGAAGCGGTGCAGGGCCACCGGGTGGGTGCGCGCCGGGGCCGGTCGTGACCACCAGGAGGCCCGACGGTCCCGTGGTAGCGCCTCCGGCCGTGACGCCGGAGGTGTACCCGACGGTGCGGGTGGGCTCGCCCACCGAGCGGCGCAACCCGGACTCGCGCGAACTCGACCTCATGTCAACGCCCGAGGTGCTCCGCGTCATCAACGAGGCGGACGAGACGGTGCCGCTCGCAGTCGCCGCGGTGCTGGACGACATCGCGCAAGCGGTGGACCTCGCCGTCCCGGCGCTGCGGGCCGGCCACCGCGTCCACTACTTCGGCGCCGGCACCTCGGGGCGGCTCGGTGTGCTCGACGCGGCCGAGCTGCCGCCGACCTTCAACTCGCCGGAGGATTGGTTCTGCGCACACCTGGCCGGGGGGCCGGATGCGATGTGGCGCGCGGTCGAGGACGCCGAGGATGACGACGGGGCCGGCGCCGAGGACGCCGCGGCGTGCGTGCAGCCCGGCGACGTGGCGGTCGGCTTGGCCGCCAGCGGGCGTACCCCATACGTGCTCGCCGCCCTGCGTACGGCGGCGACGCTCGGCGCCCGCACGGTGCTCGTCTCCGGCGACCCCGGTGCGGTCTCGGCCGGAGAGTTCGACGTCTTCCTGGGCGTGGACACCGGGCCCGAGGTGGTCGCCGGTTCCACCCGGATGAAGGCCGCGACCGCGCAGAAGCTCGTGCTCAACGCGTTCTCCACGGCGATCATGGTGCGGCTCGGCCGGGTCTATTCGAACCTCATGGTCGACCTCGTCGCCACCAACGCGAAGCTGCGCGGCCGCATGATCCTGATCTTGATGGAGGCGACCGGCTGTAGCGAGGAGGCCTGCCGGGACGCCATCGCCGAGGCGGACGGCGATCTAAAGACCGCGCTCGTCAGCCTCGTCTCCGGCGCGGCCATAGCCGAGGCCCGGGCCGCGCTCGCGAGCTCGGACAGGCAGGTACGCGGGGCGCTGGCGCTGCTCGCCTCCCGAGCGTTTCGACCATGATCGTTCGGGTAGCCCGTACCGAGTGACGAGGATCGCACTTCCGGGTGTGAACTCGATCGCTGTGCGGACGCGTACCACATGGTGTGATGATTCGGGCGAACCGCACGCGACGAACGGCGCCCAGCCGCCGCGGCGGCCGGCACGAATGCCCTGATGAGGGCGCTCTCAGCAAGCCCACAGGCATTCGTGACAGTTTCGACTCACACGGCGGAATCCTCGTGGAGCGTCGTCTGTTGTGTAGGTGTCGGTACCGCTGGGGGGCCTGCGGATCGTCGGGGGAGGGGCTCATGGACAAGGGGAGCGGCTTGAACGAGGGAAAGACCAGGTTGATCGAGGAGACCGGCGTGGGCACGGAGAACGTCGTGATGCGGACCGACGAGGTCGCCGAGGAGCGCGACCTGGTCGGCGTCTACCTGCACGAGATCTCCCGGACTCCGCTCCTTGACGCGGCCCAGGAGGTCGATCTCTCCAAGGCGATCGAGGCGGGCCTGTACGCCGAGTACCTCCTCGACGAGGGCAAGCTGCCCAAGGGCGTCAGCCGCGAGGAGCTCGAGCGGTTGGTGGTCGAGGGCGAGCGCGCCAAGGACCGTTTCATCCGCGCGAACCTGCGACTCGTGGTGTCGATCGCCCGCCGCTACGTGCGCAGCGGCATGCCGATGCTCGACCTGATCCAGGAGGGCAACACCGGCCTCGTGCGCGCCGTCGAGAAGTTCGACTACGAGCGTGGCTTCAAGTTCTCGACGTACGCCACGTGGTGGATCCGCCAGGCGATCAGCCGGGCCATCGCCCAGCAGGAGCGCACCGTGCGGCTGCCCGTGCACCTGGTCGAGGACGTCAACCGGATGCGGAACGTGGCCCGTCAGCTCACCCGCGAGCTGGGCAGCGATCCCGAGCCGGACCAGATCGCCAAGGCGCTCGGCGTGCCGGTCGAGCGCGTCCACGAGCTGCTCCGGTGGTCGCAGGACACCGTGTCGCTGGACACGCCGGTCGGCGACGACGGCGACACCAACCTGGGCGATCTGGTCGCCGACTCCGACGCGCCGTCGCCGGAGGAGGTCGTGCTGTCCGCGCTGGAGCGCCAGCGGATCGAGCGGCTGCTCAGCCACCTGGACGACCGGTCGGCCGGGATCATGCGCGCGCGGTACGGCCTGGAGGACGGCCGCGAGCACTCGCTGACGGAGGTCGCCTCGCGGTTCTCGCTCTCCCGGGAGCGGATCCGCCAGCTGGAGATCCAGGCGCTCGGCCGGCTGCGCGAGCTCGCCCGCGCCGAGGGCCTGCAGGCCGCGTAAGCGAACACACACGCGCCTCCCACACCGCGATTCGCCGCCCCCGAACGGGGGCGGCGATCGCTGTGCCCGCCGCCACCCCAACTTCGTCGAAGTTGGGGTGGCGGGCGGGCCTGGCGGTCGATCTAGGGCGAATACTGGTTATTCGATCTCCCGCCCCCAGAATTCGCCCTAGATCGACCGCGAGGCGGGCGGCGCTGACACCCGCAGGCGGCCGCTAGGTGCGTACGCGGCCGTAGCCGTACGGGGTCATTATGTCCACGTCCGAGATCTTGACGACCTCGCCGAACGTCGGGGCGTGGATGACGTTCCCACTGCCGACGTAGATCGCGACGTGCCCGAGACCCTCGTAGAACACCAGGTCGCCGGGCTGTAGTTGGGACCGGCCGATGTGTGCCACGACGTCCCATTGCATCGCCGCGTTGTGGGGCAGGTCGACGCCCGCGGCGCGCCAGGCGGCCAGGGTCAGGCCCGAGCAGTCGTACCCATCCGGCCCGTCCGCGGCCCACACGTACGGCGTCCCGATCGCCCCGTACGCGTACCGGATCGCCACGCCCGCCTTGCCAGAGACCGCGGGAATGCTGCCCGAATAGGACGACCGCGACGTCGTGGCCGAACCGTACGCCTGGCGGCGCATCTCGTAGAGCTTGTCCAGGTCCTTCTGGATCTTCGCCTTCCGGGCGGCGAGCTGCCTCGCCTGTGCGGCCTGCGTGGCCAGCACCGAGTCGAGCTTCTGCTTTTGGGCGTCGTACTGCTGCCGCGCCGCGGTGAACCCGGCGACCGTCTGCTGGCGGGACCGGGCGAGCTGGTCGAGCGTGCTCAGCCGGCTCAGGAAGCCCTCCGGGGTGCCGCCCGCCAGCAGCGCGCTCACCGTGCTGGCCTGGCCCTCCTTCTTGTACGCGGTGGCGGCGATCTGGGCGACGCCGGACTGGGCCTGCGCCACCTGGTGCTCGAGCGGCGCCATCTTGGCGCCCAGCGCCTGGCTCGCGGCCTTGGACGCCTTCAGCTGCT
This sequence comes from Micromonosporaceae bacterium, assembly GCA_036506495.1. GTDB lineage: Bacteria > Actinomycetota > Actinomycetes > Mycobacteriales > Micromonosporaceae > DASXRC01. The sequence goes on along the minus strand of DASXRQ010000265.1, from coordinate 83,012 downwards.
CGTTGGTCTTGTTGTACTGCTCGACGATGGTCTCGAGCTGGGCGGAAGCCTTGTTGATCTGCTGTTGGATCTCGCTGGCGGACGGATCGGCCTGGGCGGCCGTCGCCGGTGCGATCAGCGCGATCGCGGCACCCGCCAGCACGAGGATGCGCAGCATCCTGTGTGCAGGGGACAAGAGACGCGGAACCCTTCTTCCACCTCGCCGCCTACCGGGTTAGCTGACGGATTCGGGCGGGGAAGATCGCCCTACCGCGCGTGGCGCGGATTCACCCCAGGTACGTGGGTCCCCGGTTCGTCGTGTCCACCGGCGCGGCATTCGGCTGGCCGGCTGGGCGGTCGCGGCGCGCGCGACCGTCGACGATTCGGCGGCGCGGGACCGGCGCCACCCCGGGGGGAGTGACTGACGACCGGGCCAGCCGCAACAACCTAACCCGGCAGCGAGTCCGTAGGAAGGGCGCGATGGGTGATCTGGGAGGGAAGCCCTCGAACGGCTGAATGTCGTTATCACGCAACGCATTCGGCCGGTGACCGGGCCGTTGGTGCCGCCCGAGACCAAACCGGTCCTTGACGCCACGGGGAGGTCTAGTTTAATGATCGGTAACTTGTGACGCCCGCCACAGTTGACCGCCCCTCGGTGGACAGGTGGGTGGCACGCCCGTCCGCCCCGGGAGTGCCCGCCATGCTGCAGGTCCAGAACCTCGAGGTCGTCTACGACGACGTCATGCTGGTCCTGCGCGGGGTGAGCCTCGGCGTCCCACCCGGCTCGATTGTCGCCCTGCTCGGCGCCAACGGGGCCGGCAAGACGACCCTCCTTCGGGCGATCACCGGGCTGCTGGACGTGCACGAAGGCGAGATCACCAAGGGCTCGGTCAGCGTCGACGGGACCCCGATCCACCACCTTCGGCCGGCGGCGATCGTCCGCCGCGGCATCACGCAGGTGATGGAGGGGCGCCGGATCTTCGCGGAGCTGACCGTGGAGGAGAACCTGCGCCTCGGCGGGCACACGGTCCGGCGTACCCCTCGATCGGAGGGCGGCCGCGGCCTGGCCGACCGGCTGGAGCACGTCTTCAAGCTGTTCCCGGTGCTGGCGGACCGACGCCGGAGCACCGCGGGTTACCTCTCCGGCGGGGAGCAGCAGATGCTCGCCATGGGCCGCGCATTGATGGCCGACCCGCAGTACCTCCTGCTTGACGAGCCCAGCCTCGGCCTCGCGCCCCGCCTGGTGGAGCAGATCCGCGACCTCATCGTCGAGATAAATGCGGCGGGCACGGGCGTGCTGCTCGTCGAGCAGAACGCCGCGATGGCGCTCTCGATCGCGGAGCGCGGCTATGTGCTCGAGACCGGCAAGGTAGTGCTCGACAAGCCGGCCGACCAACTGCTGGCCGACGAGGACATCCGCGAGTTCTACCTCGGGCTCGGAGCGACCGCGGAGAACCAACGGTCGTTCCGGGACGTGAAGCACTACAAGCGCCGGAAGCGGTGGCTCTCATGACGGAGTCCCCGATCCTCGAGTTCGCGGACGTCCGCCTGTCCTTCGCCGGCGTCAAGGCGATCGATGGGGTGAGCTTCACGGTGGGCCGGCACGAGCTGTTCGCCATCATCGGGCCGAACGGCGCGGGCAAGACCTCGATCTTCAACGTGCTCTCCGGGGTCTACCGGCCGCAGTCCGGCCGGGTCGTCTTCGACGGCCGCGATCTTGTCGGACTGCGGCCGCCCGCGATCGCCGCGCTCGGCATGGCGCGTACCTTCCAGAACGTCGAGCTGTTCGCCAACCTCACCGTCCTCGACAACCTCATGCTCGGCCGCCACAGCCACATCCGGTACGGGCCGCTGTCGGCGATCGCGTGGCTGGGCCGGGCCCGGCGGGAGGAGATCGCCAACCGGGCCCGGGTCGAGGACATCGTGGACTTCCTGGAGCTCGAGCAGTGGCGCCGGCTGCCGGTCGGGCTGTTGCCGTACGGCGTACAGAAGCGGGTGGAACTCGGCCGCGCGCTGGCGATGGAGCCCAAGCTGCTGCTGCTCGACGAACCCGTCGGCGGGATGAACCTCGAGGAGACCGAGGACATGGCCCGCTACATCCTCGACATCCGCGACGAGCTGGATGTCCCGATCATCCTCGTCGAGCATGACATGGGGCTCGTGATGGATCTGGCCGACCGCGTGCTCGTCGTTGACTTCGGGCAGCAGATCGCGACCGGCGTGCCGGCCGACATCCAGCACAACCCGGACGTCATCCGCGCCTACCTGGGGGAGGTGCAACGAACGTGACCAGCGCACCCGCGACGACCGGGTCGACCGCCGTCGGCGACGCGCCCGCCGCGGCCACGACGATAGCGTCCCGCGTACGCGAGCGAGCGGCGACGATGCCGGACCGGGTCGCCATGCGCGAGAAGGACTTCGGAATCTGGCAGGAGGTGACCTGGGCGCAGTACTGGCGTCGCGCCGAGACCGTCGCGCACGCGTTGCTGGCACTCGGCATCGAGCCCGGCGACCGGGTCGCGATTCACTCCGAGAACCGGCGTGAGTGGCTCTACACCGACGTGGCGACCGTCGCGCTCCGTGCGATGACCGTCGGGCTCTATCCGACCAACCCGCCCCCCGAGGTCGGCTACCTGCTGTCGCATTCGGGCGCGCGTGTGCTCGTCGCGGAGGACCAGGAACAGGTCGACAAGGCGCTCGAGGTGATCGATCGGTGCCCCGACCTGGAACGGATCGTGTACGTCGAGCCGCGCGGCATCAGGTACCACTACAACCACCCGAAGCTCCTCTCCTGGGAGGACCTCCTCGCGCTCGGCGAGAACCACCGGACCGCTCACCCGGAGGCGGTCGCCGAACGGATGGCCGCGGCCCGCTCCGACGACATCGCGACGCTCATCTACACGTCCGGCACCACGGGCCCACCGAAGGGTGCGATGCTGTCGGTGTCCAATGTGGAGTTCGCGATCCAGGTGCTGGTGGACGGCGGTGGCTTCGCCTCGCCACCGCCCGGCCCCCGCGACATGCTGCTGTCCTATCTGCCGCTGTGCCACGTCGCCGAGCGCATCTTCACCACGTGGTTCAACGCCGGCGCGGGCGTGCAGGTCAACTTCGCCGAGTCGATCGCGACCGTGCAGGCGAACCTGCGCGAGGTGCAGCCGACGATCCTGTTCGGGGTGCCACGGATTTGGGAGAAGATCCTGGCAACCGCGCAGATCAGGCTCGCCAGCGCCTCGCCGCTCAAGCGGGTCAATGCCCGAATCTGGCTGCGGGTCGCCGACCGGATCGGCTCCACGCTCGTACGCACCGGGGGCACCCACACGCCGGCCACGCGGTTGGCGTACGCCGTGGGTTGGGTCTGCTGCTACCGCGCCCTGCGCGAGCGGATGGGAATGCGACGGGTGCGGTACGCCGCGTCCGGCGCGGCGCCCATCGCCCCGGATGTGCTCAAGTTCTTCATGGGCATCGGCGTGCGCATGCACGAGGTGTACGGCATGACCGAGAACACCGCGATCGCAACCGGCAACCGGCCGGGCCGCGTCCAGCTCGGCACCGTCGGCGAGCCACAGGTCGACTCGGAGCTGCGTATCGACGAGACGGGCGAGATCCTGACCCGGCACCCGGGGGTTTTCGTCGGCTACTTCCGCGACCCAGAGGCCACCGAGCGCGCGAAGACCCCGGACGGCTGGCTGCACACCGGAGACATCGGCGAGTGGGTGGCCGGTCCGGGAGGGCCCGAGCACACCCACGTGAAGATCACCGACCGGGCCAAGGACATCCTCATAACCTCCGGTGGGAAGAACATCGCACCCTCGGAGATCGAGAACGCGCTCAAGGCCTCGCCGTACATCAAGGAGGCCATCGTCATCGGCGACCGCCGGGCGTACCTCACGGCGCTGATCGGTATCGAACTGGACACGGTCGGCGAGTGGGCGCAGCGGCGCGGTCTGCCGTACACGACGTATCGGGATCTGTCCGAGAAGCCGGCGGTCCGCGAGCTCGTGCAGTCCATCGTGGACGACGTGAACTCCCGGCACTCCCCGGTCGAACAGATCAAGAAGTTCCGGATGCTGCCGAAGGAGCTCGACCACGAGGACGGCGAGCTCACCGCCACCCAGAAGGTCAAGCGCGCCGCCATCGCCAAGCTCTTCTCCGACCTGGTCGAGGAGCTCTACCGACCCGCTCCGTCCCCGCGTACCCCCGAAGCGAGCCCCCATGGTTGACGTCCTGGAGGCGCTCGCGCGAGGACTCGGCATCGGCAGCGTGTACGCGCTGCTGGCGCTCGGCTTCGTCATCATCTACAAGGCGACCCGCGTCATCAGCTTCGCGCAGCCCGCGTTCATGCTCGCGGGCGTCGTGATCGTGACGTTCCTCGCGAAGTCGATCGGCTTCTGGGCGGCGCTGGCCGGGGCGGCGGCGCTGACCGCGGTGCTGGCGTTGGGTGTCGAGCGCGTCGCGGTGAGACCGATGATCGGCAAGCCGGCGTTCGCCGTGGCCATCATCACGCTCGGCGTCGACGTGGTGATCCGGGTCGTCGTGAACGCGTTCATCGGCCTGGACGTGCGCCAGGTCGACGACCCGTGGGGGCTGCGGATCGTCTCCGTTGCCGGGGTGAACATCCAGCAGCGGCACATCGCGATGTTCGTCGCCGCCGCGATCGTGGTCACCCTGCTGTTCGTGTTCTTCCAGTACACCCGGATGGGCCTCGCGATGCGGGCGGCGTCGTTCGACCAGGAGACCGCGCTCGCGCAGGGCGTCTCGGTCGGTGCGGTGTTCGCGCTGTCCTGGGCGATGGCGGGCGCACTCGCCGCGATCGGCGGCACGTTCGCGGCCGCGGGCACCGACGTGGACGGCGCCTTCTGGGTGGTCGCGCTGACCGCCCTGCCGGTCATCATCCTCGGCGGCCTCGACTCGCTGCCGGGCGCGGTGATCGGCGGGCTCACGGTCGGGGTGCTGCAGGAGCTCGCGGCGCAGTACCAGAACCACGCTCCCTGGCTGGGCGGGAACGTCTCGATCATCACGCCGTACGTCGTCATGTTGATCGTCCTGCTGGTGCGGCCGTACGGGTTGTTCGGGACCCGGGAAGTGGAGAGGGTGTGACGGCGAGGAGCGCGACGGCGGGGCGGCCGCTGCTGTACACGTCGTACGCGAGCGACATGGCCCTGCTCAACACGCGGGCCAAGCAGGTCGGCGTGCTCGTCGTGCTGCTCCTCGCGGCCGGCCTCCCGTTCGTGCTGCTCGACCCGGACCTGCAGCTGGTGGCGACGGCGTGCGTCGCGGCGATCGGCGCGATCGGGCTCGGCCTTGTGACCGGGTACGCCGGGCAGGTCTCCCTGGGCCACGCGTTCTTCCTCGGCATCGGGGCGTACACGGCGGCGGCGATCAGCGGCGATCCCGACGGCCGCACGATCGGGCTCGGCGTCACGAACATGCTCGTGTGGCTGCCCGCGGCCGGCCTGGTGGCCGGGTTGGCCGGCGTCCTCGTCGCACCCCTTGCCACGCGACTGCGCGGGCTGTACCTCGCCATCGTCACTCTGGGCCTGGTGTTCATCGGTGCGCACATCTTCAACGAGTGGAGCGCGCTGACCGGAGGGGCTGGCGTCGGACGCAGCACGGCGAGGCTGGAGGTGTTCGGCTACCGCATCGATCAGACCGGGGTGTACTTCACGCGGGATCAAAAGCTCTACTGGCTGATGCTCGGCCTGCTGGTCGTCTTCGCCGTAGCCGCGCGCAACCTGGCCCGGTCGAAGGTCGGGCGGGCGTTCACCGCGATCCGCGACCGCGACATCGCGGCCGGGGTGATCGGCGTGAACCTCGCCAAGTACAAGACGATCGCCTTCGCGCTGTCGTCGTTCTACGCCGGTTGCGCCGGCGCGCTGCTCTACACGGTGTCCGGCTACGTCGAACCGGGCACGTTCAACCTGCTGCTGTCGGTGCAGTACATCGCGATGGTGCTCATCGGGGGCGCCGGGACGATCTCCGGTGCGATCGCGGGAGCGTTCTTCATCACGCTGTTGCCCAGGCTGACCCGCGAGCTCCCGGCGCTGCTGCCATTCATCAGTGGCGAGGCCAGCAAGGTGCCAAACGTCTTCCAGGTCGAGACGATTCTCTACGGGTCGTTGATCATCATCTTTCTGATCTTCGAGCCGCGAGGGCTGTACGGCATCTGGGTACGGCTGCGCAATTACTGGAAGGCGTGGCCGTTCTCGTATTGATCATCTACCAAATCGTGCGGAGGAATCCATGAGAAGGCTGGGAGCGATCGGCGCGACCGCGGTGCTCGTGCTGGCCGGCGCGCTCGCCGGGTGCCGTGGCAGCGACAACGCGACGAGCGGGTCGGGCGTCAAGACGGACGTGGGCGTCACCAAGGCGGCCTGCCCGGAGGCGATCGACAAGAAAAAGGGATGCATCTACCTCGGCATCATCTCCGACCTGACGGAGGGGCCGTTCCGGGCCCTCGCCGTGCCGATCACCGATGCGCAGAAGGCGTTCTGGAAGCGGGTCAACCAGAACGGCGGCATCGGCGGGTACGAGGTCGACGTCACCAAGTACATCCGCGACAACAAGTACAACCCCCAGGTGCACAACCAGGTCTACCAGGAGATCAAGGGCAACATCCTGGCGCTCGCCCAGACGCTAGGCTCGCCGACGACGGCCGCCATCATCGACGACCTCCGCAACAGCAACATCGTCGCGGCGCCCGCATCCTGGACGTCCGCGTGGGCGTTCGAGGACGTGATCCTCGAGTCCGGCGCGAACTACTGCATCGAGTCGATGAACGCGCTCGACTACGCTAAGGAGAAGTACAGCCCGCAGAGCGTGCTCGCGGTGCACTACGCCGGTGACTACGGCGACGACGCGGCCGCCGGCGCCAAGCTCGCGGCGCAGTCGCTCGGAATGACGTTCAACCACGTGAAGACCGACGCCGGCGCGGACAAGCAGGCCGGTGCGATCCAGACGATCCTCACCAGCAAGCCCGACCTCGTCATCATCACCACGGGTCCGGCCGAGACGGCCGCCATCGTCGGTGGGAGCGCCCTTCGCGGCTTTAAGGGCCGGTTCATCGGCACCAGCCCGACGTGGAACCCGGCGCTGCTGGCGAGCCCGGCCGCGCCGGCGCTGGCCGCGCTGTACGAGCAGAGCGCTCCGTGGAACGCCTGGGGCACCGACAGCCCGGGCCACAAGGCCATGCGTGACGCCGTGACGGCGGCGAAGCCGGGCGTGGTTCCCAACGACGGCTACACCTCGGGCTGGATATGGTCGTACCCGCTGAAGGCCGCGCTGGAGAAGGCCGTGCAGAACGGCGACCTGACCCGGGCCGGCCTGGCCAAGGCCGCCAAGCAGCTCACCTCGATCGACTATGAGGGCATGCTCCCGCAGGGCGCCGGCAATTACGCCGCGGGCCCGAACGAGGGCGCATTCCGGATGACCGCCATCTACAAGCCGGACCCGGCCGGTCCGACGAAGACCAGCCAGGTCAAGGACCTCTTCGAGGGTCCGACGGCCAAGGCGTACACATTGGACAAGCCCTGCTTCCAGAAGCTCTGACCTGATTGGACGGTCGGCCGTCGTGGGCTGCCACGGCGGCCGACCGCCACGGAGGACGCATGACGTCGCCACGCGTTCCGCGCCCGCGTGCGCGGAGGGTCATCCGTCCGGCGAAGGCACCCGCGAGCGTGCCGCCGCCACTGACCGGAGTCTGGGCTCCCACCGACACCCGGCTGGATCGCCCTGACCTGTTTCCGTTGCCGAGCGGCGCGGGGCCCGAAGACGTCGCCGTCGAGCCCGACGGCTGCGTAGTCGCCGGCGGCGACGACGGCCGGATCTGGCGATGGCGCGCCGGGGCGCGTCCGGGCGACCCTCCGTCGCTGGTGGCCGACACCGGCGGCCGGCCGCTCGGCATCGAGGTGGATTCCCGGGATGGCTCCCTGGTCGTCTGCGACGGGTACCGCGGGCTGTTGCGGGTGACCCGCGACGGCCGGGTGGAGGAGCTGGCCCGCGAGGCGGCCGGTCGGCCGATTCTCGTCTGCGACAACTCGACCATCGGGGCCGACGGGACGGTCTACTTCAGCGACAGCTCCAACCGCTACCCACTGCACGCGTGGAAACGGGACATCGCCGAGCACCGGCCGAATGGTCGGCTGCTGGCGTACCGGCCCGGCACCGGGCGGGCCGAGGTCGTGGCCGACGGCCTCTACTTCCCGAACGGCGTCGCGCTCACCCCCGACGGTGGCGCGTTGCTGGTCGCGGAGACCACCACACACCGGCTGCTGCGCGTGCCGCTGGCCGCTGGCGACCCGGTCGAGCTCGTCGACCTGCCGGCGTACCCGGACAACATCTCCGCGGTGGGCGACGGGACCTACTGGGTCGCGCTGCCGAGTCCGCGCGTGCCGATCGCCGAGCGGCTGTTGCCGTACCCGGGCATGCGCCGGGCCGCCCTGCTGCTGCCGGAGGTGCTGCAGCCCAAGCCGAAGCGGTACGGACTGGTCGCGCTCGTGGGCGCCGACGGAACGGTCCTGCGCACCCTGCACGGGCCGAGCGGCCGCTACCGGATGATCACCGGCGTGCGGCAGGCCGGCGGTGAGCTGTGGCTCGGCAGCCTGGTCGAGCGCGCGGTGGCCCGCGTCAGCCTCTAGCCGGGGACGTGGCGAGGGCGTGGATCCACCTGGTCACCACGCGCTCCGCATAGAAGGTCAGGAACGGGATCGTGCCGGCCAGCATGACCAGTGCCATCCGGCCGAGTGGCCAGCGCGCGCGGCGGCCCAGGTCGAACACGGCCACCAGATAAACGATGAACAGGAAGCCGTGCACCGGGCCGACGACCGCGACAACCGTCGGGTTGTCGAAGGCGTACTTCAGTGGCACCCCCACGACGACCAACACGACAAGCACCACGCCCACGATGTAGGCGATGACGCGGTAGCGGATGAGCGCGGCGCCCACGGTTCTCCAGTCCTCCGTTCAGCCGGGGTAGTCGGTCGGCCGGGCCTGCGGGTTCGCGTTCAGCCACGCCAGATACTTGTTGTACGCGGCGAGCTCCGGGTCGCCGTCGTCGTCGCCCGGCACGGCGCGGCGCGCGGTGACGACCGGCCGGCGTGCGGCGGCGGCGTCGGTCGGCGACCCGGACGCCGGACTGTCGCCGCGCAGGGCGTCGCGGACCTCGCGATACCAGATGAACGCGACGAAGCCGGCGAAGACCGGCCACTCAACGGTGTACGCCCAGCTGAGCACGTTCCCGCCCGAGGCGCGCCGGAACTGCCACCAGGCGAGCGCCAGAAAGCCCGTCACCAGCGCCACGGCAGCCACGTGGCGCGCGATCCACGCCGGTGACAGCAGCCGCCTCATGCGCCCGAGCCTACCGGCGTCGCCCGCCGGCCCCGTGCGTCCGCCCGGTACACCCTGACCCGGCGCGATTCGGGCTAATCTGGTCCGCATGACTGATCCTGGCTTCGCCGCGAGCGAGGCCATGTTCGCGGCCCCCGAGGAACCCGGGATCGACCCCGCCGAGCTCCGTGAGGATGAGCTGCTCCGCGAGATGGCCAGCCTGCATCGCACCCGACTCGACACGCTGCGACACGCCGCCGACAGCGCGCTCGCGACGCATCTAAGGCGCACCGCCGAGCTGGAGACGGAGTACCTGACCCGGCATCCGGGTCGTGAGGTCGACCCGCGTCGGCTCCGCGACGGCGCCGACGAGCCCGGGTGACGGGCCATGGACCTGTCCTTCCTCCGGCCGCTGTACGACCACCCGGGCCCGTGGGCATCGGTGTACCTGGACACCTCGCGCGACGCCGAGGACGCGGGGACGACGGTGCCTCTTCGCTGGCGTGCGGCCCGCGAGAAGCTCGCGGCGGACGGCGCCGACCGGGCGACCATCGCGGCGATCGAGCGGATCATGACCGCCGACGATCCGGGCCGCGACCTGGCCGGCCATCGGGGACTCGCCGCGTTCGCCGGCGGCGGGGAGGTGCGTCAGGTCGTACCGCTGCCGGATTCGCCGCCCCGCGACCAGGCCGTCGTGTCGGCGTTGCCGGACCCGCTCGGGCTCGTCCTGACCCTCGATGAGCACATCCCATGGCTGCTGGCCCTGGTCGACCGCACCGGGGCGGACCTGTTCGCCGTTGACGCCAACGGCCCGCGGCGGGTCGTCGAGGTGGCCGGTGATGCCGAATACCCGATCTCGAAGAACCGGCCGGGTGGGTGGTCGCAGCCGCGGTATCAGCGTGCCGCCGAGGAGAACTGGGAGCGCAACGCCAAGCAAGTGTCCCGCGCGGTGGCGGATCTCGCGGACGAGGTGAAGGCCGAGGTTCTGGTGCTCGCCGGTGACGTCCGGGCGCGACAGCTCGTGCGCGAGCGCCTGCCCGAGTCCGTCCGCGAGCTGGTGGTCGAGACCGACGCCGGCGGCCGGGCGCCCGGTGCCGACCGGGAATCCGCGCGGAAGGTGACCGAGGAGGCCGTCCGGATCAAGGCCGAGGAGCACCGCGCCGAGCTGCTCGACGCGTACCGCCGGGATCTCGGCACGGGTGCCGCGGTGGCCGGACTGCCCGAGGTCACCGCCGCCCTGCGGCGCGGCGGCGTACGGGCGCTGCTGCTGGATCGGAACCGGTACCCCCAGGGCGGCCTCTGGGTCTCCGCCGAACTACGTCAGGTCGGTACCGATCGGGGTCAGATCCTGACCGGGGAGCCGCTTCTCGCGCCGGCGGTGTCGGCGCTTGTCCGCGCCGCGGTTGGCGAGCGGGCCGAGGTGTTCAGGGTGACCGCGGACGAGGTGGAGCTGCCGGACGGCGTCGGCGCGGTGCTGCGCTACCCACAGCCGGAGGGGGGCGTGCTCTAGCCGCGCGCTTCGCCGGGCGTGACCGGGCTTACACCTTGGAGCGGAACATGGCTGCGCCCGGGGCGGTTGTGTTTGCGGTCGGTGTGTCCAGTGTCCCCGGGCCTCACCTAATTTGCCTTCGCGGAATACCGTCCGGCTGGAGCCGCGTCGTGCCTTTCGCCGAGAGGCGACCTGCACACCGACCCTCAGGCGCCGTCCCACGGTGAGACCGTGGGGCGGCGCTGTCATGTCCGCCGCCCCCACCGGGGCGTCGGCCGGATCTCGAAGCCCACGAGGCCCTCCGGCGGCTCCTCGTGCACAGCGACATCGGTCACGTCCGCGTGCGGCGGCCCGCGGCGGATCCAGTCGACCGCGGCGGCCACCCGGTCCGGCTCGCCTTCGAAGACCGCCTCCACCGTGCCGTCCGGCAGGTTGCGCACCCAGCCCGCCAGCCGATGCTCGACGGCGACCCGCCGACAGGTGTCCCGGAAGAAGACGCCCTGGACGAGACCGCCGACCACCACCCGCGTCCGCGTCACCCCTAGACGGTACGGCTCGTGGGCGCGGGAGGTTGCCGGGCGACGGTAGCCGGCTCCGGTACGGTGCGGGGCGTGGCTCGAGGCGCCGAACGCACATTGACGCAGCGTGAACTCAACCGTGCGCTGCTCGCGAGGCAGATGTTGCTCGAGCGGGCCGCGGTCCGCGTCCCGCGGGCGCTCGAACGGATGGCCGGCCTGCAGGCGCAGTACGCACCGGCGATGTACATCGGGCTCTGCTCGCGGTTGGCGTCGTTCGAGCGCGGCGACCTCGACGACCTGCTCGAACGGCGTCGCGTCGTGCAGGGCACGCTTCTGCGGTCCACGATTCACCTGGTCTCGCGGCGGGACTACTGGCCGTTCGCGGTCGGCGTACGCAGGACCCGTCGGGCGTGGTTCCTCCGCACCCGCAAGGACGCGACCGCGCACGAGATGGCCGAGCTCGCGGCCAAGCTGCGCGCGGCACTGGCCGATGGTCCGATGCGCCGTACCGAGATCGAAAAGCTGCTCGGTCCCCGGCGGATCGAGGGTATCGGCCTGTGGCTCGAGCTCGTCCGGGTGCCACCGTCGGGCACGTGGGAGCGCCGCCGCGCCGATCTGTACGACCTCGCCGAGCAATGGGTGGGCCCGCCGACGGCTTCCGAGGAGGAGGCAATCGACCTGCTCGTCCGCCGCTACCTCGGCGGGTTCGGGCCGGCCACCCGGGGCGAGATCGCCGACTGGGCCGGCCTGCCGGTGACCACCGTCGCCCGGGCGCTGACGCGAATGTCGCTGCGCCGGTTCCGCGCGGAGGACGGCGCCGACCTGGTCGACCTGCCGCGGGCTCCACTGCCGGACGGAGACGCGCCCGCCTCGGTGCGCTTTCTGGCGGTGTGGGACGCGATGCTGCTCGTCCACGCGCGGCGCACGGGGATCCTGCCCGAGGCGTACCGGTCGAGGATCTTCAACAGCAGGACGCCGCACTCGTTCAACACGTTCCTCGTCGACGGGTCGGTCGCGGGGACCTGGCGTTACGAGGGCGGGCACATCCGGCTCGAGGAGTTCGCGCCCCAGCCGGCCTCGGTCCGCCGCCAGCTCGCCGAAGAGGCCGACCGGCTCGCCGCGCTGCACGCGGCCTAGCCGCGGAGGCGAGGACGACGCGGCGAAGCCGAGCGGAGCGAGGGCTAGCCACGCAGCCCGAGGATCAACGCGCGATCTCACCGGTGTGTGCCACGTTGGCCCGGTCGACGTCATCGGCGCTGGGGCCGCCGGCGAACCAGGCGTCGAGGATCTCGCCGAGCAGCGGTTCGGACACCACCCGCAGGCTCAACGCCAGCACGTTGGCGTCGTTCCAGGTCCGCGCACCGTCCGCGGTGTACCCGTCGGCGCACAGCGCCGCGCGTACGCCTGGCACCTTGTTTGCGGCGATCGATGCGCCCGTGCCTGTCCAACAACAGACGACGGCCTGCTCGGCGCGGCCCTCGGCCACGTCCCGGGCCGCGGCCTCGGCGCACCAGGCCCAGTCCTCCCGATCCCCGGCCGCCAGGGCGCCGTGCGCAATGACCTCATGTCCGCGCCGGGCGAGCTCGTCCATCAGCACCATCGCGACCCCGTCGCGGGAGTCGGCCGCAACCGCGATCCGCATGCCGCCGAGCGTATGCCCGGTCCCGCAACTTCGTCGAAGTCGGTGTGTCCCGCGGCGACAAGACACCAACTTCGACGAAGTTGCGAGCAATGGCCGGACTAGGCCGTTCGGCGGCGGAACAGCACGCCGGAGACCGCGACCGACGCGAACAGGATCCCGCCACACCAGGCCACCGCCTGCCACGGGGCGGACCCGACGGGCGTGTCGAGCAGCAGGCCGCGCAGCGTCTCGATGACGGGCGTACACGGCTGGTGGTTGGCGAACCCGTGGATCCAGCTCGGCATCGTGTCGATCGGGACGAACGCGCTGCTGGGGTACGGCAGGAACATCACGAAGAAGGTGAAGCCGGCCGCGGCCTCCGGCGTCCGCGCGAGCAGGCCGACCGCCGCGGACAGCCAGGAGATCGCGAGGATGAACAGCAGCAGTACGCCGGCGGCCGCGAGCCACTCCACCAGCGTGGCCCGGGGGCGGAAGCCGATCAGGAACGCGACGCCGAGCACGAGGACCGTCGAGGCGAGGTTGCGCGCGACGCTCGCCGCCACGTGACCGGCGAGGAGCGCCGCCCCACCAATGTCCATCGACCGGAACCGGTCGACGATGCCGTTCTTCATGTCCTGGCTGACGCTGACCGCGGTGGTGGCGGCGCCGAACCCAGCGCAGAGCAGGATGACCCCGGGCACCACATAGGTCACGTACTTCGTGCCGGTGTCGATGGCCCCGCCGAACAGGTACACGAACATCAGCATCAACATGATCGGCAACATCAGCGAGGTCAGTACCGCGTCGACCTGCCGGCTGGACACCCGCACACTGCGGCCGACCATCGTGGTCGCGTTAGACATCTGCGGTCTCCTTCTCGGCCGCGATGACGTGCCCGGTCAGGGCCAGAAAGACGTCATCGAGGGTGGCGGTGTGCACGGCGAAGCTCTCCACTGCGGTGCGGCGCGGATCGACGTCGTCGAGCACGGCGCGGATGTGCCCGGCGCTGGCGTCCGTGGCCACACCGATGGACAGGCGCGCCGGGTCCGCCTGGATCGCTCGCGTACCCAGGTATCCGGCCACCGCGTCGAACGCCGGCCGGTCGGTGAGGCGGAGGTCGAGCCGCTGCTCGGCCACCTTCGCCTTGAGCTCTGCGGCTGTGCCCTCGGCGACCATCCGGCCGCCGTCGATGACCGCGATGCTGTCGGCGAGCCGATCGGCCTCCTCGAGGTACTGAGTCGTGAGGAAGACCGTCACGCCGGAGCGCGCCAGGCCGTTGATGACGGCCCACATCGCCTGCCGACTGCGCGGATCCAGGCCGGTCGTCGGCTCGTCGAGGAACACGACCGACGGTTGACCGACGAGGCTGGCGGCCAGGTCCAGCCGGCGGCGCATCCCGCCCGAGTAGGTGCCGACGCGGCGCCGAGCGGCCGGTGCTAGGTCGAACCGCTCGAGGAGTTCCGCCACGCGCCGGCGCGCGCGTCCACGACGGAGGCCGGTGAGCCGGGCCATCATGCGCAGGTTCTCCTCGCCGGTCAGCAGGTCGTCGACCGCGGCGTACTGCCCGGTGAGGCTGATCGTGCGGCGGACCCGGTGCCGTTGCCGCGCGACGTCGAAGCCCGCCACGCGTGCGCGGCCCGCGTCCGCGCCGGTGAGCGTGGCCAGGATCCGGACCGTCGTGGTCTTGCCGGCCCCGTTCGGGCCGAGCAACGCGTACACGCTGCCGCGCTCGACGCGCAGGTCGATCCCGTCGAGGACCTTGAGCTTGCCGTAGGACTTTTCGAGGCCGTACGCCTCGACCGTCAGTTCGTCGAACATTGCGTCCCTCCGATGTGGGGCTGCGTACACTGTATACGATGACTGCGTACGCGCTACACATAGAGGGTGTGGTTTAGCCTGCGCGCCAGCCTGTACTAGAACAGGTAGGCTGGCGCGGAGTCTGTACTAGAACAGGAGGGTGGGTGGTGGCGGTGGCGGATCCGCCGTACCTGCGGATCGTGTCGGACCTGCGGCGACGGATAGCCTCCGGCGGTTTGCGGCCGGGGGAGCGGGTTCCGTCGACCCGTCAGATCGCGGCCGAATGGGGCGTCGCGCTCGCCACCGCCGCCCGCGCGCTGGCCACGCTGGCCCAGGATGGGGACGTTCGGGCCGTCCCTCGGGTGGGGACCGTGGTCGCCGAGGCGACGCCGCCGGAGCCGTCGCAGGCACCACGGCGCCGCGATCAGCGGCCCGCCGGCGACCGGCCGGGCCTGGCACGACGCCCGGCCCGGTCTCCGCGAGCCACATCCAAGGACGAGCTGGAGCTGAGCCGGGACCGGATCGTGCGTACCGCCATCGCCATCGCGGACGCGGAGGGCCTCGCGGCGGTCTCGATGCGCCGCGTCGCGATGGAGCTCGGCGTCGCGACCATGTCGCTCTACCGGCACGTGCCGAGCAAGGACGACCTGGTGTTCCTGATGTCCGACACGGTCTTCGGGGAGGTGGACCTGCCTGAGCCGCCGCCCGCGGGTTGGCGGGCCCAGCTCGAGGCGTTGGCGCGCGTGCAGTGGGCGGCATGCAAGAAGCACCCGTGGGTCGCGCGCACGATCTCGCTGACGCGCCCGATGCCGGTGCCGAACGGGATGGCGCACACGGAGTACGCGATGCGGGCTGTTGACGGCCTCGGCCTGGACCCGGTGACGATGGTCCGCATCGCCATCACGCTGGCCGGGCACCTGCAGGCGATCGCCGTGAACCTGGAGTCCGATGTGGAGGCCGAGCAGGAGACCGGCCTAACGAGCGACGAGTGGATGGAGTCTCAGGACGCGACGTTGGCCGCGATCATGTCGTCGGGGCGGTTCCCGATGCTGGCCCGGCTCGCGGAGCTGCCCGATCTGGAACTCGACCTGGACGTGCTGTTCGAGTTCGGACTGTCGCTGTTGCTCGACGGAGTCGAGGCGTTGATCGAGGGCCGGACGTGACAGCGGACCGGATCGTAGTGCCACCAGAGCTCGCCGCGAGCCAGGCGAAGTACCACGGGGAGGCCGGACGCGCCTGGGTCGCCGCGCTGCCGGAGCTGGCAGTGGGGTACCTCGACCGCTGGGACCTGCGCCTGGACGGGCAGCCGCGGCACGGGGTCGTGGCGCTCGTCCTGCCGGTCGTCACGGCGGACGGCACCCGCGCGGTCCTCAAGCTGTCGCCGATCGAGGAGGAGCATGCCGGGGAGGCGGTGGCACTCCGGGCGTGGGACGGCGACGGCGCCGTACGCCTGCTCGACGAGGACCGGGCCACCTGGATGCTGCTGCTGGAGCGGCTCGACGACAGCCGCTCGCTCGCCGACGTACCGGAGGTCACGGAGGCCGTGCAGGTCATCGCCGCGCTGCTCGCGCGGCTGACCACGCGCGCCGCGCCCCCCGAGATCCGCGGCCTCGGCCTGGTCGTCGAGCAGATGGTCGCCGATGCGCCGGCCGCGGCCAGGCGCCTCGCGGACGCGGCGGAGCGCCGGCTCCTGGCGCGCTGGGCCGCGGCGGTGTCCGAGGTCGCCACGGAGCCGGGCGACCGGCTCCTGCACTGGGATCTGCACTACGAGAACGTGCTCGCCGCTGACCGCGAGCCCTGGCTGGCCATCGACCCCAAGCCGCTCGCGGGCGACCCGGGGTTCGAGCTGCTGCCGGCGCTGTGGAACCGGTGGGACGAGGTCGTAGCCACCGGCGATGTCAGGCGCGCCGTGCGTCGCCGGTTCGACCTCATGGTGGACATGCTCGGCCTCGACCGTCAGCGGGCGGTGGCGTGGACATTCGGGCGCGTGCTGCAGAACTCGCTGTGGTCCGTGGAGGATGGCGACACGAGGCTGGACCCGGTGCAGATCACGATCGCCGCGGCCCTGGCCGAATGATCGGGGTGATCCCCGAGGCACGACCGGCCCGGACGGGGCACGATCGAGATGTGCGGTTCCTGTTGAACGTGATCTGGCTCGTCTTCGGCGGCCTCCTGCTGGCCCTCGGGTACGCGATCGCCGGGCTCATCTGCTTCCTGCTGGTGATCACCATTCCGTTCGGGATCGCCGCGTTCCGGATGGCGAACTACGCGCTGTGGCCGTTCGGCCGGACGCTGGTCCCCAAGCGGTCGGCCGGCGTGGGCTCGGCGCTGGGCAACGTCGTCTGGTTCATCGTGGCCGGTTGGTGGCTCGCGCTCGGGCACCTGGTCTCTGCCATCGCCCAGTTCATCACGATCATCGGCATCCCGCTCGGCATCGCGAACCTCAAGCTGATCCCGGTGGCCCTGTTCCCACTTGGCCACGAGATCGTCGACGCCGACCGGGTGTCGACGGGAGCCTGAGCCGACGACCGACCACCGGCTAGATCGTGCCGGAGAACTGGCTTTCGGCGTACTCCCGCTTGGCGGCCTCATCGCGCGCGGAGCGCAGGTATCGGGTCCACGCCAGCTGTTCGTGCGCGACGGCGCCGAACTCCCACACGCAGATCATCCCCCGGTGTGTGCCCTGCGGGCCGATCCGGAACGGGCCGCCATCCCGGACATCCTTGTAGTACACCGACTCCCACATCTCGTTGTTGCTGCGCCAGGTGAATACGAGCAGCAGATACACGTGCTCGCCGGAGAGGTGGTTGACGACGAAGCCGAGATCACCGGCGATGGGCAGGCGGCCGGCCGCGGCCTCGCCGGCGATGAAATCCCGAGCCTCCGCGTCGATGTCCGCCGGAATCTCCTGGTCCTCGCGGCAGAGGTCGTACCACTTCAGGTACGCGGCGGGCAGCGTGAGCGGAGACCGGGGCGTGATCCGCTTGGTGACGTGGACATAGTCGCCGTTGACGACGTTGCCGACGCCTGCGAGGTCTTCGATGGTGATCGCCATGCGGCCGACCTTAACTTGGACCCCCGACACTTCGGCGCGCCGATGAGATTCTGTCGCACCCGGGGTCTGTACTGGTGAGAGTACGTTCTCGCAGACCTGGAGGTGCGCGATGTGTCCGCACCAGCCGCCTTGCCCGCCGGCAGACGCCCCCGACCGCGACGCCGCCCACACCACGGCGTTCCACCCGGAGCAAGGGTGGAGCCTGCTGTGCAATGGCGTGATCGTGTTCGATGACACCGGCGAGCTTCTCCCCGATGGCCGGGCCGTCGCCCCGCACCGCCCGGCGCTCCTTCACCTCGCCGCCGCGTGACTCAGACCGGGCGCCAACGGTCACGCATCGCGCGTCTCGTTCTCGCGGCCGGTCTGATCGTCCTGGGGCCGCAACGCGCTCACCAAGTCGTCTCGCGCGCGAGCAACTCGTGAGCGGATCGTCCCGATGGGGCAGTCGCATATCTCGGCGGCCTCGGCGTAAGTCAGGCCGAGGATCTGGGTCGCGATGAACGCCTCGCGCCGCTCGGAAGACAGGCCGGCGAGGAGCTGGCGGAGCGCAACCTGTTCGTCGATGCGGGCAGCACGGTGGGAGGTAACGGCCTCCGCGACCGTCTGCCAGTCGTCCAGCGCCGTGGCGCGGGGGCGGGCACTCGCAGCTCGGATGTGATCGGCGGCGACCCGCCGTGCGATCGCGAACAGCCACGTGCGGGCGGTGGAGCGGGCGGCGAAGCGGGGGAGTGCTCGCATGGCCCGTAGGTAGGTTTCCTGGGTCAGGTCGTCGGCCTCGCGGGTGTCGACCAGGTGGGCGAGGAATCGGTGCACCTGGTGCTGGGTGGCCCGGACGAACGCGGCGGCGGCGGTGCGGTCGCCGGCCTTGGCGGCCAACGCCCACCCGGTGATCTGCGCGCCGTCGGCGGGGACAGCGGCCATGAACCCGCAGACTAGTGGGTGAGCCGGGCCATGGTCTTCCGACCTGGCGGGAACCCGGACGGCGTGCCGCACGACCATGACATACGTGGGGTGTGAGCAATGGCGGGACGCGCTGTCGGCGCGGCTGGACGGTGAGACCGACCCGGGCGAGTCCGCCCAGGTCGATGCCCACATCGGGGCGTGCGGATCGTGCCGCGCATGGTGGGACGAGGCCGCCACGATCACCCGGCTCGTGCGAACCAGCCAGGTTGTGCCCGGACCGGACGTGACCGATGTGGTGGTCGCCGCGGCGCCCGGACCGGGCCGGGCCCGGTTGGCCATGGGACTGCGGGCGATGCTGAGCGTCCTAGGCGCGGCCCAGCTGGTCCTTGGCCTGATGCAGGTCGCCGCTTGGGGCTCAACGGGTGGGCACCTGCACGGCGGCGCGGTCGCGGGCGGAGCCAGCCCGGACCATCTATGGCACGAGTCGGCAGCGTGGAATCTCGCCATCGGCGCGGGGTATGTGTGGGTAGCGGCGCGCCGGAGCCGCCCGACGGCGATCGTGCCGATCCTCACCGTCTTCGTCGCCGTGCTCGCGCTGCTCAGCATTGGCGATGTGGCCGCCGGTCGGGTCGAGCCGATCCGGTTAGCCAGCCACGGGTTCGTCCTGGCGGGTTACCTGATCGTGGTGGCACTGACCCGACCGACCCTGACCATGGGTGACCCGCCCGCCGGGGGTGGCCGGCGAGCCGGGCGGTGGCACCTTCGCCTTGATCCTGCCGACCAACCAACACTGGTGCCACCGACGCGACTCCGCCGCCGCGTGGGCGGGGGCACGGCGACCGGCCACGGCGGCCGGCGGCAGGCGGCCTGACCGGCATCGTCGAACGACGCCGCTGACCGGTGGGGGCGGTCAGCCTCCGGTCCAGCAGCTCATGATGATCTCCGCGACCCGGACACCGGCCGTCGCGCGGGAGATCGGTGGCTGCCCAAGAAAGTCCGGCAGCCTGCTCACATCCACATGCAGGACCTTGAAGTCCTTGCGGACGTACACGGACCCGTTGGCGGCTGCGAACGCGGCGTCGCCCAGCCCCGGCAGATCTGTAGCCGCCCCGGCGGTGCGGGCCGCGGTGAAGTAGGCGGTGGTCTCCGCCGCGCCGGAAAGGTCCCGCACCGAGAGCAGCAGCTGTCCGGCCGGGAAGGCATAGGTGCAGGAGTACACCGGCGCGGCCCACGCCGCGGTAGCGGGGCCGGTCGGGGTTAGTCCGAGTCCCTGCGCCACCTCGCCCTGCGCCTCTGCCGCGCAGATCATCCGGGCCACGGCGGACGGACCCCCGGCCGCTGCGGCCTTCGGCGTGGGCGCCCCGCCAGCACCGGTCGGTGTCTCCGTCGACCCGCAACCCGTGGCCAGCACACCAAGCCCGATGACGAGGACCATGGCGACCAGCCGGGCACGACCTCTGCTCATGAACCCCAAGCCTGCCACCCTCGACCCGCCGGAGCTGACACGACCTATGTGGAGCCTCGCCGCCGCGCGATCAGTATCGCGGCGACCGTGGCGGCCGCGAGCACGAGAGCCGCGCCGATCAGCCATCCGATCGGGCTGGCGGAGTTGTCGCCTGCGGCCTGGCCCGGAGTGGGGGTCGCCGGGACCGCGGGCGACGAGGCGGCCGGCGCAGTAGTGGCTGGAGCGGAGGTCGCGGGGGCGGACGCCGAACGCAGGCTGACCACCGGAGCCGGATTGTCCGGGGTGGGCGCGGTCGCGCTCGGCACCTCGATCCACCGGTCGACATGCCCGTCGCTGTACTTGACCAGGGTCTTGAACACCAGCACCGTCGCGGTCGGCGGGAGCTGGGCGATGCGGGTGACGATCCGGGCGTCGGTGCCAATCGGCAGGGCGCGGCCGCCGATCGTGTACCCATCCGGGGTGGCCTTGAGCGTCCAGCCGGCTGGCGCGGTCAGCACGGCTATCTGATTGGCCGTGATCCCGGCCGGTAGCACGACCTGCAGCGAGGCGATGCCGGCGCTGTCCGACTCGGCCTCGGCGGTCATCGTCATCCGAACGTTGACCGCGCCCGCCCGCGGGTTGTCGATCTCGACCTCGGTGTGTGCCTGCGCGGCGCTCGCGGCGCCGAGGACGGCCAGCGCGGCCGCCACAACGACCGTGCCGGCGCGTGCGGCAACTCGCCTCAACGGGACTCCCTTTGGACTCGTCGGGTGCGGGGGCGCTCCCGGGCGGTTAGTCGGGCCGCACCCGTGGATGGTTCCCGCACACCTATTGTCGCCATCCGGTTATTGCAATATCTTGGCAACAAGGGCCCCGAGGGCCTCGCTTGCCTCGCCGCTCGCAACCGCCGATGGAGATTGTGATGGCTTCGACAGCGCCCACCCACACCCCGACCCGCCGGCGGTGGTTCCGGAGCATGTCCGGTCCGGACAAGCGCAGCCTGGCAGGCATGGCCGCGTTCATCGCCGGCCTGCACATCGTGGGTTGGTTTACGCTGGTCGCGGTCATCGCGCCACAGCACTACAGCGTCGGGTCGCAGTTGTTCGGTGTCGGACTCGGGGTCACCGCGTACACACTCGGCATGCGTCACGCGTTCGACGCGGACCACATCGCGGCCATCGACAACACCACGCGGAAGTTGATGGCCGAGGGACAACGTCCGACCTCGGTTGGGTTCTGGTTCTCCCTCGGCCACTCCTCGATCGTTTTCGGCCTGTGCCTGCTGCTCTCGATCGGCGTCCGGGCCCTGGTCGGTCAGGTCGAGAACGAGTCGTCGAATCTCCAGGAGGCCACTGGCCTGATTGGTACGGCGGTATCGGGCACGTTCCTCATGATCATTGCGGTGCTCAACCTGGCGGTCCTGGCGGGCATCGTCAAGGTGTTCCGCCGCATGCGCACCGGCCACTACGACGAGGCCGAACTCCAGGAGCAGCTCAATCGCCGGGGTTTCATGAACCGCCTCCTCGGCGGCGCCACCAAGGCAGTCACTAAGCCATGGCACATGTACCCGGTCGGGCTGCTGTTCGGTCTCGGCTTCGACACCGCCACCGAGATATCCCTGCTGGTGCTCGCCGGCGGGGCGGCCGCGTTCGCGCTGCCCTGGTACGCGATCCTCACCCTGCCGGTGCTGTTCGCGGCCGGCATGTCGCTGCTGGACACCATCGACGGATCGTTCATGAACTTCGCCTACGGCTGGGCATTTTCCAAACCCGTCCGCAAGGTCTACTACAACATGACGATCACCGGGCTGTCGGTGGCGGTCGCCCTGGTCATCGGCGGCATCGAACTGATCTCCATCCTCGCCGACAAGACCGGCATCACCTCCGGGCCGCTCCGCACGATCGCCGACCTGGATCTCAACTTCGTCGGGTACGCCATCGTCGCCCTGTTCGTGCTCACCTGGGTCGTGGCGTTCGCCGCGTGGCGGCTGCTGCGCATCGAGGACAAATGGTCTGCCGCCTTGCGACCGGCTGCCGACGAAGCGCGATAACGGCTCGGCGCCGGCTTGCTCGACCAGCACCACCGCGCCTCCGGCGGCTTCGCCACCACTGCGGAAGCCCGGGTAGCGGCGCGCTTCGGTACGTCGTCGGGCTCGTCGTGCTGGTGGGCGCGAATCAGGCGGCCGGGACGGCTAGCGGCACCTCACGGTGCCGCGGCAACTGCGGCGGCGCTCAGCGAGTTCCCATCGTGTTTCGCGAGCACCCGCGCGATCGGGAGGTCGAGCGCGGCGTGATAGGGCGCTAGTCCGCCGAGCACCCCGGATCGCCCCGCAGCCGCCACGCCGACGCTCCCAAGCGGAACCCCCATGGCCGCGAAGTGCCGGCGATGGTTGTCATTGACGTTGCGGTAATAACGTTCCTCCTCCCGCAGTCGCTGCCATGAGTCGGAGCCCACCGCGACGCGTACGTACGAAGCGACGACCGGGGCGGCGCGTCCCGCCGCTTCCGCTCCTTCACGCACCCATCTGCGCGCCTGCGCCGCTTGGGCCGGCAACATCCAGTTGAGCAGCACGCCATCCGCGATCATGCCGCCGAGGCGGCACAGCTGCGGTCGCATGGCGGCCACGACGATTCGCGCCTCCTCCGGAAGTAGTTCGCGTAACTCGGTGACGGCCCGTCGCACGGCGTCGACCGGCGTGCGGAGCTGGCCGGCCCCGACCCCGATCCAGAGCTTCGCGGGTTCCAGCCCGAGACGGGCGAGTTCCGCCGCGATTCGGGCCGGCTGATGACGGTCGAGAGGAAGGACCCCCACGCCGAGCTCGAGCTGCGGGGCCGCAGCGGCGAACTGCGCGAGCGTCTCCAGGCCAGGCGAGGCTGGCTCGTCGTTCGACCACAGGGAGTGGTACCTGAGACGCTCGCAACGGACGGCTAGGTCACGAGCGAGTCCCGCGTCGAGGCCTGCACCGACGCCCAGCCCTCGGCGGATCGGCCTGGACTTGTTCATTGCCCCACCCTGTGATTCTCACGGCGGGATGGCACTTGGGCACCGATTAGTCCGAGAGGATCCATAGGACGACTTCTGCTGGTGGTCGTGTGGTTTGCCGAATGTGCGGCCTTCCTGGTAGGTGCTGCCTGGTTTGCGGACGCTGGCCTGATCCTATTCGAGGCCTCCACGAGCGACCCGAAGCCTCGGACTCGTCTTCGCGCTCACCGTGCTTGTGGTCCCGGCGTACCCCCTTGGATGCAGCCAGTCAGGCCGGTGCCGGGGCGGCCCGACTGGTGGAACGGGTCCGCCAGATGGTCACCGTCAGCGCGCCGAGGCCGAAGACCACGGCGACGATCCAGACCAGGCCGCCGACGACGGGGATCAGGGCCAGGACCCGCAGGATGCCCCACCCGAGCAGGAAGGCGAGGACCCATTTTTTCGGGGGGCGGAGGATCCAGCGGCCGATGATCCAGGCGGTGGTGGTGTACGCGAGCGTGTAGATGAGCGCGAGGGCCGCGAGGACGCCGACGCCGAGCGGAATCCCGACGATCGTGACGAGGGCGACGATGGCCAGTATGGGCAGGCCGACGAACGCGAGGAGTCCCCAGCCGATCGAGGGTCCGATCCTGGCCTGACCCGTATCCGCGACGCTGGTCGCGCCCCGCCCGAGCAGCCACAACAGCGCGAGCCCGATCAGCAGGGTTGAGATGGACACCGCTACCCACCACAGCAGGAGGCCGGCCCAGCCGAACCCGTTCCAGTTGACGTTGGTCTGCACGCGACGAGTCGTCCCGCCGATGGTCGCGCCGGACGCCACGATCGGATCATCCCGGGACACCACGTCGCCGGTGACGTTCGCCCCGCTGGCAAGCTCGACGCGGCCATTGAAGACGACCACGTCGCCGTCCACCCTCCCGGAGACGGTGACCGGAGCGTCGAAGGCGGTCAGCGATCCGTTCACCGTGCCGTCCACGGTCGACGAGCCGTGAAAGACCACAAGATCGCCAACCTGTTGGTCCCGGGGTACGTCGGCGGGCCCGGACAGAACCACGAACGCCTCCGAAGTCTGACCATCCTGCGCCCACGCCGGCGCCGCCAGGCCGAGCAAAAGCAGGCTGAAGAGCCCGACAGTTATGAGTCGTCGCACGAGAATCACCCCAATCTGCCAACCCGTCCGGTTATCCGAGGCAGTGAACTCACCGCAACCGAGAACAGCAAGGGGAGAAGCCTGTCGCGGTGGGCAACTTCCCGGGGGGCTTCGGCACGCCCGCCACCCTGCTGGATCGCCGCCGTGAGCGGGAGCTGCTTCGACCCTCGAGCGTATGCCACGGTGGCAGCGTCGCGGGGATGGATGCGGTGACGCGCTGGCTGCCCCCTGCTCAGCCGGACGGGTGCCGGGTGCCCTTTGCCGCGGCGGGCACTGTGGCGTGTCGGTGGGTCGTGATGCGGTCGGCGAGATGGGCGGCGTCGTCGCTGACGAAGCCGAGCAGCGCGGAGCCGCGGGCGTGCTGCCAGGACAGGCCGAGGCAGCACAGCCCGGGCACGTCGGTACGCCGCGCCGGTGCGCCACCCGGCCGTCTTCCACCAAGTCGAGATGTGGATCCAGGAGTAGTCGGATCGGTAGCCGGTCGCCCAGATCACGACCCCTGACCTCCCGGGTGTCGCCGTCGGCGAATCGGACGGTGCGTCCGTCGGCGTCGACCAGCCGAGGCCGGAACCTGACGCCCGCCCGATTGAGCGTGCGCCGACCGGCGGACAGGGGCGCTGACCAACGCCATCGGCGTCGGACGGCGGGTGATCGGAATGGTTCGTGGGTTCGGGTGACGGTGATCCGACAGTCTGTTGGAATGTCTGGCCGGTCAACCGAGCAGGCGTCCGGCGCGTCGTACACCCACCACAACCAAGTGCGGCTAGGGGGAATTGTGTTCCGGTTCCGGACATCAGGCTTCATGAATGGGATCGCGACGGGTGCGTTGATCGTCATAGCTGGACTCACCCTTGCGCCGCCGGCGTGGGGAGCAGCTGCGCCGTCCAACGGTACGAATCCCGCCGAGTCGGTTCGCGACGATACCGCGGCCATCGCGGTGAACGGGGAGCCGTTCCGGGTTGAGTTCGCCGTCACCGCCGAGGCCGTCCCTTCTGGTGTGCTGTACGTGGGCAACGACACGACCCCCGGGTATGTGGCAGTGCCGTTGCGGGTTGGCGAGAGTGCCTGGGACGGTCCTGCACTGCTGGGGCAGGTGCCGGCCTTCGTGGTGCATGGGCAGCGGTTGCGTTACTACGCCGTGTTCCGGGCGCCGGGGACCGGCCAGACGGCCACGGTCCCGGCGGCTGGCGCGGCTGGCCCGCGGCAGGTGTGGGTGGTTGCCACGCCGGTCGAGGTGCGGCTGGGCCGGCACCGCTTCGGCGCGCTGACCGCAGCGGACGCGGTCGTCGCCCGGGTGGGCGCGGACGGCGTCGGCTGGGAACAGCCGTCAGAGGGGGCCTGGTCCGGACCGAGCTCATTCGAGATCGCCGCGGACGGCGGGGTTTGGTTGCTCGATGACCTGAACAAGCGGTTGCTCGGCTGGCAGCCGGGCCGGCCTGATCGCCCGGCCGGGGCGGTGCCGCTGCCGGTCTTCCCCGCCGACTTCGCGCTGGGACCGAACGGCACCTTCTATCTCACCGGCCCGGGCACGCCCGCCGAGAAGACGATGGTCCTCTACTCGATCACCGCGGATGGAAGGGTGCGGTGGCGGGTCTTACTTGCCACCGATTTGTTCAACGGGCAGCTGCGGATGGGACCAGACGGTGTGCTGTATGACGTCGTTCCGGACGGTTGGATCCCGGTCACCACCGCCGCCGGGACTCCGCTCAGCGTCGGCGAGCAGCGGCGGCTGACCCAACCCGACCAGCCGGTTCCCGGCGGCGGCCGGCTCGTCGTGACCTACGTGTCCCGGCGCGACGCCCGCATCGCGGTGCTCGACGCCACGGGTAAGCCGGTTCGGGCCTGGCGGGTGACCAGCGCGACCGACATGGCCGGGCCGGGCGCCGCCTTGCCGGCGCTGGCCGACGGCGACCCGGTCCTCCCGCTTGACGTGTTCGAGGACGCGCCGACGTGGAAGCTTGAGCAGCTCGCGCTCCGGCTGACCGCCTCCGGCGCGCCGGTGCGGCTAAACCTGGACAACGCCATCTGGGGTGACCAACCCACCACGGAGTACCGAGTGGGTCCCGACGGCGCCTTCTACCAGCTGCAGACCTCGCGTACCACAGGCGTGAAGATTGTGCGCTACGGGCTTGGCACGCTCCCACCCGCCCCGGCGCCCACCGGCGCCACCGCGGTAGCGACATCTCCCGGGTCGGCCGAACCCGCCGCGACCGCCACCGCCACAGCCGCGCCACCGTCGGCCGGGGTCGGCGCCCGGCCACCGTCGCCCCCGCACCGGTCGTGGTCTGGGCTGACGTGGGCGGGGGGAATCGGGCTGACCGTCGTCGCGGCACTGGGCAGCGCCCTGCTGGTATGGCAACGTCGCCGCCACCACCCGCCGTCGCCATCGGGCACGTAGCGGGCACGCCACCGGGAAGCGTCGTCAGAAGTGATCTTTGCCCAGTGCGCCCGGCAGGATTTGAACCTGCGACCAACTGCTTAGAAGGCAGCTGCTCTATCCGCTGAGCTACGGGCGCGCGGTGTCCGCTGCCCCGAGGCGAAGCGCCGGCGTGACTGAAGGTTACCGCCAAGGTCGACCGGATCCCGGTCCGACGGGGCGTGACCTCGCCCGCGTCAGCGACTAGGTTGACACGCGTGCGCGTGATCAGCACCACGTTTCTTCCGGTCCTGGTGGCCGCCGAAGACGAACGCTACCTTGATCACCACGTGGTGGACGAGTTTCTCGGTGATCTTGCGGTGGCGTACTCGGCTGGGCCCCCGTTCGGCGAGCGGCTGGTCACCTGGGCGGATCTGGACCAGTACGGGCTGGCCCTCGGGACGGTACGCCGAAATGCCGCGCTGACCCTCGGTTCGATGCTCGACCGGGTGCGGATCCACGGGCAGCCGCCGGCGCTCATGCTGTCGTTCGACGGGTTGGAGTCCAGCGTCCTGCTGGCTCACGCGTTCTGGGACAGCCTGGAGGGGTCGATACCCGGCGAGCTCGTCGTTGGCGTACCCGCCCGCGATGTCGTGATCGTCACCGGATCCGAGTCACGGCCGGGGCTGGAGAAGGCCAGGCGAGCGGTCGACCGGGTGTTCTTCGCCGGCGACCAGCACCTGCTCAGCCGGGAGCTGCTGGTGCGGCGTCGGGGGATGTGGGACGTGTTCCCGCCGGCTGGTCCGAATCCGCCGACGCAGCAACCGGCGCCCCCGGGGCGACCGGCGCCCCCGGGGCGGACGGTGCTCCCGGAGCGGATGGCGCCCCGGCCACGTATGCCTCGATCCACCGGTCGGCTTCGCTGAACAGCCGGTCCCGGGCCGGCGGCAGCGACAGCGTCAGGTCGTGCCGACCGCCCGCGATCTGCACGATCGTGACATGGGGGCCGAGTCCGGGCGCCCAGCGGAGCATGTGCCGAACGTCCAGCACCGCATCGCGCTCGTGGGCCGAGTCGTCCCACCGGGAACCGCGGAACGACTCGGTCGAGCACGCCAACAGGATCGGCACCGGGATGGCGAGACCGGCGCGCAGGATCCGCTGCGCCTCGCGGATCGCGCGCAGCCAGCCGGCCCGGACCGGAAACCCTGCGATCGGCTTCCAGGCGAGGTCATAGCGCCATTCGCCTCGATGGCCGGCGCTGATGCTCTCGCCGTACACCCGCGAGAGCGCGAACGGCATCACCCGGTGCGGCCAGCGGCGCCCGACCCCGGCGATGGCCACCGCGACCGGCCGCCGCGTGAACCAGGGCGCGTTGAAGTCGAAGAACGGGCTGTTGAGAAAGAGCCCGTTGACGAGACCCGACGCGCGCCGCGCGTGCGTCCACAGTGGAGTGATCAGTCCACCGGTGGAGTGTCCATTGACGAGCAGCACGTCGTGGCCGTCATCCTCGCGAATGATCCGCGTCGCCTCGTCGAGCTCGGGGAAGTATTCGGTGAGGCTGCGGCAGTAGTTCGGCGTCTGGTGGGGAAGGATGCTGCGGCCGTACTTGCGCAGGTCGATGGCGTAGAAGTCCCAGCCCCGCTCGATGAAGAAGTCGGCGAGGTGGGTCTGAAAGAAGTAGTCGAACGCGCCGTGCACGTAGAGCACCGCGCGCCGGCTCGGCGTCTCGGCACGGCGCCGGACCAGCGTCGCCACGACCGGGCCCTCGTCGTCGCTGCCCAGGTCGATGGTCTGCCGCTCGTACGGCGGCCCGAGCACGTCCGTTTCCACGCCTGCGACGCTACCTGGTCGGGGGCTAGCGTAGGGAGCGCGGCACGGCCTCCTGGGGGAGGGGAAGCGTGATCGAATCGAGGGACGGCAGACGCGTCGTGATCACGGGTCTGGGGGTGGTCACGCCGTACGGCACCGGCCTTCCGGACTTCTGGGCCAGCCTGGCGAAGCCCGTCGAGCCGGCGCCCATACGAGGCGTCCCGGACTTCATGCCCACGGACTGGGGTCTGTCCAAGGTGGAGGCCCGGCGGTTGGACCGGTTCGCCCAGCTCGCCATCGCCGCGGCCGCGCAGGCCCTGGTCGACGCCGGCCTGCTCGACAGCGCAGCCACCGCTGGCGGGCTCGCCGCCGTCGACGCGGACCGGGCCGCCGTCCTGATCGGCACCGGGATCGGCGGGGCGACGTCCTGGGAAACCCAGGCATTGGTACGCGCCGAGCGCGGCGACCGGGCCGTCTCGCCGCTGACCGTGCCGATGGTGATGCCCAACGCGGCCGCTGCGGCGGTCTCCATGCGGTGGAACCTCCGCGGTCCGTGCGAGACGATCTCGACCGCGTGCGCGACCGGCACCCACGCGTTG
The DNA here is from genome assembly GCA_036506495.1 of Micromonosporaceae bacterium. GTDB lineage: Bacteria > Actinomycetota > Actinomycetes > Mycobacteriales > Micromonosporaceae > DASXRC01. The sequence continues at coordinate 53,989 of DASXRQ010000265.1, read as the reverse complement.
GCCAACGCGGCCCGCTGGATCGCCGCGGGCCGGGCGGACCTCGCCGTGGTTGGGGGCACGGAGGCGTCGCTGACCGGCACCAACGTCGCCGGGTACACGAACATGCGCGCGCTGTCGGCGACCGGGATCTCCCGGCCGTTCGACGTCGAGCGGGACGGCTTCTGCGCCGCCGAGGGAGCCGCGGTGCTCGTGCTGGAGGAGGCGTCCCGGGCCGCGGGTCGCGGTGTCCGGGCGTACGCGGAGCTGGCCGGCTCCGCGTCGACCGCCGACGCGTACCACATCACCGCTCCGGCACCCGGCGGGCGCGGCGCGCTCGGGTGCATGCGGCTGGCCCTCACCGACGCCGAGCTGTCGCCGGCCGACGTCACGCATGTCAACGCGCACGGCACATCGACGCAACTGAACGACGCGACCGAGGCCCAGGTCATCATCGAGCTGTTCGGCAAGCCCGGCCCGGCCGTGACCTCGATCAAGGGCGTGACGGGGCACGCGCAGGGCGCCGCCGGAGCGATCGAGGCGGTGTCGGTGGCGCTCGCGTACGCCCACCGCACCCTCCCGCCGACGATGGGCACGGTGACGGTCGACCCCGAATGTGAGATCGACCTGGTGCTCGAGCCGCGCCCGTGGCAGCCGGCCGGCGCGATCTCGAACTCGTTCGGATTCGGCGGCCACAACGGCACGCTCGTGTTCCGCCCGGCCGCGTAGCACATGACCTGACGATCAGGGCGTTGTCCACAGCGCCCGCGCCTGTCCACAGATCCGCCGCACCAGCCTGGCAGCGGTCGGCCGCCCGGGCCACGCTTCGTTGCGAGTCGACTCGCATGGTCAATCGGATCGGACACAGTGGAGAGACGATGTTCGACACGTACGTCACGATCGTGGGCAACGTGCTCACGGCGCCGGAATGGCGGCGCACGTCCAACACGGGCGCGCTGGTGGCCAGGTTCAAGGTGGCCTCCACCGCGCGCCGGATGGACCGGGAAAGCGGAAAGTGGGTGGACGGCAACAGCTTCCGGGTGCGGGTGAACTGCTGGCGCAGGCTCGCCGAGGGGGTGTCCGCGTCGGTGATGACCGGCGACCCCGTCGTGGTGGTGGGCCGGCTATACACCCGAGATTGGACGGACCAGGACAACAACCATCGCACGCTCTACGAGCTGGACGCGGTGGCCGTGGGCCACGACCTTTCGCGTGGCCGCGGCAAGTTCGCTCGTAACCGGCCCACCGGGTCGACCAACGCCATCGAGGACGGCGCGGCCGAGGGGCTGGTCCAGGGCGAGGCAGCGAAGGTGCTCGATGCGGCGGACGCGCCCGTCCACTACGGCGAGCACGGGTTCGCCGACGACGACGATCCGGGCTTCGCGGCCGACCCCGTGTCGCCGGCGACCGGGTACGAGCCGTTCGCGTCCGGGCGCGCCGACGGATTCGAGACGTTCGAGTCGGGGCTCGGCGGGGACGACTCGGACGACGAGGTGGTCCCGCTCGCGCTCCAGGAGGGCGGCGATGAGCCCGACAACGGCGCGGAGGTTGGTGGCGAGGACGTCGACCACGGCGCTTCCGAGTCCTCGGCCTCGGGGCGGGGCAGGCGAGGCCGCGGTCGCGCCGCGGTGCCCGCCTGATCGCGTCGGGGTGGGGAGAGCCTCCCGCTCCCCACCCCGACGCCGGTCGGCCATGGGCCCACTAGGCTGCGGGTCGGAGGCGAGGACCGCGCGGGGGAGGGGCGCCATGCCGGATGTCATCGTCGTAGGACTTGGCAGCATGGGTGCGGCGGCCGCGTACCAGCTGGCCGAGCGCGGCCTCCGCGTGGTTGGCGTGGACCGGTTCACGCCGCCGCACGGGCGGGGCGCTCACGCCGGCGGGTCCCGAATCATCCGCCTCGCGTACGCCGAGGGCGCCGCGTACGTTCCGTTGCTGCGGCGGGCGTACGAGATGTGGCCCCGTGTCGAGGCCGCCGCCGGCACCCGGCTGCTGACCCGGACCGGCGGCCTGATGATCGGACGGCCGGAGTCCGACACCGTGGCGGGCGCGCTCGAGTCCGCCCGGCGGCACGGACTCGGTCACGAGCTTCTGGACGCGGCGGAGATGCGACGTCGATTCCCGGTGTTCGCGCCCACCGACGCAGAGGTCGGACTGTACGAGGAGGTCGCCGGTGTCGTCCGGCCCGAGGCTGCGGTCGATGCCTTTTTGCGGCTGGCCGCGCAGGCCGGCGCCGACCTGCGCTACGGCGTCGCGGTCACCGGTTGGCGCGCGAGCCGCGCCGGCGTGGAGGTGCGCACCGCGGACGGGCCGCTCGCCGCGGACCGACTCGTGCTGTGCCCCGGCGGCGGGGCACCGCGGCTGGGCGACCTCGACGTGCCGTTCCGGGTCGAACGCCGCGTCCAGCACTTCTGGGAGCCGCCAGCTGCCGAGTTCGCAGCCGACCGGTGCCCGATCTGGATCTGGGAATCCCCCGCCGGGGTGGCCGCGTATGGCGTGCCGGCACTCGACCCGCCGCCCGGCGACCCGCTCGCGGGCGGGCCGGTCGTGAAGGCGGCCTTCCACACCGGTGACGAGCCCGCCGACCCCGAGGTGGGGGCCGACGCGGTCCGGCCGGGAGAGGAGCGACACCTCGTCGAGTGGCTCGCGGGCCGACTGCCGGCACTCGCCCGCGGCCGGTGGCTGGGCGGCAAGCAATGCCTCTACACGCTCACCCCGGACGGTCACTTCGTGGTCGGCCGGCATCCGGAGCACGACGCGGTCACCGTGGCGGCCGGCTTCTCGGGGCACGGCTTCAAGTTCGTGCCGGTGATCGGCGAAATCCTCGCCGACCTGGCCCAGCGGGGCGCGACCGACCATCCGATCGACATCTTCGCTCCGGACCGGTTCGCGGGCGCGCGCCGATGAGGCGGACCGCCGACGCGCTGGGTCTGCTCGCCGGGTTCGCGCTCGACGCGCTCGTCGGAGACCCCCGCCGGGGACATCCGGTCGCCGCGTACGGCCGGGCCGCCGCGGCCCTGGAGCGCTGGCTGTACGCCCCTACCCCCGCGGCCGGCACGCGGTACGCCGCGCTCGCCGTTGGCTTCCCGGTCTTGGCCGCCGCGGCGGTCGGCCTCGGCACGCGGCGCCGGCCGTTCGCGCGTGCCGCCGTGGTCGCCGCCGCGACGTGGGCCGCGCTCGGCGCCCGGACCCTGCGACGGGAGGCGACCGCCATGGCCGCCGCGCTCGAGCGGGGCGAGCTACCCGCGGCCCGGGAACGGTTGCCGAACCTGTGCGGGCGTGACCCGGAGCGGCTGGACGAGCCGGAGCTCGCCCGTGCGACCGTCGAGTCGGTCGCGGAGAACACCTCCGATGCCGTGGTGGCGCCGCTGTTCTGGGGCGCCGTGGCCGGGGTGCCGGGGCTCGTCGGCTACCGCGCGGCCAACACGTTGGACGCGATGGTCGGGCATCGGTCGGAGCGGTACGCCCGGTTCGGCACCGCGGCGGCCCGCCTCGACGACGCGCTGAACCTGGCGCCATCCCGCCTGACGGCGGCCCTGACGGCATTGCTCGCACCGCTCGCCGACGGCGACACCGGCCGGGCGCTGCGGATCTGGCGCCGCGACGGCGGCGACCACCCAAGCCCCAACGCCGGACAGTGCGAGGCGGCGATGGCCGGCGCGCTCGGCGTCCGGCTCGGCGGCCGGAACGTCTACTTCGGACGGTCGGAGACCCGGCCGTTCCTCGGCGACGGTCCGCGGCCGGACGCCGGCGACATCCGCCGCGCCGCGGCGCTGTCCGGCGCGGTGGGCCTCGCCGCCGTCGTGCTCGCCGCGGCAATCCGCACGAGGCCCGGACAGTGATCGAGTCGTACGACGACCTCGCCGCCCGGGTCCTCGCCGCCCCGCCGCGGCTGGGCCGGGTACGCCTCGTCGCGGTCGACGGTCCGAGCGGCGCCGGCAAGAGCAACGTCGCCGACCGCCTGGCTGTGGCGCTCGAGCGGCAGACCGGCCACCCGACGCCCGTGGTCCGCACCGACGACCTGCTCGACGGGTGGGACGATCAGTTCACGTTCTGGGCGCGATTGGAGCGGGACGTCCTCAAACCGCTGGCCGCCGGGCGCCCCGGCCGCTACCGCCGCTATGACTGGCACCAGCGTGCATTCGGCGACGCCACCGTCGACGTCGTACCGGCGCCGGTGGTGATCATCGAAGGGGTGAGCGCCGCCCGAGCCGCGATCCGCCCGCGGCTCAGCCTGGCCGTGTTCGTCACCGCCCCGAGCGACCTGCGCCTCGCCCGGGCGCTCGGCCGCGACGGCGAGGCGCTCCGGGCGTACCTCGAGAAATGGCGCCTGCGCGAGAACCGCCACTTCGCCGCGGACGCCACGGCCCAGCACGCCGACCTTGTCATCGACGGCGCTCCGGAGGCCGCACACGATCCGGCCGAGCAGTACCTACGGGCCGGTTGATCGTCAGACCAATGGAGCGTAGACGCGCGCCCGGGAGTAGAGGACGATCGGCGAAAGCGGGCCGGCATGCCGTCGAGTTGGGGTGGCGGCCGTCGATGCGGGGAGGCACGGATGACCACCGGGGATGAGGGCGCAGCGGCAACCGTGCCGGCTCGGCGGCGCGTCGTGCTGACCGGCATCAGCTCCCGCGCGTGGGAGCACCCCGCCGACCGCGGCGCGCTGACGGCGCTGCGCGAGCTGCGCGGGTTCGACGACGTGGTCAAGGCGTTCTTCGGCATGTGGAACGAGCGCGGGTTCCGCCTGCAGGTCCTCGGCGGCGCGGTCCGCGTGGACCATCGCCAGTACCCGCGCGTCTACCACCGGCTCACCGAGGCGGCCGCGTCGCTGGACGTCGAGGACCTACCCGAGCTGTACGTCGCGCAGTCGCCGTGGCTCAACGCCGAGGCGATCGGCATGGAACGCCCGTTCATCGTGGTCAACACCGCGGCCATCAACCAGCTCGACGAGGACGAGCTGCGCTGCCTGCTCGGCCACGAGATCGGTCACGTGCGCAGCGGACACGCCGTCTACAAGACGATCCTCATCATCCTCACCGGCTGGGCGCAGAGCCTGAGCTGGCTGCCGGTCGGGGCGATCGCGCTGCGCGGCATCATCGCGGCGATGTACGAGTGGTGGCGGAAGGCCGAGCTGTCGGCCGACCGCGCCGGGCTACTGGCCGGACAGGATCCCGCCGCCGCGACCCGGCTGCTGATGAAGCTCGCCGGCGGCGGCGACCTCTCCGAGATCGACACCACGGCGTTCCTTGAGCAAGCGGCCGACTACGAGCGCGCCGGCGACCTCCGCGACAGCGTGCACAAGATCCGCCTGACCACGTTCCGCAGCCATCCCGTGCCCGTCGCCAGGGCCGCCCAGCTGCGGCAGTGGATCGAGTCGGGGGCGTACGGCCGGATCCTCGCGGGCGACTACCCGCGCCGCGACGGCGACGCGGACGCGTCCATGGCCGACGACGTCAGGGCCGCCGCGGACTCGTACCGCGAGGCGTTCCAGCGCTCCCAGGACCCGCTCGTCTCGCTCCTGCGCCGGCTCGGCGACGGCGCCACGGACGTGGGTGGCTGGGTCGGTGGGGGGTTCGCCCGGGCCCGGGCGTGGGCGAGCACGGCGGGCGACGCCGCAACCCGGGCCGCCGCCGCGCGCCCCCGCCGGCCGGAGCCGCAGACGACCGAGGACGCCGACGAGCCTGAGTAACGCCGACGAGCCGGAGCGACGCCGGCTAGCCCGAGTGACGCCCCGCGAGCCGCGGTAAGGTGCGCCCCGCCCGGCGGTGGTGACCCGGCATACGATGCCGGGCATGACCGACTTGGACCTGCGGGCCGCGATCGCCCGCGAGCTGCCCGGCGTACGCGCCGACCTCGAGCGCCTCGTCCGCATCCCCGGCATCGCGTTCGAGGGCTTCGACCACTCGCACGTCGAGCGCTCCGCCGAGGCGAGCGCCGAACTGCTGCGCGGCTGCGGCCTCGACGTGACGATCGTCCGGGCCGGTGGCCAGCCCGCAGTGATCGGTCGTCGACCCGCGCCCCCGGGCGGCCGGACCGTCCTGCTGTACGCCCACCACGATGTGCAGCCCACGGGCGATCCGACGCTGTGGGACACCGAGCCGTTCGAGCCGGTCGAACGCGACGGCCGGCTCTACGGGCGGGGCGCGGCGGACGACAAGGCGGGGATCATGGCGCACGTGGCCGCCCTGCGTGCATTCGGCGCCGCCCTTCCCGTGGGCGTGGTCGTGTTCATCGAGGGCGAGGAGGAGTACGGCTCGGACTCACTCGAGCGGCTGCTCTCCGAGCACCGCGAGGAGCTCGAGGCTGACGTGATCGTCATCGCCGACTCGGGCAACTGGGACGTCGGCGTACCGGCCCTGACCACGTCCCTGCGCGGCATCGTCAACTGCTTCGTCGAGGTGCGCACGCTGGACCACGCCGTGCACAGCGGCATGTTCGGCGGAGCGGTGCCCGACGCGCTCACGGCGCTGAGCCGGCTGCTCGCCACGCTGCACGACGATGCGGGCGACGTGGCGGTGGACGGGCTGGTCAGCGGGCAGGCATCCCCGCTTGACTTTCCCGAGGACCGGCTGCGGGCCGAGGCGGGCATGCTGGACGGCGTCTCGTTCATCGGCACCGGCCGCCTCGTCGACCGGATCTGGACCAAGCCGGCGATCTCGGTGCTCGGCGTGGACGCGCCGCGCACGCCGGAGGCCCCGAACGCGCTCGTCCCGGCCGCGAAGGCCAAGCTCAGCGTGCGGCTGGCGCCCGGGGACGACCCCAAGTCGGCGTACGCGGCGCTGCGCGCCCACCTCGAGAAGCACGCGCCGTGGGGCGCGAAAGTCACCGTCACCTTCGAGCACGACGGCGCGCCCTGCGTGATCGACGCCAGCGGGCCGGCGTTCGACGCGGCCCGGGCCGCCTTCCGCGAGGCCTGGGACGGCGTGGACGTGGTCGACATCGGCGTCGGCGGATCGATCCCGTTCATCGCCACGTTCCAGGAGATGTTCCCGCGGGCGGCGATCCTGGTGACCGGCGTCGAGGATCCTCACGCTCAGGCGCACGGGCCGAACGAGAGTCTGCACCTGGCCGAGTTCGGGCGCGTGTGCCTCGCCGAGGCGCTGCTGCTGGCGAAGGTGGCCGCCCTCTAGCGACGGCGTGCTTGAGTGCTGTCGGTAGCCCGCGGTAGCATTCGAACATGAGTACGAAGGAAGCCATCGAGCGGCTCGACGCCGCCGTGCGTGCCCTCGGGGATGTCGACGTGTCCGGGTGGTCCGACACCGCGCTGCGCACCCACCTGGATGAGTTGTCGGCCGCCCTCTGCCAGGTCGACACCGAGCTTGCCCGGGTCGCGGACGCGGTCCGGGCTCGCGGATTCACCGTCGAGGAGCCGGTCGGAGCCGCGATCTGAGACACCGCCGGTGTCGGTCGTGGCTGCCAGGATGGGTCCGTGCGATTCGTTGACCTGGCCGCCACGTCCGCGGCCGTGACCGCGACGTCGAAGCGGCTCGCCAAGGTCGAGTTGCTCGCCGCCGCCCTGCGAGCACTGGCGCCCGAGGAGATCGCGGCTGGGTCGGCGTACCTGGCGGGCGAGCTCCGGCAGAGGCAGACGGGCGTTGGGTACGCGGCCCTGCGGGACCTGCCGTCGCCGGCGGAGGAGCCCACGCTGACCGTCGCGGCGGTGGACTCCGCGATCGGCGAGCTGTCCGTCGTCTCGGGCGCCGGCTCGCAGGCCCGCCGCCGCGAGCTTCTGCACCGCCTCTTCGCGGCCGCCACGCTGGACGAGCAGCGGCTGCTGATCGGCCTGTTCGGCGGCGAGCTGCGCCAGGGCGCCCAGGCCGGCCTGCTCGTCGACGCGATCGCCAAGGCCGCCGAGGTGCCGGTGAGCGCCGTCCGCCGGGCATTGCTGCTCGTCGGCGACCTCAAGGCCGTGGCGGTGGCGGCGTTGACGAGCGGGGCGGCCGCGCTCGGCGAGTTCACCCTCCGGGTCGGCCGCCCGCTCGCGCCCATGCTCGCCCAGAGCGCGCCGTCGGTTGCCGAGGCGCTGGTGGCGACCGGCACGCCGGCCATCGTCGACGCCAAGCTCGACGGCGTCCGCATCCAGGTGCACCGGTCGGGCTCGGAGGTTTCGGTGTTCACGCGGAGCCTCGACGAGATCACGCCACGGCTGCCCATCGTGGTGGCCGCCGTGCGCGCCCTGTCGGCCCAGGAGATCGTCCTGGATGGCGAGGCGATCGCACTCGACGAGCACGGTCGCCCGCGCCCGTTCGCGGAGACGGCCAGCCGGGCCGCGACCAGGGGGGCGCGCGCTCGGGTGGCGGCCCAGATCGCGGCCGGCGGGGAGGACGGCTCGGCCGGGCTGCCGCCCGACGCCCCGGGCGTCGGCGCGAGCCTCACGCCGTACTTCTTCGATCTGCTGCACGTCGACGGCGGCGATCTGCTCGACGCCGCGGGTCGGGAACGGTGGGCCGCGCTCGCCGATGCGGTGCCGGGCGAGCTGCTGGTCACCCGCAGCACGGCTCCGGACGAGGCCGCGGCCGCGGAGGCGTTCGCGGCGGCGTTGCGCGCCGGGCACGAGGGGGTGGTGGTCAAGGACCCGGACGCGTCGTACGACGTGGGCCGGCGGGGTGCCGCGTGGGTCAAGGTCAAGCCACGGCACACGCTTGACCTGGTCGTGCTCGCGGTCGAATGGGGCCACGGCCGGCGCCAGGGCTGGCTGTCGAACGTCCACCTGGGTGCGCGAGACCCGCGCACCGGCGGGTTCGTGATGCTCGGCAAGACCTTCAAGGGCATGACGGACGAAATGCTGCGCTGGCAGACCGAGCGCTTCCTGGAACTGGCCGTGGAGCGCGGTGACTGGGTGGTCAGGGTCCGGCCGGAGCAGGTCGTGGAGATCGCGTTTGACGGGGTCCAAACCAGCCCGCGCTACCCCGGCGGCGTCGCGCTGCGGTTCGCCCGGGTGCTGCGCTACCGGCACGACAAGCGCGCCGAGGAGGCGGACACGATCGACACCGTGCTCGCCATCAAGGATCAGAGCGCAGCGAGCGAACGCACGTAGTTCACCTGCTGGTGGATCGCCTGCACCTCGGCCTGCGTGGCGACGGCGATGCGGGCGACGTACTGCTGCGCCCCATTGGTCACCGTGACCTGCACGGTGCCGCGGTACGTCGTCTCCTTGACCAGCAGGAACAGCAGGCTGAATACGGTCAGCACGCAGAATCCGGCGATCGCCACGACGATCGCCCAGGTCGGCGTCCTCTGCTCGGTCAGCCACTGATCGGAGACCTGCCACGTCGAGCCGCGCAGGGGGATGTCACCGGCCGGGGTGTGTACGACGGACGACGTGACCCCCAACTCGCCGATCTGCGCCACGACGGGTCCGGCCGCCGCCGGCGGGGCTGGGGGCGACGGTGCGGCTTCCGGTGGGGTCGCCGCAGGCGTCGGGGTGGCCGCGGGTGTCGGTGGGGTTGACGATGCCAGCGGGTCGGGCCACGGGTCGGCCGGCGGCGGCAGCGGATGATCGCTCATGCGGCTTCCCCTCTGGCCCGGGAACGAGGCCAATCGACGCTCGCGCACTTCGAGCACCCTAACGTGCTCCCCGCCGGTCGGCAGGGTACGCGGGGCGGCATGCTGGGCTCATGCTCATCCGGGAGGTGACGCCCGCGGACTGGCCGGCGATGTGGGCGTTCATGCGCGTCATCGTCGGCGCGGGCGAGACGTTCGCATGGGAGCGTGACATCGCCGAGGACGAGGCCCGGAGGCGCTGGTGTCACGGGCCGCCGGGCCGGACCGTGGTCGCCGTCGACGACGGCGGCGCGATCGCGGGGACCGCCGAGACCCACCCCAACCAGCACGGCCCGGGCGCCCATGTCGCGAACGCGGGTTTCATGGTGAACCCCGCGTACACCGGCCGAGGCGTGGGCAGGGCGCTCGGTGAACATGTCCTCAATGAGGCGCGCGCCGACGGTTACCGGGCAATGCAGTTCAACGCGGTGGTGGAGACCAACGCGCCGGCGTTCGCGCTGTGGCGCAGCCTGGGCTTCGACGTGATCGGGACGGTGCCCGCGGCGTTCCGCCACCCGGCGAAGGGGTACGTCGGGCTGCACATCATGCATCGCCGGCTCTGAGCTCGGCGCTGGCTCAGACGGCCGGTGACACCGGAGCCTGCGGCAGCCGCCGCTCGCCCGGCGGGGTTCCCGCGGTCGACGGCTCGTCGCCCGCCCACATCTCGCGCATCTCAGCATCAAACCCGGCGTCGGTGCGCGTCTCGCGACGGATCAGCCAGACCAGGCCGGCAACGGTGAGCGCGGCGAAGATCCACCACTGGACCACGTATCCGGCGTTCTGCCAGGCGTTCTCGTGCTGCGCCGGGATCGCGACGAGGGCGGAGTCGGCCGGCGGGTCCTGGGAATCCATCAACACGTACGCGCCGTACACCGGGTACGGCAGGTTGGTGGCGAGCTGCGGCACGGAGATCCGGCGTACCTCCACCCGGCCAGCGCGCTCGGCGATGGCGCCCGGGCGGCTCTCCGAGAGGTGTACGCGGCCGACGACCGTAACCGATCCGTCGGGTGCCGGCGGAACTCGCGGCACCGCGCTCGCGCCGCCCGGGGCAGGGGGTACCCAGCCCCGATCAACCAGGACGGCGGTGCCGTCATCGAGCACCAGGGGCGTGACCACCTCGAACCCGACGACGCCTTCCACGGTGCGGCCCCGGGCCAGGAGTTCGCGAGCGGCGTCGTACCGCCCGGTCGCGGTGACCCGCGTCCACTCGGCCGCTGAGGATGGCGGCGGCCCCGCGCGGCCCGGGGAGCGTCCCGGCTCGGGCAGGACGCGCTCCAGCGGCGTCGGCGCGGCCCGCCCGCCGGCGTCGATGCGCGCGTTGATCGTGCTGCGCTCGTGATACCGGTGCAGCTGCCAGTTCCCCAACCCCACCATCACGCCGGCGAGCCCGAGCATGAGCAGGGACAGGCCCAGCCAGCGCGGCGTGAGCAGGAACCGGTACACACGATGAGGTTACCCACGTGATCCGAGCGGCCTAGGCGCAACCGGCTGTGACCGCGGCGGGGCTGCCGGGCGTCGCCGACCCGCCGGGAGGCCCGACGCCGCACGGATGCCGGGCGGAACGGGTATCGTCTCCACGGCCGTTCCGAATGGCGGATCGGCCGTCACCGGGCACCCCTTCGGCCGGGAGGAGCCGCCACCGATGACCGATGCGCACCCGACGCGCGCCGAACTGGAATGCGGGACCGCTGGGCGAGGTGGCGCGTGAAGGGTCATGTTGCCGTGCGCCGCTTCCCGACGCTCACCGTGTCCACGCCCCGACTCCACGTTCGCCCGCTCGCCGCCGATGATGCGCCCGGCGTGGCCGAGGTCTTCGCGGACAAGCAGACGCAACGCTGGCTGCCGTTCCCGCAGGAGTTCGGGGCGATCGAGGGCCTGGCCTGGTGTACGGACATGGCGGCAGAGCGCCGCGACAGTGGCGAGGGCGACCACTACGGCATCGTTCGCCGCGAGGACGATCGTCTGGTCGGCTGCCTCTGGACCAAGCGCACCGACTGGGTGGGCCGGGTGACCGAGGTCTCGTACGCCGTTGCGCCCGACGTTCGAGGGTTCGGGCTGGCCGCCGAGGCGGTCGACGCGCTCGCGATCGCGTTGATCCTCGAGCATGGTTTCCAGCGTGTCGAGCTGCGCGTCGCTCCCGGAAACACCGCCTCACGGCGGGTGGCCGAGAAGGCGGGTTTCACGTACGAGGGCCTGCTGCGCAACGCCGGGCACGTGCACAGCGGCCGCGTCGACCTCGAGGTCTGGTCGTTCGTCGCCGCCGACCTGCACTGACCAACCACTGTCGCGTGCCCATCGATCAAGCACTCGGCGCAGAAAGCGGGGCCCGGGCCGGGTCGGGCCGGGTCAGCGCAGGACCGACGATGGTGGCGGGGTGAACGTCCGCACCGGGTGGCCCTTGAGCGCCCCCGCGATCGTGTTCGCCACGACCCGGATCGGGTCGTTGTAGTACGTGTCGCCGACCGCGTGGAACGGGTTGTCCGGGTCGGCGACGAAGCTGGCACCCGCCAGGTCGGGCGTGAAGCCGATGAACCAGGCGGTGCGGGTGTTGTCGGTGGTGCCGGTCTTGCCGGCGAACGGCCTGCCGACCATGGGGTACGCCGCGGCGCCGGTCGACCAGCCGCCACACGACCCGCGGGCCGCGCCGTACCCGGTCACGCAGCGGGCGGCGTCAACGGCCGCGCGGGCGATTGTCGGCGAAACCACCTGGGAACAGCGCTCCGCCGCCACCTCGACCGACTCGTGGGTGCCCGCCGGCGTGTACATCGTCGGCTTCCCATCGGGGCCAGCGATCGAGACCGCCGGGCGCGGCTCGCAGTAGCGGCCGTCGGCCGCGACCGTGGCGTACGCGCTGACCATCTCCAGCGGCGTGGTATCGGCGACGCCGAGCGTGAACGCGCCCCAGGTGTGGGCCCGGCCGTGCGCGGCCATCATTCTGTCCGTGTCGTTGCGCCAGCGCAGTCCGAGCCGTTCGGCCATGCGCACCGCCCGTTCGGCACCGACCGCCTGCTCGAGCTGGACGAAGTAGGTGTTGACCGACTTACCGAAGCCGGTCCACATGTTCTGCCGACCGGTCATCGACGGGCTGGCGTTCTGCGGGCACCAGTGTTCGCCGCCGCACGCGCTGCGGTCCTCCGGTCCGGTGAGGTAGGTGGATCGGTAGCGCTGCGGGGCGTAGAACGAGGTCGACATGGGGAAGCCGGCGTCCAGCGCGGCGAGCAGCGTGAACAACTTGAACGTGGAGCCGGCCTGGTAGCCGGGCAGCTTTCCGCCGCCGAGCAGCGGGTTGACGGTGTCGGGGTAGTTGCCCGGCACCTTGCCGCGCTTGGTGGCGTCGGTGTTCGGCCCGTTCTCCCTCTGGTCCAGCGAATAGACGCGGTTGACGGCCATCGCCGTGACCAGTCCCGTGCCCGGCTCGACGAATACGGCGCCGTGCGCGAACGGGCTGCGGGCGGACAGGTTCTTCCGGACCTCGCGCTGAGCCAGCCTTTGCACCTTCGGGTCGAGCGAGGTCACGATCCGGTAGCCGCCGCGGCGCAGCCTGTCCTCGCGCTCGGCGGGGGTGCTGCCGAACGCGGGCTGGGACATCCACCAGTTCTTGAAGAAGTCGCAGAAGTAGCCGGAACCGTTGAGCCGCCGCGGCACCGAGATGCAGTCGTTCCGTGGCGTCGTCAACTGCAGCCGGATGGGCTGATTCTTCGCCGTGGCGGCGACGCTGGGGGCGATGTACCCGAGTTCGACCATTCGATCGATGACGTAGTTGCGCCGCTCGCTGGCCGGCCCCTTGTCCGCGCCGGCCGGGTCGTAGGCGGAAGGCGCCTGTACCAGGCCGGCCAGCGTCGCGGCCTCGCCGAGCGTGAGGTCCTTCGGCGCCTTGGAGAAGAAGATCTGTGCGGCGGCGAAGATGCCGTACGCGCGGTGGCCGAAGTACGCGGCGTTGAGGTACTGCTCGAGGATCTGCGTCTTCGACAGCTGCTTCTCCAGCCCCGTCGCGAGCCGCATCTCCCGGAGCTTGCGGCGGTTGGTCTGCTCGGTCGCCTCGATCGCCTCGGCCGGAGTCTGCGCGCTGTCCCGCAGCGCCATCCGCACGTACTGCATGGTCAGCGTCGATGCGCCCTGGGAGACGCCGCCGGCCTGCTGGTTGGCGACGAACGCCCGCGCGATGCCCTTCACGTCCACGCCGTGGTGCTCGAAGAAGCGGGCATCCTCCGAGGCGACCACGGCCTGCTGGATGTAGGCCGACATTTGCGAAATCGACGTGTACCTGCGGTACTCCTCGTAGAACATCGTGAGCAGCGTCTTGTTGTCCGAGGCGTACACGTAAGTGGTCTGTGCCTGCGGAACGAGGCGCAGATCGGTCGACATGTTGCCGAGGAGTCCCGCCCCGGCCTTGGCCCCGAGCCCACCGAGGGCGGCGAGCGGGTATAGGACCGCCGCCACGACGATGCCGGCGATCAGGCCGGCGCGGACGATCGGGGCGAGCCGCCCGTTGGCGGCGCGGGCCTGGGTCATCACCCACAAAGCTAGGACATAACCCCTCAAGGCAGGGTGGAAAGCGGGAAGTGCACCGTGTCGCATGCTGGCGGGGTGGAAAACCTGAGCCACCACGGCGACGCGGAGCTACGGCCCGGGCTCATCGATCTCGCCGTCAACGTGCGGAGCGAGCCGATGCCGCCATGGCTCGCGGAGCCGATCCGCGCCGCGCTCGACGACCTCGCCCGCTACCCCGACCCTGGCCCCGCCCGGGCCGCGGTGGCCGCGCGCCATCGGCGTACGCCTGGAGAGGTCCTGTTGACCGCCGGCGCGGCGGAGGGATTCGTGCTGGTGGCGAGGGCTCTGCGCGGGGTCGCCCGCCGGCCCGTCGTCGTGCACCCGCAGTTCACCGAGCCGGAGGCCGCGCTGCGCCACGCCGGCCACTCGGTGCGCCGGGTGTTGCTCACCGAGGACGAGGGGTTCCGGCTCGATCCGGAGCGGGTGCCGGCCGACGCCGACCTCGTGGTGGTCGGCAATCCGACGAACCCGACGTCGGTGCTGCACCCGGCCGATGCGGTAGCGGCCCTCGCCCGGCCGGGCCGCGTGCTGGTGGTCGATGAGGCGTTCGCGGACACCACCTCCGGTCACGAGTCGCTGGCCGAGCGGTCGGACCTGCCCGGCACCGTCATCGTCCGCAGCCTGACCAAGACCTGGGGACTGGCCGGGCTTCGGATCGGGTATCTGCTGGGCCCACCCGAGCTGGTCGCGGAGCTGGGCCGCGCGCAGCCGCTGTGGGCGGTCTCCACGCCGGCGCTGGCGGCCGCGATCGCCTGCGCCGGCCCCGCCGCGGCCGCCGCGGAACGGCGCATCGCCGCCGAGCTCGCCGTCCAGCGGACTCATCTGGTACGCCGGCTACGCGGCTTGCCCGACGTCACTGTTCCCGGCGAGCCGGCGAGCGCGTTCGTCCTGTTCCGGGTGCCCGGCGCCGCGCGTCTGCGGTGTCGGCTGCGCGAGCGGGGGTACGCCGTCCGGCGTGGCGACACGTTCCCCGGCCTGGGCGCGGACTGGCTGCGGATCGCGGTGCGGGACACTGCCACCACCGATGCATTCGTCGACACGCTCGCCGAGCTGCTCAAGGAGGGTTGAGGCGTGGAGCAGACGATCGCCGCGATCCGGCCGCTGGACGCCGCCGCGATCGCCGCCGCCCGCGCGCTGCAGGCACGGCTGACCAAACCGCCGGGCTCGCTGGGCGTGCTGGAGGAGTTGTCGGTACGCCTGGCGGGGCTCGCCGGAGTCTGCCCGCCCCCGCCGCTCGAGCCGGCCGCGCTGGCGATCTTCGCAGGGGATCACGGCGTACACGCGCACGGGGTCTCCCCCTGGCCGCAGGAGGTCACCGCCCAGATGGTCGCGAACTTCGTCGCCGGTGGCGCGGTCGTCAACGCGTTCGCCCGCCAGGTCGGCGCGTCGGTCACCGTGGTCGACGTCGGGGTGGCCACGGTCCTCGATCCCGCGCCCGGGCTGGTGCAGGCGAAGGTGCGCGCGGGCACCCGGGACATGGTCGTCGAGCCGGCCCTGGACCGGGACGACGTGGTCGCGGCCGTCGACGTCGGCGTCCAGGTGGCCGACCGGCTGGTCGCCGACGGCGCCCGGGTCCTGCTGACTGGTGACATGGGCATCGCGAACACGACACCCGCCGCGGCGCTCATCGCGGCCTTCACCGGTGCGGACGTGGGCGTGGTGACCGGTTACGGGACCGGAATCGACAGCGAGACCCACCGGCACAAGGTCTCCGTGATCCGCGCGGCGCTGACCCGGCACGCCCCCGATCCCAACGACCCGGTCGGCGTGCTCGCCGCGGTCGGGGGGCTGGAACACGCCGCGCTCGCGGGCTTCATCCTCGGCGGGGCGGCGCGCCGCGTACCGGTGATCCTGGACGGTGTGATCGCGGTGGCGGCCGCCCTCGCCGCCGCCGCGCTGGCCCCGGACGCGGCCGGAGCCATGATCGCCGGCCATCGGTCCGCCGAGCCGGGCGCCACGGTCGCGCTCGAGCACCTGGGCCTCGACCCGCTGATCGACCTGCGGATGCGGCTGGGTGAGGGGACCGGCGCCGTGCTCGCGCTGCCCGTCGCGGCCGCGGCGGTGCGGGTGCTGCACGAGGTGGCCACGTTCGACTCGGCGGGCGTGGCTGAGAAGCCTACGGCGGCCGCTGCCAAGGCCGACCGCACGTGACGCTCTACCCACTCGCACTGCGGCTCGACGGCCGCCGGGTTCTGGTCGTCGGCGGCGGCGCGGTGGCCACCCGCCGGGTGCCCGCCCTGCTGGACGCCGGCGCGGACGTGCTGATCGTGTCGCCCGCGCTCACTCCGGCGCTGCGGGCCCTCGCCGACGCCGGCCGCGTGCGCTGGGCGGCCCGCCGGTTCCGACCGTCCGATGTGGATGGCGCCTGGCTCGTGCAGGCGGCGTTGGACGATCCGTCGGCCGCCGCCGAGGTGACCGCTGCCGCCGAGGAGCGCCGGGTGTTCTGCGTACGCGCCGACGACCGGCACGCGGCTACCGCGTGGACGCCGGCCGTGACGCGGCACGGGCCCGTGACCGTCGCGGTGCTGGGTGGTGGCGATCCGCGCCGCGCGATGGCGGTGCGCGACCGGATCCGGTCGATGCTGGCCGAGACGCCCGGTCCGGCACCAGACTCCGGCTCGCGGGGTGGTCGCGTCGCGCTGGTCGGGGCGGGCCCGGGCGACCCCGAGCTGATCACGGTGAAGGGCCGGCGGCTGCTGGCCGAGGCGGACGTGGTCGTCGTCGATCGGCTCGCGCCCGGGCTGCTGCTGGACGAGCTGCGCCCAGAGGTCGAGCTCGTGGACGCCTCGAAGATCCCGTACGGCCCGGCGCGGACTCAGGAGGAGATCAACCGGATCCTGGTCGAGCGCGCCCGAGCCGGCGCGGCGGTGGTCCGGCTCAAGGGTGGCGACCCCTACGTGTTCGGGCGCGGCGGGGAAGAGGTGATCGGGTGCGCCGCCGCCGGCGTACCGGTGCTCGTGGTTCCCGGGGTGACCAGCGCCGTGGCCGCGCCCGCGGCGGGCGGCATCCCGGTCACCCACCGCGGGGTGGCGCACGAGTTCACGGTGGTCTCCGGCCACGTACCACCAGGCGACCCGTCCTCGTTGGTCGACTGGCCGGCACTGGCTCGCCTGCGGGGCACGATCGTGCTGCTGATGGGGTTGCGGAACCTGCCGGCGATCGCCGCCGCGCTGCTCGAGCACGGCCGGCCCGCGGACTCCCCGGCCGCGCTCGTGCAGGAGGCGACAACGGGGGCGCAGCGGGTGCTGCGTACCACCCTGGGAGAGCTGTCGAGCGCGGCGGCCGCCGCCGGCATGCGCCCGCCCGCCGTCGTCGTGATCGGCCCGGTCGTCGACGTCCTGCCCCCCACTGCCGCCGCGGCCCCCGCCCCCCAAACCGCGCCGATCTAGGGCGAATTCTGGTGATCGGAGATCGACTGACCAGCATTCGCCCTAGATCGACGGGGAAAACGGGGGTCAGGCGCCGTCGAGGAGCAGCGCGCAGCGGACCAAGCCCAGGTGGCTGTACGCCTGCGGGTGATTGCCCAGCCCGCGCTCGGTGTCCGGGTCGTACTGCTCGGGCAGCAGCCCGGTCGGACCGGCGCAGCGGAGCATCTGCTCGAACAGCTCCTCGGCGTCGGACCGGCGACCCGTACGCAGGTACGCCTCGATCAGCCAAGCCGAGCAGAGGTGGAACCCGCCCTCGCGACCGGGCATGCCGTCGTTCCAGAGGTAGCGGTAGACGGTCGGGCCGCTGCGCAGCTCGGCCTCGACCGCGAGCACGGTGGCGAGGAACCGCGGGTCGTCGTCGGCCAGCAGACCGGACAGGCCGATCCACAGCGATGACGCGTCCATCTCCGGCTCGCCGAACGCGACCGTGTACGCCCCGGTGCCGGGATGCCAGCCGTGCGCCAACACGTTGTCGCCGATCCGGTCGCGCAGCTCCACCCACTCGGGCCGGTCCCGCCCGCCGTGCTTGCGCATGACGTGCAGCGCCCGATCGACGGTCATCCAGCACATCACCTTCGAGTACACGTGGTGGCGGGGCGGCAGGCGCGCCTCCCACAGGCCGTGGTCGGGCTCGTGCCAGCGTCGCTCGACCGCGTGCACCATGGCCTCGAGGACCCGCCACTCCTCCTCTCGGACGGTGCCGCGGGCGTCGGCGACGACCGCTATCAGGTCGGCGATCGGTCCGAACACGTCGAGCTGGAGTTGGCGGTTGGCGGCGTTGCCGACCCGGACCGGCCGCGAGCCGGCGTAGCCCGGCAGGGTGTCGATGACCGCCTCGGGGCCGAGCTCCGCACCCTCCACCGTGTACAGAGGGTGCAGCCGTTCGGGGTGTCCGCCGGTGCGCTCGGCGCAGCCGTCAACCCAGCGCAGCAAGGCCTCCGCCTCGTGGATCGAGCCGAGGTCCACCAATGCTCGGGCCGTCATCGCCGCATCGCGCAGCCAGCAGTACCGGTAGTCCCAGTTGCGGACGCCGCCCATCTCTTCGGGCAGCGAGGTCGTGGCGGCGGCCAGGATGGAGCCCGTCGACTCGTGGCACAGCGCCCGCAGGGTGAGCGCGCTGCGCAGCACCTCCTCGCGGTTCTCGCCGGGTAGCTTCAGCCCGGCCACCCAGTCCCGCCACGGCTGCTCCGCCGCGGCCTGCCGGTCCGGCAGCGGGAGCGGATGCGGATGCAGCCCGTGCGTGCCGAACCGCAGCTCGAGCTCGACGGATCCGCCGAGCGCGGCCGGGTCTACCGTCGCCCGGGCGGAGTCGTGTCCACCGTCGTCGTAGATGTCCCACTCCACACCGGGGGAGCGGAGGGCGACCGGCTCATTCGAGCCGAGCACGAGCAGCCCGTCGCCGAGCGGCTGGAGTCTGATGGCGACCTGCCCGAACTCGGGCCGGGGGGCGAAGACGATGCGGGCCCGTACGGTGCCCGACAGCTGCCGGACGAGCGTGGAGTCGGGTCCGGTGGCGGTTTCGAGGAAGTCGGTGACGGTCAGCCCGGACCAGCGCGTCTCGACGGTCATCGTGCCGGTCCGGTAGCGCTGGCCCAGCGGCAGCCCACCGCGTTCGGGGCGCACCGAAAAGTGTCCGGCCGGTGACCCGCCGAGCAGGTCCGCGAAGATCGCCGACGAGTCCGGCCGCGGATTGCACAACCAGCTCACCCGCGCCTCCGGGGTCAGCAGGGCGACGGTGCGACCGTTGGCGAGCATCGAGTGGCGCTCGATCGGGACCGCCCGCTCGCCGAACAGCCAGTGCCGCCGGGTCTCCAAGAGCATTCCGAGCGCCCGGGCGGCCTCCAGCGGGTTACTGACCCGGAACGGCGCCTTTGTCTCACCGGGGCCGATCTTGATGCCCATGTCCGGCCCGTGGAGGTGGGCGAACGCGTTTTCGTCGGTCACGTCGTCGCCGATGAACAACACCGCGCTCGCGGAGATCGTGGTGCGGAGCGCGTCGACCGCGGTGCCCTTGTTCGTCGAGATCACGGACAGCTCGATGACGGACTTGCCCTGTGTGACGTGGATGTCCGGCCAGCCGGCCGGCCCGGACCGGATCGCCTGCTCGACGTCGGCGGCGACCTCCGGGTCGGCGCCGCGGGTGTGCACCGCGACGCTGGCCGGCTTGGCCTCGAGGCGTACGCCCGGACGGCCCCGGACGATCTCCTGCAGGCTGGCGAGCAGGCGGGCGCGGAGGTCGACCAGCTCCGGCGCGAGCCGTTCGACGAAGCCGACGTCGAACTCGGAGCCGTGGCTGCCGACGAGGTGCACCTCGCTCGGCAGCCGGGACAGGGTGGCTAGGTCGCGCAGCGCGCGCCCGGACACGACCGCCACGGTCGTCTGCGGGAGTGCGGCCAGCGACCGTATGGCGGCGACCGCCTCGGGCAGAGGCACCGCCTGGCTCGGGTCCTCCACGATCGGCGCGAGCGTGCCGTCGTAGTCACAGGCGACCAGAAGCAGCGGAACCCGGGCAATCCGGGCAACCGCCGCGCGCAATTCGGGGTCGAGCGGGTCTCCGCTCTGGGGCTCGGATGTCACTGTCCGGCCTCCGGCACGCCCAGCTCGTACAGGAATGAATTCGCCCAGTGGCGGACGTCGTGCGCACGCAGGTATCGCTGCATGGTGCGCATCCGCCGCGCGGTCTCCGATTCGTCCGCGTGGATCGCGCGCAGGAGCGCGTCCTTGACCCCGTCGGGATCGTGCGGGTTGCACAGATACGCCTGCCGCAGCTCGGTCGCCGCTCCGGCGAACTCGCTCAGCACGAGGGCGCCGCCGCTGTCGCCGCGCGCCGCCACGTACTCCTTGGCCACCAGGTTCATTCCGTCTCGCAGAGGGGTCACCATCATCACGTCCGCCGCGCAGTAGAGCGCGGCGAGTTCACTGCGACTGTACGACTGGTGGAGGTAGTGCACTGCAGGCACGCCGACCCGGCCGAACTCACCGTTGATGCGGCCAACCTCGCGCTCGACCTTGACCCGCAGTGCCTGGTAGTGCTCCACCCGTTCGCGGCTGGGTGTCGCGACCTGCACCATGACCGTCTCCGGCACGCTGAGCCGCTCCTCAGCCAGCAGCTCGCGGAACGCCTTGAGCCGCAGCTCGATCCCCTTCGTGTAGTCCAGGCGGTCCACGCCGAGGATGACCGTCTTCGGGTCGCCGAGCTCAGAGCGGATCTGCTTGGCCCGGGCCTGCACGATCGGGGTACTCGCCATCTCCTCCATCTCGTGTACGTCGATCGAGATCGGGAACGCTCCGGCCTTGACCGGCCGGCCATCCACGAGGATGGTCTGCCCCTCGTAGCGCAGCCCGAGCAGGTGGCGCGCGAGGCGTACGAAGTTCTGCGCGGCGAGGCGCTGCTGGAAGCCGACCAGGTCGGCGCCGAGCAGGCCGCGCAGGATCTCCGCCCGGAACGGCATCTGCATGAACAGCTCGATCGGCGGAAACGGGATGTGGAGAAAGAAGCCGATGCGTAAGTCCGGGCGCCGGGCCCGCAGCATGGCCGGCACGAGCTGCAGCTGATAGTCCTGCACCCAGACCGTCGCGTTCTCGGCCGCGACGTCGGCCGCCGCCTCCGCGAACCGCTCGTTCACGATGCGGTACGCCTCGCGCCAGCGCCTCCGATAGACCGGGGTCTCGACAGCGTCGTGATACAGCGGCCAGATCGTCGCGTTGGACTGGCCCTCGTAGTACCGCTCGATCTCGTCGGAGCTCAGCGCGACCGGCCGAAGGTGGATGCCCTCCAGTTCGAACGGCTCCGGCGCCTCCCCGACGCCGCCGGCCCAGCCGACCCAGGTGCCGCGTTGGCTCACCAGGACGGGGTGCAGTGCGGTGACCAGGCCGCCCGGGCTGCGCCGCCATTGCCGCCCCTCCGCGGTATGCACCTCGTCCACGGGCAGGCGGTTGGCGACCACTACGAACGCACTGCGCTCCGACAAGTCGGTACACCTCCGGGGGCGGTCGTGGCTCCGTCAACGAGCCTACTGAACGTGTCCGAACGGTTGAATTCGGCCACACTGCCTGGCTTGCGGCCCGCGCCGGCGCCGTGCCGGCGGACCGGATTGGGCGATCGGCGACCCACCTGGAAAGATTGACGTCGGATCGTCCCGCCCGGTCTCGTCGGCGCGGGCAGCGCCGAATCCCATGATCATTCGGAGGTTCACCGCTACGTGGCCCAGTTCATCTATGTCCTGGAGAGGGCGCGCAGAGCACACGGCGACAAGGTTGTGCTGGACAACGTGACGCTGAACTTCCTGCCCGGCGCGAAGATCGGCGTGGTCGGCCCGAACGGCGCCGGCAAGTCGAGCCTCTTGCGGATCATGGCCGGCCTCGATCGGCCCAGCAACGGCGATGCGCGGCTGATGCCCGGCTACACGGTCGGGCTGCTCGCCCAGGAGCCTCCGCTCAACGACGCGAAGTCCGTCCTCGGCAACATCGAGGAGGCGGTCGCCGAGACGAAGGCTAAGCTCGAGCGCTTCAACAAGATCGCCGAGCAGCTCGCCACCGACTACACCGACGAGGCGATGGAGGAGATGGGCCGGCTCCAGGAGGAGCTGGACCACGCCGACGCGTGGGACATCGACTCCAAGCTCGAGCTCGCCATGGACGCCCTGCGCTGCCCACCCGCGGACGCGGACGTGACCACGCTCTCCGGTGGGGAGCGCCGCCGCGTCGCGCTGTGCAAGCTGCTGCTCCAACAGCCCGACCTGCTGCTCCTCGACGAGCCCACCAACCACCTCGACGCCGAGAGCGTGCAGTGGCTGGAGCAGCACCTCGCCAAGTACCCCGGCACGGTCGTCGCGATCACCCACGACCGGTACTTCCTGGACAACGTCGCCGGCTGGATCCTCGAGATCGACCGCGGCCGGGCCTATCCGTACGAGGGCAACTACTCCACCTACCTGGAGAAGAAGGCCGCCCGGCTGGCGGTCGAGGGCCGCAAGGACGCGAAGCTGAAGAAGCGGCTGTCCGACGAGCTGGAGTGGGTGCGGTCCAACGCCCGCGCCCGGCAGACGAAGTCCCGGGCCCGCCTCGATCGGTACGAGGAGATGGCCACCGAGGCGGAGAAGACGCGCAAGCTGGACTTCGAGGAGATTCAGATACCGCCCGGACCACGCCTCGGCAACACGGTGATCGAGGCGATCCACCTACGCAAGGGCTTCGGCGATCGGGTGCTCATCGACGACCTGAGCTTCAGCCTGCCCCGCAACGGCATCGTCGGCATCATCGGCCCCAACGGCGTCGGCAAGACCACGCTGTTCAAGACCATCGTCGGGCTGGAGGAACCGGACGCCGGCACCATCAAGATCGGCGAGACCGTCAAGCTGTCCTATGTGGACCAGAACCGCGCCGGCCTGGATCCGAGGAAGACCGTCTGGGAGGTCGTCTCCGACGGGCTGGACCACCTGATGGTGGGCAGGGTCGAGATGCCGTCGCGGGCGTACGTGGCCGCCTTCGGGTTCAAGGGACCCGACCAGCAGAAGCCGACGGGGGTGCTCTCCGGCGGCGAGCGCAACCGGCTCAACCTCGCGATGACGCTGAAGATCGGCGGCAACGTGATCCTGCTCGACGAGCCGACCAACGACCTGGACGTCGATACGCTGTCCAGCCTCGAGAATGCGCTGCTCGAGTTCCCCGGCTGCGCAGTCGTCATCTCGCACGACCGGATGTTCCTGGACCGGGTCGCCACGCACATCCTGGCCTGGGAGGGCGACGACGAGAACCCCGCCAGGTGGTTTTGGTTCGAGGGGAACTTCGAGGCGTACGAGAAGAACAAGGTGGACCGGCTCGGTGCCGAGGCGGCGCGTCCGCATCGCGTGACCTACCGCAAGCTGACCCGTGACTGAGCCGGGCGGCGTCGCCGTCTACCACGCGCAGGTCCGATGGTCGGATCCCGACGCGATGGGGCACGTGAACCACGCCCGGTACCTGTCGTACTTCGAGGACGCCCGCATGACGTTGCTGGCGTCCTCGCCGAGCGGCCTCGCCGGCGCCCCGGACGACCGCGGATACATCGCCGCCCGGGTCGTGGTCGACTACCTCGAGCCGGTCGCGTTCCGGCCCGGGCTGACCCTGCGGGTGGAGACCACCATCGGCCACATCGGTACGTCGTCATGGACCATGAACCAGCAGTTGTACGCCGGGGAGCGGCCGGTCGCCCGCTGCGAGTGTGTGCTGGTGGCGTACTCGTATGAGGAGGCGCGATCCCGGCCGCTCGACGACGATGAGCGGAAGTTCTGGTCGGCGTACCAGCGGTAGCATCTGTGCATCATGATGCGGCGATGCTTGAGCAAGCGAGTCGCGGATCTCATGCGCCGCGGCCTCGGTCCGGGCCGGGTCGTACCCGTCTCCCGCAGTGAGCGGACCGGGCTCCGCGTGGTGCACCTGGGTGTCGTCATCACCACGCAGGACGTTCGCGCGCTGGAGGACGACGAGTGACAGTCCGGCCCGACGACCTGTCGCACCGCGAGCTCTCCATGCGGGGCGTCATCGGCCATCGACAACGCTGACGCCACCATGCGATTCACCTACCACTGCGCCTTGCGCTGGTCGGACATGGACGTGTACGGCCACGTCAACAACGCCCGGTTCCTGACCCTGTACGAGGAGGCCCGGGTCGCGATGATGTTCGTCGGCGCCCGGGAGCTCGGGCTGACCTCGTTCGAGGAGGGCATCGTCATCTTCCGGCACGAAATCGACTACCTCCGACCGGTCGACTATGGCGACCCGGTACGCATCGAGATGTGGATCGACGAGATCAGGCCGTCCCGGTTCACCGTCTGCTACGAGTTGTTCGATCGGGACGCGGTCGCGAGCCGGGCGCGCTCCGTCTGCGTACCGTTCGATCTGGAACGCCAGCGGCCACGCAGGCTCTCCGAGGCCGAGCGGGACTTTCTGCGCCCGTACGCCGACGGCGCGAACCTCGAGTCGTCGTGAGGCTCGTCGACGTGGCCGATGCCGGGGCGTTCCTGGCCCGGCTGACAGGGCTCGACGGGGCGGCGCTGGTGCGGCTGCGCGCGGGCACGCCGGATCCGGCCGGGGAGCCGCGGGTCGCGCTGTGGGCCTTACTGCCGTGGGATGTGCTCGTCACGCGTAGCGTGCGCGGCGAGGTGCCGGGCGACGCGACGGTCGGCGCGGCGGACCTGCTGGCCCGGTTGGCGCGGGGCGCGGCCGAGCTCCCGCCGCGCCGGGACGCGGACTGGCGGTGGCCGGTGCCGCCGAGCGCCGGCCGGGCCGTCGAGACCGTCGCCGCGGCCGAGCTGCGGCGGGTCGCGGCCGCCGCCGCGGGCACGCTGCGCGAGGCGGCGTCGAGCGGCGTCGGTGGTCGGTCTCTGGGTGAGCGGGTGGTACGCGACGCGCTGCTCGACCACGTCGCGATTGTCGTCACGGCCGACAGCGGCGAGCGGGTGGAGGTCACCCAGCGGCTCGTGCAGGCGGTCGTCCGGATGGGCTTTCTCGGCGCGGCCGAGCCGTCCGTGCCACGCGACTCCTCCGAGGCGCTCGCGCAAGTCCGACTTGCCGGTCGTTGGGTCGGAATCGCGGCGCAGTACGGCACCGCGTGGTCTCGATCGGCCGGCCAGCTCGCGGTACGTCCCGTCGGCATTCATACGAACGGCTGATTGCTCATAAGCCATCTGGCTTGGGCGAGCCAATGGGGGGATGTCTTCGGCCGGCTGTCCGGGTACCGTCTGGCCTCGGATCCCACTCAACGTAGGCGTTTGGATCCTCTGGGGAGCGAGGTGCACGCTATGCCGTGGTGGTCGTGGCGCCCCGGCCAATCCGGAGGCGGTGAACCGGAGAGACAGGGCGGTATTCAGGAGCGCGTCGTCCGGGTCGGTCTGCCGGCACCCAGACAGCCTGAACCGGCGCCCTCGGACCGGTCCACGGTGGATTCTCTCGGCGCTACCGTGGCGCGGGTGACCCTCGACCGGGTTGGCCAGGCCCTCGACCTGCTCGACGTGCGATACCTGGCCGACGGCGACGGCAACCTGCTCGCGATGTGGGAGCGGCACGCGGTGCTGTTCGCGCTGGACGGCGGTCCGAAGGACGAGATCCTCCTCCTGCGCGCCCGACCGTACTCGACGGTGCCGCCGGACTGGGCGGATCGCGCGTACCGGGTCGTCAACGAGTGGAACCACACCGGGCGGTTCTGCAAGGCGTACGTGGGCGACCCCACCGAGCGTGGTCAGCTGCCCATCTACGCCGAGGTGGAGGTGCCGCTCGGGGCGGGGGTGCACGACGCGCTGCTGGTGGAGCTGCTTGACCGCGGGGCCGCGCACGCGAGCAAATTCGTTGACTGGCTGCACGACGAGGGCGCGCTGCTGTAGCGCCCGCCCTACGCGGGTGAGGTGGGAGAGTCCAGCCAGCGCGTCACAATCGGCGTCAGGTCCTGCCCGGCGTACGCGTTGAGCCAGGCCGTGAACGACGCGCGATCCTGATTCGTGTGTGCGTGGTGCTGCACCCAGTCGTGCAGCATCGCGAAGAACGCCGGATCGCCGAGCCGGTGGCGGATCTCGTGAAGCATCAGCGCCGGGCCGACGTAGACGTTGCGGGCGCCGAAATGGTCCGGCCGGTAGTGCGCCGGCGGGCCGGCCGCGGCTCGCGCGGTCCGATCGATCGCCCTCCACTCCCGGATCGTCTCCGCCTCGTCGCCGCCCAGCCTCTCAACCGTGTACACCATCTGCAGGTAGAGCGCGAAGCCCTCGTTGAGCCACACGTCCGCCCACGTGCGCGGGGTCACCGAGTCGCCGAACCAGTGGTGGGCGTACTCGTGCAGCAGCACCGGCGTGGCGCTCGGCCCGGTCAGCGGGCCGAGCGTCACCATCGTCTGGGTCTCCATGCCGGAGCGGCTCTGCACGACGACGACACCGGCGGAGTCGAACGGGTACGGGCCGAGCAGCCGTTCGAGCCAGGCGAGCATCGCGGGCGACTGGCGCAGCGTGGGCATCATGTCGTTCCAGTCCGCCGGGCGTACCCAATAGGAGACCGGCAGCCCGTGCGGGCCCAGGTCGTCGTGGCGCTGGAACCGGTCAACGGCGAACGCGACCAGGTAGGTCGCCACAGGCGCCTCGTTGTGGTAGCGGTTGGTGATCGAGGCGCCCGTCGCCTGCGTCCCCACGAGCCGGCCGGACGCGACCCCGGCCCAGCCGGCGGGTGCGGTGATGGCGATGTCGTACCGCGCCTCGTCCGACGGCTGGTCGTTGCACGGGAACCACGTGAACGCGCCGTAGGGCTCCTGCATGGCATAGATCGCGCCGTCGTCTGCGATCTGCGCCCCAATGACCGCCACGTCGGTGCGATCACCCGGGAAGGCGACGGGTCGCGGCCGGCCGTGGTAGCGGATCGTGGTTCGCAGCTCGCGGTTTCGCGGGATCCGCGCGCCGGTCGGCAGGACGAGGTGGCCGGCGCGCGACCCGGCGCGTACCGCCTGGCCGTTGATCGTCGCGGAGTCGACGGTCAGCGCGTCGCTCACGTCGAGCGCCACCTCGGTCAGATCGACCGCCGCCCGGATGGTCAGCGTGGCGGTGCCGGTCAGCATCCGACCGTCCGGGTCCCACGCCAGGTCCAGGTCGTAGCGCCGGACATCGATCTTCGGGTTGCCGTGATCGGGGTAAACCGGGTCGGCCACCGGTGCCGACGTGCCGTCCGGCGTGGTCGTCGCGGCGGCCGCCGGCGGGCGGGTCGGCAGCGGCGTGTTTGCCAGACCGGGCGGACGTTCGCCCGCCGTGCAGCCAGCCGTGGCGAGGCCCACGGCGAGGGCGAGTGCGGCGCCGCGCGTGCGCGTCATGGGCCGACGCTAACTGTCCGCCGGTTGCGTCCAGGTCACGCTTCGCGCCCGACTCCGTCGCTGTCCGCGCTCGTCAGCGCGCGGGCTCGTCAGCGCGCGGGCTCTGCTGGGGAGTCGAAGGTGTTGACCATGAAGAAGGCGGCCCGCTCGAGGTACTCCCAGAGCGTCCGGTCCTGCTCTGCGGGAAGCCCCAGGCCGTCCATCGCGCGGCGCATCTGGCGCAGCCACGCGTCGCGCTCGGCGGGCCCGACCCGGAAGGGTGCGTGCCGCATCCTGAGCCGCGGGTGCCCGCGCTGCTGCGAGTACGTCGATGGCCCGCCCCAGTACTGCATGAGGAACAGCGTCAGCCGTTCGCGCGCGGGGCCCAGGTCCTCGTCGGGGTACACCGGCCGCAACACCGGGTCGGTCGCGACGCCGGCGTAGAACTCATCCACGAGCTTGCGGAACGTCGGCTCGCCGCCGATGGCGTCGTAGAAGGTCTCGCTCGCGGTCACCGCTCTATGGTGCCAGGCACCCACGCGTGGCCGGCGTCACGTCGCGCCGCCGGTGCCCGGCTCGCCCGAGCCGGGTCGCGGTGCCGCCGGCCGGGGGTACATGCGCGCCGCGGCGATCTGCGCGGCGATGCCCGATTTCTCGAGCGCGTCGGTCAGCCGGCGGCGCATCTCGCGACCCGCCCGGAACTGGGCGTCGGCGGGGGTCTTGGCGATGGTCCGCACGACCGCCCCGTCCACCGTGATCTGCTCGACGCCGAGCACCTCGGCCGGTTCTAGGAAGTCCGCGCTGTACTCGGGGTCCTCGGCGAGCGCGGCGGCCGCCTGGCGCAGTACGGCGGTGGCCTCCTCGACGCCGGCGAAGCCGATCGGGATGTCGACGATGACCACGGCCCAGCCCTGGCTCTTGTTGCCGACTCGTACGATCTCGCCGTTGCGGATGTACCAGAGGACGCCGCGCGCGTCCCGGATCGTGGTGATGCGCAGGCCGACCGCCTCCACGACGCCGGTCGCCTCGCCGACGTCGACCGTGTCGCCGACGCCGTACTGGTCTTCGATGAGCATGAACAGCCCCGCGAGTAGATCCTTCACAAGTGACTGTGCACCGAAGCCGAGCGCGATCCCGGCGATGCCGGCGCTCGCGAGCAGCGGCGCCAGGTTGAAGCCGAGCTCACCGAGGATCAACAGCACGGCCACCGAGGACACGGCCACCGTGACGGAGCTGCGCAGAACCGACCCGATCGCTTCGGCGCGCTGCCGGCGTCGCTCCGGGAAGACGGTCGCGGCCTCGTGCACGGCGGCGGGCAGCTTCTCGCGCAGCGGCTTGAGGATCGTCGGGACCGCACCGCTCGCGGTCGTGCGGACCAGCCTGCTGATCGTCCGGTGTAACAGGTAACGGATGAGCAGCGCCACCAAGATGATCAAGATGATCCGCGCGGGCTTGACCACGAAGACGTAGCTGCTCTCCGCGAACCACACCGATCCCGTCAGGTCGTACGCCCCGCGGCAGATCGGGTCGTCCAAGCAGCTGGGCGTCGGGGAAGGATCGGCGGCCGGCAGGGCGGCGAGGGCGGTGATCAGGCTCGCGGACGTCACCGTTGTTTAGTACCGCATCGCGGGCCGCCCCCCTCGAGGACCCCCACGGGCTGGCCGAACGGACCACCGGTCCGTTCTCTCGCGATACCGAACCTTCACACGTCAGCGGCCGATAGGGCGTGCAATTCGCTCATCTATCGGGGACTATTGGCCCACGGGCGCCGGTGATCCGGACGCGTCCGACCTCGTCGGCCGCGACGGCCCTGACAATGTGACGGGAGCGGCACGAACGACCAGAGGTGAGCGCGATGCCTGACATACGACCCACAGCGGGCTCATCCGCGTTGGTCCTCAATGCGACGTACGAGCCGCTGTGTGTCGTGTCGGTGCGTCGAGCCGCAATCCTCGTTCTCTCGGCAAAAGCCATCTGCGTGGCCGATGGCGACGGGATCCTGCACAGTGCCCGGCACCAGCTGCCGGTGCCGAGCGTCGTCCGGTTGACGCGGTTCGTCCGGGTGCCGTACCGCGCGCACGTCGGTCTGTCCCGCCGGGCGATCTTCGCGCGGGACGGCTGGCGGTGCCAGTACTGCAAGGCGCCGGCCGAGACGATCGACCACGTCATGCCGCGCAGCCGCGGCGGTCGGCACGCCTGGGAGAACGTCGTGGCCGCCTGCGCCCGGTGCAACCACACCAAAGGAGACCGGACGCCAGCGGAACTCGGCTGGCGGCTCCACGCCATCCCCGCCGCGCCCAGGGGCGCGGCGTGGCGCGTGTTGGGGCACCGTACGCCGGATCCGCGCTGGTCGGACTGGCTCGACCTGCCGGCCGCCGCCTAAGCTCCCCGCCCCAAGATCCCCACAATCTTGCCCGGACTGGGGTGTCCGGGCCGGGTTGATCACCCAAGCTATGCAAGGTTGCGACGGGCGTGCGCGCTCAGGCCCGGTACGCGCGGACCAGCGACGCGAAGACGACGACATTGTCCGCGTACCCGAGTTCGCCGCCCACCCACCTGCCGCCACAGGTGATCAGGCGCAGTCCGGGCCTCGTGAAGTCGCCGTACACGCGGTTCGCGGGCAGCTTCGCCTTGCTGAACGTCTCCACGCTGTTGACCGTGAACACCGCGACCCGTCGGTCCCGGCGGGTGACCTCGATCCTGGCCCCCGGCCGCAACGCGTCCAGGCCCTGAAAGACCGCCGGGCCGGTGCGCGTGTCGACATGGCCGACGATCACGGCCGGTCCGAACTGCCCAGGTGTCGGTCCGTCCCGGTACCACGCTGCTTCGTTACGGTGACCGAGCTCCGGCACCCCGATAGACCCATCGGCGGCCAGCCCGACCTCTCGCACCGGTGCGCGGACGCCGATGGACGGGATCGCGATGCGGATGGGCCGACTCGACTCCAGCACCGGGAACTCGCGCGGCGGTGCCGCCTCGCCCCTAAACAGCCAGGGCGGCAGCATGATCGCACCGGTGGCTTGCCCCAGACCCAGGCCAGTGCAGAAGACGCCGACGAGGGTGACCACGGCGGCCACCGGTCCCAACCGGGTCCGGCGCCGGCCGTTCGTGGCCGCCTGCCTCCGGCCGCCGGGCACGATCGCGCGCCTGGTCAGGCGGGTTGACCCGCCCGCCGGCGGCGACGGGCGACCACGCCCAACCCGACGCCGACGCCGATCGTGGCCAGCCCACCAATGATCATGACTGCACCGCCCAGGCCGTCGCCGGCCGTCCTGCCGTGGGCCGTGCCGCCACCACCCGTGTTCGGCCCCAGCGTCGGCCGATCCATGGACAGCACTTCCAGGTCGGTGGTCGCCGTGTGACCGTTGGGGCACCTCAGGTGGACCTTGTAGTCGCGTGCCCTCTTATCCGCCGGGATTACGACGTCTGCCCTCAGAACGGCACCATCGGGCACGAGAGTCACCTGGTCGAACGCCTCGGAAGTGACAACGGCGGAGTCCACCTTTTCGCCACAGCTCGCGCGGATGCCGATCTGCGAGCCCGCATCGATCGTGTTCGGGCTCACCTCCACGAACACGTCGACCGCCTGGGCGGGGGCGGCGGCCCACATGACGACTCCGGCCGTGAGCGCGATCGAGGCGAGCGCGGACGCTGCCCTCGCGGTGCGAACGGCGCTCATGAGCGTCCCCTTCCACGAGCGACCACTCAGCGAGATCTTCCCACTCGGTGCGCGGTTTACGTGGCGAAATCCGGGCAAATACCGCCGCGGGACGCGGGGTGCTGGTAGGCGAACCGATTCAGGTCACCCGCGGCCGGTCCGCCGGAAACTCCGCGTACGCCCCGGACGCGACCACGTCGGCCAGCCGGCGGAACGCCTCGTGGACGTCGACGAACCTCGTGTAGAGGGGCGCCGGGCCCACACGGAGCCGGTCCGGCGTACGGAAGTCGGGAATCACCCCCGCCGCCTTCCATGCCTGGCACAGCTGCCAGGCCTGGGGGTGGTGCAGGGTCACGTGCGAGCCGCGGCGGGCATCGTCACGGGGTGACGCCAGCGCCACCCCGTGCGGCGCCAGCCACGCGTCGAACAGCTCGATCGCGTACGCCCCGAGCGCCGCCCCCTTCGCCGCGATCGCCTCGATGCCCGCCGACGCGGTCAGGCGGGCGCCCTCCAGCACCGCGTACCCGCCGAGCACCGGCGGCGTGCCGACGACGAACCGGTCCACGCTCTCCACCGGGTCGTAGTCGTTCGCCATCGCGAACTGGTCCCGCTGCCCGAACCAGCCCCAGATCGGTTGGCGCAGCTGGGTCTGCAGGTCGCGCCGCACGTAGAGGAACGCCGGAGCGCCGGGCCCCGCGTTCAGGTGCTTGTAGGTGCAGCCGATCGCGAGATCGACGCCGGCGGCACGCAGCGGCACCGGCACGGCTCCCGCGGAATGGCAGAGGTCCCACAGCACCAGGGCACCGGCGTCGTGCGCCGCCGCCGTGATCGCCGGTAGGTCGGCGAGCGCGCCCGAGCGGTACGCCACGTGTGACAGCGACACGAGCGCCACCTCGGAGTCGAGCGCGTCCCGTACCGCATCGAGCGAGATGCCGAGGTCGATGTCGGTCTTGACCACGCGCAGCGTCATGCCCCGCGCGGCGGCCAGCCCCTGCAGCACGTACTTGTCGGTCGGGAAATTGTCGTCGTCGGTGACGATCACCGAACGGCCGGGCCGCGCGTCGCAGGCGGCGACCGCGAGCTTGTAGAGGTTCACGCTCGTGGAGTCCGCGAGCACGACCTCGCCCGGCGACGCGTCGAGCACGCCCGTCGCGAGCACGTCACCGGCCTCGCGGGCCAGCGTGATCCAGCGATCCCAGCCGCGGATCAGGTCCTCGCCCCACTCGACCTCTATCGCCTGCCGCAGCCTGTCCCGCGTAGCCACCGGCAGCCGGCCGAGCGAGTTGCCGTCGAGATAGATCAGGCCGGGGTCGGCGATCACGAACCGGTCGCGGTACCCGGCCAGCGGATCGGCCGCGTCCAGGTCGCGGGCCCGCGTGTGGAGGTCAACGCTCATGCCCAAAGACGCTAACCTTCGCGGCATGGGCGAGCTGCACGACCTCACGGCGGTAGAGCAGGCCGCAGCGGTACGCCGCGGCGAGCTGAGCGCGATCGAGCTCGTCGAGCACTATCTGGCCAGGGTCGACGCCCTCGGGCGTACCGTCGGCGCGTTCGTCACCGTGACCGCCGATGCGGCCCGCGCCCAGGCGAAGGCCGTGGATGTGGCGCGGGCCGCGGACCCGGACGGGCTGCCGCCGCTCGCCGGCGTGCCTACCGCAATCAAGGACCTGACCATGACCGCCGGGGTCCGGACGACGTTCGGCTCGGCGGCGTTCTCGGACTTCGTGCCCGACGTCGACGCGGACGTCGTCGGGCTGCTGCGCGCGGCCGGCACGATCAGCCTCGGCAAAACGACCACCTCCGAGCTGGGCTGTTCGCTGTACTCCGAGGGCGCGGTCGCGCCGCCCGCCCGCAACCCGTGGGGGCTCGCGTTCACCGCGGGCGGGTCGAGTGGGGGCGCGGCCGCGGCGGTGGCGGCCGGACTGGTCCCGGTCGCGCAGGGCTCGGACGGCGGCGGGTCGCTGCGCATTCCGGCCGCGATCTGCGGGCTCGTCGGGTACAAGCCGAGCCGTGGGCTCGTCTCCGGCGGCCCGTTGGGTTTCGGCGGGTTCGGGCTGCCGACGAACGGTCCGATCGCGCGCACCGTCGCCGACGCCGCGACCCTGCTGGACGCGATGGCGGTGTCCGTGCCCGGCGAGCCGTACCCGTCACCGTCGGCGCCGGCCGACGGCTTCCGTGCGGCCGTCCGGCGGGCCGAGCCCGGACGGCTACGGATCGGTCGGTTCACCGCGCCCATGCTCGCCGAGGTTCCGGTCGACTCCGCGTGCCTGGGCGCCGTCGACACCACGGCCGCCGCACTGGTCGAAGCCGGCCATGACGTGGTGGACGTTCCGGCGCCGTTCGGTCCCGAGCTCACCCCGATGTTCGAGACGATCTGGTACGCGCTGGCGCTGTCGCCCGTTCCGCCCGAGCGCGAGGCGGAGCTGTTGCCGCTGACGCGCTGGCTGCGTGAGCGTGGCGTGGCGATCGGCGCCGCTGGGCTGATGAACGCGCTGGCGGCGATGCAGGCGGCGGTGCGCGAGGCGCTGCGCGCCCTGCGGCAGTTCGACCTGCTGCTCTCGCCGACGCTGGCCATGCCACAGGCCGCGGTCGGCTGGTTCACCGAGACCGGACACCCGGCCGACGACTTCGAGCGGCAGAAGTGGTTCTCCCCGTACTGCGCGTACTACAACGTGACCGGGCAGCCGGCGGTCTCGCTGCCGGTCGGCTCGACCACGGACGGGATGCCGGTCGGTGCGATGCTCGCCGGCCGGCTCGGCGAGGACGAGACGGTGCTCGCCACGGCCGCTCAGCTCGAACAGGGCATGGCCTGGCACGAGCGGCACCCGGCGATCTGGCGGACCGCGCCCTCCGCTACCGTGAACGGCGTCTGACTTGGTTGGGGGCTGGAGTGTCAGTACTCGAGACAGTGGGCATCTTCGTCGGCATACCGCTCCTCATCATCGCCGTCATCGGCGGCCCGGCGTACGTGAGCGGCGGCCGCGCGCAGAGCAAGCGCTACCGGCCCGGCCGGCCGTTCACGTTCACGCCCGTCTGGTTTCTGTCCGCACCGGAGCGCCTGCACCCGGACGGCGCGCGGGCACTGACCGCGGGCGAGCAGCGCCCGGCCCTGGCCGCGGGGGAGCCCTCGCAGGGTGCCGCGTCACAGGAGACGGCGCGGCAGGGTGTGGCGACGCCGCTGGGCGCGACTGGAGGCGCAAGTGACCGTTGGTGACCAGCCCCGCAGCCTCACGACCCGGCCCGAGGTGCTCGACGGGCCGTTCACGACCCGGCAGCTGCTCCGCATCGACGAGGCGCTGCGGCTGGCCGACTCCACCACCGGCCTGACGTTCAGCGTCTACGTCGGCGACCTCGACGAGCCGGTCCGGCAGCACGCCGAGAAGCTGCATGCGCAGCTGCCCGATCCGAGCCGCTCGGTCCTCGTCGCCGTCTCGCCGAACCAGCGCCTGCTGGAGATCGTCACCGGCGCGGAGGCTCGCAAGCGAATCCCGGACCGCGATGCCAAGCTCGCGGCGCTGTCCATGGTGGCGGCCTTCAGCGGCGGCGACCTGGCGGGCGGCATCGTGAGCGGCCTCGACCAGCTGGCCTCCCACGCCGGCCGGAGCTAACCGCCGCGCACGTACCTCAGCCGTGCAGCCACGACGCCGGTGCGAGCTGGACGGCGTACGGCAGCTCGGCGAAGTGCGTCTCGCCCGTGTTCACCGAGCGGTGCAGGTGGTAGTGGCCGGCCGCGGCACGCGTGTAGAGGTGGGCCACCGGACCGTTCGCGGTCCGTTCGATTCGCCAGAACGACTCGATGCCCGCCTCCGCGTACAGCCCGGGCTTGACGCACCGGTCCCAGCGGCGGCTCGGGTGCGACTCGACCTCCACGACGAGCGCCACCTCGGCGGCGTCCGTCCAGGCGCGGTCGTACGGCGCCCCCGGGCGCAGGACCGCCACGTCCGCGACGAGATTGCTGTCCCCGTTGTCGTCCCCAAGGCGCAGCCCGACCTGGGGCACCACGTGCCAGTCGGGGGGCGCCGTCGCGCGGAGCAGGCTGGCGACCTCGTCGCAGAGCATCTCGTGCCCGTCGTCGACCGGCGGGGTCACCACGAGCGCGCCGTCGACGATCTCGTAACGGTGACCGTTGCCCGGCAGCCCGGTCAGGTTGCGCTCGGTCCACGGTCCGTCCGGGACCGGCGCCAGCCGCGCCTTCTGGTCCACGGCCCCCAGCGTACCGGTCGGGCCAGAGCCCGCGACCAGGTCAGGCAGCGCCGTCGCGGGCCCGGGCCCGGAGCGCGCGCAGCACGCCGTCCTTGCCCTCGGTGACCAGCCGGCGCAGCGGCGCCGGGTGGCCGTCGCCGGCGAGCCACTCGTCCGTCAGCGCGACAGTCGCGAGGCTGACCTGGTACGCCGGGTACGCCAGCATCGCGAACTCCTGGGCCGGCTCGCTGTCCCGCCGGGCCCAGACGTCAGTGACCACATCGAAGTACTTCGACGCGTAGGGGGCGGTCAGGTCGACCTGGGCCGGGTGCTGGAGACCCTGCAGGAGCGCGCGGTGCAGCCAGTTCGGCAGCGCGTCCTGTGTGGTCAGCCGCCGCCACGTCTCGGCCTTGGCCGCCGCCGTGGGGAGCAGCGCCCGGGACACCGCCGCCTCGCGCTCGCCGCTCGCGGTGCGGTCGGCGTCCAGCTCCGCCTCGATCAGGTCCGCGTCCGCGGCCGCGTTCGCGACCAGCGCCTGCAGTAGGGCCCAACGCAGCTCGGTGTCGATCGTGAGTCCTTCGGGTACGCCCGAGCCGGCGAGCCACCCGCGGATGACGGCCAGTTCCTCCGGCCGTCGGGCGGCCGACGCGAACGTCCGGGCCCAGGCAAGCTGGAATCCGCTGCCCGGCTCCGCGGCGGCAACCACCTGCCGGGCGGTTTCGGCGAGGCTCCGCCAGCCGATCGGGGCGAAGGCCGGGTCGGCGTAGAACGACAACGCGCCCTGCACCTGTCGCAGGGTCGCGGTCACGAGGTTGATGTCGCGCTCCTCGGGCAGCCCACCCAGCGCGAGCGCGACGTAGTCCCTCGCCGACATCTCCGCGTCGCGGACCATGTCCCAGGCCGCCGCCCAGCACAGCGCGCGGGCAAGCGACGAGTCGAAGCCCGACACGTGCCCGACCACGGTCCCCAACGACCGATCATCGAGGCGCAGCTTCGCGTAGGTGAGATCGTCGTCGTTGAGCAGCAGCACGTCGGGCGCGACCACCCCGACCAGCTGCGGCAGCTCGGTCCGCTCGCCGCTGACGTCCACGTCGATGCGCTGCCGCCGCACGAGCCGGTCGTCGACCAGGTCGTACAGGCCGATCCCGATCCGGTGCGTCCGCAGCACCGGGTACTCCGCGGGTGCCTCCTGCACCACCGCGACGCCGGTGTACCTCCCGTCGGGCCCGATGGACACGTCGG
The DNA here is from genome assembly GCA_036506495.1 of Micromonosporaceae bacterium. GTDB lineage: Bacteria > Actinomycetota > Actinomycetes > Mycobacteriales > Micromonosporaceae > DASXRC01. The sequence goes on along the minus strand of DASXRQ010000265.1, from coordinate 17,610 downwards.
GGCGCAGGGTGTTGACCTGCGCGGTCTCCAGCCACTGCGCCGCGAACTTGCGTAGCTCCCGACCCGAGGCCGCCTCGAGCTCGGAGAGCAGGTCGTCGAACGTGGCGTTCCCCCAGGCGTGCCGGTTGAAGTACGCCCGCAGCCCGGCCAGGAACGAATCCTGCCCGACGTACGCCACGAGCTGCTTGATGACGCTGGCGCCCTTGGCGTACGTGATGCCGTCGAAGTTCACCTCGACCGCGTCCACGTCCGGCATCTCGCAGTACACCGGGTGGGTCGAGGAGAGCTGATCCTGCCGGTAGCCCCAGTTCTTGCGGACCGACAGGAACGTCGTCCAGGCATCGGTGAACCGGGTCGCGTTGGTGTTGCACCAGTGGCTCGCCCATTCGGCGAACGACTCGTTCAACCACAGGTCGTTCCACCAGCGCATCGTCACCAGGTCGCCGAACCACATGTGCGCGAGCTCGTGCAGGATCGTGTTCGCCCGCTGCTCGTACTCGAAGTCGGTCACCTGCGACCGGAAGATGTAGTGCTCCTCGGCGTGCACGACGCAGCCGAAGTTCTCCATCGCGCCCGCGTTGAACTCGGGCACCCAGACCTGGTCGTACTTCGGTAGCGCGTAGCGGACGCCGAACTGCGTGTGGAAGTAGTCGAACCCCTGGCTCGTGATCAGAAAGATGTCGTCCGCGTCCACGTACTGGGCCATGCTCCGCCGGCAGTACACCCCGAGGTCCACCCCGTCGTGGGTGGTCCGCACCTCGTGGTACGGCCCGGCACAGATCGCCGTGACGTACGCGCTCATCCGCACCGACGGTTTGAAGTGGACGGTCTTCGCGCCCGCCTCGGCCGGCTCCTGGCCGGCCACGGGCATGTTCGAGACGGCGCGCCAGTGCCGCGGGACCGTGACGTGCCAGGTAAAGACGCTCTTGAGATCGGGCTGGTCGAAGCAGGCGAAAACCCGCTGGGCGTCCGCCGTCTCGAACTGGCTGTAGAGGTAGACCTCCTTGTCGACCGGGTCCACGCTGCGGTGCAGCCCCTGACCACTCTCCGAATACGGGAAGTCCGCGTCGACGACGAGGGTGTTCTCGGCGGCCAGCCCGGTGAGCACGAGGCCCCGCTCGGCGGACCAGGCCGAGGTGTCCACCGGCGTTCCGTTCAGCACGGCCGAGTGGATCCGCTCCGCGGCGACCTCGATGAACGTGGTCGCGCCGACGTCGACGCTGCGGAACCTGATCGATGTCGTCGACCGGAACGTCCGCTCGCCCGCGCCGCCGACGCCGTCGGTCAGATCCACCGCGATGTCGTACCCGGCGATGTCGAGCAGGCGTGCCCGCTCGGCGGCCTCGACCTGCCTCAGGTTGCGCACTCCGGCCACGGCTGTCTCCATCCAGTTTTCCCCACCGGCACCGTCGACGGGCTCGGGAGGTCGCCGCGCCCCCCGGCGCGACGACCTACTGCGAGTCTTCCACGGCGGATGCACGAGCCGCCGCGTGGCCCACTTCACCTTGTCGGACAGCCGACCACGGGCGTTTGCTGGGTACGAGAACGTGACAACGAGGAGGCCCGGTGAACCGCACGACCGTCGACATGTGGTTCGACCCGATCTGCCCGTGGGCCTGGATAACCTCCCGCTGGCTGCTCGAGGTCGAGCGCGTACGCCCGGTGGATGTTCGCTTCCACGTGATGAGCCTGAGCGTCCTGAACCAGGGCCGCGACCTGTCCGAGAAGTACCAGGCGGTGGTGGACCGGGGCTGGGCGCCGGTGCGCGTGTGCATCGCCGCGGAGCAGAAGTACGGCGATGCGGTGCTGCGCGACTTGTACACCGCGCTCGGCACGCGGATCCACCCCGGCCAGCAGCAGCTCGGACCCGAGTTGTACGCCGCGGCGCTCACCGAGGCCGGCCTGGATCCTGCGTTGGCCGCGGCCGCCGACTCCGCCGAGTACGACGCCGCCTTGCGGGCCAGCCACGAGGCCGGCATGCGGCCGGTCGGCACCGACGTCGGTACGCCTGTGATCCACACCGTCGGCCCGGCCGGCCAGCCAGTCGCGTTCTTCGGCCCGGTCGTCACCCCCGCGCCGACGGACGAGGCCGCCGGCAGGCTCTGGGACGGCGTGCTCCTCGTCGCGGGTACCCCCGGCTTTTACGAGATCAAGCGGTCCCGGGAGCTCGGGCCGATCTTCTGACGGCACCGGGTAGCGTCTCCACGCATGACGCTCGTGCACCCGATCGCCCGGGCCTGGGTCACCACCGGCGGCACCGGTGCCCAGAACTACGACGAGTTCGCGGACGAAGCCGAGATCACCGAGATCATCGACACGAATCCGAACAGCGCGCTCGCGATCGAGATGCCGCACCGCGCCCCAGAGTCGCTGGGCCGCTCCTTCCGGGAGGCGCTGCCCGCCGCGGCGAGCCGGCTGGCGGAGCGGAAGGCGGACGGCAGCTTCACGCCCGCCGAGGACGTCGTCGTGCTGTACCGGATCACGGAGCCGGGCGGTGAGGCTCCGGCGTACGAGTTGCTCTGCATGATCGACACCGACCAGATCTCGACCAGCGCCGACCAGCCGGGACTGGTTATCCGCAACGAGGACGTGTTCATCGACAAGGTCCGGGAGCGGGTCGCGCTCGCCGATGCGACCGGGCACCTGCTCTCGCCGGTACTGCTGCTGCAGACCGCGCGGGGCGATGACCTGCACGCGGCGCTCGCCACGGCCTGCGACGCCGCCGGCCCGCCCGCCGCGACCGACATCGACCGGGCCGGGCGCACCCACGCGATCTGGCCCGTCCCGCCGGGCGAGGTGCAGGACGAGCTGTGCTCGCTGGCCGGCGGCGGCGAGCTGGTCGTCGCCGACGGCAACCACCGCAGCCTGGCCGCGCAGCTCGGCGGCCTGCCGCGGTTCCTCGCGGTGGTCACCGCGCCCGGGTCGGTGACCATCGCGCCGTACAACCGGCTGGTCAGTGAGCTGCCCACCGGGCCGGACGAGCTCGTCGCGCGGCTGCGGGCCGCGGGCGCCGGGGTCGAGCCGGTCGCGGGACTCCCGGCCGAGGCCGGCTCCGGCGGGGGGATCCAGCTGTACGCCGGCGGCCAGACCTGGGCGGTCACGTTGCCGCCAACGCCCGGCGCCAGCGTGGTCGACAACCTCGCCCACGCGCTCGTCGAGCGGGTCCTGTTGCGCGACGCGCTGGGCCTGGATCCGGGCGACAAACGGGTCGCCTACGTCGGCGGCGACTACCCGGCGGACTGGTTGCGCGCCGAGGTTGACGCCGGCCGGGCCGAGCTCGCGATCCTCATCCCGCCGATGACGGTCTCCGAGTTCGTCGCGGTCAACCTGGCGCGGCTCAAGATGCCGCGCAAGAGCACCTGGTTCACGCCAAAGGCACGGGCCGGCCTGGTTCTGGCACAGCTGTCGTGACCCGCGCGCCGGCCTGACAGACTGCGCCCATGCGCGTCTACCTGGGAGCCGACCACGCCGGCTACGAGTTGAAGGTGCATCTCGCGAGCTATCTGGCCAAGCAGGGGTACGAAGTCGTGGACCTGGGCGCCCACGCGTACGACCCGGAGGACGACTACCCGTCGTTCTGCCTGGCCGCGGGTACGCGGGTGGTGGCCGATCCGGGCAGCCTCGGCGTCGTGGTCGGTGGCTCCGGCAACGGCGAGCAGATCGCCGCGAACAAGGTGATCGGCGTGCGCGCGGCACTGGCCTGGAACGTCGAGACGGCCCAGCTGTCGCGCCAGCACAACGACGCGAACGTCGTCGGCATCGGCGCTCGCCAGCACACCCTCGACGAGGCAACGGTGATCGTCGAGGCGTTCCTGACCACCGCGTTCTCGGGCGACAAGCGGCACGCCCGCCGGATCGCGCAGGTCGCCGCGTACGAGCGCACTCACGACCTGCCGGCCTGAGAATCGCTCGGGCGGTCAGCGGCGGGGGAGCTCGTCGCGCGGCACCCAGCCCCGCCGGACAATGACGAGTTCCTGCTCGGCGGCCGCGAGGTGCGCATCGGTCGGCCGGGCAGCGTCCCGCGCACGCAGCGCCGGCCCGACCGCGACCTGCGTGGCGCCCGAGCCGACCAACCCGCGCAGCCCGCGCTCCGCCTCCCGGTCCTCGGCCGCGTGAGCGGCCGGACCGGTAGCCGTCGGCACGCCCGAGATCGGCTCGAGGTCGGGATCGAGGATCGGCGCGGTGTCCGCGGACGTGTCGCGCGCGACCCGAGGGGGACCGGGCGGCGGTGTCGGCACCGGGCCGGACCGCTGGCGGCGGCGCCGGCGCTCCGCGTTCGCCGCCGCACGGACGCGGCCTGGCTCGCTCCGCTCGCTCGGCCGGTCGTCGCCGGGGTTGCCCGCCATGCGTGGACCGTACCGGTCAGAACACCTCGTGCGCAGCGGGTGCGCGGTGCCAACCGAACGCGGCATCGACCTGGCCGAGCCGATCCGGCCGAAGCTCCCGGACCCGACCGGCGCCGGCCAGCGCGGCCAGTGAGGTCCCACCGAGGTACGCCGCGCCGAGGTCGACCACGTCGCAGGCCAGATCCGGCTCCGCGTCGGTCGGCGTGCACCTCGCCCCGCTCGGGTCGCCGACCACCCGCCACCGGCCTTGGTTCTCCGGGAGCAGCGGGTCGGTCACCTCGAACACCGCGTCGACGCCCACGGCGTACCGCCGGGCGGCGAGCGCGGCGGGGACGTCAATGACGCGTACCCAGAGCGAGTCGGACAACCTCGGGTTGAGCCGGCGCGGCTCGTTGACCAGATACTGGAGCGGCTCGTCGAGCGCGGCGGCCCAGTGCGAGACCGTACGCGTGAGGTCGACGCCGAGCAGGAAGCCCCACAGCGCCCGGTACGCCTCGTGGGTGCCGGCCACCACGGTCTGCACCATGACCTCACCCTTCGGGCCGGCGTCATCCCATGCGCTCTTGGTGCGCCACAACGCATACCCGTCGACGCCGCTCTGGCCCTCGTGCACGACCGCGCGCCGCTCGGTGCCGCCGTGCCGGCGCGACGGCGGATCGACGAGCACGTACCGCCACCAGCGGTCGTCGCGGCTCGACCAGCCCGGACGATCGGGCCGCAGCTGGTCGTACACCTTGGCGAGCTCGACCTGCAACGCGGCCGGCGCGCCGGTCCGGAGCCTGCCCCCGGCGGGGGCCGGCGGGCCGGTCATCCGCACCTCGCGGGTGTCGATGCTGAGCTTCAGCAGCTGAGACGCCAGCCCGTACCCGAACCGGGGGTAGATGCGGCCCTCGCTCGCCCACAGCACCGCGATCGGCTCACGATCGGCCTCCCCCACCTCCCGCAGCTGGCGGTGCATCAGCCGCGTGAGCAACCGCCGCCTGCGATGGGTAGGTGCGACGCCGACCATCGTGACGTGGGCGGCCGGGACGACGGCACCGGGAACGGTCAGGTCACGCGTGAACGCACCGGCGTGTGCGACCACCCGACCGTCATCCTCGACGATCAGCGCGCGCTCCGGCTCGAACACCTCCCGGTCCATGTCCTGAACCTCGGGATCAGGGGTGTCGTGGAACACCTCGGAGAGAAGCGCTCCAACGCCGTCCCAGTCATCCGGCCTGCCGGCCCGGATGGGCAGCTCGTCCGCGGTCATTCGTCCTGTGTATCGGATACGACACGGTCCGTCGACCGGTTATGTCGGACTCGCTACCCTCGAAGGCGGCCGCGCGTACGGGGGAGGGGAAAATGGCAGACCGGATCGAGTCCTGGACGGAGCGGACCGTCGACATGACGCCGGGTCCGTCCTCCGCGTTTTCGCCGTTCCAACGCGGCGTCGCCGCGGTGGGCCGGCCGGTCGCCTCCGGGTCCGACACGTTGGTCGAGACATCCGGATCGCGACGGCAGGTCATGGTGCCGCGGCCGCCGCTGCGCTACCGGCTGAGGCGGCTGCGCCGGGGCGGTGAGTGGACCGCGATCGGCGCGTTGGTCGCGTTCGTCAGCTGGGGCATCTGGGCGATCTCGCTCCGCGGCGGCAGCCTCACGATCCCGATCCTCGCGTTCGTGCTCGTCCTGCTCGTCGGTGGCGGCGTCTTCGCGCTGTCGCGCCTGCTCGGCCGCGTTGTGCTCGAACGGAGCCTCGGGCGCGCCCGGCGCAGCGCCTGGCCGTCGCACCTGGTGACCGGCGTCTTCCTCGCGGCCGCGGGCGTCGCGTACCTCGGGCAGACCGACTGGGTGATCGACGCCTGGACGTGGCTGCGGACACTCGCGTGACCGTCTGGTAGACCCGGGGAATGCGACCCGAGTCAGGCCAGGTGGTGCACTTCTCGGAGAACCCGTCCATCCGGCGGTTCGTGCCGCACGTCGCGGCGACCGCGCAACAGTCGGATCCGTACGTGTGGGCGGTGGATGCCGACCGGGCGCCCGACTACTGGTTCCCGAGGGAGTGCCCGCGGGCGATGGCGTGGGTGGTGCCTGGCACAACGACCGCGGACCACAACCTCATCGTCGGGCCGGGCTGCGGCGACCGTGTCCACGCCGTCGAGTACGGCTGGCTCGACGCGATGCGGATCGTCCGGTTGTACGCGTACCGGCTACCCGCTGACCGTTTCCGGCCGATCGGCGAGCCCGTCCCGCACGCCCACGTGGCGACCGAACCGGTGGTACCCCTCGGTCCGGCCGAGCCGGTCGGCGACCTCCTTCGGCTGCACGACGAGGCGGGCATCCAGCTGCGCGTGCTGCCCAACCTGTGGCCGTTCTGGGACGCGGTGACGGCCAGCACACTCGAGTGGAGCGGGATCCGGCTGCGCAACGCCCGGCCCAGAACCACGTCGCCGGCCCGGTAGCTCCCGGGCCGGCGACCTCGGCGTGTGTCTCACGCCAGCGTGGCGAGGAGCTCCGCGAGCCGGTCGTACGACTCGATCGCTCCCGCCTCCATGCCCGACGCGATGATCCCGTCGCGGTCCTCCTTGGACTGGTACACCGACGTGCTCGTCACCGTCGTCCGGCCGTCCTTCTCGTCCAGCACCAGGGTCTCCACCGCGATGTGGCCCGGCATCCCCTCGAACTCGAAGGTCTGCACGACCCGTTCCGGCGGCGTGACCTCACGGATCTCGCCGCGAAACGCGTACTCCTGGCCGTCGGGCGCGTGCTGGACGAACCGGTAGCTGCCGCCCGGCCGGAAGTCCAGCTCGCACGTGAGCTCGGTCCCGCGCGGCCCCCACCACCTGGTGATGTGTTCGCACGTGGTCATCGCCTCGAACACCAGCTCGCGCGGCGCGTCGAAGACCCGGGTCATCTCGATCTCGAGGTCGGACGGCAACGTCACGGTGAGGCCGTCGCTAGCCTGCTTGCTCATTGTTCTGCTCCTTCCGTGGTGTCTGTTCCTGCAGCTCGCGGAGGTAACCGCCCAGCCGGTCGTACCGCTCGTCCCAGAACCGGCGGTATCGCTCCATCCACTCCACGGCATCGCGGAGCGGTCCCGCGTCGAGGCGACATGGGCGCCATTGCGCCTCGCGGCCACGGGTGATCAGACCGGCCCGCTCGAGGACCTTCAGGTGCTTGGAGATCGCCTGGAGGCTCATAGGGAACGGCGCCGCCAGCTCGTTCACGGTCGCCGCACCATCCGCGAGCCGGGCGACGATCGCCCTGCGCGTGGGATCGGCGAGCGCCGCGAACACCGAGCTCAGCTGGTCCGTCATCATGTTCAACCACCTAGTTAATCAACCAACTGGTTGAGCATGCCTCGTCGGCGATGGGTGTGTCAAGGGGGTGGGCGAATGGTTGTCAGGCCATCAGCCGCGACAGCTCCGTGCGAACCCGATCGGCGTCCGCCCCGAGATTCGCCATCGCGCGGAGAGCCGGGTCTTCGGCGCCGTCTGGGGCGTCGAGCAGGCTGAGGAGGATGTGCTCGGTGCCGATATGGCGATGGTGGCGGGCCTTCGCCTGCCTCAGCGCCCTCTCGAGCGCACCCTTCGCGCCGGGGGTGAATGGCACGTGGCCGCTCGGGAGTTTCGTTCCCCGGGCGACGAGCTCGATTGCCTCCCGCCGCGCAGACTCGGTGGTGACGCCGACTCGCTCCAGCGCCAGCGCCGCGAGCCCGTCGGTCGCGTCGGTGAGGCCCAGCAGGATGTGTACGGTCCCGATGTGGTCGTGGTTGAGCCTCCGCGCCTCTTCCTGCGCGAGCACCACGGATCGACGGGCGTCATCCGTGAACCGCTCGAACATGGAGCCCTCCCCGATCGACTGTGGACGTCGCGCTCCCCGTAAGCATGCCGCCTCCGCGCCACCGCCCATGCCCCGCGCGGCAGGCCAAATGCGCTCGGCCCACGCTCCCGCCCCGGCGTGCTCCTCCGCGCCGGAGGGAGCTCTCGGGGCCGACGACGGCGCTTGTCGCGTGGGCGCCGGCGCCCCTTTTGGCCGCGTTGTCCGGGACCGGATGCCTGGCGGACGCGATCGTGGAACGGACGAGGGCTTAACGCACCGCGTCCGGTCCCCGATCGCCGGGCCGACCGCGCCGCGGCTCAGTGAACGCTCGGCGCGCCATGCGAAGTTTCCGATTTCGCGGCGATGAATGTCGCCGACCGGGTAAGTCCTAGGGGCATGAGACTGACACTGACCACATTCCTGACCCTGGACGGCGTCTACCAAGGGCCCGGCGGTCCGGCCGAGGACCCTAGCGGCGGCTTCACGCAGGGCGGCTGGCTGGTGCCGTTCTTCGACGAAGGGCTCGGCCAGTTCATGAACTCGGTCTTTGAAGAGGCCAACGGCTTCGTGCTGGGCCGGAAGACGTACGACATCTTCGCCGCGAGCTGGCCGAAGGCGACCGACCCAGGCCCAGTGGCGACCGGGCTCAACACCCTTCCCAAATACGTCGCCTCGCGCACTCTGACCAAAGCGGACTGGCACAACAGCACCGTCCTGAATGGCGATGTGGTGGCCGAGGTGGCCAAGCTCAAGCAGCAGCAAGGTCGCGAGCTGCAAATCCACGGCAGCGGCGCGCTCGCAAAGACCCTCTTCGACGCTGGCCTGATCGACACCATGCGCCTGATCGTCTTTCCCGTCGTAATTGGCTCCGGCAAGCGCCTCTTCGCCGAAGGGCGTACCCCGTCGAGCTTCCGCCTCGCCGACCTCAAGTCAACCCCGACCGGCGTGACCGTCCACAGCTATGAGCTCGCCGGCGCCCCCGCCTACGGCACCGTCGAGATGGATTAGAGGCAGGCGGTGCCGCTCTCGAGCACACAAGAGAGCGGGCGACGGGAATCGAACCCGCACCGTCAGTTTGGAAGACTGAAGCTCTGCCATTGAGCTACGCCCGCAGGCGCCGCGGCTGCCCGCGACGCGCGAACCAAGCGTACTGGGTGGCGCCGGCTCGGCGACGGGGGCCGCACCGGACCGCATAGACTTCACGAGCCACGGGGTGTGGCGCAGCTTGGTAGCGCACTCGCTTTGGGAGCGAGGGGCCGTGGGTTCAAATCCCGCCACCCCGACTGTGATCCACGCCGCGATGCACGGAGACGTCGGCGGACGCTGGCCGCCTACCCGCACACTCGGCGTACCGGCTCGCCTACACTCGACGGGCCGAATCACGCGCCGCAAAGATCCAGATCCATCGAGGAGTACGCCTGTGAAGAGCACCGTCGAGACTCTGAGCCCGACTCGTGTGCGGCTCGCCATCGAGGTGCCGTTCGCCGAGCTCGAGCCGAGCCTGAAGAAGGCGTACCGGGAGATCGCGGCCCAGGTCACGATTCCGGGCTTTCGGCGCGGCAAGGTGCCCGCGACCGTTATCGACCAGCGGGTGGGTCGCGGCGCGGTGCTGAACGAGGCCGTCCAGGAGGCCATCCCGGACCAGATCCTCGCCGCCGTACGCGAGCACGACGTCAAGACGTTGGGCCGCCCCGAGGTGGAGATCACCGAATTCGGTGACGGTGAGCCGCTGCGGTTCACGGCCGAGCTCGACGTCCGACCCGAGATCACCTTGCCCGACCTGCCCACGATCGCGGTGACGGTGGACGAGATCCAGGTCGGCGAGAACGAGATCGACGAGCAGATCACCGGGCTCCGGGAGCGTTTCGCCACGCTCAAGACCGTCGAGCGCGCCGCTCAGGTCGGCGACTACGTGCAGATCGACCTCGCGGCGACCGTGGATGGCGCCGAGGTTCCCGGCGGCACCGCCACCAACATCTCGCACGAGGTCGGCAGCAAGCAGCTGCTGCCCGGGCTCGACGACGTACTCGTCGGCATGTCCGCGGGGGACTCGACGACGTTCGTGACGCAGCTGGTCGGCGGCGACTTCGCCGGGCGGGACGCCAATGTCGCGGTAACCGTGCGTACCGTCAAGGAGAAGCAGCTCCCCGAGTTGGACGACGACTTCGCGCAGCTCGCCAGCGAGTTCGACGCGCTGGAGGAGCTTCGCGCCGACCTGCGCGAGCGCCTGACCCGGGTCAAGCGGGTCGAGCAGGTCTACGCGGCCCGTGACAAGGCGCTCGAGCAGCTGGTCGCCGCCGCCGACGTGCCCGCCCCGGACGGCGTCGTTCGCGAGGAGGTCGAGCACCGCAAGGAGGCCATGACCGACCAGCTGGAGCGCATCGGCGCCTCGTTGGAGGAGTATCTCGCGGCCGAAGAGAAGACCGAGGAGCAGATCGACGTCGAGCTGACCGACGCCGCGACCCAGGGGGTGAGGATCCAGCTCGTCCTCGACGCGCTGGCCGACGCCGAGGAGGTGCAGGTCTCCGACGACGAGTTCGGGCACGAGATCGTGCACCGCGCGCAGCGGGCGGGCGTCGCTCCGCAGCAGTACTACGACCAGCTCGTGCGCTCGGGAGGTGCCGCGTCCGTCTTCGGCGACGTACGCCGCGGTAAGGCGCTCCAGCTGGTGATGGAGCGTGCCAAGATCGTGGACTCCGCAGGCAACGAGGTCAGCCTCGACGCGCTCACGGCGGCGGACGACCTCGGCGATGCCGAGCACGAGGCCGAGCACGAGACCGAGCACGATGCCGAGCACGAGACCACGCACGAGGGTGAACGCGATCACGAGAGGGCCTGACGCGCACGACCGCTGAGCGCCGCGCGCTGGCCCTGCGCTATGAGCGAACAGGCGCCGACCAGGGAAGCTGTGGCCCTTGGCAGCGGTTAGGGTCGGTCGTACGACGACTGGAGAGCGAAGGGCTGCCATGACCGATTTGCACATTCCAGCGATGCCCCTCCGGGGGCCGGAGGCCCGCGGCGGCGAACAGCTCAGCGGCAACCTCGACGACACGGTCTACAACCGGCTGCTGCGGGAGCGGATCATCTTCCTCGGCAGTGAGGTGACCGACCAGATCGCGAACCGGGTCTGCGCACAGCTGCTGCTCTTGGCGGCGGAGGACCCGGAGCGGGACATCAACCTCTACATCAACTCGCCGGGCGGGTCCGTCTACTCGGGCATGGCCATCTACGACACCATGCAGTTCGTCCAGAACGACGTGGCGACGATCGCGATGGGCATGGCCGCCTCGATGGGTCAGCTGCTGCTCTGCGCCGGCGCGAAGGGCAAGCGGTACGCCCTTCCGCACGCGCGGATCATGATGCACCAGCCGTCCGGCGGCATGGGCGGCACGGCGTCCGACATCGCGATCCAGGCCGAGCAGATGCTCTACACGAAGCGGATGTTCCAGGAGCGGGTCGCGTTCCACACGGGGCAGTCGCAGGACCAGATCGAGGCCGACTCCGACCGGGACCGTTGGTTCACCGCCACCGAGTCGAAGGACTACGGCTTCATCGACCACGTGATCACCGGAGCGGCGCAGGTCCCCGCCGGCGCCGGCACCCGCAACTGAGGAAGGCGACGATGACCGAACTGAAGCTGCCGGCGGGCCTAGAGGTCCAGAACCGGTACATCATCCCGTCCTTCGTCGAGCGGACCTCGTACGGGATCAAGGAGTCCAACCCGTACAACAAGATGTTCGAGGACCGGATCATCTTCCTCGGCGTACAGGTGGACGACGCCTCGGCCAACGACGTGATGGCCCAGCTACTGACGCTGGAGTCGAACGACCCGGACCGCGACATCATCATGTACATCAACTCGCCGGGCGGCTCGTTCACGGCCATGACGGCGATCTACGACACCATGCAGTACGTGCGGCCGGATATTCAGACGGTCTGCCTCGGCCAGGCCGCCAGTGCCGCGGCCATCCTCCTCGCCGCGGGCACGCCGGGCAAGCGCATGGCGTTGCCACACTCGCGGATCATCATCCACCAGCCGGCCACGGAGGGTGGGTACGGCCAGGGCTCGGACATCGAGATCCAGGCACGCGAGATCATGCGAATGCGTACGCAGATGGAAGAGATCATCTCGCGGCACTCCGGCCAGCCCGTCGATCAGGTCCGGCGGGACGTCGACCGCGACAAGATCATGACAGCCGAGGAGGCCAAGGAGTACGGCCTCGTCGACACCGTGCTCTCCAGCCGCAAGAAGTCGGCACAGAAGGCCGTCGCGGCCGTGGGCTGACGCACCGCGATCGAGGAACTGCCTCCCCCCGGAGGCGGTTCCTCGACACACCCGCGGTTAGGGGTCGGAGAAATGGCCGCCACCGGGTAACGTCGACTCTGCACCGTCTGCCCGGCCTCGCCGGCAGGCGAAATCCAGACCCACGGGGCAGTCAGTCCTCAGGCGAGAGCCGGTGAGGCGCCGGCCGATGAGCGCAGGGAGAACGTAGGTGGCACGGATCGGCGACGGCGGCGACCTACTGAAATGCTCCTTCTGCGGAAAGTCGCAGAAGCAGGTCAAAAAGCTCATCGCGGGTCCCGGCGTCTACATCTGCGACGAGTGCATCGATCTCTGCAACGAGATCATCGAGGAGGAGCTCGCCGAGTCCGGCGAAGTCAAGTGGGAAGAGCTCCCCAAGCCAATGGAGATCTGCCAGTTCCTCGACTCGTACGTCGTCGGTCAGGACCAGGCCAAGAAGGCGCTCGCCGTCGCCGTCTACAACCACTACAAGCGCATCCAGGCCGAGTCGGGCGGCCCGAACGCCGGTGGCGGTGAGGCCGTCGAGCTCGCCAAGTCGAACATCCTGCTGATCGGCCCCACCGGCTGCGGTAAGACGCACCTCGCGCAGACGCTCGCCCGGATGCTCAACGTGCCGTTCGCGATCGCCGACGCCACCGCGCTGACCGAGGCCGGCTACGTCGGCGAAGACGTGGAGAACATCCTCCTCAAGCTGATCCAGGCGGCCGACTACGACATCAAGCGCGCCGAGACGGGGATCATCTACATCGACGAGGTCGACAAGGTCGCTCGAAAGTCGGAGAACCCGTCGATCACGCGCGACGTGTCTGGTGAGGGCGTCCAGCAGGCCCTGCTGAAGATCCTCGAGGGCACCGTGGCCAACGTTCCACCCCAGGGCGGCCGCAAGCACCCGCACCAGGAGTTCATCCAGATCGACACCACGAACGTGCTGTTCATCTGTGGCGGCGCGTTCGCCGGCCTCGAGCGGATCATCGAGGCCCGGATCGGCCGCGGCGGCCTCGGCTTCGGCGCGCACCTGCGGGCGGTGTCCGAGCGGTCGACCGACGACGTCTTCGCACAGGTCATGCCCGAGGACATGCTGAAGTTCGGGCTGATCCCCGAGTTCATCGGCCGGCTGCCGGTCATCACCAGCGTGCGCAGCCTCGACCGGGACGCGCTCGTCCGCATCCTGACCGAGCCTCGCAACGCGCTCGTCCGTCAGTACCAGCGCCTGTTCGAACTCGACGGCGTCGAGCTGGAGTTCGATCCGGCCGCGCTCGAGGCGATCGCCGATCAGGCCATGCTGCGCGGCACCGGCGCGCGTGGGCTTCGCGCGATCATGGAAGAGGTTCTGCTCAGTGTCATGTACGAGGTACCGAGCAACCCGAATGCCGCGCGCGTCCTGATCACTCGCGAGGTCGTCCTCGAGAACGTCAACCCGACGATCGTGCCGCGTGACTTCGGCGGCCGCCGACGTCGCGATCGGTCCGAGGAAAAGAGCGCTTGACCCTCGCGGGACTGCTCGCGCGAGTCGAACGCGGCGAGCGCCTGCCGACCGACCCCTGGCTCGTCGTCGTACCGCAACCATCTCCGCGTACCGCTGCAGTGGTCTCGTTTACCGGGCTGGCCGTGGTGGCCGCGGACGTCGACCCCGCGTGGGTGCGCGCCCGGCTCCCCGAGCCCGACCTCTCGGCACCGCTGAACCCGCCGTTCCTCGCGGACCTGTGCGCCCGGCTCGGCCGGCGCGTGAACAACATCGACATGGTGCTGCTGGCGCCCTCGAGTGCGGGCGCCGCCGGCCTCGCACTCACCGCGGTGCCGGATCTGGACCATCCGCGGGTACGCCGTGCGCGCCGCTATCGCACCGACACGACGGTGTACGTCACGAACGGCGGCGTCGTTGTCATCGGGCGGGGGCTGGCTGGCCGGTGGGAGGCCGCCGTCGAGGTCGACGACGCTGCTCGCGATCGCGGCCTCGGCCGGGCATTGGCCGCGGCGGCCCGGCACCTCCCGCCGGACGGCCGCCCGGTCTGGGCCCAGATCGCGCCGGGCAACTCCGCCAGCGTGCGGGCATTCCTGGCTGCCGGATATCGGCCCGTTGGCGCCGAGGCGCTACTCGTCCCGTGAGGCGCGCCCCGATGTACGCCGGCGATCCCACTCGCCGGACGGCGTAACCACGACCATCACCAGCCTGGTCGGCGCGGTGCCGTCGTTGCGGTAGCCGTGCGGCCGGTCCGCCCGGAACTCGATCGTCTGCCCCGCCAGGACGGCGTGGTCCTCGCCGTCGACGCTCACGACGGCATCGCCGTCGAGCACGTACAGCAGCTCGCGCGTGCCGGGAGGATGGTCGGCCGAGGCGTACCGATCGCCGGGTGCCAGCGTCCAATCCCACAGCTCCACGAACGAAGGCTCGTTGAGCCCGCCCAGCAGCCGGCCCAGTCCACCGGCGGCGCCGTGCCAGAGCACCGGCGCGGACTCGGCCGTGGTGATGTGCACGGCCCGCTCGTGCTCGGGCTCGAGGAGGCTGCCGATGGTCACGCCGACCGCGTCCGCGATCCGGCAGAGCGTGCCGACACTGGGATTCGTCCGGGCCGCCTCGATCTGCACGAGCATGCCCTTGCTGACCCCGGACCGGCCGGCGAGCTCGTCCAGCGACCACCCCCGGGCCGTGCGGAGCGCGCGCATCCGCGCTGCGACCGCTGCCGTGATCTCGCCGAGCCGGCTCGATGTGTCGGTCAACAGACTGCTCCTTGTGGTCAATATTGTGATACGAAGAGCATGTGCTGACCATTCTGCTCGCAGCCGGCTCCGCCGCGGTGTGGGGTACCGCCGACTTCGCCGGGGGAAAGGCCTCCCGCCGCGCGGACGCGCTGCCCGTGACGGTGGTCTCGCAGATTCTCGCCCTGCCTACACTGGCGCTCTGCGTCCTGCTGGTGCCCGGCGTGCCCCGATCGGCCGATCTCGTCTGGGGTGTGCTGGCCGGCGTGGCCGGACTGGGCGGGATCGTTCTGCTCTACCGCGCGCTGTCTGCCGGGGCAATGTCCGTCGTCGCCCCGGTCACCGCGGTGACCGCCGCGATCGTGCCGATGGCGGTGGGCCTGGTCACCGACCACATGCCCGGAGCGCTCGCGCTCGCCGGTGCCGCGTGCGCGATCCCCGCCATCGCCCTGGTGAGCCTCGGCCCCGGTGGGCGCGGCGCGGTCCACTCGCGGCTGATCGGTCTCGCGCTCGCCGCCGGGGCGCTCTTTGGACTCTTCTTCGCTCTGCTCGGCCAGACCTCGGCCGACTCCGGGATGTGGACGCTCGTCGCGGTGCGCGTCGGGTCGATCGGGGTTGGGGTCGCGGTGATGGTCCGCCGCGACGTCTCCTTCCGTATCGAGCGGCGGCTTCTCCCGCTGGTGGCCTTCGCCGGCACGTTCGACATCGTCGCGAACGCGCTCTATGTCGCCGCGGCCGCCCGCGGCCACCTCACCGTCGTCGCCTCGATCGCGGCCCTCTACCCGGCGAGCACCGTCCTGCTCGCGCTCGCGGTGGACCGGGAGCGGCTGCGTCCAATCCAGGTCGCCGGGCTCGGCCTCGCCGCGACCGCGCTCGTGCTCGCCACCGCCTGAGATCCGGCCGTACGCTGCGGTAATGCGCGTCGCCGTCTGCCAACTCAATGCGCGCGATGATCGGACCGCTAACCTCGCGCAGGCCCGCGACCTGCTGGATCGCGCGGCTTCGGGCGGGGCCGACGTCGCGGTGCTGCCGGAGTACACCGACTACCTCGGCCCCGCCGACCGGGCACCGAAGCCGGAGCCGATCGACGGGGAGTTCGCGTCGTTCTTCGCGGCCGCCGCCCGCGAGCTGGGCATCTGGGTCGTCGCCGGTTCGTTCCACGAGGCCGGCCCCGACCCGGCGCACAGCTACAACACCTCGCCGGTCTTCGACCGGGCGGGGCAGCTTGCCGCCGCGTACCGAAAGATTCACCTGTACGACGTCGACATCCCCGGCCGAGTCTCGTTCCGGGAGTCCCGAACGATCGCGCCCGGCGCGGACACCGTCGTGGTGGATATGGAAGGCGTACGCGTCGGTCTGTCGATCTGCTACGACCTGCGCTTCCCGGAGCTGTACCGGAGGTTGGCTGTCGACGGCGCCCAGGTGCTGCTCGTGCCGTCGGCCTTCATGCTCCACACGGGGCGTGACCACTGGGAGGTGCTGCTGCGGGCACGCGCCATCGAGAACCAGTGCTTCGTCGTGGCGGCGGGTCAGATCGGCGACCACGAGCCGGGGCGTACCTGCTTCGGACGCAGCATGGTGGTGGATCCATGGGGGACGGTGCTGGCGCAGGCGCCGGACGTCATCGGTGTGGCCCTCGCTGACCTCGACCTGGACCGCGTGGCGGCCATCAGGGCCGAGCTTCCGAGCCTCGCCAACCGTCGGCTTCCGCTCGGCTGACCGTGGCCGATCAATGCCCCTCGAGCAGGACGCCGACGACGGCGAACCCGATCACCGCAGCGCCGGTGATCAGGAGCGCGGTGGTCATCCGCGACGGCCCGCGCGCCGCCAGGCGCCACACGGACGCGAGCACCGCGGCGAGCACGCAGATCGCGATGACGAACTGCCAGAACGGCGCGAGCAAGTCGAGCAGCGCGTCGGCGGCCGGCGCGGGCGGGTTGGCCATGCCGACCACTCTGACACGAAAGACGCCGTCTCTGGCCAGCCGGTTTGTGATCGCGAGGCCAAGCGGGTAAAGTAACTAGGCCGGCAGGGAGCCGGGCGGACGAAACCGCGATGCGGTGAGTCGGCCGGTCCTGCAGAATCCCCCGATCGATGAATACCGGTTGACGGTGTGCGTCTATACAGGAGGATCCGGGCGGTGCGGGACAAAGCCGAAAAACAGGGCTTGACACCGCGAAACCGACCGGGTAGGTTAGTGAGGTTGCGCCCCACGGTTGTTGTGGTGTGTGGTTGTTTTTTGAGAACTCAACAGGGTGTTTGATATGCCAGTTGTTTGATTGTTTGGCCCCGTTTGGGGTTTTCTTTGGCGGGCACCTTTTTGGGTGTCTTTTTGCCGGGGTTTTCTTTGACAGGTTTTTGTTGGAGAGTTTGATCCTGGCTCAGGACGAACGCTGGCGGCGTGCTTAACACATGCAAGTCGAGCGACTGCATCCTTCTTTTTGGGGGGTGTTTGGAGCGGCG
>DASXRQ010000264.1:0-3142 GCA_036506495.1 Micromonosporaceae bacterium | reverse complement strand
GAGTTGCGAATGAGTGGCCTTGCGGGTGACACTGAGCGCGGTTCTTCGCAAAACCTCGGGAGTCGTTATGGCGCGGCAGGTAATCACTACTCTCATCGACGATCTGGACGGAAAGAAGGCGGACCGTACCGTCGAGTTCGCGTTGGACGGGACGAGTTACACGATCGACCTTTCCGAGGCGAATGCCGGAAAGCTGCGCAAGGCGCTGGATCCGTTCATCGCCGCCGGCACCCGGGTCGGCCGTTCCTCGGCTCGCAGTGCCGGGCGGCATGTCGGCGCCGTGACGTCCGGCCGCTCGTCGGGCAGTCGCGACGAGAACAAGGCGGTTCGCGACTGGGCGATCCGCAATGGATATCAGATCTCCGAGCGCGGCCGCATTCCGCAGAGCGTCAGCGACGCCTACCGCGCCGCCCACCGCCGCTGACCGTCCCGATAACGTTTCGGCCAGCGCTGCGAACGCAGCGGTTGCCGTCGTATTTAGGGTGACGTGCGTAGCCGCGGCAGCAGGCCGGCGACCGTTTCCACCACCTTCTCGTCGCCTGCATACCAGCTCGACCGGCGCGGCCAGTGCGCCACCACATCGGTGAAACCGAGCTCACCGGCGCGCCCGACCGCGTCCACGAATGCGTCCGCGCTGCTCATCGAGAACACCGGCGCAGAATCCAGGTCCAGGTATCGGTCGACGTCGCTCGCCGGTCGCCCGGCCGCCGCAAGCGCGTCCGAAAAGGACGTCGCTGTCGCCGCGACCGAACGCCACCACGCTTCCTGATCGTCGAGGGCCTGTGTACCCGTAGTGACCCAGCCGTCGCCGTACCGCGCGGCCAACCTCAGCGTGCGCGCGCCGTTTGCGGCGACCACGAACGGCGGTCGCGGCCGCTGCACCGGACCGGGCGTGCTGCGGGCGTCCACCGCGGAGAAGTACGTGCCGGTCCGGGTAACCCGCTCCTCGCGCAGCAGCGCGTCCAGCAGTTCGAGAAACTCCGCGAACCGGTCGACGCGCTCGCGTGGGGTGAGCTCGCGGGCGCCCAGCACCGCCGAGTCGAACCCGATGCCGCCCGCGCCGATGCCGAGCGACAGCCGGCCTTGCGAGATGTCGTCGAGCGCGGTCACCTGCCGGGCGAAATGCACCGGATGACGGAAGTTGGGCGAGGCCACGAACGTGCCGAGCCGGATCCGCCGGGTCACCATGGCGGCCGCGGTCAGCGTGGGTACGGCGTCGAACCACGGGCCGTCGACCAGGTCGCGCCAGCCGAGGTGGTCGTACGTCCACGCGTGGTCGAAGCCGTACTCCTCGGCGCGTTGCCAGCGACGCCCGGCCACCGACCAGCGTTCGTCGGGCAGGATCACGATGCCGATGCGCACGGGCAGCACCGTACCTCACGCGGTACGCAGGTCCGCACCTTCCGTGCCGTCGACCGATGCGGCGGCGTCGAAGGCGGTTAGCGCCCGTACCAGATCCTGCCGCCCGGCGGGCGTCATCCGCTCCAGCACGCCGGCGAGCGCGGCACGCCTTCGGTCGCGCAGTTCGTCGAGCATCCGCCGGGCGGCCGGGGTGAGCAGCAGCCGCACCTCGCGGCGATCGCGCGGGTCGGGGACCCGGCGCAGCAGCCCGGTTGCCTCGAGGCGGTCGCAGAGTCGGCTCGCCGATGACGGCACCACCCCGAGCGCCTCGGCGAGGCGGCTCATGTTGGTGTGCTGGTTACGCGCGACGATCGTCAGTACCCGCAGTTGCGTCGGCGGTACGGTGGGGGACTGGGCCAGCCGGGCGCTGTCGAGCACGGCCACTAGGGACTCCACCGTCGACTCCACCGCCTCGGCGACGTCCGTCACGCTCTCCATGCCGGTCCCCTGCACTCCGTAGCGGACGTTTGCGAGCCAGCCGTGCCCGCTCCGCGCGGACTCAGGCCTGTCCGGCCGGCATCAGCGGCGCCAGTCCAGGCAGACCGTGACCGCGTCATCGGCCGGATCTGTGCCCGCATGGTAATCGCGCAGGCTGCGCATCACCGTACCCACCGCCTCGGTGGCGGGCTGCAGCCGCGTCCGGCGCAATGTGCTCAACAACGCGGACCCGCCGTACGGGGCGCGGCCGTTCGGGGCGGCGGCATGCACGCCGTCGCTCACCACGAGCAGCCGGTCACCCGGTTCGAGGTCCACCGCCTCGATGGCACCGCCGACCAGGTCGATCTCGAGCAGGAGCGTGGCCACATGGGCGGCGCCGCCGTGCAGCGAGTAGACGGCGTCGGAGGCCAGCTCGGCCTGCTCCACGATGTTGGCGCCGGAACGGCGGGCGTTGCGCATCGCGTTCACGGCCGCGGTCGTGAGCAGCGCCGCTTCGAGCCCGTCGCCGAATCCGTTGAGCACGGTGACGGTAAGCCGGTCGCCGGTGAGGGACCAGTCGAAATGGTCCCCGCACACCCCGTACGCGGGCTCCAGCTGTCCCGCGACCAGGAAGCGGTCGTCGCCGAGCGACCTGCCGGGAAGGAGATCCCACTGCAGCTCGGCAGCCATGGTCAGGCGCGCGCGGCGCCGGACATGCCGGTACCGGTCCGTGTCGCGATCGGCGGTACGCAGCGCGACGGACAGCTCGTCGGCGATGGCGGTGAGCTGCTCCACGATCTCGCCGCCCGTCGCGAGCGCCGTCTCGATCACCAGTACGCCGAGCCGGTCGCCCCAGACACTCAGCGGTAGGTGCACGCGTACCGCACCGGCCGATGTGGTGTCGATGACCGGTCGCTGACTGCCGAAGCAGCGCTGCGCGAGCGGACCGCCGCCGGCCGCCGCGGGATCGAGCACGGGCCATAGCCCGGCTAGCGTCAAGTCGCCGAGCAGCACCTCGATCCGGTCGGCGGCGAAGTGGCGGCGCAGGTGCTCCACAACCACCTCGGGAAGCCGGTCGGGCGATGCCGCGCGCAGCAGGGCGCCGACGGGCGTCGGACGGTCGGACAACTCGGGCTCTCCTCGAACAATTCTGCAATATTTGCCGTAGGGCAAGAATGATAGAGGTAGCCAGGCGCCGCACGCGGAGAGGTCAGGCGAACGACTTCTCGAAGTGGATCAGGCTGCCGCTGCGCGGTGCGGAGTGCATGCGCACGTTGTCGCTGAGCGCCTTGATGAGGAACAGGCCGCGTCCGCGCTCGCTCGT
>DASXRQ010000263.1:0-6653 GCA_036506495.1 Micromonosporaceae bacterium | reverse complement strand
GCGCCGCCGGCCGGGTCCGCCAGGTTTGGACCGATCGTTGCCCCGCTTGACCGCACCGGGGAGGATCGCGGCATGGCATCCGAAACGCTCGTGGCCGGGAGCAGGCGCGGCCCCAGCCTCGATCCGATGGCCGAACCCGAGCCCGCCAACGACCGGCTCGACGGGCGAATCGCCCTGGTCACCGGCGCCGGCAGCCCAGACGGGATCGGGTACGCCACGGCCCGCCGCCTGACGGCGCTTGGCGCCCGCGTCGCGATCGTGTCCACCACCCGGCGGATCCACGAGCGCGCCTCGGAGCTGGGCATCACGGGGTTCGTCGCCGACCTCACCGACGAGTCGGAGGTCGGTGCGCTCGCGGACGCGGTCGCCGAGCAGCTCGGTGACGTCGAGGTGTTGGTCAACAACGCCGGACTTGCCAGCAAGGCCAGCCCCGAGGTGCTGCGGCCGGTGGCCCAGCTCACCGTCGACGAGTGGCGCTCCGAGATCGACCGCAACCTGACCACGGCCTTCCTGTGCAGCCGGGCGTTCGTCAACGGCATGGCCGAGCGCGGCTGGGGCCGGGTCGTGAACCTGGCGGCCACCGCTGGGCCGGTCAACGCGCTGCCAACCGAGGCGGCGTACGCGGCCGCGAAGGCCGGGGTGGTCGGGCTGACGCGGGCACTCGCGATGGAGGTCGTCGCCGACGGCGTCACCGTGAACGCGGTCGCGCCCGGCATCATCCACACCGGCGCGTCGACCGTCTCCGAGCTGCGGCAGGGACTGGGTACGCCGGTGGGGCGCCCCGGCACTCCCGACGAGGTCGCCGCCCTGATCGCGTTCCTCTGTACGCCGGCCGCCTCGTACATCACCGGTCAGATGCTGGTGGTCGACGGCGGCAATAGCGTCCGCGAGGCGCAGTACCGCTGAGGGGTTTTTCACAGCACGGCCGGAGGTCGGCAGGCGAGATACTGCTTGCGAACTGGAACGAACCCCTCGCCCATGCCCAGGAGGCTGGCCATGCCACGACTCGCGCAGACGCCCGGGCTGACCGACGTGCAGCGCTCGATCCTGGAGACCGTGCGGGAGTTCGTCGACAAGGAGATCATCCCGCATGCGCAGCGACTGGAGCACGCGGACGAGTACCCCGCCGACATCGTCGACGGCATGCGGGAGATGGGCCTGTTCGGCCTGACCATCGCCGAGGAGCACGGCGGGCTCGGTGAGTCGCTGCTGACGTACGCGCTCGTGGTCGAGGAGCTGTCCCGCGGCTGGATGTCCGTGTCGGGCATCGTCAACACCCACTTCATCGTGGCGTACCTCGTCTCGCAGCACGGTTCGGCGGACCAGAAGGCGTCGCTGCTGCCGCGGATGGCCACCGGCGAGGTGCGCGGCGCGTTCTCGATGTCCGAACCCGGCTGCGGCTCGGACGTGGCAGCGATCCGGTCCCGCGCGGAGCGCACGGACTCGGGCGACTTCGTGCTCAACGGCCAGAAGATGTGGCTGACCAACGGGGCGTACTCCTCCGTCGTCGCCACGCTCGTGCGGACGGAGCTGGGCGCGGACACCCCGTACGGCAACATGACGACGTTCCTGCTGGAGAAGGAGCCGGGCTTCGGCGAGACCGCGCCGGGGCTCACGATTCCTGGCAAGATCGAAAAGATGGGCTACAAGGGCGTCGAGACGACCGAGATGGTGCTCGATGGACATCGGGCGCCGGCCTCCGCGGTCCTCGGCGGCGTGGACGTCGGCCTCGGCCGCGGTTTCTACCAGATGATGGACGGCATCGAGGTCGGCCGCGTCAACGTCGCCGCCCGCGCGTGCGGCATCTCGCTGCGCGCGTTCGAGCTTGCGATCGCGTACGCCCAGCAGCGGCACACGTTCGGTTCACCGCTCGTCGGCCACCAGGCCATCGCGTTCAAGCTCGCCGAGATGGGCACCAAGATCGAGGCGTCGCACGCGCTGATGGTGAACGCGGCGCGGTTGAAGGACTCCGGCGCGCGCAACGACGTCGAGGCCGGGATGGCGAAGCTGCTGGCGTCCGAGTACTGCGCCGAGGTGGTGCAGGAGGCGTTCCGCATCCACGGCGGGTACGGCTACTCCAAGGAGTACGAGATCGAGCGGCTGATGCGCGAGGCGCCGTTCCTGCTCATCGGCGAGGGCACCTCGGAGATCCAGAAGACGATCATCTCTCGCGGGCTCCTGCGGGAGTACCGCGCATGAGCCCGCTCCGCCACGGCGACCGCGGGCGACGCCTGATCCTCACAAGTACACGGGAGTTGCGCTTTCGACCGCTTCGGAGGGGGCAATCTCCGTGTAGTTGAGATGGCGGGTGGGCGTCACGCCCGGTCGGGTCGGCCGGTCCGGGAGAGGCCGGCAACGGCCCGCTCCACGGCGATGCAGTAGTCCTCGACGTAGTCGATGCCGGCCTCGGCGGCGATTCGGCGCCCCTCGTCCGAGACGATCCCGGACTGCAGCCACACCGCGGGAGCCCCCGCCGCAACGGCATCGCGCACCACACCGGCGGCGTCCTCGGACGGCCGGAACACGTTGACCAGGTCGACCGGCTCCGGGATCTCGGCCAGCGTGCGGTATGCGCGCTCGCCGAACAGGGTGTCGGCGTACGGGTTGACCGCGATGACCCGCCACCCGTGCCGGTGTAACTGGTCCGGCACCGAGTGCGCCGTCTTGCGCGGGTCGCGGGACGCGCCGACCACCGCGATCACTCGGGCGTCGGCCAGCATCTGCCGGGGGGTACGCACGCTGTGACAGTAGCTCGGATCTACAGCAGGGTGAGCTGCTCCGGCGGCGGCGGCGCCTCGGCGTCGGGACCCTGCCGGGCCTGCGCGGGCGTCCGTCGGCCGAGGCCGTGCCGCCGGGCCACTTCCTTGACGCGGTCGGTGACCTCCTGCTGGTACGCCTTGGGCAGGTACGAGCCGCGCCGGTACAGCTGGTCGTACCGCCCGACCAGCTCCGGGTGGGTCGCCGCGAGCCAGGCCCGGTACCACTCGCGCGCCCCCGGTCGCAGATGCAGCGGAATCGGGGTAGCGCTGACCGCGCCGGACCCGGCGATGGCGGCGATCGTGGCCTCGATGGACTCGTCGGTGTCAGTCAGCCCGGGCAGGATCGGCGCCATCAGCACACCGACCTCGAAGCCCGCCTCGGTGAGCGTGCGCACGGCGTCCAGCCGGCGCCGTGGGCTCGGTGTGCCTGACTCGACCGACCGCCACAGCGCCTCGTCAACGAACCCGACCGAGAACGAGACCCCGACGTGGGCGACCTCGCGTGCCTGGCGCAGCAGATCCAGGTCCCGCAGGATCAGCGTGCCCTTAGTGAGGATCGAGAAGGGGTTGGTGAAGTCCCGCAGCGCGGCCAGGATCTCGCGCATCAGCCGGTACTTGCCCTCGGCCCGCTGGTAGCAGTCGACGTTCGTACCCATCGCGATGTGCTCGCCACGCCATTTCGGCGCGGACAGCTCGCGCCTGAGCAGCTGCCCCGCGTTGACCTTGACGATCACCTTGCTGTCAAAGTCATGTCCGGCGTCGAGATCGAGATAGGTATGAGTATTTCTCGCATAGCAATTGTGGCTGACCACGCCGTTCGCGATGAAGTCGCCCGTGCCGGTCGTGAGGTCATACATCGGCACATCGAGGCCCAGCGGTTCTACCGCGACTACGCCGAGCCGCGCGTCGGACTTAAGAGCCGTGCCCGCGATGCTGCGTTTGCGGTCGATCGCTGGGTCGACCGCATGGAAGAACCGCAACCGCTCGCGAAGCCCGCCCACGAGGCGGACGGTCCGGACACCGGTGGCGACGTCGCCCTGTTCGACGGTGCACGTGAAGCCGAGGCGGCCCAACGCAATCGCCGTTTGATCGATTATTTCCTGGTCTCTGTTGGAGATCCGGAGGACACCTCGACTACACGAGCCCTCCGCGTCGAACACGCCCGCGAGGAAACCCTTGCACCAGTCGTCGGACCGTGGCGTTGGCCATCGGATCACGTCTCTGATCCGCTCGACGCCGGCCCCCGTTGACGTCCTGATCGCCCGCATTGGCCGTCTTGCCGACGAACGGAACTCAAACTCCTTCGTCGGCACGCCAAAGTCGGCCAGATAGCCGTGACTGCGACCGAGGGCCTCCGGGTCGGCCAACGCCAGCCGAAAGCAATGGAGCGTGCCGTGCGGGTAGGCATACGACCCCAGGTGCGCGTCGCCGCGGATCATGCCGCAGAGGTATCCCCGCCGGTAGTCCGGCGTGTCCTTGGGTTGACCGGCGAACTGGCCTACGCCGATGAGCTTGTTGCCGGTGGTGAGGTAGGGCCATTGTCCCGGTCCCGCCATACGGCCGGTCACGTGCATCCAGCCGCGTTCAGTCAGGAAGCGGTGGTCGCCGCTCGCGACGATCTGACTTCCGTCCGCCAGCAGGACGCGGTACGCCGACTTGATCGTCTGCCAGTGGGCAAGGACCTCTGTGATCACATATCGGCGGTAGTTGCCTCGGCGGACGGTGCCGTAGATCTTGTCGCCGCGACGCAGCTCTGCGAGCGCCTTCGTGCGGCCGTCCGCCATAAGTATGGGCGTTTCGCCCGACAGGCAGTACGAGCATGCATGACTGCATCCCCGGTACGGGTTGATGGTCCACTCGAACGGCACCCGCGAGACGGCCGGGACGCGATTGATGATCGACTTCGCGTGGATTTCGTAGAAGGTCATCCCGGCGAAGCCGGGGGTGTCGAAGGTACGCACGACGGCGCCGGGCAGCGCCAGCGGCAACGGTTGGGCCGCCGGCGCCGCCTCGTCGACGCCGAAGGGGAGTTCGGCTGCCGACGCGGATAGGTTCGCCCAGCGCATCGACCCATTAGAACATATGTGCGACCGAGCGGCCAGGACCCTTCACCGAGAAGGATCCGCGCCGGTCACCGAGAGGTTGACCGGCGCGGAATTCGTTGCTCAGTGCTGGTGGGCGGCGAGCTGCTTGCGGACGTCGTCCATGTCGAGCTCGCGCACCTGGCTGATCAGCGACTCGAGCGCCGACTCGGGCAGCGCACCGGGCTGGGCGAAGACCATCACGCCATCGCGAACCGCCATGATCGTGGGGATCGAGCGGATGTCGAACCGCGTCGACAGCTCGAAGTTCTCGGGGTCCTCGGTGTCGACCTTGCCGAACACGATGTCACCGTGCTTCTCGGACGCGCGCTCGTACACCGGCGCGAAGCGCAGACACGGACCGCACCAGCCAGCCCAGAAGTCGACCAGGACGATGCCGTCCTGCTTCGTCACCTCGTCGAATTTCTCGGTGGTCAGTTTGACGGTCGCCATCGTTTCTCCGTTCGAAATCAATCACGGCCCGGATAGGCCTACGCCCATCCCCAACCTTGGTCGTCTTCTTGTCATTCCCGACAAAGCGGGGGAGCGAACGTGGCGTCCGCCACCAGTCTTGCCAAGATCCGGCATGCCAGAATGGAGGCATGGCCCGCCCCACCTTCGTCTATGACGGCGATTGCGCGTTCTGCACCAGCTGCGCGAGGTTCATCGAAAGGTGGATTCCGACCGACGCCGCAGTGGTGCCGTGGCAGTTCGTCGACCTGGACGCGCTCGGCCTGACCGTCGCCGAGTGTGCGGACGCGGTGCAGTGGGTGGCCGCCGATGGCACCGTCGCCGCCGGTC
Source organism: Micromonosporaceae bacterium (assembly GCA_036506495.1). GTDB lineage: Bacteria > Actinomycetota > Actinomycetes > Mycobacteriales > Micromonosporaceae > DASXRC01. The sequence continues at coordinate 1,012 of DASXRQ010000263.1, read as the reverse complement.
CGGAGGCCATCGCGCTGCTGCTTCGTGATAGCCGCCGCCAGCCCTGGCGGATGGCAGGGCGCCTGCTCGGGCTGCGTCCGGTGCGCGCGCTGGCCTGGCCCGCGTACCGCTGGGTGGCCCGCAACCGGCACCGTCTGCCCGGCGGAACCGCGGCGTGCGCGGTGCCGGCGGCCGAGCGCCAGCCACGCACCTAACCCGGTCGATCTAGGGCGAATGCTGGTGACCAGGGATCAAATCGCCAGAACTCGCCCTAGATCGACCGGGTAGGGGAGGGGTCGGCGAGGTCCAGCTGGCTCGCACCCACTTGATCGGGCGGAGGCGCTCGAGCGGCAGGAAGCTCGTCATCGCGGCCAGGTGCGGGGCGAACGAAATCGTGATCGTCGCGATCGTGAACAGGTGAAAGAGGTAGAAGTAGCCGATCGCGGCGTACCGCCACCGCCCGCGCAGGACGAAGATCAGGGGGCTGAGCAGCTCGAATGCGACGATGCCCAGTTGCGCGGCGACCAGCAGACCCGGCACGTGGGCGATGACGTCGGCGAACTCGGTGCCGCGCCGGATGATGGCCCGGGCGAGCACCGAGCTGGTCACCCAACCGACCCCGCCGAACCGCAGCTTCGCCCAGGCGGCGAGGAAATACGTGCAGATCACGGCGACCTGGGTCACCCGCACCGCCCAGCCGCCCGCCTCGCTGAGCGTCCGGTCGCCATGCCGGGCCCCCCCGACGGTCGGCAGCGCGGCGAGCGCGACCAGCAGGCCGAACCGGTCGTGGTCGACCTTGCCGTAGCTCATGGCGATGATCATCCACTCGAAGTAGAGCAGGAAGACCGTCCAGCCCAGCACCCGCGGCGCGCGGCCGGTCGCCGCCGCGAGAGCGAGGATCAGCAGCGTCCAGAAGATCGTGTGGACGAGAGCGGGGGTCGGCGTCGGCAGCGGAAGCACTCGGCCGACGAACAGCGGCTGGTAGAGGGCGCCGGGCACGTTGGCGTGACTGCGCACCCAGGGTGTGAAGATC
>DASXRQ010000262.1:0-23042 GCA_036506495.1 Micromonosporaceae bacterium | reverse complement strand
GCCGATGCGCCGCGGGCCGATGCGCCGCGCGGGCCGATGGGCGGCCGGCCCGGGCTGCGACCGGCTACCCTGACGGCGATCACCGAGACGCCGGAGTTGGCATGACGCATCCGCCGCAGCCGGGTGGCTGGCCGGACCCCTGGTCGCCCCAGGAGCCGCCTGCTCAGGCGGATCCACCCACCGGCCCAGGCGCCCCACCGCCCGGTGCGAGCGGACCGACGCCAACCGAGCCATACGGCTACCCGCCCGGCTACCCCGCGTACGGCTACCCTCCGCACGGCTACCCCGGCTACGGCTACCCCGTCGCCGCGCCGCCCACCAACGGACTGGCCATCGCGTCGATGGTCGTGTCGATCGTGAGTGTCGCCCCCGGCCTGTGCGCGTACGGCCTCGGCGGCTACCTCGGGGCCGTCGGCGCGATCCTCGGGCACGTCGCCCGCAGGCGGATCCGCGAGCGCGGCGAGGGCGGCGACGGCATGGCCCTGGCCGGCATCATCGTCGGCTGGATCGCCACCGGCCTCGCCGTGCTCGCCACCATCGCTATTGTGATCTTCATCGTCTGGGCAGCGAACCACCCGTCCACCATCGATGGGAGTACCAGTGACTGACAGCGGCTACCAGCAGCCGTACGCGTACCCGCCGCCGCAGCGGCAGACGAATGGGTTGGCCATCGCCTCGCTGGTGGTCGGCATCGCCAGCTTCTTCATCTGCTCGCTGGCCGGGGCGGTCGCCATCTACCTGGGCAACCGGGCCAAGGCCCAGATCGCGCAGACCGGCGAGGAGGGCGAGGGCCTGGCCAGGGCCGGCGTGATCCTCGGCTGGATCGCGCTCGCGCTGACGGTGCTGGGCATCATCGTCGCCGGCGTGGTCATCGCGATCGCGGTCGCCACGAACAACTCGTAGACCGCGGCGAGCTCACTGCGGCGGCGTGAACGCGGACGTCCGGCGCATGCCGGCCGCGCGCCCCTTGGCGGCGATCACGACCGCCATCTTCCGCGACGCCTCGTCGATCATCTCGTCGCCGAGCATCACCGCGCCCAGCCGGCCGCCCGTCTCCGACGTGGCGTACTCGTACGCGTCGAGAATCAGCTCGGCGTGGTCGTAGTCCGCCTGCGCGGGCGAGTACACCTCGTTCGCGGCGTCGATCTGTCCCGGGTGCAGGACCCATTTGCCGTCGTACCCGAGCGCGGCCGAGCGGGCGGCGACCGCGCGGAACCCGTCCAGGTCCCGGATCTGGAGGTACGGCCCGTCGATCGCCTGCTTGCCGTGCATCCGGGCGGCCATCAGGATCCGCATCAGGATGTAGTGGTACGGGTCGCCCGGGTAGTCCGGGTGCAGCGCGCCGACCGCGAGCGACCTCATGTTCAGCGACGCCATGAAGTCGGCCGGCCCGAAGATGATCGTCTCCACCCGGGGCGACGCCGCGGCGATGGCGTCCACATTGACCAGCCCGGTGGCATTCTCGATCTGAGCCTCGATGCCGATGCGACCGACGGAGAGGCCGAGCGCCTTCTCGAGCTGGGTGAGCGTGAGATCGAGCCACTCGACGTGGGACGCGGACTGCACCTTCGGCAGCATGATGCAGTCGAGGTTGGCGCCGGCACCGTCGACCACCTCGATGACGTCGGTGTACGTCCACGGGGTGGTCAGGTCGTTGACGCGGACCACCCGCGTCTTGGCGCCCCAGTCGCCGGCGTTCAGCGCGGACACGATGTTCTTGCGGGCCTCCGGCTTGGCCAGCGGCGCGACCGCGTCCTCCAGGTCGAGGAAGACCTGATCCGCCGGCAGGCCCTGCGCCTTGTCAAGCATCTTGGTGCTCGAGCCTGGAACCGCAAGACACGACCGGCGCGGACGTCCAGCGGCGGCCCGCTCTGCGGCCATTGAGCACGCTCCTGAAGTGAAAGATGGGTCCCTGGCCGACACGGTAGCGTCGCGTCGTGACCGCGGAGAACGGACCTGTGGAAGATCTCACTGGCTCGACCGTGGTCATCACGGGAGCCAGCTCCGGGATCGGGTTCGCCGCCGCCCAGGAGTTGGCGCGGCGTGGGCATCGGGTCGTCCTGGTGGGGCGGGACGAGGTCCGCCTGGAGCGGGCTCGTTCGCGGGTACGCGCGGCGGCGGCGCCCGGCGCTGCCGAGCCCGACGCGTACCGCGCCGACTTCGCGGTCCTCGACGAGGTGCGTGCGCTCGCCGAGCGGCTACGCGCCGCGTACCCCCGGATCGACGTGCTCGCCAACAACGCGGGCGGCGTCTACCCGCGGCGGGTGACCACAGTGGACGGCTTCGATCTGACCATTCAGGTGAACCACCTCGCGGGGTTCCTGCTCACGAATCTGCTCCGGGACCGGGTGTCGCGCGTCGTCAACACGGCATCGCGCGCGCACCAACAGGGCCGGCTCGACCCGGACGATCTCTCGTCCACCCGGCGTCGGTACGTGCCGCTGCTGGTGTACGGCGGCGCGAAGCAGGCCAACATCCTGTTCGCCGCGGAGGCGGCTCGGCAATGGCCGGACGTGCTGTCCACCGCGTACCACCCGGGCACCGTGCGGACGCGGTTCGGCAGCGACAGTCCCTTGATCGGGATGTACTTCCGGACCGCGCCGTGGCTGCGTAGCCCGGCCCGCGGCGCGCGCACACTGGTCTGGCTCGCCGGTGCGCCCGCCGGCACGGTGGTCAACGGCGGGTACTACGTCGATGAGCGGCTGCGCCGGCCGTCCGCCCACGCGGCGGACCCGGCGCTCGCCGCGCGGCTCTGGGAGGTCAGCGAGCGCGCGGTTGGCCTGACCTGAGCCCCTCGGTCAACGTCTCCCCCGCGCCGATCAAGGCGTCCCGTGCGCCGCCGAGCACCACGACGGCGACCCCGACGACCAGCAGCGCCAGGCCCGGCATTGAGCCCGGACGCGGCGTCTGGCCGAGCCACGCGCACGCGAGCAGCGCCGCTCCCGGGACCTCGAGCAGGATGAGCACGCTCACCGTCGTCGCGGACACCCTGTGCAGCGCGTAGTTGAACATCGAGTGACCCAGCAGTTGGGCGCCGACCACCAGAGCCACGATGGCGAGCCACGTGCCGGCGTTGAACCCGGTCAGCCGTACGCCAGCGAGCAGGCACACCGCGAGCAGGGACAGCGCGCAGGTGCCGTAGCAGACGGTCGTGTACGCGGTGGTGCTGACGCTGGCGCGGACCCGCTCGCCGAACGCGGTGTATACCGCCACCGCCACCCCGCCGGCGACGGCCAGCAGATCGCCGGCGACGGCGCGGCGGGACACGCCGAAGTCTGCGCCCGTCGCGAGCGCGGCGCCGGCCACCGCGAATGAGATTCCCAGCCAGGTGACGCCGGTCGGCCGCCGGCCCTGGCCCCACGCGATCAGCCCTTGCCAGACCGGCTGGGTGGCGCCGAGCGCCGTGGCCGCCGCCACCGTGGTGAGCTTGACGCTCGACACCCAGGTGCCGAAGTGGACGGCGAGCGCGAGCCCGGCGAGCACGCAGAACAGCCCGTCCATCCGACCCGGCCCGCGGGTGAGGGCGAGCATCTCGGGACGACGCCGCACCAGAGCGACCGGCGTGAGGACGCCCGCGGCCAGCGCGTTGCGCCAGAACGCGATCGCCAGCGCCGGTGCGGCCGCGTACACGATCAGCGGCGCGGACGACGAGACGGCCACGACGGCGACGGCGATCGCGGCCGTGGTGAGCGGGTCGACCGGGCGCATGCGAATCATCCTCACACGTCGGGCGTTGCGACCCGAGCGCCCGCATTCATCGACGGGCTTACCCTGGGCTGATGGGGCTCGTCGCGAGCTCGTCGCTGGCCGTGCCGCTGGCCGTCGAGGACGGCGCGGTCCTCGCACGCCGAGCCACGGCGGCGGTCCGCGCCCGACTGGCCGGACGGCCGGTGGACGGACGGCCGCCGGCCCGACCTCCCCTCCGCGCGCTGGGTGCCTCGTTCGTCACGTTGGAGCGGGACGGTGCGCTGCGTGGCTGCATCGGGAGTCTCGAACCGGTCCGCCCGCTCTTCGTCGACGTGACCCGCAACGCTGTCAAGGCGATGACCGACCCGCGGCTAGCTCCCGTCTACTGCGGCGAGTGGCCGGGGCTGGACGTGAAGGTCTCCGTGTTGTCCCACCCCGTGCCGTTGCCGGTCATGGACCGGGACGAGCTGCTCGCGGAGCTGCGGCCCGGGCTGGACGGGCTGATCTTCGCCGACGACCGGAGGCGGGCGACGTTCCTGCCCGCGGTGTGGACAAAGCTGCCCGAGCCCGCTCGGTTCGTCACCGCGCTGCTCGACAAGGGCGGTTGGCCGCCGGGCGACTGGCCGGCACGCTTGCGGGTGTACCGGTACACCGCGGTTGAGTTCTTTGACCGCGCGCCGAGAGCGCCGCTGTAGATAGGCTCGGCCCATGACGCACCCGGTGATCGACGAGGCGATGAAGAAGGCCGCCGTGGCATGGGTCGCGGCCGGCGACCACCCGCCCGTCGCCCTGTGGTGCGTGCCGTTGGACGGCGCCCTGTACGTCGTCAGCGGCCCGGGAGAGCAGACCGCGCCCGGGTTGGCGCACGCGGCCGACGCGGTCGTGTCGCTCCGCGGCGACCACGGCGGCCGCGTCGTTCGCTGGATCGCCGAGGTGACCCAGGTCGACCCGCGCAGCGAGGAGTGGGAAACGGTCGCGCCGCAGCTGGCCGGCAAGCGCCTGAACGCTCCCGACCCGGCCGACGAGCTGATCGCGCGGTGGGCCCGCGAGTGTGTGATCAACCGGCTGGTGCCGGTCGGCGACCCGGTCGAGCTAAGCGGCGCGGTCGTGGCCGCCGGCGAGGTCGAGGCGCGTTCCGGGGCGACGGCCGGGTCGGAGGCCGCGGCGCCGCGGGAGACGCCGGCCACCCGGCGTACCCGAAACCCGTTCCGCCTGCACCGAGTGCGGCGGCGCTGACGAGCGTCAGCCCACGAAGGGCGGTATGGCGATCTCCCCGCGGGCGATCGGCACGACCTGCCCGGTGACGGTGACACGAACGACGGTGCCGCCGCCGGCCGCGACCCGGCAGTCCAGGGTGGACGGACGGTGCAGCTCGGCGCCCTGCCGGATAAGGTACGCCGACTCACCGTCGCGGGGCATCAGACCGGTCGCGACGAGCCACACGCCGAGGCCGAGCGCCGCGGAACCCGTCGCCGGATCCTCGGGTACGCCGAGGCCTGGACAGAAGACGCGGGCGTGCGCGGTCCGCGCCGCGGCGTCCCAGGAGAAAACGCTCACGTCCGTGACGTTGTGGCGCGCCGCCGCGGCGGGGTCGAGGCTCGCGCGGGCGACCGCCTGCGGGCGTACCGATAAATACGGGAACTCGAGCCCGCAGCCGGCCCGGCGCGGCGCCGGCCCGGCGTAGTCGTCCGACGTCAGCCCGGCCACCGCCAGGAACGGCGCGGGATCCAGCTCCGGCCCGACCGTCGGCGGACCGCCGGTCAGCGTCGCGCGACCGTCGTGGACCTCGATGGGCAGCAGCCCGGCGCCGCACTCCTGGACCACAGTGCCCGGCCCGAACCGGCCGAGCCGCGCGCCGGTCACGGCCGCGCCGACGCTCGGATGGCCCGCGAACGGGAGCTCCTCCTCGGGGGTGAAGATGCGGGCGCGGTACGTGGCGGCGGAGTCGGTGGGAGCCAGCACGAAGACCGTCTCGGAGAGGTGGAACTCCCGGGCGAGCGCCTGCATCTGCTCGGCCGCTAGGGCCTCGGCGCCGAACACCACCGCGAGCGGGTTGCCCGTGAACGGCCGGTCGGTGAAGACGTCCACGATCTCGTACGCCAACGTCGACATGTGGAACAACATACGGCCACTACGCTGAGACCGTGACCAGGGTGTACATAGCCCGCCTCGCCGATCTCCCCATCTTCGATCCCAACGGAGACCAGGTCGGCCGGGTACGCGACGCGGTCGCCCGGATCTACGGCGGAGGCCAGCCACCGACGGTCGTCGGCCTGATCGCGGAGTTGCCCATGCGGCGGCGCATCTTTGTGCCCATCGGCCGGGTCACCTCGCTCGACGCCGACGCCGTCGTGCTCAGCACCGGCACCCTCAACCTGCGCCGCTTCTCCAAGCGGCCCGGGGAGATACTGGTGCTGGCCGACCTGCTCGACCGCCGCGTGAAGATCGTCGCCACCGGGCAGCCGGCGGCCGTGGTGGACGTGGCCATGGAGTCCGACCGCTCGGGCGAATGGACCGTGAGCAAGGTGGCGGTCCGCGCGCAGACCGGCCGGCTGTCTCGCCGCGGGCACCTCCAGCAACTGGACTGGGATGAGGTCGCGGGGCTCGTCGGCCTGCCGGCCGCCCAGGGCACGGAGAACCTGCTCGCCGTCCTGGAGAAAATGCGCCCGGCAGACCTGGCGAACGCGCTGCAGGACCTGCCCGACGCGCGTCGCAACGAGGTGGCCGCCGCCCTCGATGACGAGCGGCTCGCCGACGTGCTCGAGGAACTGCCGGAGCACGATCAGGTCGAGATCATCGCGGCGCTCGACCGGGAGCGGGCCGCGGACGTGCTCGAGGAGATGAATCCCGACGACGCGGCCGACCTGCTCGGCGAGCTGCCGCAGCCGGAGCGGGAGGTGCTCCTGGACCTGATGCTGCCCGACGAGGCCGACCCCGTGCGGCAGCTGCTCAGCTATCAGCCGGGCACCGCCGGCAGCGTGATGACCTCCGAACCCGTCATCCTCACCCCGGACGCGACCGTGGCCGAGGCGCTGGCCCGGATCCGAGAACCGCAGCTGGCACCGGCGATCGCCGCTCAGGTGTTCGTGACCCGCGCACCAATGGCCACGCCCACGGGGCGCTACCTCGGCATCGCGCATTTCCAGCGCCTGCTGCGCGAGTCCCCGGCCGCCATGCTCGGCGGCGTCATGGACAGCGACATCGACCCGCTCGCGCCGGACACCCCGTTGTCGGAGATCACCCGGCGGATGGCGACCTACAACCTGGTCGCGATGCCGGTCGTGGACGCCTCGGACCGGCTCGTCGGCGCGGTCACGGTCGACGACGTGCTCGACCACTCGCTGCCGGCCGACTGGCGAGATCGGGACGCGGAGGCACCGGTGGCGCTCGCCGCGGTGCCGGACGCGAGTGACCGATGACTGAGCCGCGCCGCCGGCTGGACCAGCCGCGCGAGCCACGCCGGATCACCGTGCCCAGGTTCGACCCGGAGGCGTTCGGCCGCTGGTCCGAGGGCATCGCGCGGTTCATGGGTACGGCGAGGTTCCTCGTCTACCTGACCGTGGTCATCGTGGCGTGGATCGGCTGGAACACGCTCGCTCCCAGGGCGCTGCGCTTCGACCCGTACACGTTCACGCTGCTCACCCTCATGCTGTCGATCCAGGCGTCGTACGCCGCGCCGCTGATCCTGCTCGCTCAGAACCGGCAGGCGGACCGGGACCGACTGGCCATGGAGGAGGACCGACGGCGCGCCGCGATGCAGAAGGCGGACACCGAGTATCTCGCCCGGGAGATCGCCGCACTGCGCATCGCCATCGGCGAGGTGGTCACGCGCGACTTCCTGCGCTCGGAGCTGACCCGGCTCGCCGAAGAGCAGGACGAGGCCCAGCGCCGGCGGGAGCGGCTCGCCCGCAAGCAGCGCCAACGGGAGCTCCGCAAGGCCGCGCGGGCCGACGCCGCGGGCGTCGACGACCCGTACGACTCGTACGAGGACAGCGACGCGGGCGAGGCGGACGGAAGGGACCGCGTGCGCGGTCGGTCCCCGGGGCGGGATCGACGGGCATGACATGGCTGCGCGCCTCAAGGGGCTAGGCGCGCAGCGTTGCCGACGATCGTCGCATCCGGCCAGGTGGGGGTCCAGCCCCTCGGCCCACAACGGCGGAATGGCGCCCAATGACCGGCCGGTCGTTCGGCCCGGCGCTCGACGTAGCATGGGCGGCATGTCAGCCCCCGCCGGCACGATCGAGCAGGCCGTCCAGGCCGCGCTCGCCACCGTCAACGACCCCGAGATCCGCCGACCCATCACCGACCTGGGGATGGTGCGGTCCGCGGCGGTCGGTCCCGACGGGGTCGTCCGCGTGGAGGTGCTGCTCACCGTCGCGGCGTGCCCGCTGCGGGACACGCTGCGCGCGGACGTTACCGACGCCGTCTCCGCTGTGGCCGGCGTCTCCGGCGTGCAGGTCGAGTTCGGGGTGATGACCCCCGAGCAGCGCCGGGCGCTGCAGACCTCGCTGCGCGGCGGCGCGGGGCCGGAGCCCGTCATCCCGTTCTCCCAGCCGGGGTCACACACGCGCGTGTACGCCGTGGCCAGCGGAAAGGGCGGCGTCGGCAAGTCCAGCGTCACGGTCAACCTGGCGGCGTCGCTGGCCGCCCGCGGCCTGGCGGTCGGTGTGGTCGACGCGGACATCTACGGCCACTCGGTGCCGCGGATGCTCGGAGCCTCGGGGCGCCCGACGCAGGTTGAAGACATGATCATGCCGCCGCAGGCGCACGGCGTGAAGGTGATCTCGATCGGCATGTTCACGGCGGGCAACGCCGCCGTGGTCTGGCGCGGGCCGATGCTGCACCGTGCGCTGCAGCAGTTCCTGGCCGACGTGTACTGGGGGGACCTGGACGTGCTCCTGCTCGACCTGCCGCCGGGTACGGGCGATATCGCGATCTCGCTCGCCCAGCTGCTGCCCAACGCGGAGATCCTCGTGGTCACGACGCCGCAGCCGGCCGCCGCCGACGTCGCCGAGCGGGCGGGCGGGATCGCGCTGCAGACCCACCAGCGGCTGGTCGGCGTCGTGGAGAACATGTCGTGGCTGTCGCTGCCGTCGGGCGAGCGCATGGAGATCTTCGGCTCGGGCGGCGGGCAGAAGGTGTCGGACACGCTCACGCGCGTGGTCGGCGCACCGGTGCCGTTGCTCGGTCAGATTCCGCTGGACACCCGCGTCCGCGAGTCCGGAGACGCCGGTACGCCGATCGTGCTCACCGACCCGAGCGCCCCGGCCGCCGTCGCGCTGGCCGCCGTCGCCGACCGACTCGCCGTACGCCGGGAGTCGCTGGTCGGCAAGCCGTTGGGCCTAAGTCCCGCCCACCGCTGACGCTCGCCGCGACCGGCGCGCGCCGTGCTCCCGGTCCCCTGCCCAACTCGGTCAGAGCTGGGCAGTCGCAGTCGGCCGGGCCGCCCAACTCCGTCAGAGTTGGCGGCAAGCGCGGCCGTGAGGCCCAAGTCTGACGGAGTTGGGAGAGGGGCGGGGCGGCTATGTCGCGTCGATGTCGAAGCTGGCCGACGTGGGTCCGGCCGGGTCGGACTGGCCGCCGGGCGAGCCGTTGACCGGGGTGGCCACGCTCTTCGCGCGTACCGCCGGCTGGCGAGGGTCGGCCGCCGCGGCGGCGTCCTTGATCTCGGCGCTGACGCCCTGGAGGTCGGACTTAAGCGACTCGAAGGCGCCCTGCAGGGGCTTGCGCAGTGCCTGTTCGTCGGCCGCGCTGAGCACGTGCTTGCGGATGAACGTCTTCGGGTTCAGGTCCTCGAGATCGATGTCCGCGCCCAGCTCGCGGCTCAGGTCGCTGGTGGCGTTGCGGGCCATGTCTCGCAGGTTGCGCAGCATCCGCAGGCCATCCGAGATGACGGTCGGCAGCTTGTCGCCAAAGATCAGCAGGGCGAGCAGCAGCAGGACGCCTATCTCCCACCAGTTCAGATTGTCGAACATCCGCGGTCGCCCCTCTCGCTTCCCGGGGCAAGAGTACGCACGTCCGTCCCGATCCCGGGAGGGGCCGTGGAGGCCCCGCGCCAAGCCCCGGGCGACTGCTACTGCACGTCGGCGGCGAGCGTGACCGACGCGCTCTGCCGCGCGTTACCGCGCCGGAACTCGACGTTGACCACCGAGCCGGGGGCGTACTTGCGGACGAGGGCGATCAGGTCGGCCGGTTCCTCGAGTGGATGGCCGTCGAGCTTGGTCACCACGTCACCGGCCCGAAGCCCCGCCGCGCCGGCCGGACCCTCCGACTCGACGCTCGACAGCCGAACGCCGCCGTTGGGGTTGCGGAACGCGGCCTCGAACTGTGCCCCGATCACGGTTCGGCGGGCTTTTCCCGTCTCGATGATGTCCTGGGCCACGCGTTTGGCCTGATTGATGGGGATCGCGAAGGCGAGACCGATGTTGCCCGCCTGGCTTTCCTCGGACCCCAGCGATTTGATCACTGAGTTCACGCCCACGACACGGCCGCCACCGTCGACGAGCGGGCCGCCGGAATTGCCCTGGTTCACCGCCGCGTCCGTCTGGATCGCCGCGTAGTAGCGGACCGGCCCGCCCGGATCGTCCGACTGGATGGTGCGGTCGAGCGCGCTGACGATGCCCGAGGTGACCGTGTTCGCCAACGCCAGCGGGGAGCCGAACGCCAGTACCGGGTCGCCCACCGCGATCGACTCCGAGTCACCGAACTGGACCGGCGTCAGGCCGGTCCGAGCGACCTTGATGACCGCGATGTCCGACTCGGTGTCCTGCCCGACGAGCTTGCCGCTCGCGGTCGAGCCGTCGTTGAAGACGATCATCGGAGGTCCGGACACCTCGGACACCACGTGATCGTTGGTGATCAAATATCCGTCCTGGGAGACGATGAAGCCGGAGCCGACGGCCGACGCGCCGCCGCCCGCGACCTTGACTGTCACCACGGTCGGGAGCACCCGTTCGGCCACGCCGGCCAGTGTGTCGGGCGGACGCTTCGCCGCGGCCGGCGCCTGACGGGAGCCGGCCGCTGCGCCCTGCAGGACCCCGCCGCTGTCGTGTCGGGTCGCGAACGTGTAGCCGAGCGCACCGCCGAGCAGGCCGGCGAGGAGGGCGGAGACGACGGCGATGAGGAGGACCGGGCCGAGGCCTCGACGCGGGCCGGCGTCCGGATCCGGGACCGGCTCGAGCGCAGCACCGTCGTCCTGAGCCTGGTGCTGCACGACCACGGCGCTCGGCGCGTGCGGGTCGCGCCACGGGTCGGCGAGGGCGTCAGACCACCAGGGCGACGCTCCGCCACGCCGCGGCCGCACGCCCGGCGCCTGGCGGCCTCCTGGGCCCGGCTGGCCGCGCGGTGCCTGCGGGCCGTCGGTCACGTTCGAGCCTCCACTCCGTCCCCCGGAACACCGCCCGCCGGCAAGGCCCGCCGGCGGTGTCCCGCATCCAGGATTGCACGGATACGGGTGGTGCATTCAACGGTTGCCACAAGCGGCATCCGTCGCTCTTGTCCCGCCAGCAATTCCCGTATCGTCGCGTCTGACACGGCGCACAGCCGATTCACAGCATCGACCAAGGCTGGGGACAGCTAGGAACGCGAGTATGGCCGCATGACGACGAAAGCCGACCCTGTGCGGGTGTTGGTCGTCGACGACGAGGCGACGCTGGCGGAGCTGCTGTCGATGGCGTTGCGCTACGAGGGCTGGCAGGTGCGCACCGCCGCCGACGGGACCAGCGCGGTGCGGCTGGCCCGCCAGTTCAAACCCGACGCGGTCGTGCTCGATGTCATGCTCCCGGACGTCGACGGGCTCGAGGTGATGCGCCGGCTGCGCGGCCACGTGCCGGACGTGCCGGTGTTGTTCCTGACCGCTCGCGACGCGGTGGAGGATCGGGTCGCCGGGCTGACCGCCGGCGGCGACGACTACGTGACCAAGCCGTTCAGCCTGGAGGAACTGGTCGCCCGCCTGCGCGCGCTGCTGCGCCGTACCGGCGCGGCCGAGACCCGCCCGGACGCGCTGCTCGTCGTCGGCGACCTCACCATGGACGAGGACAGTCACGAGGTACGCCGCGCGGGCCAGCCGGTCTCGCTGACGGCGACAGAGTTCGAGTTGCTGCGGTACCTAATGCGCAACCCGCGCCGGGTGTTGAGCAAGGCGCAGATCCTGGACCGCGTCTGGAACTACGACTTCGGGGGGCAGGCCAACGTCGTCGAGCTGTACATCTCGTACCTCCGGAAGAAGATCGACGCTGGCCGGCCGCCGATGATTCACACGCTGCGCGGAGCCGGCTATGTCCTCAAGCCAGCCGACTGAGACCCACGGGCCGGCCGTACGGCGATGGCCCGCGCGGCCCTGGTCGCTTCGTGCGCGGCTGTTGGCCGCGATCCTCGCCCTGGTCGCCGTCGTCTGTCTCGTGATCGGCGTCGCGACGACCGTGGCCCTGCGTCATTTCCTCATCGGCCAGCTCGACACCCAGCTCGCCGCCGCGTCCGCTCGGACCGCCGGCCCACCACCGCCGCGACACCAGGCGGACGACGACCGCGACCTGTTCCCGCCGGGCCAGGCCGCCGGCACGATGGGGGTTCGGATCGCCAACGGCCGGGTGCAGGCCCAGGGCGTACTGGATCCGGGCGGGGTTGAGCAATCGCTGACTGCCGAACAGCTCGCCATGCTCACCGCGCTGCCGACCGACGGCAAGGCGCGCACGCAAGGCCTGGACGAGCTGGGCGATTATCGGGTCGTCGCGACCCGCGCCCCCGACGGAGACGTGCTGGTGACCGGCCTACCGATGTCCGGCGTACACGAAACTGTGTGGAACGTGGTCGCCATCGAGATCGCCGTGATCGGCGGTGGCCTGCTCGTCGCGGGTGCCGTGGGCGCCGGCATCGTGCGGATCTCGCTGCGCCCGTTGCGCCGCGTCGCGGCCACCGCGAGCCGCGTCGCCGAACTGCCGCTCGACCGCGGCGAGGTTGCGCTGTCGGTACGCGTGCCGAACGGGGACACCCACCCCGGCACGGAGGTCGGCCAGGTCGGGTCGGCATTCAACCGGATGCTCGGCCACGTCGCCGGCGCGCTGTCCGCGCGGCAGGCCAGCGAGATGCGGGTACGCCAGTTCGTGGCCGACGCGAGCCACGAGCTGCGTACCCCGTTGGCCGCGATCCGGGGGTACGCCGAGCTGACGCGGCGCGGGCGCGAGACGCTGCCGCCGGACATCGCGCACGCGCTGCGGCGGGTGGAGTCCGAAAGCGACCGCATGACCGAGCTCGTCGACGATCTGCTGCTGCTGGCGCGGCTGGACTCCGGGCGGCCGCTGGATCGGGAGCGGGTCGACCTGTCGCGGCTCGCGGTGGACGCGGTCGGCGACGCGCACGTGGCCGGGCCGGACCACCGCTGGCTGCTCGACGTGCCGGAGGACGAGGTGTGCGTACCCGGCGATGCGGCCCGGCTGCACCAGGTGCTCGCCAACCTGCTCGCCAACGCCCGTACGCACACGCCGCCGGGCACGAAGGTCACCACCGCGCTGACCGTCGACGGCGACCACGCCGTGCTGTCCGTTGTGGACGATGGGCCCGGCATCGCGGCGCAGGCGCAGCCGGAGGTTTTCGAGCGGTTCGTCCGCGGCGACAGCTCGCGGTCGCGGGCCGCGGGCAGCACGGGACTCGGACTCGCGATCGTGGCCGCCGTCGTCGAGGCCCACGGCGGCACGGTCGAGCTGGAAAGCCCTCCCGGCCACACGGAGTTCGCCGTACGCCTGCCGCGCGACGCCTAGCCCACCCGCGGGCGCTCGTCCGCATGACCACTCTTGCGACCGGCGATGTCGGCACTCATCCGCGCTCGGGCCCGCGCGGTCAGGTCAGCGTCGCCAGCCAGCGCAGCAGCGTCCGGGCTCCCCAGCCTGTCGCGCCGGTGGCGAGCTCGCCGTCGGCGGTGTCGACCCAGGACGGCGCGGAGAAGTCGATGTGCGCCCACCGGTCGCGCAGCTCTCCGGTGAACTCGCGGAGGTAGAGCGCGGCGACCACGGAGCCGGCCCCGCGGTCGGGCGAGCTGTGGAAGTCGGCGATGTCGCTGCCGATGTACTCGACGTAGTCCGCCGGCAGGGGCATCCGCCACACCTGCTCGCCCGCGGCGGTAGCGGCGGCGGAGAGCGCGTCGGCCAACCCGTCGTTGTCGCTGTAGAGGGCGGCGGTTCGCTTCCCGAGCGCCACGGCGTTCGCGCCGGTCAGGGTCGCGAGGTCGACGAGCAGATCCGGGGCTAGCCGCGCGACGGCGTACGCGAGCGTGTCCGCCAGCACCAGCCGGCCCTCCGCGTCGGTGTTGGTGCTCTCGCTGGTCAGCCCGCCGAAGTGTCGGATGACGTCGCCCGGTCGGTACGCCGAGCCGCTGACCATGTTCTCCGCCAGCGGCGCGAGCGCCGTCACGCGTACCGGCAGCTTCATCGCTGCCGCACCCAGCACGGCGGCCGTCACGACCGCCGCCCCGCTCATGTCCTTGCGCATGAGCTTCATCGCGTCGCGCGGCTTGATCGAGATCCCGCCGGTGTCGAACGTGATGCCCTTGCCGACCAGGACCACATGGGTGCGCGCACCCGCCGGCCGCCAGGACGTCTCGACCAGGCGCGGCCCGCTCGCGGACCCGCCGCCCACGGCGAGGATGCCACCGAATCCGTCGGCGGCGAGCTCCTCCGGGCCGCGGACGCGCACCGACAGCCCGTCCCGGCCGGAGGCCGCGCGCGTGATCTCGTCGGCGAACCACGCCGGGTTCTTCGTCGAGGACGGGGTGTTGGTCAGGTCGCGGGACAGGAACGTCGCGTCCGCGGTCGCCCGCGCCGCGCCCAGCGCGCCGACGTACCGATCCTGGTCGGCCACGGCGAGGACCACCTCGGCCAGCCGCGGGGCCCCGGCGTCCGCACCGATCCGGAACCGGTACGACGCGAGCCAGAAACCCTCGGCCAACCCCCGGACGGCATCCGGAGCGGCCTCCTCCGGCAGCGCCACCGTGATCGAGGTTTCACCCGCGGAGGCCCTGGTCAGCGCCGCTCCAGCGGCCCGCCAACCCGCCTCGTCGCCGGTCCCGACCCCCACGAGCAGCAGTCGACCGGGCTCGCGCAGCGGACGCGGCAACGGCTGCACGGCGCCCGGCCCGCCGGGGTCGTCCGCCGCCGCCAGCAGCGCACGCGCCTCATCGAGAACGTCAGAAGGTACGCGAAGAGTGGTCGCCGGTATGCCGGCCGAGTCGCCGAGGACCGGCAGCGCCAGCACGGCGGACATCTCACGCGGGCTGTCGAGCCGGACATTCAGCACGCGGCGATCCTCCATGAATGAGCCCGGTGCTCGCGCCGCGGTGGCGTCTGGAGCCCGGCAGGACGCGCGAAGCGTCGTCCCGCGCGGCGAAGACGCCACCCGGCGACGGCGCGAGCCGACCGAGCGGAGCGGGGGCCAGCTATACAGCGGCGGCCTTCAGCGCGTCACCGAGCGCGTTGGCCTCGTCCGGGGTCATCTCAACGACGAGCCGCCCACCACCCTCCAGCGGAACCCGCATGACGATGCCCCGGCCCTCCTTGGTGACTTCCAGCGGACCGTCGCCCGTCCGCGGCTTCATCGCCGCCATGTTTTCTCCCCTCAGAACCTTTACCAGGGGGTCCGTGAGTTGCCCCACAGACGCCACGTCAGCGACACCGCGCCGGCCTCCACATTCGCCAGTCCAGTCCGACCGGGAACACGAGGCGCGGTGTCGACCAATGATTTTCCCTGATGAACACCGCTGAGCCCAAACTGCGCCCGGATTGATGTGACAGCATCTAGCTAACCGTGGCTGGGGCTGTCACAATGTGCGGTCATGCAGGCACGGTCTGCCCTCTTTGACCTGTACGGCGACTACCTCCGGCCGCGAGGTGGCCGGGCCCCCGTCGCCGCCCTGGTCAGGCTGCTCGCGCCGCTGGGCATCGCGCCGCCGGCCGTGCGGACGGCCGTGTCGCGGATGGTCCGGCAGGGCTGGCTGCACCCCTTACGGCTGACCGCGGGTCCCGGCTACGCGCTCACCCCCAAGGCGGCTCGACGGCTCGACGAGGCCGCCACCCGTATCTACCGCACCACGAAGATTGGCTGGGACGGCCGGTTCGACCTGATCGTCCTCGAAGCGCCGCCTTCCCGACGGGAGCGGGTTCGCCTCGCGGCCAACCTCACCTACCTGGGGTACGGCACGCTCGACGATTCGACCTGGGTCGCCACGCGGCCCGGCGAGGACGTCGACGCGTTGCTGGCCGACGCAGGGGTCCGGTACGAGCGGTTCACCGCCAGCCACGCCGCCGGAGCCCCGGGCGCGACGAGCCTCGTGCGTCGGGCCTGGGACCTGAACGAGATCGGGGACGCGTACCAACATTTCGTGACGGAGCTGCGACCGGTCGTCTCTGGCGTCACCGCCCGCAGCGACGACGAGGAAGCGTACGCGGCCCGGTTCCGGCTCGTGCATGCGTGGCGCACGTTCCTGTTCCGCGATCCGCAGCTGCCCCCCGCGCTGCTGCCCGAGCGGTGGCCGGGCGCGGGCGCGGCCGCGTTCTTCGACCGGCACGCCGCGCGGCTCCGGCCGGCCGCCGACCGCTTTGTCGACCTGTGCCTCGAACATCCACGGAACAACTCCGCCGAGCTGCAGCCGCCGGCCGCGCTGCGGTTCGCTGGCTCGAGCGATCGCCGGGTCCGTCGCGACCACCAGCTGGCACTCGAGAAAGGCGCGTTACCGTGACCGAACCGCTGCTCGTCGAGCACACCAACGGCGTGGCCACGCTGACCCTCAACCGGCCGGAGTCGCTGAACTCCCTCGACGTGGCCTTGAAGGAGGCGCTGCGGGACGCGCTCGCCCAGGTCGAGGCCGACCGCGGCTGCCGGGCGGTCGTGCTTACCGGGGCCGGCCGCGCGTTCTGCGCCGGGCAGGACCTGCGCGAGCACGCCGCGACGCTCGAGGCGGGCGACGGGCCCCCGCTCGACACGGTCCGGGTGCACTACAACCCGATCGCCCAGCGGCTGGGCGGCCTGCCGAAGCCGGTCGTGGCGGCCGTACGCGGGATGGCAGCCGGCGCCGGGGCGTCGCTGGCGTTCCTCGCCGACTTCCGGGTGGGTGGACCGAAGACGAGCTTCCTGATGGCCTTCGCCAACGTCGGCCTCGCCGCCGACACCGGGGCGTCCTGGTCGCTGCCGCGCCTGGTCGGTTACGCCAAGGCGGTCGAGCTGCTCATGCTCGCCCAGCCCGTGCGCGCCGACGAGGCCATGGAGCTGGGTCTGCTCACCCGGCTCGTGGACGACGATGAGCTGGTCCTGCCGTCGGCACAGGAACTGGCCGCGCGGCTGGCGGTCGGGCCGACCGTGGCGTACGGGGCGATCAAGCGCGAGCTGTCGGTCGGCACGACGGGCTCGCTCTCCGAGGCGCTCGCCGCCGAGGCGGAGGCGCAGGCGGCGAGCGGCGCTACGGCGGATCACCGCAACGCCACGAAGGCATTCGCCGCGAAGGAGAAGCCGGTCTTTGAGGGGCGTTAGTCGCAGGCAGTAATCGACCCGGTAGCGGCCCGGGTTAACCTCGGCGGAGATCGACCTGAGTTCCGATTTAGTCTTCGTCTTCTGGGTCGAGGTTCGTCTGCTCGCCGAGCACGTACGCCTGCATCGCCAGCTCGTCGTCGGCCGGAGACACAAACGCGGGCAGCTCGCGCGGCCCGAGTTCCATCACGTATGACCAGAAGTGGCGTACCGCCTCCGCCGGCGAATCGGCCTCGATCGGCAGATCCACGCTGACGAACCACGTGCGGGGGGCGGCCGCCGGGGCCAGCGCGTCGGCGAGGCGGCGGTAGTCCGTCGGGTCCACCGGAGTGACCGGCCCGTCGAACGTGAGGCCGTCCGCCGGTGCCGGCGTGTCGAAGTTCCTACGGGTGTACGCGATGGTCAGTGGGGCGGCGTCGTCGGCCTCCGGGTCGTCGGGATCCGGCGTGTCCTCCGGATCACGGGCGGCTCCGGGCGGGGCCACGCGGCCCAGCGCCACCACGACGGGCGTCCGCGCCCCGGCGACCACGAGCACCTCGTCGCCCGGGCGCGGATGGCGCGGGCCGGCGTCGAGCCCGGTCAGCTGCAGCGCGTCGTGGTGGAACAGCCGCTCGGCCTCGAACCGCTCGTCGCCGATGACCACCGCCCAGTGCGCCATGGCCTCATCTCACCACGTGGCACCCGGCCAGATGGTCGTCGACCATGCCCGTGGCCTGCATCAGCGCGTACGCCGTGGTCGGGCCGACAAACCGGAAGCCGCGCCTGCGGAGGTCCTTGGCCATCGCGGTCGACTCCGGGGTCACCGACGGCACCTCGGCGAAGCTGCGCGGCCGGCGCTTGCGCGCGGCCGGCGCGAAGCCCCAGAGCAGCGCAGCGAGGCCCTCGGGCAGGTCGGCCGCCACCCGGGCGTTGGCGATCGCTGCATCGATCTTGGCTCGGTTGCGGACGATGCCGGCGTCGGCCATCAACCGGCTGACGTCCCGCTCGGTGAACTTCGCGATGGTCGCGATGTGGAACCGGTCAAACGCCGCGCGGAACGCCTCGCGCTTGCGCAGGATTGTCAGCCAGGACAGCCCGGACTGGAACGCCTCCAGGGTGAGCCGCTCGAACAGTCCGTCGTCGGTGCGCAGCGGCCGGCCCCACTCCTCGTCGTGGTAGGCGGCGTACTCCGGCGTGCGTGCGGCCCACGCACAGCGTGCCAGCCCGTCGGGGCCGATCACCAGATCACTCACGCCGACCAACCTAGGCCGCGGGTCCGACTTCCACCCTCTCCCTCGTCGATCTAGGGCGAATTCTGGTTGTTGGAGGTCAACTAACCAGAATTCGCCCTAGATCGACCCGGGTGCGGACGTGCCGCGCTACGGCAGTTGGCCCGCCTCGACCAGCCGGCCGAACCTCCGGAGCGCCTGGGTGAGCCCCACCTTCGAGCCCGGCCACAGCAGCGGCCACGCGACCCGGCCGGCGACACCGCCCGGTAGGTGGAACCACTCGTGCCAGACCACCTGCGTCCGGTCATGGTCCATGGCGGTGCAGCGCAGCACCCCGGGCCCGCGCAGGAGCCGACCGGTATGTACGACCCGCACCTCGTACGGCGGGTCCACCCGGGTGACCTGCATCTCGTCGCGGAGGATCGCCGGACCGACCGCCGTAACCGCCTCGATCACGGTGCCCTCGCCACCGTCGCCGGAGACCACCCGCACGGTCGTGAACGGGATCCAGTCGGACTGTCGCTCCCACGTTGTGAACGCCTCGAACACGCGCCGCGCGGGCGCGTTGACGATCACTGTCGCGGTAACCTCGGCCGCGCCCGGCTGCGCCGCATCGCGAAACTCGGCGCCCGCATCCCGGTCGGTCATGCCCGCTCCGGCGGGCTGGCCGCCGCGTCCACCGCACCGGCCGAGGTGTCCGGCGTCCGCTCCCCGTCGCCGGGCTCCTGATCTTCCACGGGTGGGAGCTCTCCGACGACGCGGGCATCCCCGTCGTCCTCGGCCGCCGCGGCGACCGTGGCCGGAGTGTCGACGGTGGCCGGTGGCTGCCCGGCGTACCCGTTGGAGGGCCCGGAGCCGCCCGGCGACCCGGTCGGCGCGAGCGAGGCCTCTCGGGCGCGTCGGAGCACCTCGGCGTCGGACATCCGCCCCTCGCGCAACGCCGCGACCTCCGACTCCAGCACACCGATCAGCTCGTCCTTGTAGCCAATGTCGTACGCCGCGCGGCGAAGGGCGGCGTCGACCTGGGCCATGCGGTACCCCCGCAGCACTCTGTCGAAACGGACATCGTCGATGTCGCGTTCCTCCAGCGGACGCGTGCCCGGCAGCGGCGTCGCCCGACTGTCGGGCTCCACCCGGCCCAGCCCGGAGTCGGAGCCGGTCACCAGCACGGCGATGCCGAAGATGACCGCGCCGACGACCAACGCCGCGACGAGTGCGAGCAGATACTGGCCCATGGGCCGATCGTGGCACGGCGCCTCGGGGTGGGCGAACCCGCCACCCGCGGGTGGGGCGCCGTATGCGTCCGGAGAGGAAGCGATGGAACGATCACAAACGCCGCTGCGTCTGGGTCGGCGCACGTTTGAGCCGTCGGAGCTGGCCGTGATGGCGATCGTGAACCGCACGCCGGACTCGTTCTTCGATCGCGGGTCGACCTTCGCCGCCGACGCTGCGCTCCGGGCCGTCGAACGGGCGGTCGCCGACGGTGCGGACATCATCGACATCGGCGGCGTCAAGGCCGGACCGGGCGACGAGGTGGACGAGGCCGAGGAGGTACGCCGCACCGTCGCCACCGTCGCCGCGGTGCGGGAGGAGTTCCCCGATGTTGTGATCTCCATCGACACGTGGCGGTCCGGAGTCGCCGCGGAGGCGGTCGCCGCCGGCGCCGACCTGATCAACGACACCTGGGGAGGACCGGATCCAGGGCTTGCGGAGGTCGCGGCCCGAACCGGCGCCGGTCTCGTCTGCTCGCACGCCGGCGGGCTGCCGCCGCGGACCCGCCCGCACCGCGCCGCCTTCGCCGACGTCGTGGCGGAGGTGATCAGGACCGTGACGAGGCTGGCCGACCAGGCACTGGACCAGGGCGTACGCCCGGATGGGATCGTGGTCGACCCGGCGCACGACTTCGGCAAGAACACGCGGCATTCACTGGAGATCACCCGGCGCCTCGACGAGCTCGTGGCCACCGGCTGGCCCGTGCTCGTGGCGCTGTCAAACAAGGACTTCGTCGGCGAGACCCTGGACGTGCCCGTCGACGACCGGCTGGAGGGGACGCTCGCCGCGACCGCACTGTCGGCGTGGTCGGGAGCCCGGCTGTTCCGCGCGCATCAGGTGCGTGAGACGCGCCGGGTGCTCGACGTGGTGGCCTCGGTGCGTGGCGACCGGGCGCCCGCCGTGGCCCGCCGCGGTCTGGCGTAGCCCTACGTCCAGCGCAGGACGCGCTTGCGCCACGCGTACAGGATGCCCAGGGCCAGGACCGCGACGAAGATGCCCATCTCGACGACCGTGGTCAGGCCGAAGCCGGGGCGGTCGAACACCACGGCCCAGGGAAACAGGAACACGCTCTCCACGGCGAAGAGCACGTAGAGGTACGCGTACACGTAGTAGCGGATCTGGGCCTGCGCCCAGTCGTGGCCGACCGGGTCGAGCCCGCACTCGTACGTCGTACGCTTGCCCGGCGGCTCCGCGGGCCTGGCCGGACGGAGCAACCGGTTCGCACCGAACGCGCCGCCGAAGAACGCCGCACCGACGAGCAGCAGCAGGCCGAGCGTCGCGTACGAGCCGAGATAGCCGCCCACGACCGCAGCCTACTGCTCCGGCTTGCGGCTTGACGCTGAGCGCCACACTCGATGGCCCGGCATTCGCAACCGCGCCTGCCGGCACCGCGTGTGGGAGGCATGAGCGTGCTCGCTCCCGAGCGCCCGCGCAGAACCGCGGCCAACGCCGCGGCAGCTGATGCCGCGGTCGCCGAGTTCGACGCCTTCTATCAGGCCAGCTTCGCGGATCTGCTCGCCGTCGCGTTCGCGCACACCGCCGACCTGGCCGAGGCCCAGGACCTCTGCCAGGAGGCGTTCTGCCGGGCGTGGCAGCGGTGGGCGGCGGTCGCGCGCTACGAGAACCCGGCCGCGTGGGTACGCCGCGTGGTGGTCAACCTGGCGCTGTCGCGCTGGCGGCACGTGAAGGTGGTGCACGCGCAGGACCGCCGGACGCGGCACGTCGACGTGCCGGGGCTCGGCCCCGACCACGTGGCGATCGTGACAGCACTGAGGGCGCTGCCAGTAGACCAGCGGCAGGCGGTGGTGCTGCACTACATCCTGGACCTCGCCGTCGCCGATGTCGCCCACGAGATGGGCGCGCCCGCCGGCACAGTCAAGTCGTGGCTCTTCCGCGGCCGCGCCGCCCTCGCCGCACACCTCGACGAGATCGACCGCGAACAGGTGACCGGTCGTGGCTGAGCAGCGGGGCGTTGAGCGCACCCTTCGCGGCCTCGCGGACGCGATCAGGACCGACGTCGCGGCCCCGGCGCCGAGTGGGGTGCGTGTCCAGGGCGACCACCGACGCCGGGTTCGCCGCGCGAGCACCGCGCTCGTTGCGGCCGCCTCATCGCTCGCGATCGTGTTCTGCGGCGCCTACCTGGCCCGCGGCGGCGCGCTGCCGTTCACGTCGGCAGCGGCCACCCCGACGCCGTCGACATCGGCCGCGGCCACCCCGACCCGGTCGGCGACCGGTTCGTCGCCGCGGCCGACCCACTCGGTCGGCCCGTGGCCGGTCGCGCCGGCCGTCGACCCGATCGCACGGGTCGACTGGTCCGAAGCGACGATCCTGCTCCCCGCTCACCCCGGCTGCCTGTCCGGCGACGTCCGGTTCCGGGGGCGTCTGGCGGGCGACCGTCCGCGGGTCGCGCTCGACACCGACCGGATCGAGTACGGGGACCTGACCGGCGACGGCCGGCCGGAGGCGGTGCTCGGCGGCGCCTGCCTGGCGTCGAACGAGGACAGCGGCGACGGGCAGGGCCAGCTGTTGGTGGTCACCCGGGTCGGTGACCGGCTCGTCGCGCTCGGGTGGGTTGGACCGCGTGGCGGCCTCTATCCGGGGTTCTGGGTACGCGATCGCGCCCTGTATGCCGACGTCCACC
The DNA here is from genome assembly GCA_036506495.1 of Micromonosporaceae bacterium. Classification (GTDB taxonomy): domain Bacteria; phylum Actinomycetota; class Actinomycetes; order Mycobacteriales; family Micromonosporaceae; genus DASXRC01. The sequence continues at coordinate 725 of DASXRQ010000262.1, read as the reverse complement.
CGATGTACGCGGATTGGCGATACCGGCTGGGGCGCATCGCGGCGTACCGCTGGCGCGGCTCGGCGTTCGCCTCGGTCGACGTGGATGCCGTGCTCCTGCCGCTGACGGCCGCGACCGGTCCGGGCCCGGAGGTCGATCTACGTCCGGTCGCGGATGCCATGGGCTGCCCGGCCGCGACGCTGCAGTTCGGCCCGGATGGCACCGTCGACGCCGCCGGCGCCCGCTGGGACCTCCAACAGCCGGCGGCACCGGATGATCTTGTGCACTGGGTCGATCTCGGCGGGACCGGGCACCGGTCGCTGCTCACGGCGATCACCTGCGACCGACCGACCGGCGCCCCAGCGAACTGGGTGACCGCGGCTGTCGTGCTCCAACGGGCCGGGGATGGGTACCGCGCGCTCGACGCCGTACGCCCGCCGGATCGGATGCAACTGGCCCGGTGGGCGTACGCCCGTGGGATTCTGACGTTGAGCGGGGCACCCATCGACGGCGGCCTGGTGCTGGATCAGGCGTACACCTGGAACGGGTCGTATTTCCAGAGATGATCTAGCAAACGGTCGGCCCCGCGACAGGGCCGGCCGGGGCTCCCGACGTAGGCTCATGAGGTGTAGGAAGAAGCGGGGCCGGCCCACCGCGTGCAACCCGCAGCCGCCGGCCGCCAAGGAGGACAGCACACGTGACCAAGAAGGTCCGTCAACTGGATCGAGTGGTCATCCGATTCGCCG
>DASXRQ010000261.1:0-9439 GCA_036506495.1 Micromonosporaceae bacterium | reverse complement strand
GTCACCGGGTAGTGGTCGGGATCGCTCAGCATCACCAACGGCAGGAAGTAGTTGTTCCAGGTCGCGACGAACTGGAACAGCAGGACGGTGACGAAGCCCGGCGCGAGGATCCGGAACGCCACCCGCCAGAAGATCTGCAGCTCGCCGGCGCCGTCGACGCGGGCCGCGTCGACGAGCTCGTCGGGTACCGACTGGGCCGCGTACACCCGCATGAGATAGAGCCCGAACGGGCTGAGCAGCGACGGCAGGATCACCGCGAGCGGGGTGTCGGTCAGGTGGACCTTGGACAGCAGTAGGTACGTCGGGATCACCAGCGCGGTCGCGGGCACCATGATCGACCCGAGGATCATGGCGAACAGCGGTTCCCGGCCGCGGAAGCGGTACTTCGCGAACGCGTACCCGCCGATGCTCGCGATCAGCGCGGCGCCCAACGCGCTGACCACCGAGTAGTACGCGGTGTTGCCGAGCCACCGCAGGTACACGCCGTCGTCGAGGGTCAGCACCTCCCGCACGTTGCCGACGAGGTTGACGTCGGAGGAGAACCACAGCCCGAACGTCGAGAGTAGGTCGGCGTTGCTCTTGGTGGCAGCGACGACCAGCCAGAACAGCGGCAGCAGGGTGTACCCGAGGAATCCCAGGAGCACGATCGTCGGGCCGAGGCGGGCCGACCCCGGACGCGACCGGCGGGTGAGGGTGGACGCGGACCTCATGCGCGGCCCCTTCGTCGGGTGAGGAACATGAACAGGTACGAGCCGACGAAGACCACCGCACCGAGCACGAACGAGATCGCGGCGGAGTAGTCGACCTGCTGGTTGCGGAATGCCAGGGAGTACGCGTACAGGTTGGGCGTATAGCTGGACCCGACGACCTCGGGCGCGATCGTCGTCATGATCTGCGGTTCATTGAACAGCTGCAGGGTGCCGATGATCGAGAACACGGTCGTGAGCACGAGGGCCGGCGCGATCAGCGGGATCTTGACCCGCAGCGCGGTCTGCACGCCGGACGCCCCATCGATCGCGGCCGCCTCGTACAGCTCGCGCGGCACCGCCTGCAGCGCGGCGTACATGATGATCATGTTGTAGCCGACGTACTCCCAGGTGACGATGTTCGCGATCGAGAACAGAATGAGGCCCGGCCCGAGGAAGCGCGGCGCGGACGCGCCGAGCGCGTCCGCGAGCTGCGCGATCGGGCCGAAGGTTTCGCCGTACAGGTAGCCCCACATCAACGCGGCCACCACGCTCGGCACGGCGTACGGCAGGAAGAAGCCGAGCCGGAACAGCCGGCGCAGGTGGACGGCGCCGGCGTCGAGCAGGAGCGCGAAGGTGAGCGCCAGCCCGAGCATGACCGGGATCTGCACGACGCCGAACAGCGCCATGCGGCGGACCCCGGCCCAGAACGCGTCGTCGTGCAGGGCCCGGGTCGCATTGTCGAGACCGACGAACACCTCGCCGCCGACGAGTCGGTCGGCGTGCAGGCTCAGCCAGAGCGCGTACCCGAGCGGGACGAGCAGGAAGAACGCGAAGACGGCCAGGAACGGCGCGATGAACAGGTACGGGGTGGCGCGCCGGCGCCACGCCCAGCCGCGGCCGGCCGGGCGGCGCGCCACGCGCGCCTCCCGGTCGCGGACCGCCGCATCGACCGCCTGAATCATCGTCTCCTCCCCGGCTCACCCGCCGCGTCAGCCGACCTCGAAGCCTTGGGACTTGGCGAAGTCGGTGGTCTTCTGCTGCACGGCGTGCAGTGCGTCGACGAGGCTCGGCGGGCCGCCGATCGCCTTGCCGAACTCGTCATTCATGGTGCTGTACACGAAGTCCTGGAACGGGCTCCACTGGAATGCGACGTCCACCTGTTGTGCCGCCTGCGAGAAGATGTGGTTGACCTGCTGGCCGCCGTAGAAGTCGAACTTCTGGTCGACGAAGTCCGGACTGGACAACAAGTTCTTGAGCACCGGGAAGAGGAACTGCTTGGTGGTGTACAGCTTGGTCGCCTCGGGGTCGTGCATCAACCAGATCGCCAGCTCCGCGGCCTCTTTCGGATGCTTGCTCTGCTTCGTGACCGCCAGTGTCGAACCGCCCCAGTTGGCCGAGACCTGCTCACCCCCGCTCCACTGTGGCAGCGGCGCCGCCCGCCACTTGCCGGCGGTGTCCTTCGCGGAGCCGGACAGGAACACGGGACCCCATGCCGCGGTGACCCACGTGGCGTACCGGCCGGTGTTGAGGCCGCGGTACCACTCGTCGGTGAAGTCGGGATCGGTGCTGACCACGCCCTCGGAGATCAGGCGATCCCAGAACTGGGCCATGCGTACCGCCCCGGGGTCGTCGACGTGCACCTGCACCGACGTCTTGCCCTTCACCTCGAACGGTCGCGAGCCGGCCTGCCAGGCGAGCCCGGTGATGACGCCGCCCTCGTTGGGCGGGAAGTTCGTCAGGTACACCTTGGGGTCGGCCGCGTGCAGCGCGCGCGCCGCCGTCGCGAACTCATCCCACGTGGTCGGCACCTTGATGCCGTGCTTGGCGAGGATGTCCGACCGGTACAGCAGGCCCATCGGGCCGGAGTCCCACGGGAGGGCGTAGACGGCCGAGCCCTCGGAGACCTGCGCCCACGCCCAGTCGACGTAGTCGGCCTTGACCGCGCCGGCCCCGTACGGAGCGATGTCCACGACGTCACCGGTGACGCGGAACGAGGGCAGCAGCTGGAACTCGATCTGCGCCACGTCGGGTGCGCCCGAGCCGGCCCGGAACGCGGTGCGCAGCTTGGTGTACTCGGCCGCGCCCTGACCGGCATTGACGAGTTGCACCTTGATGTTCGGGTGGGCCTTTGTGAACAGGTCGACCTGTTGCTGCAGGTCCGGCACCCAGGACCACAGGGTGAGCGTCACCGCCCCCTTCGCGGTCGACTTGTTGTCCCCGCCGCAGCCGGCAACGGCGACCGCCGCCACCACAGCCACCGCGAGCGCCGCGGCCAGGCGGCCGCGCATCGTTGTCCTCATCTCGTCCTCCCGAGCTCAGGTGAGGTGCTGCAGCAGGCGGACGTCCCAGGCACCGAGCGCCAGCTCGGCCCCGGCCGGTGTCGCCGCGGCAGAGTGCAGATCCCGCACCGGATGCGGGACGAAGATCGTCGTGGGCTGCCACGACCAGTTGCTGACGAACCAGACGCGTTGTCCGGTGGCGGTGTGCGCGCCCGTGACCCGGACCGACTCGGGCAGGTCGGGCCAGGCGGTGACGAGGCCGGCCGCCGTGGCGGCCCAGCGGGCCAACGCGGCGCCCAGCGCTGGATCGGGCAGGGTGCCGACGTACGTGACGCGTCCCTCGCCGTAACGGTGGCTCGTGATCACGGGGAACCGTCCCAGGTGCGGGTGGTCGTAGTACGCGAGCGCTTCGGCGCCCTCCAGGAGCAGGCCGTCCGCCCAGCCGTGTGCCTGCGCACCGGGCGGGACGGCGAGCGGCGATCCGGATGGGGTGCGCACGCCGACGGGGCCGCCCAGGGCCGAATACTCGTGGTAGCTCGCGCCGACCGCCTCCCGCAGCGGCCCCGGCGCCCGCGCCCACCGGGCTCGACCGTGCTCGTCGGCGTACCCGGTGCGGAACGAGACCACGAGGTGGCCGCCGGCACGGGCGTAGGCGGCCAGCCGGCCGAGCAGGGCGTCGTCGGCAACGTACAGCGACGGGACCACGACCATCCGGTACGCCGCGAGGGTCTCCGCGGTCACCGCGGCGGCGTGCACGATGGACACCTGCCGGCGGGCGTCGAAGAGCGCTCGGTAGAACGCGTCGACGATCCGCCGGTAGGCGCCGTCGTCTGGCCGCGCCGTGCCGGGCACCGCGAGCGGGGGTTGGAACTCCAGCGCCCACCCGCTCTCGACCGAGTAGAGCAACGCCACGTCGGCGTCCGGCGTCAACCCGGTAAGCGCGTCGTCGAGGCCCCGCAGCTCCGCCCCGATGCGGGCGACCTCCCGGTAGCAGCGGCCGGGCTCCAGGTCGTGGCCCAGGATGCCGCCCCAGTACATCTCGTGTCCGAAGTGGATGGTGTGCCAGTGCCAGTACCCCACGCCGGACGCGCCGCGCGCGATCAGCGCGTACGCGGCCAGCCGCCACTGGCCGTCGTAGGCGGGGAAGACCGTGTGCGCGCCGCCGATGCTGCTGGCGTTGGTCTCGGTAACGAGGAATCCGCGCGGCGAGGCGCTGCGGCCGACGTCGGCCTGGAAGTACAGCGACGCGGGACCGCTGGCGGCGTCGGCCCAGTCCGGCGCGGCGGGCGGCGCACCGGGCATGGCCGGCAGCGCCAGGCCGTCTTGCATGGGGTGGTAGACGTTCTCGGCGGCGATGTCGACGACCTGCCCGATCGCGTACCGGTCCGCGGCCGGACGGCCGTGCCCGCCGGCCAGGCAGTGCGTGACGAACTGGTCGGCCCGGGCGTACTCCCGCACGATGCCGGCCTGCCAGGCCAGGAACTCGGTCACGAGCTGGGCCTGGAACCGCCGCCAGGCCAGGGCGTACCCGGGGTTCGTGTTGCCGTCCGGCGGCCACAGGTCCTCCCACGAACCGAGCCGGTGCGACCAGTAGGTCAGCCCCCACGCCTCGTTGACCGCCTCGACCGAGCCGTACCGCGCGCGCAGCCAGTCGTGGAAGTGCTCGACGGTCGCCCGGTTGTGGGCCAGCTCCAGCCCGGCCTCGTTATCGACCTGGAACCCGATGAGCGCGGGGTGCTCGGCGTACCGGCCCACCAGCGCCCGGATCACTCGTTCGGCGTGGAACCGGTACGCGGCGTGCGTGATGTCGACGTTCTGCCGCCCGCCGTACGGCACCGCCGCGCCGCCGGCCCGGATGACCATGATCTCCGGGTAGGCGCGGTACAGCCACGGCGGGATCGCGTACGTGGGCGTGCCGAGGATGACTCCGATGCCGGCGTCGGCGAACGCGTCGATGGCCTTGTCCATGGCCGCGAACTCAAACCGGCCGTCACTCGGTTCCCAGCTCGCCCACGTCGACTCCCCCAGCCGCACATAGCCAATCCCGGCGTCGCGCATGAGGGCGATATCACGTTCCAGCCGCTCGTACGGCTGGTACTCGGGATAGTAGGCGGCGCCGAAGAGCATCAGCGGCCACCCTCGGGTGTGGACGGTCGACCGATCAGCCGCCCGAGTCGGGTGTACCCGGTGCCGACACGCTGGCGCGTACGACCAGCCGTACCGGCAGCAGCCGGCCGGACCCGGTCGTGCCCTCGCCGATCGCGTCGAGCACCAGGCCGGCCGCGGCCTCGCCGACTGCGCGCATCGGCTGGCTCACGGTGGTCAGCGGCGGGTCCGTGTAGGCAGCGACCGGGATATCGTCGTACCCCACCACCGAGATGTCCCTGGGCACCCGCAGCCCACGCGACCGAAGCTCGCTGATCGCGCCGATCGCGATCAGGTCGCTGTACGCAAACAGCGCGGTGAACCCCGGCGCCCGGTCCAGCAGCCTGGCCATCGCCGCCCGGCCGTCGGCGAGGTCCCAACCGGACGCCTGCTCCACAAGGGACGGTAAGACGGCGACCCCGGCGGCATACAAAGAGTCTCGGTAGCCCTCGAGCCGGGCGTGCGAGGACGGCCACTCCATCGGTCCGGTGATCGTCGCGATGCGCCGGTGCCCCTGGCGCAGCAGGAAGTCCACCGCCTCCCGCCCACCGCCGCGGTTGTCCACGTCGACCACGGTCACCCCAGGAGCCTCGCGGGCGGCGATGGCGACCAGCGGTACCCGCTGCAGCGGGATCTGGCCGGCCGTGATGGGCAGCCGCGGTCGGGCGACGATCAGCCCCTCGACCCGCCGCTCGACCATCAGCCTGAGGTACGCGGTCTCGTCCGCCTCCGCGTGCTCCTCCACGCTCGCGATCACGAGGTAGTAGCCCCGGCGTCGGGCCTCGATCTCCGCGCCGGCCGCAACCTGCGCGAAGAAGTGGTCTGAGATGTCCGTGCTGACCAGTCCGATGCTGTGCGTCCGGTTCGATGTGAGTCCGCGGGCGATCGGGCTCGGCACGTAGGACAGCTCGTGGATCGCCTGCTGCACGCGTTCGCGGGTCGCCGAGCTGACCAGCTCGTGCCCGTTGATGACGCGGGAAACCGTCTGGTGCGAGACGCCGGCGCGCTCCGCCACATCCCGAATTGTGGGTTGTCTGGCCATGGCGTTGCGTTCCGCTCCCTGTGGGCTTGGGCCGGCGAGGTATGGCTGCCATGTTACCGATCACACCTCCCGAGCCGGCGCGGGACATTCGCTCCTAGGCGGGCATGTTACCGGTCACTGTGACCGGTAACAATCCCTTTTTCCCCCGAATCTGTCGGACCGCCTGTCGATCCTGCAGTCATGGCGGCCCCAACTTCCGTCAACTGGGTCGAGTCGTCCATCACGGTTGCAAGATCGGCGCGGGAACACGCGGGTGGCTAGGCTGGCGGCCGTGACCAATCGCGCTGCGGACGACCGCTACGACTCGATGACCTACCGCCGGGCCGGCCGCAGCGGCCTGAAGCTGCCGGCGATCTCGCTCGGCCTGTGGCACAACTTCGGACACGGCCGGCCTCTGGACACGCAGCGGTCGATCTGCCTGCGCGCGTTCGATCTCGGCGTCACCCACTTCGACCTCGCCAACAACTACGGTCCGCCGCCCGGGTCGGCCGAGGAGAACTTCGGCCGCATCCTCGCGGCCGACCTCGGCCGGTACCGCGACGAGCTGATCATCTCGACCAAGGCGGGGTACGACATGTGGCCCGGCCCGTACGGCGAGTGGGGCTCCCGCAAGTACCTGATCGCCTCGCTGGACCAGTCGCTGCGCCGGGTGGGCCTCGAGTACGTGGACATCTTCTACTCGCATCGGCCGGACCCGGACACGCCGCTGGAGGAGACGATGGGCGCGTTGGACGCGGCCGTCCGGTCCGGTCGGGCACTCTACGCGGGAATCTCCAACTACAACCCTGAGCAGACGGCCCGGGCCGCCGCGCTGCTGCGCGAGCTCGGAACGCCGCTGCTCATCCATCAGCCGTCGTACTCGATGTTCAACCGGTGGATCGAGCGCGACGCGCTGCTCGACGTGCTGGACCAGGTCGGTGCCGGCTGCATCGCGTACTCCCCGTTGGCCCAGGGCCTGCTCACCGACCGCTACCTGCACGGCGTGCCGGAGGACTCGCGGGCGCGTACGAGCGTGTTCCTCTCCGAGGACCAGCTCACCCCACGGACCATGGCGAAGGTGCGCGCGCTGGGCGACATCGCCGCCCGGCGCGGCCAGTCGGTGGCCCAGCTCGCGCTCGCCTGGGCGCTGCGCGACCCGCGCATGACCAGCGTGGTCATCGGCGCGAGCAGCGTCGCTCAATTGGAGGCGAACGTTGGCGCGCTCGGCAACCTCGAGTTCACCGCCGACGAGGTCGCCGAGATCGACAAGTACGCGACGGAGGACTGAGCCGACGCCGTCTCGATCGCCGCCCTTGATCGCCGCAACCTGGCACAGGATGGGCGATCAACACGAGGTGGACACCGCAACCTGGGCGAGGTCGTGTCGACCTTGGTGGGACGCGGGAGATTCAGACGGCGTGGCGGCGGGCGCGGCGGGCCGCGAGTTCGTCCGCGAGCTCGGAGGCCTCCCGGGCCTCGCCCTCGACCGGGGCCGCACCGGCGGCCGGCTCGGCCGGCAGGTGGGACAGCGAGCCCTGGATCTCCTTGAACGCGCCGCCGATCGCGATGCCGAACACGCCCTGCCCGCCCTGGAGCAGGTCGACGACCTCCTCCGGCGAGCGGCATTCGTAGACCGACGTGCCGTCGGAGATCAGCGTGATGCCGGCCAGATCGTCCACGCCGCGGGAGCGCAGGGTGTCGATCGCCTTGCGGATGTTCTGCAGCGACACCCCGGCGTCGAGCAGCCGCTTGACGACCTTGAGCACGACGAGGTCGCGGAACGAGTAGAGGCGCTGAGTGCCCGAGCCAGAGGCGTCCCGCACGCCCGGCACGACCAGCGAGGTCCGCGCCCAGTAGTCCAGCTGCCGGTAGCTGATGCCGACCGCGTGACAAGCCGTCACTCCGCGGTAACCGACCGCGTCGCCGTCCGGCGATGGCGGGGTCGCATTGTTCGCCTGGCCGGCTGACGCGTTCTCCGGGTCGCGCGGTTCGTGCATGCGGCTACCTCCCCGCCCCTGCGGACCACCCAACCCGACCAGCCAACCCTATCGGTCGGGTCGAGACCGGCCGCGCAGGCGCCCCGGCGACACGCCGCGCGACCGCGGCGTACGCCGAATCACCCGGCGAAGTCCTCCGGGCGTACCTGCTCGAGGAACTCCCGAAACTTCTCGACCTCGTCCTCCTGCTCATCCGGGATGATGATCCCGGCCTCGGTGAGAACCTCGTCGGCGCAGCGGATCGGCGCGTTGATCCGCAGCGCCAGCGCGATCGAGTCGCTGGGCCGCGCGGACACCCGAACCCCATCGCCGAGCAGCAGATCCGCGTAGAACACGTTGTCCTTGAGCTCGGTGATCTCCACCGCGTGCAGCGGCGTCTCCAGCGCGGCGAGGATGTCGCGGAGCAGGTCGTGCGTCAACGGCCGGGCAGGCTTGACCCCCTGCTGCTCGTACGCGATCGCGGTTGCCTCCACCGCACCGATCCAGATCGGCAGATAGCGGTCCCCATCGACCTCTCTGAGCAGCACGATCGGCTGGTTGCTGGGAAGCTCCACCCGAACACCGACCACGCTCAGCTCGCGCACGCGCCTACCTCCGTGTCGCTTGCCCTCTCCCTGCACGGTACACGCGCGGTTCGGGAGACGGGCAGACGTGCCAGTCCGACTTTGCGACCAGATACCCGAGCCTACGTCAGCCATGTCGGACGCCGAGCGTGTCGCGCAGACCGGCCCGGCGGCACGGTTGACCGCCGGCCCCCTCGTCGGCGCCTCAGCCCCGACCGCCCTCCTCGTCGGGGCGCGGTCCGGCGATGAAGACGAGCCGGAATTTTCCGATCTGCACCTCGTCGCCGTTGCTCAGGGTCGCCGCCTCGACGCGCTCGCGGTTGACATAAGTGCCGTTTAGGCTGCCGACGTCCCGGACCGTGAATGTGCCCCCGTCCCGGTGAAACTCGGCGTGCCGGCGGGACACCGTGACGTCGTCGAGGAAGATGTCGCTGTCCGGGTGCCGGCCGCTCGTCGTCACGTCGTGATCGAGCAGGAACCGCGCGCCGGCGTTGGGGCCTCGGCGCACCACCAGCAGAGCCATGCCGGGCGGCAGCGAACCGGACATGCGGCTTGGCACCACGTCGGCGTCGGGCCCCTCGAGCACTTCGTCGAGTGAACCCAGGTTCAACGTCGAGGTGACGTCGAGCGGGGGGAACTCGTCGTCTGGGCGCGTCATCGGACCACCTCACGGATGTCGGTCAGCGGCGTCAGGCAACTCCAGACGCACAACTCTGTGGTGCTCGGTCAACTCGGCGAGCCTAGC
>DASXRQ010000260.1:0-26558 GCA_036506495.1 Micromonosporaceae bacterium | reverse complement strand
TCGGGCCGGTACGTGATCCACACCGCGCCGTGCTCGAGGCTGTGCACGGCGTGCTCGTTGGCGATCGGGGCGTCGTAGACGTCACCCATGCAGTTCTGCCAGTTGTAGTTGTGCTTCCCGCCGACCGGTGGGGAGACGTCGTACTTGATCGGTCCCCACGCGTGCGTCTGCTCGAGCATCTTCGGGTTGGTCTTCCGGAAGTCCACGATGCCGGAGATCCCGTTCGCCCGGTCCTGCCAGGTCTTCGACCCCTGGAGCACGGCGTACGCGCCGTACCCGATGATCCCAACGGCGAGCAGGCCGACGACGAGGAACAGGATGATCGGCCCCCAGGCCCGCTGCTGCGTGACCTTGACCGGCGCGATCGGCTTGCGCGGCCCACCGCCGGCCCGCGCCCCGCCCTTGCCCGCGGCAACCTTGCCCGCGGCAACCTTGCCCGCCGCCGGGGACTTGGCCCCCGCGGCGCCCTTGCCAGCTGGGCGAGATGGCTTGGCGCCGGCGCCCGGCTTCTTACCGCCGGTGCTGACCACGCTCGGGCGGCGCTGTTCGCCACCACCCTGGGTGCTGATGCTCATGGGGCCTCGTCACGTCCGTTGGGCTGGGGGTGCGGCGGGTCGGATGAGCGCTGGGTCGCCGCCAGGGCACAGAGTCTACCCCCGGTAACATGGCTCAGTGACTCCCGCCAAGCTCGCCGAGGTCGTCCTCGCCGCTGCCCGCGCCGTGTTCGCCGAGCGTGGGCTTGATCACTCCGCCCTGCCGGAGTCGGTGACCGTCGAGCGACCGCGCAACCCCGAGCACGGTGACTACGCCTCCAACCTCGCGCTGCAGGCGGCCAAGCGCGCCGGCGTTCCGCCCCGGGAGCTCGCGGCCGCGCTCGCCGAGAAGCTCGGCGGGACGACCGGGATCAAATCCGTCGAAATCGCCGGCCCCGGGTTCCTCAACATCCGCCTCGACGCGGCCGCCGCGGGGCAGATGGCGCGCGTCGTGGTGGAGGCCGGGCAGGCGTACGGCGAGAGCGACGTGCTCGCCGGCCAGCGGCTCAACCTCGAGTTCGTCTCCGCGAACCCGACCGGCCCGGTCCACATCGGCGGCGTCCGCTGGGCCGCGGTGGGCGACGCCTTGGCGCGGCTGCTGCGGGCGACCGGCGCGGACGTCACCACGGAGTACTACTTCAACGACGCGGGCGCTCAGATCGACCGGTTCGCGGCGTCGCTGCTGGCCGCGGCGCGTGGAGAGCCGATGCCCCAGGGCGGCTATGCCGGCGAATACATCCCCGAGATCGCCTCCGCGGTGCTGGCCAAGCGGCCGGACGCCTTGTCGCTGCCCGACGACGAGGCGCGCGAGGTGTTCCGGGTCGAGGGCGTCGCGCTCATGCTCGAGGAGGTCAAGGCGTCGCTGGACCAGTTCGGCGTGCACTTCGACGTGTTCTTCAACGAGAAGACGCTGCACGAACGCGGTGAGATCGAGGCCGCCCTGCGCCGGCTGACCGAGCACGGCAGCGTGTACGAGCGGGATGGCGCGCTGTGGGTCCGCACGACCGACCACGGCGACGACAAGGACCGCGTGATCCGCAGGTCCAACGGCACGTGGACGTACTACGCCGCGGACTGCGCGTACTACTTGGATAAGCGCGAGCGTGGCTTCGACCGGGCGGTCATCATGCTCGGCGCGGACCACCACGGCTATGTCGCCCGGCTCCGCGCGATGGTCGCGTGCTTCGGCGACAACCCCGACGAGACGCTCGAGGTCCGGATCGGGCAGATGGTCCATCTGGTACGCGAGGGACAGCCGCTGAAGATGTCCAAGCGGGCCGGCACCGTGCTCACCCTCGAGGATTTCATCGACGCGCTCGGCGTGGACGCCAGCCGGTACGCCCTCGCCCGGTACTCCACCGACTCGCCCATCGAGCTCGACATCGATCTGTGGACGCGGCAGAGCAACGACAACCCGGTGTACTACGTCCAGTACGCGCACGCCCGGATCGCGTCGCTGCTCCGCAACGCGGCCGAGTTGGGTGTCGGCCGGGGCGAGGACTTCGACCCGGCCCTGCTCTCCCACGAGAAGGAGAACGACCTGCTCAAGGCGCTCGGCGACTTCCCGCAGGTCGTCGCGACCGCTGCCGAGTGGCGGGAGCCGCACCGGGTCGCCCGGTACCTGGAGGAGCTGGCCGGCACGTACCACCGGTTCTACGACGCCTGCCGCGTGCTGCCCATCGGCGACCAGCCCGTCACCGACCTCACGCGGGCCCGCCTGTGGCTGGTGGAGGCGTCCCGCATCGTGATCGCCAACGGCCTCGCCCTCCTCGGAGTGACCGCCCCCGAGAGGATGTAACCCATGCGTGCTCATGAGGCCGGGGCGCTCCACGGCGGTCTCGGCAGCAGGGGGCCGGCGTGGCTGCGTACCCCCGCCGACGTCAACACGCTGCTGCCGCACCTGTGGGCGCGGACGGTGACGCGCGGCGACGACGGGGTGCTCACCGTCGGCGGCGTGTCCGTCCGCGATCTGGCCGACCGCTTCGGTACGCCGGCGTACGTGCTCGACGAGGAGGACATGCGCGCCCGCTGCCGCGAGTACGTCCACGCCTTTGGGGGGCACGCGGGGGGCGGAGCCCCCCGCGGGGATGTGTACTACGCGGGCAAGGCCTTCATGTGTCGCGCGGTCGTGCGTGTCATCGCGGAGGAGGGCCTCTGCCTGGACGTCTGCTCCGGTGGTGAGCTCACCACCGCACTGACTGGCGGCATGCCGCCGGAGCGGATCGGCTTTCACGGCAACAACAAGTCGGTCGCGGAGCTGACCCGGGCGGTCGACGCCGGCGTCGGGCGGATCATCCTCGACTCCGACCAGGAGATCGACCGGCTCAGCGCGATCGCGCGGTCCCGGCCGGGCTGCCGGCCGCGCGTGATGGTCCGGGTGACCGTCGGCGTCGAGGCACACACCCACGAGTTCATCGCGACCGCGCACGAGGACCAGAAGTTCGGCTTCTCGCTCGCCGGCGGCGCGGCGTTCGCGGCGGCGACCCGCGTGCTCGACGAGGACGTGCTGGACCTACGCGGCCTGCACTCGCACATCGGCTCGCAGATCTTCGACACGAGCGGGTTCGAGGTGTCCGCACGCCGGGTGCTGGGCCTGCAGGCCCAGATCCGGGACGCCCGCGACCTCGAGCTGCCCGAGCTGGACCTGGGCGGTGGCTTCGGCATCGCGTACACGACACAGGACGACCCGGCCCCGCCGACTGAGCTGGCGAAGCGCCTCGAGAAGATCGTCGAGGACGAGTGTGACCTCGCCGGCCTGGGTTTGCCGCGGCTGTCCGTCGAACCGGGGCGCGCGATCATCGGCCCGGCGGTCTTCACGCTGTACGAGGTCGGCACCGTTAAGGACGTCGACGGGATCCGCTCGTACGTCTCGGTCGACGGCGGGATGAGCGACAACATCCGCACGGCGCTGTACGACGCGTCGTACTCGGCGACCGTCGCCTCGCGGGCGTCGTCGGCCGATCCGATTCTGGCCCGGGTCGTGGGAAAGCACTGCGAGGCCGGGGACATCGTGGTGAAGGATGAGTTCCTGCCCGCGGATGTGCGGCCGGGAGACCTTATCGCCGTGCCGGGCACCGGGGCGTACTGCCGCGGCATGGCGAGCAACTACAACCACGTGCCCCGGCCGCCGGTGGTGGCCGTGCGCGACGGTCGGGCGCGGGTGATCGTGCGGCGGGAGACCGACGACGACCTGCTGGCATTGGACGTGGGATGAGCACGGTGAGGGTGGCCCTGCTGGGGTGCGGCACGGTCGGCTCCGAGGTCGTCCGGCTGGTGCACGAGCAGGCCAGCGACCTGACCGCACGGATCGGCGCGCGGGTCGAGCTGGTCGGCATCGCCGTACGCCGGCCGGGCCGCGACCGCGGGCCGCTGCCGGTCGTGCGCGAGCTGTTCACCACCGACGCCCTCGGGTTGGTCAAGCGCGACGACGTGGACGTGGTCGTCGAGGTCGTCGGTGGTATCGAGCCAGCGCGCACCTGGCTCGTCGAGGCGCTGCGCGCCGGCAAGAGCGTGGTCACCGCCAACAAGGCGCTGCTCGCCGAGGACGGCGGGGCGCTGCACGACGCGGCCGCCGCGGCCAACGCCGACCTGTACTACGAGGCCGCGGTGGCCGGGGCGATCCCGCTATTGCGTCCGCTGCGCGAGTCGCTGCACGGCGACCGGATCACCCGGGTCACGGGCATCGTGAACGGCACGACCAACTTCATTCTGTCCTCAATGGACGCCTCGGGCGCGGGCTTCACCGAGGCGCTGGACGAGGCCACGGATCTGGGGTACGCCGAACCCGACCCGACCGCCGACGTCGAGGGCTTCGACGCGGCGGCCAAGGCGGCGATCCTCGCGTCGCTGGCGTTCCACACGCGGGTACGCGCCGCCGACGTCCACCGCGAGGGCATCACCGAGGTGACCGCGGCCGACATGGCCAGCGCCCGCGAGATGGGCTGCACCATCAAGCTGCTGTGCCTCGCGGAGCGGACGGCCGGGGTCGACGGGGCGGAGGCCGTGTCGGTGCGCGTACACCCCGCGATGATCCCGCGCAGCCATCCGCTCGCCGGTGTCGGCGACGCCTTCAACGCGGTGTTCGTCGAGGCCGAGGCGGCCGGGCAGCTGATGTTCTACGGACGCGGCGCCGGCGGCGCGCCGACGGCGAGCGCGGTGCTCGGCGACCTGGTCGCGGTGTCCCGCAACCGGTTGGCCGGCGTGCGCTCGGCGAGCGAGTCGTCCTACGCCGACCTGCGCATCCGCCCGATGGGCGAGGTCGTGACCCGCTACCACATCAGCCTCGACGTCGCCGACCGGGCCGGCGTGCTCGCGACCGTGGCGGGGGTGTTCGCCCGGCACGACGTGTCGATCGCGACGGTCCGGCAGTCGGGCCGCGGCGACGACGCGATCCTGGTGATCGTGACGCACGGGGCGCCCGACGCGGCGCTGGCCGCCACGGTCGAGGAGCTGCGCGGTCTGGACATCGTGCGGTCGATCGCCAGCGTCCTTCGCGTCGAGGGCGAGGGGGCCTAGGCTCCCCCGAAGGGGTAACAGAGCGGAGAACGCCATGTGGCGGGGAGTGATCGAGGCGTACCGGGACCGGTTGCCGGTCACCGAGTCGACGCCCGTGGTCACCCTGTACGAGGGGAACACGCCACTGCTCCCCGCGCCCCTGCTCTCCTCGCGGACCCGGTGCGAGGTCCACCTGAAACTCGAGGGCGCCAACCCGACCGGCTCGTTCAAGGACCGGGGCATGACCGTGGCCGTCTCGCGGGCGGTCGAGCAGGGCTCCAAGGCCATCATCTGCGCCTCGACGGGCAACACGAGCGCTTCGGCCGCCGCGTACGCCGCGCGGGCCGGCCTGACGTGTGCGGTGCTCGTGCCGCAGGGGAAGATCGCGCTGGGCAAGCTGGCGCAGGCGCTCGTGCACGGCGCCCGGCTGCTCCAGGTGGCCGGCAACTTCGACGACTGCCTGGCGTTGGCCACGAAGTTGTCCCTGGACTACCCGGTGTCCCTGGTCAACTCCGTGAACATCGACCGGCTGCACGGGCAGAAGACGGCCGCGTTCGAGATCGTCGAGGCGCTCGGTGACGCGCCGGACGTCCACTGCCTGCCGGTCGGCAACGCCGGCAACATCTCGGCGTACTGGATGGGCTATCGCGAATACGCGGAGGCCGGCCGGGCCGCGCGGCGGCCGCGGATGGTCGGCTTCCAGGCGGCCGGCGCGGCGCCGATCGTCGGTGGCATGGCCGTCCGCGAGCCGTCGACGATCGCCACCGCGATTCGCATCGGCAACCCGGCCGGCTGGACGCGAGCCCTGGAGGCGCGGGACCAGTCGGGCGGGCTCATCGCCGCCGTGACGGACCGGGAGATCCTTTCGGCGTACCGGCTGCTGGCCCGCGAGGTGGGCGTGTTCGTCGAGCTGGCCAGCGCGGCCAGCGTGGCCGGCCTGCTGCAACAGGTCGAGGCGGGGGAGGTTCCGCGCGGGGCTCGGGTGGTCTGCACGCTGACCGGCCACGGCCTGAAGGATCCCGAGTGGGCGATCTCGATGGCGCCGGCGCCGACCACGATTCCCAATGACGCGTTGGCGGCGGCGCGGGCCCTAGACCTCGTCTGAGGTGACGTCCGGGCCGGCGTCCAGCGCACCGGCGTCTAGCGCACCCGCGTCGAGCGGACCGGGGCCCAACGGTCGGAAGAGCAGCCGTTCCCGCAGCCCCGCGACGACCTCCGGCGGCACCTCCGCGTGGACGATGAGGTCGGCCTCGGACCGCAGTCCCTCGAACCGCTCGCGCGCGGCCACGACCCGATCCGCCATCGCGGCGTCGAAGCCGGGCAACCCGGCCAGCGCATCGGCGTTGACGCGGTTGAGGTCCACGAGCCCGCCGTCGTCGAACCTCCGATGCCGGCCGAGCCGCCCGATCTGCAGCTCGTCGGCGAGGGCCGGGTCGGTCGCCACGATCTGTCTCGCCCGCCGCCTGCGCGCCCGGCGCCGCAGCGCGCGCCGCAGCGTCGGATCGGCCGACAGCGCTGCGTCCTCCTCGTGCGCGACCTTCGCGAGCAGGTCCGCCTCCTCGATCCGCACTCGGTTCCGGAGTGTGCGGGCGATCAACGGGGACACCGCGACCGCGTGGACCCCGCCGACGAGCAGGGCCGTGATGATCGACGCGGAGTACAGGCCGCTGTCCGAGTCCAGCGCGAACATGCCGGCCACCGCCACCGTGTAGACGGCGGCTGCGGCGCCGAGCACCCACGAGCGCCGCAGCACGGCCGCGAGCGTGAACGCGACCGGTGTCAGGAACCCGAGGGTCACGAACGGCGTCACCGCGAACGCGACGGCCGCCACCCATGGCGTGACCCGGCGGGGCGCGGACGGCATGACGACATCATGCTCGGTCCGGGCAAGCCCGCGGTGCTCCGACGACACGAACCCCCTCGTGGTGGAGGTATTCGCCACCACGTAGGGTCTGGGTACGTGGCGTCTCCGCTGTCGGTCGTTACCCGCAACCGCGACTTCCGCAACCTCTTCCTCGCCGAGCTCGTGGTCTTCGGCGCGGACTGGTTCGTCCTCGTCCCGCTGCTGGTGTTGCTGCCCCACCTGACCGGCAGCGGCGTGTGGGGCGCGCTCGCCCTCGCGATCGACACCGGCACGATGGCGTTGCTCCTGCCGTACACGGGGACGGTCGCGGACCGCGTCGATCGTAAGAAGATCATGATCACCGCGAATCTGGCGGCCATCGTCGGGGTTCTGGCCCTGCTAGGGGTACGCAGTGGGAGCACCGCCTGGCTCGCGCTGGTCGCCATCGCGTCGGTGGCCGTGGCGAAGGCGTTCTATTCGCCGGCCGCCTCGGCGGCGCTGCCGAACCTCGTGGACTCCGAGGATTTGGCCGCCGCCAACGCGGTCGCCGGTTCCGCCTGGGGCACGATGGCGGTCGTCGGTGCGTCGCTCGGCGGTGTGCTGAGCGCCGCGCTCTCCGCGTACACCTGCTTCGTGCTCGCCGCCGCGAGCCTGGTCGCGGCCGCGCTGCTGGCGTTGCGGATCCGCCGCCCCACCCAGGCCGACCACGACGCCGCGGACGGTACGCCGCGGACGTGGGCCGCGATCGGCGAGTCGCTGCGGTATCTCGGTCGGAGCCCGCGGGTGCTCGCCCTGGTCACCGTCAAGTCGGCAGTGGGCCTGGGCAACGGGGTGCTGACGGTGTTCCCCATCCTGGCCGGGATCTTCGGCGTCGGGGCGATCGGCACGGGTCTGCTGTTCGCCGTGCGCGGCCTGGGCGCGCTGGTCGGCCCGCTGCTCATGCGCCGGGTGCTTACCCACCGGTCCTGGCTGCTGCCGGGGCTCGCGATCTCGATGAGCACGTACGGGCTGGCGTACCTCGGCGTGTCGCTCGCGCGGTGGTTCCCGCTCGTGCTGGCGTTGGTGCTAGTCGCGCACGTGGCCGGCGGCGGCAATTGGGTGATGTCGAACTACGCGCTGCAGGGGGAGGTGCCCGATCAGCTCCGCGGCCGGATCTTCGCCACGGACATGATGCTCGCGACGCTGGCGATTTCGGTCAGCCAGCTGGTCGCCGGCGCGCTCGTGGACTCGATCGACGAGCGGGTGCTGATCGCGGGCTGCGGCACGACCACCCTCCTGTACGCCATCGGCTGGCGTATCGCCACCCGCCGGTTGTCGCTGTCGGCGCGGGCGCCCGAGCCGGCCGCGACGACGGTCAGCCCCGTCGTCTGACCCAACTCCGTCGGAGTTGGGTGATCAACTCGGTTTGTCTGCCCAACTCCGTCGAAGTTGGCCGCCGGAGGCGGGTCGCGCTATCGTGGTGATATCACTTCGATAGCGTAGGAGGGCTCGATGGAGCGACGCGCGACTCGAGTATCGGGGTTTGTCGCATTGGCAGTAATGCTCGCGGTGGCGGTCGCGGGCTACCTCTTGACGCAGTCTGCTCAGCGCGCCGGCCGGTCCGGCACGGCCACGTGGATCTCCATCGGGGCCGGTGTGGTGGTCGTGTTGCTCGCCACGGGGCTCACCGTCGTGAACCCGAACCAGGCACAGGTCGTCCAGTTCTTCGGGCGGTACGTCGGCTCGATCACCGCCGCGGGCTTCTACCTCACCTGGCCGCTCACGAAACGGCGGCGGGTCTCCCTGCGGGTACGCAACTTCGAGACGGCCCGGCTGAAGGTCTCGGACGCCGACGGCAACCCGGTCGAGATCGCGGCCGTCGTCGTGTGGCAGGTGGTCGACTCCGCGAAGGCGGTGTTCGCGGTGGACGACCACGACGCGTACGTCTCGGTGCAGGCCGAGGCGGCGGTCCGGCACCTCGCGACCAGCTATCCGTACGAGGCGCACGAGCCGAACCGAGCGAGTCTGCGGGACAGCTCGGTGGTCAGCGAGGAGTTGACAACCGAGCTGCGCGAGCGGGTGGCGCTGGCCGGGGTCGACATTCTGGAATCCCGGACGACTCACCTGGCGTACGCGGCGGAGATCGCTCAGGCGATGCTGGCCCGGCAGCAGGCGAGCGCGATCGTGGCCGCCCGATTCAAGATCGTTGAGGGCGCGGTCGGCATGGTTTCCAACGCGCTCGACCGGCTGGCCGCCGAGAACGTCGTGGACCTCGACGAGGAGCGCAAGGCGCAGATGGTCGCGAACCTGTTGGTCGTCCTGTGTGGCGACCGGGCGGCACAACCCGTCGTGAACACCGGCTCGCTGTACTCCTGAGGCGCGGTCGTGGCCGAGCGCAAGAAGCTGCTGCTGCGGCTGGACCCTCATGTGTACGAGGCGGTGGCCCGGTGGGCCGCCGACGACCTGCGCAGCGTCAACGCGCAGATCGAGTACGCGCTGCGGCGCGCCCTCGACGCGGCGGGGCGGGCGCCGAAGCGCAAGATCTGAACACACCAGCGGGCGCACTAGCATGAGGCGGTGGCCGTGTCCTTCGTGTCCGGTCCGGTACGCGTGCGGGTGCCGGCCACCAGCGCCAACCTCGGGCCGGGCTTCGACGCGCTGGGACTGGCCCTGACGCTCTACGACGACGTCGGCGCGCGGGTGACCGACGGCGGCTTCCGGGTGACGGTCACCGGCGAGGGCGCGGGTGAGCTGCCGGACGGCGAGGACCACCTGGTGATCCGCGCGGCCCGAGCGACGTTCGACGCGCTCGACGCCGTCCCGCCCGGCCTCGCGCTGGAGTGCGTGAACCGGATCCCGCAGGCACGCGGGCTCGGCTCGTCCTCGGCGGCGATCGTCGCCGGCGTGCTGCTGGCGCGCGAGCTCGTGACGGGCGGCGCGGATGCCCTGGACGACGCCGACGCCCTGCGCCTGGCCGCCGAGCTCGAGGGCCACCCCGACAACGTCGCCGCCTGCCTGCTCGGCGGGCTCACCATCGCGTGGCGGGAGCCGGGCGGCGCGCGGGCCGTCTCCCTGACGCCGGCTCCCGGCGTACGCCCAATGCTGTTCGTTCCGGAGGCGCGCGGGCTCACCGCGGCGGCCCGCGCGGCGCTGCCGGAGACCGTGCCGCACGCGGACGCGGCGCTCAACGCCGGCCGGGCGGCCCTGCTGGTTCACGCGCTGACCGCACGGCCGTCGCTGCTGCTGGCCGCGACCGAGGACCGGCTGCACCAGCGCTACCGCGCGGGGGAGGCGCCCGCGACGTTCGCGCTGGTAGAGGCCCTGCGTGCGGCCGGAGTGGCCGCCGTGGTCAGTGGGGCGGGGCCCAGCGTGATGGCGCTCACAGAGCCGCCGGAACAATTCGCGGCCGGCGACGGTTGGAGTGCTTGGCGCGTCGAGGTAGACCGGTCCGGCGCCAGAGTCGCGAGGGGTACACTTGGACACGCCGAGCGGGATCCTGTTGCCGCAGGTCGCACGAGTTGATTACCCTCTGACCTAGCACAGCCGCGAAACACGCGATCTCTGCGGGGCGGCTCACTCCCGAAGCATTCGGCGGTCAGTCTGTCTCACCCCCTTGCCGAAGGCTCGCTGGACCGCAGTCTCCAAGGATCACCGCAGACGGCGCCCGCGGTTAACGGGGCTGTGTATCCGAGGCCGCCCGGCCACCATATTGACGTACCCGGGCAGCCCCGGCCTATCGAGGGAAGGAAACCATTGAGCGACACCACCGGCATGACGTCGGATGTCTCGAACGTCGCTGACGCAACCACCACCGGCACGACCCGCCGTCGGCGGACCGGTAGCGGGCTGTCCGCGATGCTGCTCCCGGAGCTGCAGAGTCTCGCCGCGTCGCTCGGGATCTCGGGCACGGCGCGGATGCGCAAGGGCGAGCTGATCGCCGCGATCTCGGAGCGTCAGGGTGGCTCGGCCGCCGGCGCGCCGCGGCCGCGGGCCGAGGTTGCCGCGCGCGTCGAGGCCTCCCGCGAGGAGGTCCGGGCCGACGTACGCGACGACGCCGCGCTGTCCGGCGCTGGCCGGACCGTCGCCGCCGAGCACGTCGAGGCCGACCGCCGAGGCGACGGGCGGCGTCCCGCCGTTGATATCGAGGAACGCGCGCCGCGTCGGGCCAGCCGCCCGGCCGGTCCGCCGGAGCCGCGGGCCGAGGGCGAGCCGCGGGCCGAGGGCGAACCACGCCCGGCCCGGGAGCCGCGCCCCGATCGTGAGCCGCGCAACGAGCGCGAGTCGCGCGGAGAGCGGGGCGAGCGGGGCGAGCGCGGTGACCGGGGCGAACGTGGCGGCCGGGATCGTGGAGACCGCGGTGACCGCGGTGACCGCGGCGGGGACCGCAACCAGCGCATGGACAACAGTCGCGACGACGGCGACGACGACGGTGAGGGCGGCGGCCGGCGCGGCCGGCGCAGCCGTTTCCGCGACCGCCGGCGTGGCCGCGGAGAGCGGACCGAGGGCGGCGGCGAGCCGCAGGTGACCGAGGACGACGTGCTCATCCCGGTGGCCGGCATCATCGATGTGCTCGACAACTACGCGTTCGTGCGGACCACCGGTTACCTGTCCGGCCCGAACGACGTGTACGTCTCGATGTCGCAGGTCAAGAAGTACGGGCTGCGTCGCGGCGACGCGGTCACCGGTGCCGTCCGCGCGCCTCGCGAGGGCGAGCAGCGCCGTGACAAGTACAACCCGCTCGTACGCCTGGACACGATCAACGGGATGGACCCGGAGGAGGCACGACGGCGCCCGGAGTTCTACAAGCTCACGCCGCTGTATCC
The DNA here is from genome assembly GCA_036506495.1 of Micromonosporaceae bacterium. Classification (GTDB taxonomy): domain Bacteria; phylum Actinomycetota; class Actinomycetes; order Mycobacteriales; family Micromonosporaceae; genus DASXRC01. Next base: position 14,886 of record DASXRQ010000260.1, on the reverse strand, counting down.
GCAGGAGCGGCTGCGGCTGGAGTCGGAGCCGCACATCCTCACCACCCGGGTGATCGATCTGGTCATGCCGATCGGCAAGGGCCAGCGGGCGCTCATCGTCTCGCCGCCGAAGGCCGGCAAGACGATGGTGCTCCAGGCGATCGCCAACGCGATCACCAACAACAACCCCGAGTGCCACCTCATGGTCGTGCTCGTGGACGAGCGGCCCGAAGAGGTCACCGACATGCAGCGCTCGGTGAAGGGCGAGGTCATCGCCTCGACCTTCGACCGGCCGCCGTCGGACCACACCACGGTCGCCGAGCTCGCCATCGAGCGGGCCAAGCGCCTGGTCGAGCTCGGCCACGACGTCGTCGTGCTGCTCGACTCGATCACGCGGCTGGGTCGGGCGTACAACCTGGCGGCGCCGGCCTCTGGCCGGATCCTTTCCGGCGGCATCGACTCGACCGCGCTGTACCCGCCCAAGCGGTTCCTCGGCGCGGCCCGCAACATCGAGAACGGCGGCTCCCTGACGATCCTGGCCACCGCGCTGGTGGAGACCGGCTCGATGATGGACACCGTGATCTTCGAGGAGTTCAAGGGCACCGGCAACGCGGAGCTCCGGCTCGACCGGAAGATCGCTGACAAGCGGGTGTTCCCGGCCATTGACATCGACCCGTCCGGCACGCGCAAGGAGGAGATCCTGCTCGCGCCGGACGAGCTGGCCATCGTGCACAAGCTCCGCAAGGTGCTGCACTCGCTGGAGTCGCAGGCCGCCCTGGACCTGCTGCTCGACCGGCTCAAGCAGAACCGGACCAACATCGAGTTCCTCATGCAGATCGCCAAGACCACGCCGGGCGAGTAGTTCGCCCAACGAGTCGACGCGAAGGGGTGCGGCCGCGAGGTCGCACCCCTTGCACATGTTTCAACCACCTACGAGGGCTGACCGATAAATGGATCGGCGGGCCGGCCGGGCGACGTCGCCCGATCCAGATATGGATCAGGTCTCGTAGGTGGTAACAAACAACCACTCGGGGGAGGGGGCCGCCGCCCGCTTCAGGCCGAGCGGTTGACCCGCTCGGCCACGGCGACCACCGCCGCGACGACCTCCGGGCCGTCGACCAGCGCGTCGTCGTTGTGGTCCGCGCCGTCGATGGCGAGCACCGACACCGGACCGGCCGCGCGCGACGCCACGGCCCGGCTCTGGTCCGCCGGGACGACCGTATCCGCCGTGCCGTAGACGACGCACGTTGGGACCCGCACGTGCGCCAGGTGTTCCGCTACCGGGTACCGATCGCGCAGCAGCGCCCGCACCGGCAGGTAGGGGTAGTGCGCCGCGCCCGCCGCGGCGAGGTCGACGAACGGCGACCGAAGTACGAGCGCGGCCGGCGGGTGCGAGGTCGCGAGCTCAGCGACCACCCCCGCGCCCAGGCTCTCGCCGAAGTAGATCAGGCGGTCCGGCGGCACGCCGGCGTTCTCGACCAGATATCGGTACGCCGCGCGCGCGTCCCGTGCCAGTCCCTCCTCGGACGGGCGACCACCATTCCCCGCGTACCCCCGGTAGTCAAACAGCAGCACCGCGAACCCGGCGCGGGACAGGGCCACCGCCAGCGTCGCCCGGTCGGCGCGGTTGCCGGCGTTGCCGTGCGCGACCAGCACGGTCATTCCGCGGTCGGGGCGCCCGGCGGGCACGAGCCAGGCTCCCAGCCGCAGGCCATCGGACGTCTCGAGCGTCACGTCCCGGCCGCCGGGCACAGCGTCGGCCGCGGGCGGCACCCGGCGGTCGTCCGGGACGTAGATCAGCCGGCGCTGGACCAGCCAGAGCAACGTCACGACGATCACCAGGCCGAGCAGCACGGCCACCGCGGGTCGCCAGGTCGCCGACAGAATCTTGATCACGGTTGGACGCGGGCCAGATGCCGCGCATAGAGCCCGCGGATCACATCTTCGCCGACCCGCTCGGGCTCGGGGCGGGTGGCGTCGCGGCGTACGCACTCGTCGACCGGCACGTGGGTGAGGTCGACGATCTCGAACGTCGCGCCGACCCGCGTGGCCAGCTCGCTCCACGCCCGGACGACGCGAGCCGGGAGGTTCGTGTCGTCCACGATCACGTTGGCCGCGGCCCGCAGCAGCGCCTCGACGGCCGCCCGCTGCGCCACCGTGACCCGCGCCTCCGCGGTCTGCGTGTAGAGCCGGTCGCCGTGCAGCATCCGGCGTAGATCGTCGCGGTTGACCCGGACCACCCATGGCTGCAGCGTGCGGGCGTACGCCGTCTTGCCGCAGCCCGGCAGCCCGCGCGTAATGATCAGCTTCGGCACGCTCGTCCCCTCTACGCACCTCCCCGGTCGATCTAGGGCGAATTCTGGTTAGTCGATCTCTAACCACCAGTATTCGCCCTAGATCGACGGGGACGGGTCACGGGAATCAATTATCGGCCGGTCGCGTTAGAGGTCACGGTGTGCGCATGGCACACTGGTCAATCGGCCACGGTTCCGGTTCACGCCCGAGCCGGCCCGCGAGCGCGGGCCCGGCGTTGACGGCGACCCGGCGACCATCCATGAGAGGACCGAGGCATGAAGCCCGACATCCACCCGCAGTACGTCGTGACCGAGGTCACTTGCTCCTGCGGCAACACCTTCACCACGCGCAGTACGGCGAAGAACGGCGTGATTCACGTCGAGACCTGCAGCGCGTGCCACCCGTTCTACACCGGCAAGCAGCGCGTGCTCGACACGGCCGGCCGGGTGGCGAAGTTCCAGCAGAAGTACGCCAAGGCCCAGGCCAAGAAGGCCGCCAAGTAGCTGCCCAGACGGCGCCCGCCCGCTCCAGACCCGGAGCCGGTCGGGCGCCGTTGGTCTGTTTCGTGCGTGAAAGGGGGTGGCGGTGAGCACCGATCGTCTCAGTGCGCTGCTCGACGAGTACGCCGAGCTGGAGCGCCGCCTCGCCGACCCCGCGATCCACGCGGATCAGTCCGTGGCGCGCCGGGTCGGCCGTCGCTTCGCCGAGCTGACGCCGATCCACAAGACGGCGACCGAGCTCGCGCAGGCTCGGGAGGATCTCGTCGCCGCCAAGGAGCTCGCGGCCGAGGATCCCGCGTTTGCCGCGGAGGCGGAGTCGCTGGCCGCGGCGTTGCCGGCAATCGAGGAGCGCCTCGCCGAGCTGCTGATGCCGCGCGACCCGAGCGACGGCAAGGACGTGATCCTCGAGATCAAGGCGGGCGAGGGCGGCGAGGAGTCCGCGCTGTTCGCCGGGGACCTGCTGCGGATGTATCTGCGGTACGCCGAGCGGCACGGCTGGGTCACCGAGGTGCTCGACTCGCAGCAGTCGGATCTGGGCGGGGTCAAGGACGTCGCCATCGCGGTCAAGACACGCGTGGTGCCCGAGGGTGGGGCCGGGGTGTGGTCGCGGCTGAAGTGGGAGGGTGGCGTCCACCGGGTCCAGCGGGTGCCGGTGACCGAGTCGCAGGGTCGCATCCACACCTCGGCCGCCGGCGTGCTCGTCACGCCCGAGGTCGAGGAGACCGAGGTCGAGATCGACCCGAACGACCTGCGCATCGACGTGTTCCGCTCGTCCGGCCCGGGTGGCCAGTCGGTCAACACGACCGATTCGGCCGTACGCATCACGCACCTGCCGACCGCCATCGTGGTGTCCTGCCAGAACGAGCGCTCCCAGCTTCAGAACAAGGATCGGGCGATGCGGATGCTGCGCGCCAAGCTGGCCCTGGTCGCGGAGGAGCACGCCGCTGCGGCCGCCTCGGACGCGCGCAAGGCACAGGTGCGCACGGTCGACCGTTCGGAGCGGATCCGCACGTACAACTTCCCGCAGAACCGCATCACCGACCACCGGATCGGCTACACGGCGTACAACCTGGATCTGGTTCTCGCCGGCGACCTGGATGGCGTGCTCGACGCGCTCGCCGAGGCGGACCGGGCGGCCCGACTAACCGGCGAGACGGAGCTGGCGCGGCGGTAACCGGTCAGGAGGCCGCTCGCGGGGCCTTTGCTCGGAGCATCGCGCGGTCGGCCGCCTCGAACGCGGTGGTCAGCGCCGCCCGGAGGGTAGCGCCGGCGCCGGCCACCTCGGCCCAGCCGACGCTGACCCCCACGGGCGTGCCCGGGACCACCGAATGCCAGTCCTCGGCACCGACCGCGCCAATGATCCGGCGCGCCACCTCGCCCGCCTCGTCCAGCCCGGCGCCGGGCAGCACGACCACGAACTCGTCGCCGCCGTACCGGGCGACGAAGTCGCCGCGGCGCATCACCCGCGCGATCACGGCGGCGATGCGCTGCAGCACGAGATCGCCCGCGTGGTGTCCGTGCCTGGTGTTGACCGCCTTGAATCCGTCGAGGTCCGCGACGCCGACGACCGCGCGTTCACCCCGGCTGACCATCGCGGCGACGTACTGCTCGAGGTGGCGCCGGTTGGGCAGCCCGGTGAGCGGATCGGTGAGCGCCTCGTCGGCGTACCGGGCGACCGTGCGGCGCAGATCCTCGTGGGCCAGCCGGGCCGCGATGCCCTCGACGTAGACGTCCCGCAGCCAGTCGCTGCGCTGCGCGGCGAGGCGGAACGCGCGGCGATCGGCCCGGTGCGCCGCGGCGTGGTCGCCGGCGTGCTGGTACGCGAGCGCGCGCAGTCGCGCGGTCTCCGACGGGCCCGCGGTGTCCGCCGCCACCGTGACGGACTCGAGCCGGGTCAGGGCCTCGATGGGCCGGCCGCCGGCGATGGCGAGGCAGACCTCCCCGAGTTGGCGCAGATCGCGGGAGCGGGCACCGTCGCCGCAGTCCCGCAGCAGGGCGAGTGCGTCCACATCGGACTGTTCCCCGAGGGCGGCACGGCGCGTCAGGGCGTACCCGTAGCCGGCGCGGCTCGGTGGCCGCACCGACAACCAGTCGTCGGATCCGATCAGGCGGGTGAGCTCGCCCGTCAGGTCGCGCAGCACGCGCAGGCAGCCCTCGGTGTCACCGGCGTGGTCGAGGGAGACGGCGACCCGCAGCCGGATGCCCGGAGAGGTGAGCGAGACGTCGGGCACCCCGGCGACCGCCCCGACCTCACGCGAGTGTTCGATCGCACCCAACGCCCACCCGTGGAAGCCCAGGTAGGAGTACGCCATGGCCAGGTCGTGCCACGCCCAGGCCACGTCCGCGTCCGGCTCCTCGACCGCGCCCAGCGCCCGCGCGCCGAGCACGAGGTGGGTGACGCAGCGCTCGAGCGCCCCCTGGTGGTGCGCCCCGAGGGCGACGAGCGCGTGCAGCTGGCCGTGTGGGTACGGGTCCGTTACCTCGTGTACCGCATCAAACGCGACATTAACGGCCGCCGAATATGCGGCGGTGTGTCCGAGATTGACCAGGGCGTTGAGCCGCAGGATCGCGGCGTCCGCACGGGCGTTGGAGTCGGACGTGGTCGCCAGCACCTTATCGGCGACGTCGAGTGCCTCGGCCGACTGGCCGAGCTGCAGCAGCCGTCTCACGAAGGCAAGCTCGTCGGCCTGGTCCTTGACCCGGTCGAGCCAGCGCACATCGCCTCCCCGCCAGCGTCCGGCGCCGGCCGGACGGTCCCACATGTTCGTCGTCGTCGGGCCGGTGGGCGGTGCCCACCGGACCCGACGTTCAATGATTATGGCGTGACACGCCAAGAGAAACACCCGGCCGAAGAGTCGGAACGTCTCTCGGCGGCCCTGGCCGCGGCCGCGGAACAGCTGGCCGCGGCGGGAGTGCAGTCCCCGCGTACCGATGCCGAACTCCTCGCCGCGCACGTGCTCGGCGTGCCGCGGGGGCGGTTGGCGCTCGTCGAGGTGCTGACCCCGGCGCAGGCCCGGCGACTTCGTGATCTTGTCGCGGAGCGGGCGAACCGGGTACCACTGCAGCATCTGGTCGGTTCGACCGTGTTTCGGCGCGTGGAGCTCGCGGTGGGACCCGGCGTGTTCGTGCCCCGTCCGGAGACCGAGCTGCTCGCCGGGTGGGGGATCACGGCGGCCAGGGAGCGGGGCGGCGGCGCCGTCGTGGTCGACCTGGGCAGCGGCTCGGGGGCGATCGCACTCGCCGTCGCGCACGAGGTCCGCGCGGTCCGGGTGTACGCCGTGGAGCGCGACTTGGCCGCCCTCGGGTGGCTGCGCCGCAACGCCTCCGCGCGGGCCGCCGCCGGCGACCCGCCGGTGACGGTCGTGGCCGGCGACGCCACCGACCCCGGCGTGTTGGCCGAGCTGGACGGCACGGTGGACGTCGTGCTGTGCAACCCGCCGTACGTGCCCGGATCGGTCGCCGTGCCGCCGGAGGTGGCCGAACACGACCCGGCGGACGCGGTGTTCGGCGGCTCCAACGGGCTGGCCGTCATCGGGCCGGTGATCGGTCGGGCCGGCGTCCTGCTGCGCCCGGGCGGCGTCGTCGGGATCGAGCACGACGACACTCATGCCGCGGCGGTCCGGGAGCTGTTCGCCGCGGACGGCCGATTCGACTGGATAAATGATCATCTGGACCTGGCCGGCCGTCCCCGGTTCTGCACGGCGACCCGGCGCGGCGGCCCGGCGCCGCATTCATGGCAGACTGGCACCTCGTGATGCTCTACGACTGTCGCACCCTCGCCGAACGCGAGCAGGGCATCGCCGCCGCGATCGAGGCGGTCCGCAGCGGCGAGCTGGTCGTCATGCCCACGGACACCGTCTACGGAATCGGGGCCGACGCCTTCAAGTCCTGGTCGGTAACCTCGCTGCTCAATACGAAGGGCCGCGGGCGACAGATGCCGCCGCCGGTCCTCGTTGGCTCGCGGCACACGCTCAACGGGCTGGTCCTCACACTGCCGGCGGTCGCGCGTGACCTGGTGGAGGCGTTCTGGCCCGGGGCGCTGACGATCGTCGTCGAGCACGCGCCGTCGCTGGACTGGGACCTGGGGGACACCGGGGGAACGGTCGCCGTGCGCATGCCGCTGCACCCGGTCGCGCTCGAGGTGCTGCGCGAGACCGGGCCGATGGCCGTCTCGTCGGCGAACAAGACCGGCCAGCCGGCGGCGACGACCGCCGACGAGGCACGCGAGCAGCTCGGGTACGCGGTTCGGGTCTACCTGGAGGCGGGTCCGTGCCCCGACCCGGTGCCCAGCACGATCGTGGACGTCACCGGTGAGGTGCCGCGGGTGCTGCGTGACGGTGCCATCCCGCTGGAGAAGCTGCGCGACGTCGTTCCCGACCTGGTCGGCGCGGAGGCCGGCTAGTGCCGCCATTCACCGTCCTGCATGTCTGCATGGGCAACATCTGCCGCTCGCCCATGGCGGAGCGGCTGCTCGTACTCGCGGCGCGGGATCTCGTTGGCGACAAGGCCGACGACCTGATGCACAGCCAGAGCGCTGGGACCGGTGGCTGGCACCAGGGTGAGCCGATGAACCCGCCGGCGGCCCGCCAGGTGCGCGCCCACGGCGGGGACCCGACCGGCTTCGCCGCCCGCCGGTTGCGCTCGGAACACATCGAGGCGGCTGATCTGGTGCTCACCGCGACGGCTGACCAGCAGTCGTACGTGGCGTCGCTGCGCCCCGACGCGGTCGCCCGCACGTTCGTGCTCGGCGAGTTCGGTCGGCTGCTGTCGGCGATCGACGCCGGCGCGCTGCCACCGGCCGGACTGTCGCCCGACGATGCGTACGCCCGGGGCGTGGCGATCGTCGAGGCCGCCGACGCCGTCCGCGGCGGCGCGCCGCCGCGGCCCGACGATGACCTGGACGACCCGTGGGGCCGCGGCGACCAGTGCTTCAGCCGCGTCGCGGACGAGATCGAGGAGACGGTACGCCCGTTCGCGGCGTTGTTGCTCGCGGCCTGACGATGGGGCGGACGCTGGGGCCGACGTCGGGGAGGGGAGGAGGCAGTGAGCACATACTGGGGGCCGGACTTCGACGAGCTCAAGGCGACCGATCCCGAGATCGCGTCGGTGGTCCTCGGCGAGCTTGACCGGCTGCGCGGCGGCCTCCAGCTCATCGCCAGCGAGAACCTGACCTCGCCCGCGGTCCTGGCCGCGCTCGGCTCGACGCTGACGAACAAATACGCGGAGGGGTACCCCGGCAAGCGGTACTACGGCGGCTGCGGTGAGGTCGACCGGGCCGAGGAGATCGGCATCGGCCGGGCGACGGAGCTGTTCGGCGCCGAGCACGCGAACCTCCAGCCGCACAGCGGCGCGAGCGCGAACCTCGCCGCGTACGCCGCGCTGCTGCAGCCGGGCGACACCGTGCTCGCGATGGACCTGCCGCACGGCGGCCACCTGACGCACGGCAGCAAGGTCAACTTCTCGGGGAAGTGGTTCGGCACGGTCGGTTACACGGTCCGCGCCGACACCGAGCTGATCGACTACGACGAGGTGCGCGACCTCGCCCTGGCGCACCGTCCGAAGATGATCATTTGCGGCGCGACGGCGTACCCCCGGCTGATCGATTTTGCGCGGTTCCGCGAGATCGCGGACGAGGTCGGCGCGTACCTGATGGTCGACGCGGCGCACTTCATCGGGCTGGTCGCCGGCGGCGCGATCCCGTCGCCGGTCCCGTACGCGGACGTCGTGTGCTTCACCACCCACAAGGTCCTGCGCGGCCCGCGCGGTGGCATGATCCTGTGCCGGCGCGAGCTGGCCCAGCGGATCGACAAGGCGGTCTTCCCGTTCACCCAGGGTGGCCCGCTGATGCACGCGATCGCGGCGAAGGCGGTCGCGCTCCGGGAGGCGGCGACGCCGGAGTACGCCGCGTACGCCCGGCAGGTCATCGCGAACGCCAAGGCGCTCGCCGCCGGGCTGGCCGCCGAGGGGATGCGCCCGGTCTCCGGCGGCACCGACACCCACCTGGCGCTGATCGACCTCCGCGACGTCGGCGTCACCGGCCGCGAGGCCGAGGAGCTGTGCGACGCCGCCAAGATCACGCTGAATAAGAACGCGATCCCGTACGACCCACAGAAGCCCATGATCGCTTCGGGCATCCGGGTGGGCACGCCGAGCGTCACCACCCAGGGCATGCGCGAGGCGGAGATGCGCCAGGTCTCGTCGCTGATCGCCCGCGCCGTACGTTCCTCCCCGCCGGCGGCGCCGGGCGGCGACGACCGCGTCCGGGAGCTGCGTGACGAGGTCGCCGAGCTGGTCGCCAACTTCCCGGCGTACCCCCGATGACGGCGACCGGCGACGAGGACCGCGGCTGGCGCCTGCGGCACCTGCCGCTGCTCCTCACGGTCTCCGGCGTGCTGATCGTGGCGGCGGCGCTGCTCGGCGGCGTGCTGCGCGATGGCGCCGGCGCGGTCGGAGCGGCGCTCGGGGTCGGGATCGTGACCGCCAGCTATCTGATCTCCACGCTGCTGATCGCGTGGGCGGACGCGGTCCGCCCAGCCCTCGTGCTGCCGGTCGGGATGACGGCGTACGCGGTGAAGTTCACGGTGATCGGCGTCGTGATGGCCGCGGTCGCCGCCAGCGGCTGGGACGGCCTCGTGCCGCTCGGCCTCGGCGTCGTGGCCGGCGTGGTCGCGTGGACGGCGACGCAGATCATCTGGGTCGTCCGCAACCCGCCGCGACTGGCGTACCGCCCGCCGGCCGAGGCGCGCGACGACTGACCTTGCGGCCGTATCGTGCCGGGATCCTGCGCGGTCGATCCTGCGCGGTCGATCTAGGGCGAATTCTGGTGATCGGAGATCAACTGACCAGAATTCGCCCTAGATCGGCCCGTGGGCGGGGGCTGGCGTGCGCAAAACTGTCCGAAATGCGTCTGGACAGAGCGCGGATGACCGGGAGTAGCCTGTAACGCCGTCGGCTTCCCGCGGCGCCCGCGCACCGCCTCCAGTGCGTGGGGGGTGACTTCTGCGCGGGATCGGCCGACTGATATGGTTCGCCGCGTCATGGCCGGTGACCAAACCCCCAAGCAACCTGGCCGCCCGGACGACTCCCCGACCGGTGCGGGACAGGGCTGGACCGCCCTCGCCTACCTGCTCGGTGGCATGGCGGCATGGGGATTCATCGGTTGGCTGGTCGACCGTTGGCTCGACACCGGGGGCATCGCCACCGGGATCGGCGTGGTGGTCGGCGCCGCCGGTGGCGTCTACCTCGTCGCGCGCCGGCTCGGCACCTAGCGAGGGAAGGGACGCGTGCTCGGACAGGCGATCGCTCTACCGCGGAGCGACATCCCGTTTCCGCCCGAGGTGGATGATTTCTACCTGCCCAGCATCGTGCCCTGGGGCGGGGACAACATCTGGATCACCAAGGTCACGGTCCTGGTCTTCCTCGCCGTCGGGTTGCTGATCATCTACTTCCTCTGGGCGTACCGCGACCCGAAGCTCGTGCCCACGAAGCGCCAGTGGATCGCGGAGTCGATCTACGGCTTCGGCCGGAACAACATCGCGGTCGAACTGATCGGCCACGAGGGCGTGCGGTTCGCGCCGTACTTCACGACGCTGTTCTGCTTCATCCTGCTGACCAACCTGTTCGGCATCATCCCCGGCATCCAGCTCCCCCCGACGTCACACATCGCGTTCCCCACCGTGTTGGCCATCATCAGCTGGGTCATGTTCATCTGGGTCGGCGTACGCAAGCATGGTTTCGGCGGCTACTTCAAACACGCACTGCTCCCGCCCGCGCCGTGGTTCATCCTGCCGATCCTGGTTCCGATCGAGTTCGCGTCGACGTTCATCTTCCGGCCGTTCACGCTCGCGCTGCGGCTCTTCGCCAACATGTTCGCCGGCCACGTGATCCTGCTCGTGTTCTCGCTAGGTGGGTTCGTGATGCTCAACGCGAACGCGCTGCTGTTCCCGATCTCACTGCTGTCCTGGGTGATGGCCGTCGCGCTGACGTTCCTCGAGGCGCTGGTGATCGTTCTGCAGGCCTACGTGTTCGTCGTGCTGACCGCGAGCTACGTCCAGGGCGCCCTCGCCGAGGAGCACTGATGTTGCCCACCCCATCCAGCTTCCCGCGTGAAGGTCACGCGCGATAACCAGGAGGACCTCACCCATGGATCTCGCCGCAGTCACCGGCAGTCTCAGCGCCATCGGTTACGGCCTGGCCGCCATCGGCCCGGGCATAGGCGTGGGCCTGATCTTCGCCTCGTACATCCAGTCGACCGCCCGGCAACCGGAGTCGTCGCAGATGACGCTGCCGTTCGTCTGGATCGGCTTCGCGGTCGTCGAGGCGTTGGCCCTGCTGGGCATCGCGTTCGGCTTCGTCTTCAGCTAAGCCCCACCCCTCGCGACGGAGGTTCGCATGGAGTACCTGGCCGCCGAGCACAACCCGATCGTGCCGATCTGGCAGGAGATGGTCATCGGGGCGATCGCGTTCGGCATCCTCTGCTACGCGCTGATCAAGTTCGTCTTCCCGAGGATGGAGCAGACGTTCCAAGCCCGGGTCGAGGCGATCGAGGGTGGCATCCAGCGGGCCGAGGCCGCGCAGGCCGAGGCGAACCAGCTGCTGGAGCAGTACCGGGCCCAGCTCGCCGAGGCGCGCACCGAGGCGGCGCGCATCCGCGACGAGGCTCGGGCCGACGCCGAGGGCATCCGGCAGGACCTCCTGGCCAGGGCCCGCGAGGAGCAGGATCGGATTGTCGCGGCCGGCAGGGACCAGCTCACCGCGGAGCGGCAGACCATCGTGCGCCAGCTGCGCACCGAGATGGGCACGCTCGCCGTCGACCTGGCGAGCAGGATCGTGGGTGAGTCGCTGGCCGACGAGGCCCGCCGCAAGGGCACCGTCGAGCGGTTCCTCGCCGATCTCGAGGCCGCGGGAGCCCGCTGATGGCCGCTCTCGAGAGCCGGGAGTCGTACGCCGCGGCCGCGGACCGCCTCGAGGCGTACGCCCGCGAGGCCGAGCCGACGGCGTTGGTGGCCGTGGGCGACGAGATCCTCACGGTCGGCGCGCTGCTTGAGAGGCAGCCCCGGCTGCGGCGCGCGCTGTCCGACCCCGCCCGGACCGGCGAAGACCGCGCGAATCTCCTGCGCGGCCTGCTCGAGGGCAAGGCCAGCGCTACGGCCACCGACCTGGTCGCCAGCCTGGTCACGGGTCGCTGGTCCTCCTCGAACGAGCTGCTCGACGCGACCGAGCGGCTCGGCGTGGAGGCGCTGCTCGCGTCGGCGGACCGCGCCGGCGAGTTGGCCGACGTCGAGGACGAGCTGTTCCGGTTCGGGCAGGTCGTCGACGGCGATACGCGGCTGGCGGCGATCATCGGAGATCCCGCCGAGCCGCCGCGGCGCCGGGCGGACCTCGTCCACGCGCTGCTGGAGGGCAAGGCCCGACCGGTCACCATCCGCCTCGCCGAGATCTCGGTGCAGGGGTACGGCGGCCGCGGGTTCGCCGCGTCGCTGACCCGGTTGGTGGAGACCGCCGCCGAACGCCGGGACCGGCAGGTGGCATACGTCACCGTGGCCACCCCGCTCACGGAGGAGGAGGAGCGCCGCTTGGGATCGACGCTGTCCGAACTGTACGGTCGGGAGGTCACCATCAAGCTGACCGTGGACCCCGAGGTCCTCGGCGGGGTGAGCGTGCTGATCGGGTCGGACCTGTACGACGGGACGGTCCTGCGCCGGCTCATCGACACCCGCCACGCGCTGGTCGAGCGCTGACGCTGGACCGCAAAGACTTCGTCACAACGACGCCGAGCAGAGGAAGTTGAGGATGGCCGAGCTGACCATCTCGTCGGACGAGATCCGCGACGCGCTGGAGCGCTACGTCTCGTCGTACACGCCGGACATCTCCCGCGAGGAGGTCGGCGTCGTCACCGATGCCGGTGACGGCATCGCGCATGTCGAGGGCCTGCCCTCGACGATGGCCAACGAACTGCTGGAGTTCGAGGACGGCACGCTCGGTGTGGCGCTCAACCTCGACGTCCGGGAGATCGGCGTCGTGATCCTCGGGCCGTTCCAGGGCATCGACGAGGGTCAGAAGGTCAAGCGGACCGGCCGGGTGCTCTCGGTCCCGATCGGCGACAAGTTCCTCGGCCGCGTCGTGGACCCGTTGGGCGCCCCGATCGACGGGCTGGGCGACGTCGAGAACGAGGGCTTCCGCGAGCTGGAGCTGCAGGCCCCCAACGTGATGGCGCGCCAGCCCGTGAAGGAGGCGCTGCAGACCGGCATCAAGGCCATCGACTCGATGACCCCGATCGGGCGCGGGCAGCGACAGCTGATCATCGGCGACCGCAAGACCGGCAAGACGACGGTCGCGCTCGACACGATCCTGAACCAGCGCGACAACTGGCGCTCGGGTGACCCGAAGAAGCAGGTGCGCTGCATCTACGTGGCGATCGGCCAGAAGGCCTCAACGATCGCCTCGGTCAAGGGCATCCTCGACGAGCAGGGCGCGATGGAGTACACCACCATCGTCGCGTCGCCCGCGTCGGACCCGGCCGGCTTCAAGTACCTGGCCCCGTACTGCGGATCGGCCATCGGCCAGCACTGGATGTACGCGGGCAAGCACGTGCTCATCGTCTTCGACGACCTGAGCAAGCAGGCCGAGGCGTACCGCTCGGTGTCGCTGCTGCTGCGCCGCCCGCCGGGCCGCGAGGCGTACCCCGGCGACGTCTTCTACCTGCACTCTCGCCTGTTGGAGCGCTGCGCGAAGCTGTCCGACGAGCTGGGCTCCGGGTCGATGACTGGCCTGCCGATCATCGAGACCAAGGCGAACGACATCTCGGCGTTCATCCCGACCAACGTCATCTCGATCACCGACGGCCAGATCTTCCTCGAGGCCGACCTGTTCTACGCCGGCGTCCGCCCGGCCGTGAACGTCGGCATCTCGGTGTCGCGCGTGGGGTCCGCGGCGCAGTCCAAGGCGATGAAGAAGGTCGCGGCGCCCTTGAAGCTCGACCTCGCCCAGTACCGCGCCCTCGCCGCGTTCGCCCAGTTCGCGTCGGACCTCGACAAGGCGACCCGCGACCAGCTGACCCGCGGCGAGAAGCTGTCGGAGATCGTCAAACAGCCGCAGTACCAGCCGCTGCCGGTCGAGAAGCAGGTGGCGATCCTGTACGTGGCGACGACCGGCAAGGTCGACGACATCCCGACGCCACGGGTGAAGGAGTTCGAGACCCAGCTCTATCGCTACCTCGAGACCGAGCACCCCGGCATCCTCGAGGAGCTGGGCAAGACGAAGGCGCTGAGCGACGAGCTTGCGAAGCAGATCGACGACGCCGTCGACGAGTTCCGCAAGTCGTTCCTGGCCTAGGCATGACCGAAGCCCCGGTGACTGTGGTCGCGATCCCTCCTCCGACGGTAGCGTTGACCCCCAGTCAACGATTTGGGGTCGAAGCGGTTGCCCGGGGCTCCTGCCGGCAGACTCGTTGCCTGGCAGGTTACGAATCGCCCTCGAACGTCATCTGGGTAGTTCCTCAGGCTCGTCTCGTTGCCTGGCAGTCAACAGATCGGCACGAGGATGGCGATACGTCCGACTTCGCGCCCGCATCGTTGACTAGCAGTCAACGGGCCACGGGGCGTACTGAGCCACGGAGGGGCGCACGTGGCCAGCCAGCGTGACATTCGGCGCCGGATCGGCGCCGTCCGCAACATCAAGCAGATCACGAGGGCGATGCAGTTCGTCGCGGCCTCGAAGCTGAAGCGTGCCCAGGACTCGACGCTCGCCGCGCGCCCGTACAGCGACATGATCGACGAGGTGCTCGCTGACCTCGCCACCGTCCTGAGCGGAGAGGATCACCCGCTCCTTGCGGAACGCGAGGGCGGCAAGCGGTTGATCGTGCTGATCACCACGGACCGTGGCCTGGCCGGACCACTCAACACCAACACCATCCGCTATGCGGCCCGGGAGATCACCGAGCACAAGGGCGACCTCGCGGTCGTCACCGTCGGGCGCAAGGGCCGCGACGCCATGCGTCGCGCGGGGGTGCCGATGGAGGCCCACTTCGCTGGCTTCGGCGATCGCCCGACGTTCGCCGACGTGATCCCGCTGGCAAGACTCATCGCCGACGACTACCTCGCCGGCAAGTTCA
>DASXRQ010000259.1:0-32085 GCA_036506495.1 Micromonosporaceae bacterium | reverse complement strand
CTCGCGCTCCACGGTGGACTTCAGCTCGGCCACCTCGTGCGCCGTGACGGTACGCAGCTGCTTGGTCTCGCGCTCGGCGTCGGCGCGCAGCGTGTCGGCCTCGCGGCGGGCCTGCACCCGCACCTCGGCCGCCTCGCGCTCGCCGGCCGTGCGGACGTTACCGGCCTCGCGTTCCGCGCTCGCCTTCATGGCGGCGGCCTCGGCCCGGGCCTTGTCGGTGATCTCGCGTGCCTCGAGCCGGGCCGCGGAGAGAATCCCCTCAGACTCCCGCTTCGACTCGCCGCGGTGGTCGTTGGCCTGCTCCTCGGCCAGCCGGAGGATCTGCTCGACGCGCGTGCCGAGGCCGGACAGCGTCGGGCGGCTGTTCTCCTCGAGCTGTTTGTTCGTGTCGGTGAGCTTCTGCTCCATCGAGCTGACCCGCTGCTCGGCCTGGCGGAGGCGACGCTGGGCGTCGTTCATCCGCTGCTCGGCCTCGCCCCGCGCCTGCTCGGACTGGGCGAGCGCAGCGGTCAGCCGCTGCAGGGATTCGTCGACCTGATGGCGGTCGTACCCACGGAGCACGACCGTGAAGTCGGCCGGGGAATTGTTCTCGAAGAACGCAAGGGAGGAAGACTGGGGCTGCTGCTGGGGCATTGGCACATACTGGCAGACGCCCCGGGGCTCTTCGCAAGGGCGTGCCGGGCTTGTCGCACACACTTAACATGGTCAACTTACGACGTACATGCCCCGCCGCACAATAGGAACCGGTCTGTGCGCCTTTAGGGCACGCCCGGCGTCCGGCCGACCCGCCGCGGCGTACCCATTCATGTGGGCCTCGAGCAGCGGAAAGGGCCGCGGTGGTGGGCAGCGGGCCACCACCTGTCCCGATTCCGACGGCCTGTCGGGTGATGGGTCGTCGGACCTTCGGGTCTAGCGCCCGCGGAACCGGTCGATCGCGGTGCGGTGGCGGGCCCGGAACTCTGGGTCGCGGACGCCGAGTCCCTCGTTCGGCGACAGGCACAGCACGCCGACCTTGCCCTGGTGCAGGTTGCGATGCACCTCGTACGCGGCCTGGCCGGTCTGTTCGAGCGGGTACGTGCGGGACAGCGTCGGGTGGATCCGGCCGAGTGCGATGAGCCGGTTGGCCTCCCAGGCCTCGCGGTAGTTGGCGAAGTGGCTGCCCACGATGCGTTTGAGGTTCATCCACAGGTACCGGTTGTCGTACTGGTGGAGGAAGCCGGAGGTGGACGCGCAGGTGACGATCGTGCCGCCGCGCTTGGCGACATACACACTGACTCCGAACGTTTCCCGGCCCGGGTGCTCGAACACGATGTTGGGATCCTCGCCGCCGCAAAGCTCGCGGATCCGCTCGCCGAACCGGCGCCATTCGTCGGTGTCCTGCGTGTGCTCGTCGCGCCAGAACCGGTAGCCCTCGGCCGCGCGGTCGATGACCAGCTCGGCGCCCATCCGCCGGCACAGCTCGGCCTTCTCCGGGCTCGACACCACGCACACCGGGATCGCGCCGCCGTGCAGGGCGAGCTGGGTGGCGTAGCTGCCGAGTCCGCCGGACGCCCCCCAGATCAGCACCACATCGCCCTGCTTCATGTTCGCGCCGTGGTGTGAGACCAGTTGGCGGTACGCCGTGGAGTTGACAAGGCCCGGGCAGGCCGCCTCTTCCCAGGTCAGGTGTCGGGGCTTCGGCATCAGCTGGTTCGCCTTCACCAGCGCGAGCTCGGCGAGGCCGCCGAAGTTCGTCTCGAACCCCCAGATCCGTTGCTCCGGATCGAGCATGGTGTCGTCGTGGCCGGCCGCGTCCTCGAGCTCGACCGAGAGGCAGTGCGCAACGACCTCCTCGCCCGGCCGCCACTTCGTCACGCCCGGGCCGACCCGCAGGACGACGCCGGCCGCGTCCGAGCCGACCACGTGGTACGGCAGGTCGTGCCGTCGCGTCAGGTCCGAGACCTTTCCGTACTTCCGCAGGAACGCGAACGTCGGTATCGGCTCGAAGATGCTCGTCCAGACCGTGTTGTAGTTGATGGCGCTGGCCATCACGGCGATGAGCGCCTCGCCGGGACCCACCTCCGGGGTGGGTACGTCGAGAACGTGCAGCGACTTGCGCGGGTCCTTGTCGCGGCTCGACATGCCGTCGAAGATGGCCGTCTCGTCGGCTCGTACGACCACGGCGCGATAGCTGTCCGGCACCGTCGTCGTGGCGAGATTGGCCAGTTCGGTCTGCGGCTCCGCCGAGCCCTCGGCCGCGATGATCGTTTCGAGGATGTTCCGCACGGCCGACCTCCCGCTCACGCGGATGCGCTTGTGCCGCCGAACGTTACTGCCCGGTAAGACGCTGGCGGAACGGTTCTGTGAAAAAGTGCACCGAACATGGCTCAGTGTCCGGCCAGCCGCGCCACGATGGGCGCCGCGGCGTCGAGATTGCTCCCCAGGTGGATGTAGTTGACCGCGTAGCGCTCGCGCAGTTCGACGAGCCGGTCGACGCAGGCGTCCACGCTGCCGTGCAGGACCGCGGGTGAGTCGGCGAGTTCCTCGGCGGAGGCGACGGCCGCGAGGCTGGAGGTCGACCGGTGGGTCGCACCCGCGTGGCTCACCCGCACGTCGAGCATGCTCAGCTGGAACTCCACATTGTCCGGGTCACGGCCGGCGCCGCGCGCCGCCGAGCGAGCCCAGTCGACCTTGCGCGCTAGGCCGTCGGCGCTGAGTTCGGCGACCGCCCGCCCCCGGTCCACATCGGGGGTGAGCCGTGGGTTGACGCCGACGATGTCCGCGGTGCGGCCCGCCAGCTCCAGCACCCGGCGGCCACCGCCGCCGATGACCAGCGGCGGGCGCGGGCGCTGCACGGGCTTCGGAAGCCCATCGAGCTCGGTTACCTGGTAGTACCGGCCGGCGAACGTGACCGGCTTGTCGTCGAACAGCGCCGTGATCAGGTCGACCGCCTCCGCCAGGCGGGCGATGCGGACCGCGGGCGGATCGAAGGTGCGCCCCACCGCGTCGTAGTCGGCGCGCAGCCAACCCGCGCCGAGCCCGACCTCCACCCGGCCACCGGAGAACACGTCGAGGTTCGCCATCGACTTGTGCAGCAGCGCTGGATGTCGCAGGTCGTTGCAGAACACCATCGCGAGGACACGCAGGCGAGTCGTCGCCTCGGCGGCGACGGTCATCGCGACGATCGGGTCCATCGCCCACCCGCCGCCGAGATGGTCGGAGATCGCGACCGAGCTGAAGCCGAGGTCCTCGATGCGGCGGACCTCATCCCGCCATTGGGCGGGCGGTCGGTTCAGCGGCGGCATCGACGTGGTGAACCGGAACGGCTGCGGCACACCGCGAACGTAACCGCGCCGCGCGTACGCCGCCTGTCAGGTTTGTGACTGGGCGGGCTCGACGAGCTCGACGAGCACGCCGCCGGCGTCCTTGGGGTGGACGAAGTTGATCCGGGAGCCGGCGGTGCCGCGGCGCGGCGCGTCGTAGAGCAGCCGCACGCCCCGCGCGCGCAGCGCCGCACTGGCCGCCTCGATGTCCCCGACGGTGTACGCCACCTGCTGCACGCCCGGCCCGCTGCGGTCCAGGAACCTGCCGATGCTGGACTCCGGGGTGAGCGGGGCGAGCAACTGCACGCACCCGCCGGACGGGTCGGGCCCGACGGACATCATCGCCTCGCGTACCCCTTGATCGGTGTTCGTCTCGACGTGCACGCACCGCATCCCGAAGACCCGCTGGTAGAACTCGATCGCCTCATCGAGGTCGGGCACGGCGACGCCGACGTGGTCGATGCGCAGCAGCCCGATGTCTGTGACGTGATCGGCACCGGGTGCGACCGGGGAGCGCTCTGCCATGGCGATAGTCTGACCCGAACTAACGTTAAGGCGTCGGGCAGGGTCCGCCGGCGGCCAAGGCCCGTGGCGGGGCCGGCCCGCCGGAGCCAGTGCTCACCCCTCGGAGGCGGTAACCATGACCAGCTCGGTGATCGTCAGCGGCGCGCGTACCCCGATGGGGCGGCTGCTCGGCAACCTCAAGGACTTCCCGGCGACCAAGCTGGGCGGTGTCGCGATCAAGGCCGCGCTCGAGCGCGCCGGGGTGGCCCCGGACCAGGTCCAGTATGTGATCATGGGCCAGGTGCTGCAGGCCGGCGCTGGCCAGATCCCGGCGCGGCAGGCCGCGTTCGAGGCCGGCATCCCCATGACCGTGCCCGCCCTGACGGTCAACAAGGTCTGCCTGTCCGGCCTGGACGCCATCGCGCTCGCCGACCAGCTGATCCGCGCCGGCGAGTTCGACATCGTCGTCGCCGGCGGCATGGAGTCGATGACGAACGCGCCGCACCTGCTGATGGGCCAGCGGCAGGGCTACAAGTACGGCGACGTGGTCATCAAGGACCACATGGCGCTGGACGGGCTGACCGACGTCTGGGACGGCTGCTCGATGGGGGAGTCGACCGAGCGGCACGGCACCGAGCTGGGCATAGGCCGCGAGGAGCAGGACGCGTTCGCGGCGGCGAGCCACCAGCAGGCGGCGGCGGCCCAGAAGAACGGTGCGTTCGCCGAGGAGATCACCCCGCTGGAGATCCCGCAGCGGCGCGGTGAGCCGATCGTCGTCACCGAGGACGAGGGCATCCGCCCGGACACCACCGTGGAGTCGCTGGCCAAGCTGCGCCCGGCGTTCACGAAGGACGGCACGATCACCGCGGGCAGCTCGTCACCGATCTCCGATGGCGCGGCGGCGGTCGTCGTGATGAGCAAGGCCAGGGCGACCGAGCTCGGGCTGTCGTGGCTCGCCGAGATCGGCGCCCACGGCAACGTCGCCGGGCCGGACAGCTCCCTGCACTCCCAGCCGGCGAACGCCATCCGCCAGGCGTTGGCCAAGGAGGGGCTGACCACCGCCGACCTCGACCTCATCGAGATCAACGAGGCGTTCGCCGCGGTCGGCATCGAGTCCACCCGCGAGCTGGGCGTGGACCCGGCGATCGTCAACGTCAACGGCGGGGCCATCGCACTGGGCCACCCGATCGGCATGTCGGGCGCCCGGCTGGCGCTCACGCTCACGCTCGAGCTGCGCCGCCGCGGCGGCGGCATAGGCGCAGCCGCGCTCTGCGGGGGTGGCGGCCAGGGCGACGCGCTGATCCTGCGCGTACCGGCAGCGTGAGCGAGCGGAGCGCCGGCACCGTGAGTACCGCCTCGCTGCGGCGCAGCCGGGACGTACCGACGCTCGTGGCCCGGGCCCGCGAGGGTGACCCCCGAGCGGTCGCCAGGCTGGTGAGCCTCGTCGAGAACGGCGACGACGCGCTGCCGGAGATCGCCCGGGCGCTGGCGCCGCATACCGGTCGGGCCCAGGTGATCGGGCTCACCGGATCGCCGGGGGTCGGCAAGTCGACCACCACGAACGAACTGGTCCGGAAGTTCCGGAGCACCGGCCGCCGGGTGGGCGTGCTCGCGGTCGACCCGTCCAGCCCGTTCACGGGCGGAGCCATCCTCGGCGACCGGGTGCGCATGCAGGACCACGCCACCGACTCCGGCGTCTACATCCGGTCCATGTCGAGCCGCGGCCACCTGGGTGGACTGGCCGCGGCGACCCCCCAGGCGGTACGCGTACTCGAGGGCGCCGGCTGCGACGTCGTGCTCGTCGAGACGGTCGGCGTCGGGCAGGCCGAGGTGGAGGTCGCCAGCTTGGCCGACACGACGCTCGTGCTCCTCGCCCCGGGCATGGGCGACGCGATCCAGGCGGCGAAGGCGGGCATCCTCGAGATCGCGGACGTCTTCGTCGTCAACAAGGCGGACCGGGACGGTGCCGACGCCACGTACCGCGACATCCAGGGCATGATCGGGCTCGGGGAGCGCGGACCGGGCGAGTGGCGCCCGCAGGTGGTGCGCGCCGTGGCGGTCCGGGGCGAGGGCATCGACGAGATCGTGACCGCGATCGACAAGCATCGTGCCTGGTTGGAGTCCCAGGGCGAGCTGCGCAGCCGGCGCGAGGCCCGGGCCGCCGCCGAGGTCGAGGCGATCGCGCTCGGCACGCTCCGCGACCGGATGGGTACATTGCGCGACGGTACGGCGCTTCCCGCCCTGGCCGCCAAGGTGGCCACGGGCGAACTTGACCCATATGCAGCGGCATCCGAGCTTCTCGACAGCCTGGACGTCTAGTTAGGGTGTGCCGGGTCGGTGCTGCACCGGCCGGCAACCCAGGGGAGGAACGACGTTGACGGGCTGGACCGTCATGGTGCGCGGGATCAGGTACCGTGCCGGCCGATCGCTGGTCGTCCTGCTGCTCGCCGCAGCGGCCACGACCGCCGCCGTGCTCGCGCCCGCGTACACCCGAGCGGCACAACAGTCGGTCCTCACCGACGGGCTGCGCAACGCGCCGCCGTCGGCCACGGCCCTCGTCGCCGTCGCCGAGGGCACGGCGGACTCCGCCCCCGCAGCGCACAACGCGACCGGGGACGCGCGGGCGCTGATCAAAGGCTCACTTGCCCGGCATCCGGTCCTCAATGGACTGGTCGGCACCGGGGTGGCCGGCGTCGACGCCGACACGACGATCGGCAGTCGGTCCGAGCCGCTGGCGGCCCGCCTCGCATATCGGGACAACGTCTGCGCGAACCTGCGCCTCGAGGGCGAGTGCCCGATTGACTCCGGCCAGCTGCTGGTCAGCAAGCGCACGGCCGAGGCGTACGGCATCAAGGTAGGCGACGGCCTGGACCTGCGCTTCGCGAATGTCCCCGGCGGGCGTGCCCACGTGTTCGAGGTCGTCGGCCTCTACACGCCGATCGACCAGAACGCCGCGTACTGGGGTCTGGCCGGGTACTTCGCCGGCGGTGCGGGCAGCCCCGAGGCGTCCGCGACCCGGATCGACGCCGTCTTCACCGGGGACGAAGACGACGTACGCCTCGAGTCCGCCGCGACCGTGAGCATGCGGCTGGAATACCCGCTGCGCGCCGGCGAGGTCCAACTGGGCGACGTCGATCGGGTACACGCCGACCTAGGCGCCGTCGACGCCGACCTCAGCGTCCAGGAGCTGGACCTGCGTACCGAGCTGCCGTCCATCCTGGACGAGGTCAGCGTCGATCAGCGGGCCATCGGCCGGACCGTGCCAATCATCGCGGTGCCCCTGGTGCTGCTTTGCTGGTTCGTGCTGTTCCTGATCGTCGCGTCGCTGGTCGAGGAGCGCGGGCCGGAGATCGCGCTGGCCAAGTTGCGCGGGTTCCCCGCGGGTCGGGCCGCCCGCTTCGGCCTGGGCGAGGTGCTGCTGCTCGTCGTGCTCGCCGCCCCGGTCGGGGTGGTCGCCGGCCTCGGGCTGGTCGAACTCGCGGCGCGTTCCGTGCTCGCCGAGGGCACCAACGTGGAGGTCCGCTGGCCCGTCTTCGCGGCCGCCGCGGGCGCGCTGCTCGCGGCCGGCCTGGCCGCGCTGTTGGCCGGCCGGCGTACCCTCCGCAAACCGGTCCTCTCGCTGCTGCGCCGGGTGCCGGCCCGCGGGCGATGGCAGGCCGGGCTGGCCGAGGGCGTGGTCGTCGCGCTGGCGGCCGCCTCCCTTTTCGCCGCGCTCGGCGACCGGACCGCGCCGCTCGCCCTGCTCGCCCCGCCGCTGCTCGCCGTCGTCGCCGGCATCGCCGCCGGCCGCCTGCTCGGCATCTGGTCGCGGGTGCGGTTGACGGTCGCCCGCCGGCGCGGCCGCATCCCCGCATTGCTCTCGGCCGCCCAGCTCGCGCGGCGGCCGGCGGCACACCGCGCGGTCGTGGTGGTGACCGTCGCCGTGGCCCTGCTCGCGTTCGCCGCCACCGCGTGGGACGTCGCGGCCCAGGCCCGGCGCGACCACGCCGTCGATACGTTGGGGGCGGATCGGGTGTACTCCGTGACGGCCGCCCATCCGGACGCGCTGATCGACGCCGTGCACGGTGCCGACCCGAGCGGATCGTCGATGCCGGTGGTCCGCTCGGCGGAGCAGTACAACGGTGCACAGGTCGAGCTCATCGGCCTGCAAGCGCCGCTGCTCGCCAACGTCGTCCAGTGGCGCGACCAGAACCGCGACCAGGTCAGCGGGATCGCGGCGGCGCTCCGGCCGGACTCGGCGGTCGATCCCCTCGAGCTCGATGGTCGGGTGGGCGTGCAGGTCCGGGTGCGCGCGGTCGGCGGAGGGCAGGCGCGCCTGGGGGCGATCGTGTCGGTGCCCGGCGAACCCCCGACCACGGTGTCGCTGGGCCTGCTGTCCCGGGGCACCGTTACCTACTCGGCCGCCGTGCCCGACTGCGCGGATGGGTGCCGGCTGATCGGGTTGAGCGTCAGCCGCGCCGGCGCCAGCACCGCGCCGCTCGCGGTCGACCTCGACGTGCGGGAGGTGCGTTCCGGCCGCGGCCCGCTGCCGGCCCGGCTCGAGGACCGGAGGGCGTGGCGCGCGTTGCCGGATCGCGCGCCGGGCGCGAGGGTCGTGGCCACCCCGGGCACCTCACTGCGGTTGACCGCGAGCGGAGTCACCCGCGGCGATGTCGTCCTCGCGCACCTCGACGCCCCGGAGGCGCTGCCGGCCGTGGTCGCCGGGCGGGCGCCGGCCGAGGACGAGCGCGCCACCGAGTTCAGCTTCCCCGGTTTCGCCCAGTCGCCGCAGCCGTTCGAGGTCGTCCGGCGGACCACGCTGCTGCCCCGAGCCGGCAACCACGGTCTGCTCTTCGACCTCGACTACGCGGTCCGCGCCGCGGAGCAGACCGCCAGCCTCGCGGACAGCACCCAGCTGCGGTACGAGGTGTGGGCCAACGCGAACGCCCCCGCGGACCTCGATCGGCGCCTGGCCCGGGCCGGAGTGCAGGTGCTGCGTACGCAGACCATGGCCGATGAGTTGGACCGGTTGGGTCGCCGCGCGCCCGCGCTCGGGCTCTGGCTGTACCTGCTCGCGGGCGGCGCCGCGGTCCTGCTCGCCATCGGGGTGGTGCTGCTCTCGGCGTACGTCGGCGCGGACGGTCGCCGCTACGAGCTGGCCGCCCTGCGGGTGGCCGGCGTACGCCGTCGGCTCCTGCGCCGCGGCGTCCTGCGCGAACAGCTCGCGCTGCTCGGTATGCCGCTGGTCGTCGGCTTCGCGGTCGGGGTGGCGGGCGCGATCCTGATGCTGCCCGGCATCCCGTTGGTGGCGGTCGATACCGTGCAGCCGGAGGTGCGTTACGAACCCGGCCTCGGGGCGCTGCCGGCCGCGGTGGCGGTCAGCGTCGTCGGGCTGGCCTTTGCGGTGATCGTGGTGCTGCGTACGCTTCGCCGTGCGACGCCCGACCGCCTAAGGGAGGACGCCCGATGACCGTTGCCATGCCGGCCAGGTTCGGCGAGCCGGCCGCGGCCGCCGCGCCCGACGGCCTCGGCGTGACGTGCCGCGGCGTCGTCTTTATCTATCCGCTCGAGGGGTACGACGTGGTGGCGCTGGCCGGCGTCGACCTCGACATTGTTCCCGGCGAGTCGGTGGCCCTGCTGGGTCCGTCGGGTTCCGGCAAGTCGACCCTGCTGTCCGTGCTGGCCGGCCTGCTGCGACCGGCCGCCGGCCAGGTACGCGTCGGCGAGCACGACCTCGTCCGGGCGAGCGACGGGGAACTTGCCCGCATGCGTGCCACCGACGTGGGCGTCGTGCTACAGGGTGCTACCCGCAACCTGCTGCCCTACCTGACCACCGAACAGAACGTGCGGTTCGCCCAGCGTGGCACGCCCGGCGCGGCCGATCGGCCCAGCCCGCGTGAGGTGCTGTCGCTCGTCGGATTCGCGGCCCGCGGCCGGCTCCGGCTGCGGCCGGGCGCGCTCGCCCCAGGGGAGCGGCAGCGGCTGGCGCTCGCCGTGGCCCTGGCGAACCGCCCTGGGCTGCTGCTCGCCGACGAGCCCACCAGCCAGCTGGATACCCACGCCCGCGACGAGGTGGTCGCCGCGCTCGATGCCGTGCGCCGCAACGGCACGACCGTCGTGGTGGTCACGCATGATCCAGACGTCGGCGTCCGGATGGGCCGCACCATCACGATCAGGGACGGCCGGGTCGGCGCGGAGGGGCGCCGCGGCGAGGACTATTCGGTGGTCGGCCGGGACGGTTCGGTCCACCTGCCGCCCGAGGTGTTGACGGTGGTGCCGCCGGGCACACTGCTGCGGGTACAGGCGCAACCGGACGGGTCGATCGTCCTGACGCCGCCGCACCTTCAGCCGCAGTCGCCGGCGTTCCCGGTGGCGCCGGACCGTGCCCTCACCGCCCGCCCCGGTGATGCGGTGACCGCCGGTCCAGGCGGACCGGCGACGGCCGCGCCGGGCACGTTGGACGCGCCGCACACCGGGGACGGGGTCCATTCCAACGCGATCATCCTGGCCACGACGCCGGTGCCAAACGGAGGGATCGAGCGGTGAGCAGAACCATGCTCGTCGACCGGGTGACGGTCGCCTACGGCAAGGAGCGCCCAGTGCTGCGCGAGGTGACCGTGACCGCGCGGCCGGGCCGGGTGCTGGCCGTGACCGGACCGTCGGGTGCCGGCAAGACCACGTTGCTGTGGTCGATGGCCGGCCTGTTGCGGCCCCTTTCGGGCACGGTCGCCGTGGACGGCACGCCGGTGCGCGACCGCGACCACGCGGTGGCCCAGCGGGTGGTGCTCGTGCCCCAGGACAACGGGCTCGCGGCCATCCTCACGGCGAGCGAGAACATCCAGGTGGCGCTCATCGCGACCGGGGCGAAGCCGGTGGACGCGCGGCGGCTCACCGCCGAGGCGCTCGATCGAATGGGTTTGTCCGGCCAAGCCGACCAGCTCGTGGAGGAGCTCTCCGGCGGCCAGCAGCAGCGCACGGCGATCGCCCGCGGGCTCGCCCTCCGCGGCGACGTGCTGCTCGCCGACGAGGTGACCAGCGAGCTGGACGCGAGCAACCGCCAGCGGGTGCTCGACCTCCTGCACGACGAGGCTCGCCGTGGCGCGGCCGTCGTGTTCGCGACCCATGACCCCGAGGCGGCGGCGGCCTGCGACGCCGAGCTCCACCTCTTGGACGGGTGCGCCGAGTTCGTCCGCGCGTAATGTTGCGGACGTGAGGACCGTTGTCGATGTGACATTGTCACCGGCTCGGCCTCGACAGGCGCCGGCCCGTCATTGGACGCTTACTTGGACTCGACTGCGGATCTTGGCCCGGTAGCCGTCCAATGTCGCTGGGACCCGACCAACTGGAGACGACCATGACCGACATCGCACCGGGGCAACGGCGCGAATCCGCCGTGACCCCGTCCTCGGAGTCCACCGTGCAGGTGCCGGGCGTGTTCGAGCGCGCGGCCGATGCACTCGAGCGAGCCACCTCGGCGTCCGGCCGGGTGGCGTCGGCGGTCGTTGAGCGGCTGCGCAACGACGCGGAGCTGGCCGCCGAGCGGGGCACTACCACGATCGCGGACGAGGTGGTCGAGAAGATCACTGGCATCGCGGCCCGCGAGGTTCCCGGCGTGCACGACCTCGGCGGCGATGCCGCCCGGTTGTTCGCCGGCATCCGGGAGAGGATCGGCCTCGGCGAGGCGGGCGGCGACACGGACCGGGGCGTACGCGTACGGCTGGAGAGCGGCACGGCCGCGATCGGGATCACGCTCGTTATCGAGTACGGCTTCGTCGTGCACTCGGTGGCCGACAAGGTCCGCGCGAACGTGATCCACGCCGTGGAGAACATGCTCGGGATCGAAGTCACCGCCGTCAACATCACCGTCGACGACGTCCACGTTGACGATGCCCGCGCGGCCGACCGGGGCGCGGAGGGCGGCTAGCACCCGGAGCGGACGCCCGGGCGTTGCGGCGGGAGGCGCGGTGCCTTAGCGATCGTTCAGGGCGACCGCCTAGTATCGGGTGCAGCAGGCAACCACGCCCGAGGAGGCCGCATGCACGCGGACGAGATCGCCGCCGGACGGGAGCGTTGGCAGGCCCGGTACGACGCCGCACGCAAGCGCGACGCCGACTTCACCACGCTGTCCGGCACTCCGGTGGAACCGGTGTACGGGCCGCCCGCTGGTGTGGACCACCCGGGGTTTGAGCGGATCGGCTGGCCGGGGGAGTACCCGTACACCCGGGGGCTCTATCCCACGGGGTACCGCGGGCGGACCTGGACGATCCGGCAGTTCGCCGGCTTCGGCAACGCGAAGCAGACGAACGAGCGGTACAAGATGATCCTCGGCGCGGGCGGCGGCGGCCTGTCCGTGGCGTTCGACATGCCGACCCTGATGGGACGGGACTCGGACGACCCGCAGGCGCTCGGCGAGGTCGGGCACTGCGGCGTCGCCATCGACTCCGCGTCGGACATGGACATCCTTTTCGACGGCATCGACCTGGCCGGCACGACGACCAGCATGACCATCTCGGGTCCGGCGGTTCCGATCTTCTGCATGTATCTTATCGCGGCCGAGCGCCGGGGCGTCGATCTGTCCACACTGGACGGGACACTGCAGACCGACATCTTCAAGGAGTACATCGCCCAGAAGGAGTGGCTGTTCCCGCCCGAGCCTCACCTGAGGCTGATCGGCGACCTCATGGAGTACTGCGCGAAGGAGATCCCGCGGTACAAGCCGCTGTCGGTGTCGGGGTACCACATCCGGGAGGCCGGCTCGACCGCCGCGCAGGAGCTCGCGTACACCCTCGCCGACGGCTTTGGCTACGTGGAGCTGGGGCTGTCCCGCGGCCTGGACCTGAACCAGTTCGCGCCCGGGCTGAGCTTCTTCTTCGACGCACACATCGACTTCTTCGAGGAGATCGCCAAGTTCCGGGCCGCCCGGCGAATCTGGGCCCGCTGGCTGCGCGACGTGTACGGAGTCACCGACGAGAAGGCACTCTGGCTGAGGTTCCACACCCAGACCGCGGGAGTGTCGCTGACCGCGCAGCAGCCGGTGAACAACGTCGTGCGTACGGCAGTGGAGGCGCTGTCCGCGGTGCTCGGCGGCACGAACTCGTTGCACACCAACGCCCTGGACGAGACACTCGCGCTGCCCACCGACGAGTCGGCCGAGATCGCGCTGCGTACCCAGCAGGTGCTGATGGAGGAGACCGGCGTGACCAACGTGGCCGACCCGCTGGGCGGCTCCTGGTACGTCGAGGCGCTGACCGACCGGATCGAAGCGGAGGCCGAGGCCATCTTCGCCAAGATACGAGAACTCGGCGGCGGCGACGAGGCCCGGCACGCGATCGGACCCATGACGTCCGGCATCCTGCGCGGCATCGAGGATGGCTGGTTCACGTCGGAGATCGCCGAGTCGGCGTTCGTGTACCAACAGGCGCTCGAGAAGGGCGACAAGAAGATCGTGGGGGTCAACTGCCACACCGCCACCGTCACCAAGGAGCTCGAGATCCTGCGTATCTCGCACGAGGTCGAGGTCGAGCAGCGGCGCGTGCTCGCCGGCCGGCGAGCCGACCGGGACCAGGCGGCCGTCGATGGGGCGCTCACACGGATGGTCGAGGTGGCCCGCGGCGAGGACAACCTGATCCCGGCGATGCTCGACGCGGCGCGCGCCGAGGCCACGCTCGGTGACATCTGCAACGCGTTGCGACGCGAGTGGGGCGTCTACCGGGAGCCCGCCCGCTT
Organism: Micromonosporaceae bacterium; assembly: GCA_036506495.1. GTDB lineage: Bacteria > Actinomycetota > Actinomycetes > Mycobacteriales > Micromonosporaceae > DASXRC01. The sequence continues at coordinate 18,574 of DASXRQ010000259.1, read as the reverse complement.
CTGACGGCGGGTACCCCGCGCGTAACGGTGCCGTATCGGTTCGGTACCGGGGCCGCGCCTTACGCGCGGCCAGCCGGATAACGTCGGCGTGGACTGTCACGGGAGGCGGGGGATACGGCGTGTTCGGCATGGTGTTCAGCGCGCTGTTGCGCCGCCGGGCGCCGGCCGTGACGCTGCTCCTGCTGACGATCCTCGCCGCCGGCGCCGCCGCGGCGGCGCCACAGTATGTGGCGGCGGCCACCCGTGACGTCGCCACCGCGGATCTGGTCGCGAGTCCGATCGGCGACCGCACGGTCACCGTCGACAAGACGTTCGAGAAGGGGACCCTCACCGAGGACGCGGTACGCCGCGCCGGCGCGGAGGCTCGCGCCGCGCTGCCGGGGTCCGGCCTGCTGGCCGTCGACCAGGTCCTCATCGCCGGCGGCGTATTCAGCGAGCGGACCAACAACAACCGATCCCCGCTGGTGTACCGCGACGATGTCTGCGCGCATCTGATCATCGACGGCCGGTGCTTCGCGAAGCCCGGCGAGGCCATCGTCGGCACGGCCACGGCGCGAAGCCTGGGCCTCGTGCTCGGCGGTCCCGTGCGGCAGACGGCCACCGCCGACAGCGCATCCGTGCGGCTGACGGTGGTGGGCATCTACCGCGCCCGCGATCCGGGCTCGCCGTACTGGGCGGGTGGGGAGACGCTCGCCCAGATGCAACCGGGCACATCGTCATCGTCGTCTGAGGCGAGCGCCGGGGACGCGGCCATCTTCACACCGCTGGCCACGATCGTCGCGGCGCGGCCCGGTGCGGCGAACCTCAGCGTCGACCTCGTCGCGCCCGCGGACATCTTCGTGCACGCCGACCCCGTCGACGTGCTCGCCGCCATCGGGACCGCCGGGCACGAGCTGGCCGGGGCCGGCTACGACATCGACGCCGGACTGCGGTCGCTGGCGGAGCGGGCGTACGACGACCAGATCCGGGTCATTCGCGGCGTACCGGTGACGGTGCTCGAACTGCTCGTCCTCTGTTGGTTCGCGTTGTACCTGTCGGTGCGGTACGCCAGCTTCGAACGGCGTACCGACATCGGGTTGCTGAAGCTGCGCGGCGCGGCGCGGACGCGGACGCTGGCGCTCGTGCTGGGCCAGAGCGCGGTGCCGATGCTGGTCGGAGGCGCCGTCGGCCTGGCGGCCGGGGTGCTGCTGGCCCGCCCGCAGTCCGGCAGCATCAGCGCGGGCACGGCCCGGCTGGCGGACCTCTCGTCGGTGGGTGCCGCGGCGGTGGCGGTGCTCGGCGCGCTCGTCGCCGCGTTCATCGCCGAGCGGCGGGCGGTGGCGGCTCCGGTCATCACGCTGGTGCGGCGGGTACCCGCTCGTACGCCCGGGTGGAAGGCCGGCGTCATCGACGGCGCGCTCGTCTGCCTCGCGCTGGTGGGGGTGTATCAGGTCCGCGCGCACTCTCGTGGCGAGACGAGTTGGCTCGCGCTGCTGGCACCGGGCCTGCTGGCGCTGGCGCTCGGCGTACTCATCGCGCGGGCGATGGTCCCGGCGGCGGCCGCGGTCGGTCGGTCGGCGCTGCGTGAGGGCCGCGTCTCGACCACCCTCACCGCGGCGTACCTCGTGCGCCGGCCGGGCCTGCTGCGACTGTGCGCGGTCCTCACGGCCGCCGTCGCGCTCTTCGGCGCCGGGTTCGCCGCCTTCGACACGAGCGTCCGGGCGACCGCGGAACGCGCCGACCATGAACTCGGCGCCGCCCGGGTGCTCGGCGTCAACGCGCGGAGCCGGGCCCAGCTCCTCGCCGCGGTCCGCGCGGTGGACCCGGCCGGCCGGTACGCCATGGCCGCGGCCTACTCGCCCGACCTGCAGGTGCTCGCCGTCGACACGACGCGGCTGGCGACGGTGGCGCGCTGGCGGCCGGAGTACGGCGCGCCGACCGCCGAACGGGCCGCGGCGCTGCTGCACCCGCCCGCACCCGTGGGGTTCACGCTCGCCGGCTCCGAGCTGGCTCTCGAGACGACCGCGAACGCCAGGGCCGACCCGGTCTCCATCCTGGTGCGCCTGGCTGGTCCGGACGGTGCCGCGGCGAGCGCCACCGTCGGTCCGCTGCGGCCGGGGCGGCACGTCTACCACACCACGGTGGCCGCGTGCGCCGCTTCGCCCGGCTGCCGGCTGGTCTCGATCGGCCTGCGGTCGTACCGACAGAGCCTCCCGCCCGGCGTGGACGTCGAGGTGCACGCCATCACCGCGGACGGTGGGAGGGACGCCGGCGCCGCCGCGGAGTCGGCCGGCGTCGACCTGACGGACCGTCCACTGTGGCGTACCCCGTTCGTTGGAACGCCCCCGCAGGTCGCGACGGATGCGGGCGGGCTGCGGCTGGGCACCGGCGGCGCACCTGTCGCCGACGACCTCGACCCCACGGTGTCCGTGCTCGACGCCCCGCCGCGAATCCCGGTGCTCGCCGCGGGCGCGTCCCGCGAGCGCGTGCTCGCCGGCGATCCGCAGGTGGTCGTCTTTCCGGGCGCGCAGCTGCCGGCGACCCTCGCCGGCGTCGGCGGCGCGTTGCCACGCCTCGGCGATCACGGCTTGCTGGCCGACCTGGAGTACGCGGACCGGCTTGCCGCGGACTTCGGCACCGCGGAGTTCCTCGAGGTGTGGCTGACCGCCGACGCGCCGCGCGACGTGGTGGCGCGGCTTGCCGGGCACGACGTCACAGTGGCCACGGACACGTCCGTACGCGACCTGACCGAGCGGTACGAGCGGCAGGCGATGCCGGTCGCGGTGCGGTTCCAGCTGATCGCCGCCGCGATCGCGATGCTGCTCGCCGCCGGCGCGCTGGCCGTCGCGGGCTCGGTGGAGCGGCAGTCAAGGGCGGCCGAGCTGGTCGCGCTGCGAATGCAGGGCGCGACCGACCGCCACGTGCGGCGCACCGCCCTCGCGGGCTACGCCGTCGTCATGGTGCTGTCGACCCTTGCCGGCCTGGCGACGGCGGTGCTGGCCCGGACGCTCGTGGCGACACCCGTGCCGCTGTTCAGCGACGGTTGGGCGGTGCTGCCGGAGCCACGGTCGATCCGCGGCTGGTCGCTGGCCGTCCCAGCCGCTGTCGCCGCGGTCGTGTTCGGCACCGTGGTGGCCGCCGCCGCGGTGCAGCTCGTCCGGTCCGCCCACGGTCGGCACCCCGAGGACTACGGATGATCGCGCTGGCGGTTCTCATGCTGCGCGCCCGTCCGTGGCGGGCGGCGATGGTCGCCGTGCTCGCCGCGCTCGCGGTCGGATCCGCGGTCGCGGTGCCCGCGTATCTGGCGGCCGCCGACGCGGCGAGCGTGCGGGCGGAGCTCGCCGCGGCCACACCGGCCAACCAGGTGGTCTCCGCGCAACCGCCGGCCGGTCACGCCGCTTCCGACGGGTCGCCGTCGTACCGGCCGGACGGGACCTTCGAACAGTCCGGCGCGGTCACGTATCAGCTCCAAGGCTTCCAGCCGATCTTCACCGCGTCATTCGACGTGGGAGTCGTTGACCGCGCCGAGCTGTGGCGCCTGACGTTTCGGGACCGGGTGTGCGAGCACGTCACGCCCGTAACCGGGCGTTGTCCGACCGGAGCGGGCGAGGTGATGGTGGGGGAGCCGAGCGCGCGGGCTGGCAAGATCACCGTGGGCAATACCCTCCCGATGTCGCAACTCAAGCAGACCGCCGACGGACCCGTGCCGGTGGGCAATGTGGTTCCCGTGTCCGTCGTCGGCGTCTACCGCCCGACGGCACCAAGCGAGCCGTACTGGGGCCCGGTCTCGCCGTTCCCCGCCGTCGGACCGCGCGACCCGCAGTGGGAGCCCGTGATTTCCTCGCGGACGACCATGCTGCTGTTCCGGCTCGAGGTCCCCGAGTTCCAGCAGATGGACCTCGTCCCGCGCCCAGGCACCCTGACTCCGCGCCGACTGGCCGCGCTGCCGCACGAGATCGCCGACCTGACTGCCCTCGCGACCGCCGCGGACATCCATGTGTCGAGCGGCGTACCGGAACTCAGCGGCCGAGTCGCGGCGAACCGGACCCTGTTGGGACTGCTCGTGCCGATGGCGGCGGTGCCGGTGATCCTGCTGTGCTGGTACGTGGTGTTCCTCGCCGTGGGATACGCGTCCGAGGAGCGGCGCGCGGAGCTCGGCCTGGTCGCGTTGCGCGGCTCGGGTCGCGGACAACGTTGGTGGCTGGCCGCGGCGGAGAGCGTGCTGGCGCTGCTCGTCGGCGCGCCAGTGGGGTACCTGGCCGGGCACTGGGTGGCCTGGCTGGGGATCCGGCTGACGTCCGGGCCATCGGACGTTCCGGTCACGGCGGCCGACGCATGGTGGGCGCTCGCCGCGCTCGCCGGTGCGCTCGCCGCGGCGCTGCTCGCCCTGCGTCGTGACCTGGCCACGCCGACCACCGAGCTGCTGCGCCGGGTGCCCAGCCGAGCGGCGTGGTGGCGTACGGCCGGCGCCGAGGTCGTAGTGCTGGGGGTGGCGGCCGCCGCGGTGGTCGACCAGCGGACCAGCGGTGGGCGGGCGCACGGGCTGCTGCCGGTGCTCGTGCCGGCGGTGCTGATGCTCGCCGGGGGCCTCCTCGTGGCCCGCCTGCTCGGCCCGATGGCGACCCGAGCCGGGCGGCGGGCGCTGGCCCGGGGTCGGCTCGCCGTCGGCCTCGCCGCGATCGACCTGGCCCGCCGGCCGGCGTCCCGCCGCGTGCTCGCGCTCCTGGTCGTGGGCACGGCATTGATGACGTTCGCGGTGACGACCGCGGACGTCGGTGAACGGGCCCGGATCGACCGCGCCGGAGTCGAGGCCGGTGCGGCCCATGTGGTTCAGGTCCAGGCCGTCCCGCCGGCAGAGCTCCTACACGCCGTGCGGACGGTCGACCCGCGCGGCACATTCGCGATGGCCGCGGTCTCGGTGCCGGTCACCGGTACGACGGCGAACTTCCTGGCCGTCGACTCGCCCCGCCTCGCCGCCACCGCGGTCTGGCCCGACCGGTCCGGCGGCGTACCCCCGGCCTCGGTTCCCGACCGGATCCGGCCGGCCCGACCCGAGTCCATCCGGGTCGACGGCGCGGACCTGATCGTCGACGCCGACGTCGCCGAAGGTCCGGACGGCACCGTCGACCTGCGGGCCACGGTGGTCTCGGTGCCGCTCGGCGACTCGGCCGAGGTGCTCGTGGGTAGGCTGCGGGCCGGCCGCCATGCGTACACCGCCTCGGTCCCCCTCTGCCGCCGCGGCTGCCGGCTCGCGTCGCTTACCCTCGAGCAGATGGTCGACGCGGCCGGCGACCGCGACCTCGCCGTGACCATCCGCGAGATCCGGCAGCGGGATCCGGACCGGGTGATCGCTCGTGCGGCGGACCTCGCCGACCCGGCGCGGTGGCGTGACCCCGAGGCGGCCACCGGATCGCCCGTCATCGCGCCGAACGGCCGGGACGGCCTGGGGCTGCGGCTGCCGGCGGAGCACCGGACCGTGACCGTCAAGGTCGCCGACGCGCCCCAGCCGCTGCCCCTGCTCGTGAGCGGCTCCGGCGCGGCCGGGGTGGCACAGGGTCTGGACGGCAGTGAGCTGGCCGCAGCCCCCGTCGCGACCGTGCCGCTGCTGCCCCGACTCGGCGCCAACGGCATGCTCGCCGACCTGGAGTACCTGCTGGCGTCGACGCCGACGAGCAACACGCTGCGATCCGAGGTGTGGTTGGGGTACGGGGCTCCGGCGGACGCGGTCGACCGGCTACAGGAGCAGGGGCTGATCGTCGAGGGGGAGCAGCGGCTCGCCGACGCGCTGGACAAGCAGCGCCGGGAGGGCCCGGCCCTCGCCACCCAGTTCAGCCTGATCGCGGGCCTACTCGCCGTGCTCCTCGCCATCTGCGGCCTCGCCCTCGTGGTCGGGGTCGACCGGCAACGCCGGGCCGCGGACCTGACGGCTCTGCGTACGCAGGGAGTGCCGGCCCGCGTCGTACGTGCGGCGGCCACCCGTGGCCAGCTATGGCTCGCCGGTGCGGCCCTCGTGGCCGGCCCGGCGCTCGCCCTGGCGGTGTGGGCGGTCGTGGGGGACGGCGTGCCGCTCTTCGCGGACGACGCCTGGCACGTCCGCGCGCCGGTGCCCACCCCTGGGCCGCTCGTGGGCCCGTGGCTGGGCGTCGCCGTCCTGCTCCTGGCCGCCGCGGCGATCGCTGGGTACGCCATCCGTGGTGCGACCAGACCAGCCGACGAAGGAGGGATCCGGTGAGCGGTCTTGCGGTTGCCTGCCGGCGAGTGGTGCACATCTACCGTGCCGACGCGGGCGACGTGGTTGCCCTGGCCGGGGTCGATCTGTCGATCAGTCCCGGCGAGATGGTGGCGCTCGTCGGCCCGTCCGGCTCGGGCAAGTCGACGCTGGTTGCCTTGCTCGCCGGCCTCATGCGACCGTCGGCCGGCAGGGTCAGCGTCGGCACGTACGACATGGGCAAGCTGACCGACCGGGAGATCTCCCGGCTGCGCGGCACGGAGATCGGCGTGGTCGTGCAGGGTGCGGGGCGCAACCTCCTGCCGTACGCGTCGTTGGAGCGCAACGTCTGGCTCGCGCAGCGGCGCGCCGCCCGGCTGGCCGGAATCGAGCTTGACGACCCGGAGCGGATCCTCGACCTCGTCGGGCTCGCCGGTCAGGGCGCGGCACGGCCCGGTGCACTGTCGCCGGGCGCGCGGCAGAGGGCCGCGCTCGCCGTCGGGGTGGCTGCGTCCCCGGGCCTGCTGCTGGTGGACGAGCCGACGTCGCAGCTGGACACCCGCGGCCGGGACGAGGTGCTCCACGCGCTGGAGGCGGTCAACGCCCACCACGGCACGACGGTCGTCGTCGTCACCCACGATGCGGACGTCGGTGCGCGGCTCGGCCGGGCGGTGACCATCCGGGACGGCCGGGTGGGCGCCGAGGGGCGGGACGGGCAGGACTTCGCGGTTGTGGCCGGCGACGGGACCGTCCAACTGCCGCCGGACGTGCTCGGCACGTTCCCGCCGGGGACGCTGTTCACCGTTGACCACGAGGGAACCGCGGTGACCCTGATGGCTGGGCCCGGCGACCCGGTGCCGCCCGGGCCGTCGGCACCGGCGGCCTGACCCGCACGCGTGCGAGACTAGACAACCATGAGCGACCCGCTGACCAACCAGTCGATCTTCACCCGCGGAGCCGTCGACCTAGGCGCGCTGAGAAGCGCGAGCCCCCGGCCGACCGAGTCTGCCGGGTCGCCCGGGTCGGCCGGCCCGTCGGGCCCCCCGACCGGGTCGCCGAGCCGGCCGACGGTCGCGGGCGGCCCGCCGCCACCTGCCGCGTCGCCGGGCGGTGGCGTGGCCGTCATCGACGTGACCGAGGCGACGTTCCAGACCGAGGTGCTGGAGCGGTCCCTGTCGACGCCGGTCGTGATCGACTTCTGGGCCGAGTGGTGCCAGCCGTGCAAGCAGCTGTCCCCGGTGCTGGAGAAGCTCGCGGTCGAGGCCGAGGGCTCGTGGGTCCTCGCCCGCGTCGACGTCGACGCCAACCCGCGGCTGGCGCAGATGTTCCGGGTCCAGAGCATTCCGATGGTGTACGCGATCGTCGGGGGACAGCCGGTCGACGCGTTCACCGGCGTCGTGCCCGAGGCCCAGTTGCGCCAGTGGGTGGGTGCGTTGATGAAGGCCGGGGGCGTGGAGCTGGCCGAACCGGAGGACCCGCGGCTCGCCGAGGCCGACGAGGCGTTGATCTCTGGCGACCTCGACGCGGCGGAACGGGCCTACAAGAAGATCCTCGCCGAGACCCCGGCGAACGACGCCGCGGAGTCCGGACTCGCGCACGTGGCGCTCGCCCGCCGGGTGGTCGGGGTCGATCCGGCGGCCGCGATCGCCGCCGCGCAGGCGAACCCGGACGACGTGCCCGGCCAGCTGCTCGCCGCCGATGTCGAGGTGCTGGCGGGCCAGGCGGAGCAGGCGTACGCCCGGCTGGTCGACCTGGTCCGGCGGAGCGCGGGCGACGACCGGGAGACGATCCGGCGGCACCTGGTGTCGCTGTTCGCCGTCGCCGGACCCGACGATCCGGCGGTGGCCGCGGCCCGCCGCGCGCTCGCGAGCGCCCTGTTCTAGCGGCCGCGAGATGCGCCGGATCGCGCTGCTGGACGCGCCCTCGAATCTCGGTCTGCGCCCGCCCACCGAGACATCCGTGCCGGGCTGCGCGAAGGCGCCGGGCGCCCTGCGCGACCACGACCTGGTGGCCCGGCTGGGTGCGCGCGACGCCGGCTGCCTCACGCCGCCGCGGTACGACCCGGGCCAGTGGCGCCCGGGTGACGGCGTGTGCCACGCGCCCGCGATCGCCTCGTACTCGATGCGGCTCGCCGACCGGATCGGCGCGATCATCGATGCGGGCGAATTCCCGCTCGTGCTCGGCGGCGACTGTTCGATCATGCTCGGCTCGGCGCTCGCGATGAACCGGCGGGGCGAGGCGGTCGGCGGCCGGGTCGGTCTCGTGTTCGTCGACGGTCACTCCGATTTCCGCCACCCCGGGAACGCCTCGTACGTCGGCGCCGCCGCCGGCGAGGATCTGGCCCTGGCGACCGGGCGCGGCCAGGGCGACCTGGCGGGCATCGAGGGACGCCGGCCGTACTTCCGGGACGCGGACGTCGTCGTGCTCGGCATCCGCGGCAATGACGAGTACCGCCTCGATCTGCAGGCCGCGGGCATCGTCGCGCGGCCCGTGCCGGCGCTGCGCGCGGAGGGCGCCGCCCGCACGGCCGGTTGGGCCCGCGAACAGCTCACCGACTGTGCCGGCTTCTGGGTCCACGTGGATGTGGACGTACTCGACCCGGCGGTGATGCCGGCGGTGGACGCCCCCGAGCCGGGCGGCATCGCGTTCGCCGAGCTGGAGCTCCTCGTCGCCGGTCTGGTCGGCACGCCGGACTGCCTCGGCCTCGAGCTGACCGTGTTCGACCCGGACTACGACCCGGACGGCGCGTACGCCGGCGAGCTCGCCGCCGCCCTCGCCGCCGGACTCGCCCCGCTGCGGGCCGCCGAGCCCGCGGACGACCCCTCCCCGGGACGTACGCCGCGCAGCCGTCGCGAGCGGCCGGGCAAGCCACCGAAGGCGCCCGCCGTCCCCGCCCCCCGCGGCTAGGCTCTCGCGCCGCCCCCCTTCCCGCCGTGGATCTAGGGCGAATACTGGTTACTTGATCTCCGGTCACCAGTATTCGCCCTAGATCCACGGCCGAGGGAAGAGCTAGCCGAGGTTGCGGAGGAAGCGCTCCGCGAGGGGTACCGAGCTCGTCGTGCTGTCGCCGCCGTTCTGGATGAAGACCGCGAGCGCAATGTCGCCCTGCCAGCCGACGAACCACGCGTGAGTGTGCGCCGGGTTCCCGTCGAACTCGGCGGTGCCGGTCTTGCCATACACCGGCTGCCCGGGCACGTCCCCGAGCGCCTTGCCGGTGCCGTACGTGACGACCTCACGCATCATCGTCTTCAACGGGTCGACGCTGCCCGCCTTGAGCCGGGGGCCCGGTTGGGCCGGGCTCTTCGGCGCCGGGTCGAGCAGCACGTTCGGCTGCTGCCACTGGCCGCGCGCAACGGCCGCGGCGGCCGCCGCCATCGCCAGCGGACTGACCTGGGTGGCGCCCTGCCCGAACGCCGCCATCGCCTGTTCGGCGGCGGCGCCGCCGCTGGACACCTTGCCGCTGAACGCGTCGACACCCAGGTCCCAGGCGCCGCCGAGGCCGAGGCTCGCGCCGGCCCGAGCGAGGCCGTCCGGCCCGAGCTTGGGCGCCAGCGAGGCGAACGCGGTGTTGCACGACTTCGCGAAGTCCTCCCGGAACTTCACGGACCCGAGCGCGAAGTCGTGGGAGTTCTTGAACGTCTGCCCGTCGACGGTGATGTTCTTCGGGCAGGCCACGACCCCATCCAGGGTCACGGCGCCCCGGTCCAGCAGGCCCAACGCGCTCACCATCTTGAACGTCGAGCCGGGCGGCACCTGGGCGGTGAACGCCAGGTTCTGGCTGCCGCCGCGGGGTCCATTCGCGGCCGCGAGCACGGAACCGTCGTTGACGCGCACGGCGACGACCGAAGCGTTGCGCGCCTCGGGTCCAAGCGCGGCATCGGCGGCCCGCTGCACCCGAGCGTCGAGCGTGGTCTTCACCGGCGTGCCCGCCTTCGGTTCGGCCGTGAACACCTCGGTCTCCGTCACCGTGCCGTCGGCGGCCTTCCGCTCGATCACCACGCGCTCGCCGGGTACGCCTCGCAGCCGTTCGTCGTAGCGCTCCTGCAGCCCGCCGTGGCCAACCTTGTCGCCGGCCTGGTACGTGCCCGGGTTCTTGTCCAGGTCATCCTTTGTCGCGTCGTCAACGGTCCCGAGCAGCGCCCGGGCGAACTCTCTCGTCGGCGCCAGGTCACGGCTCTCCCGGCGGAACACGGTGCCGGCCAGGTCGTGGATGCGGCCGCGAATCTGGTTGTACGCGGGCTCGCGCAGAACCGCCACGTCGACGAACGCGGTGGGGCCGGCCGCCTTCACCCGGGCCGGTAGGTCGCTGAGGTCGACGGCGGGTATGGGCAGCGACCGGAACGCCGCGTCCAGCTGCCGCACGAGGTCCGCGATGTCGGCGACCTCATTCGGCTGTACGCCGACGACCACCACCGGCCGCGGCTCGAAGATCGGCTGCCCAGCGCCGTCGAGGATCGAGGCGCGGGCGGACGGCACGCGGCGTACGGCCAGCTCGTCGCCGACCTCGAGGCCGGCGTTGATGATCGCCGGCTCCCAGATGATCGCCCAGTCATCGGCGAACTTCTTCAGGCGTACGGTCGTCGGGAACGTCCAGTGGTTGCCGCCGGGCAGCTTCCAGTCGACCTTGACCCGGGCGGTGGCCAGGTCCTTCGTGATCTTCGGATCTCCGTCGATGCGCAAATCCGGTGGCGTGCCCCGCAGGTCGCCGGATAGCCCGCGGATCTGGGCCGCGACCTGGCTGGCGGGGAGCTTGTCTCCGGTCGGCGCGAGGAACCCGACGTTGTCCAGCTTGCCGGTCGGCCAGCCGGCGAGGAACGCGTCGAGCGCGCCCTTCGGCCCGCCGCCCTTCGAGCAGCCGGCGAGGAGCGCGGCGGCGGCGATCAGGCAGGCCAGGCCGGCGACGAGCGGCCGAGTGCGGGCACGCGCACGCGCGGGCATGCAGTCACCTCCGGGAGTCGCTGACGAAGTTAGTACGCCGCGTCGAGTCTCCGCCGGCCGCATCCCGCGGCGCGCTGTCCGCGATTGCGCGACATTTCCGATTTACTCCCGCCTGCGCCGACATTCCGGTGGCCGCGGACGGGACGTGTGAGGGATCACAGTCGGGATACGGACGTGGGATGCGCGATCGGCCGAATGGGGAGTGGAACGGGTAGGCCCTAGGCTGGTGGAGAGCGAACCCACAGCGTGGTGGGTGAGGGGAGTGACACCCATGGAGCGGCGTCCGGCGACGACACCGACCTCCGGCAGGTCAACGAGGTCCGGAGGCTCGATTCGCCCTCCGGGCCGCGGCTCCACCGGGGCCGACGCCGACGCGAAAACCGGGGCCGACGCGAAAACCGGGGCCGACGCCGAAACCGGGGCCGACGCCGACGCGAAAACAGCGCCCAACGACGCGAAGGCCGCGGCCGTCGCGAGCAGGGCCCGCCCGGCCCCGCAGGTGGACACACTCCGCGAGGTTCCGGTGCCGTTCGCGCCGCACGCGGACGAGATCGAGGACTCCGAGATCGACGAGGTGGTGCCCAACGTCGAGCGGCTCATCGCGCAGGCCGTGGCGCTGGCCGGCGACGACGCGGAGATCGCCAGCCTGGTCGACCGGTACTGGCAGTTCGCGCCGGACGAGGAGCTGATCGGGTGCAGCGCGGCGGTGATGGTGGCGGCGGCGCGCAGCCACCGGGAGCTGGCCGACCAGCGCGTGCCGGGCGAACTCAAGCTGCGCATCCAGGAGCCGGACGATCAGCACCACACCGTGATCGAGATCGTCACCGACGACATGCCGTTCCTGGTCGACTCCGTCACCGCCCTCCTCACCGCGCACCAGCTCGACGTGCACCTGCTCGTGCACCCGCTGGTAGTCGTGCGCCGGGAGCCACTGGGCAAGCTGTCCGAGATCGCGGCCGAGATCGAGCCCGACGACGCGAAGGACGGCGATCTGGTCGAGAGCTGGATGCGGATCGAGGTCGACGCGATCCGCGACCCCGCGGCACGCGACCAGCTGCGGCGCGAGTTGCAGCGGGTGCTCACCGACGTGCGCGAGGCGGTCGAGGACTGGCCGAAGATGCGCATCCGGGCGCTCTCGCTCGCCGACGAGCTGGCCTCGGCGCAACTGCCGGTGCCGGACAAGGACATCACCGACTCCGTCGAGCTGTTGCGCTGGCTCGCCGACGACCACTTCACGTTCCTGGGCTACCGGGAGTACCGGCTCGTCCAGGGTGAAGGGCGCGAGATGACGCTCCAGGCCGTGCTCGGCACCGGCCTGGGGATCCTTCGGCAGGACCAGCCCGAGCCGCGGGTCCTCTCCACGCTGACCCCCGAGGCGTACGAGAAGGTGCTGGAGAAGCGCCTGCTCATCATCACGAAGGCCAACTCGCGGGCGACCGTCCACCGCTCGGCGTACCTGGACTACATCGGCTTCAAGGTGTTCGACGCCGACGGCAACGTGGTCGGGGAGCGGCGGTTCCTAGGCCTGTTCTCCAGCGCTGCGTACCGGACCAGCGTGCGGGAACTCCCCGTGGTCAAGCGCAAGGTCGCCGAGGTGCTGGCGCGCTCGGGCCTGTCGTCGCGGAGCCACTCCGGCAAGGACCTGATGGAGATCCTCGAAACGTACCCCCGGGACGAGCTGTTCCAGATCAAGACGGACGACCTGTACCACGCCGTCATCGGGGTGCTGCGCATGGCCGGCCGGCGGCAGCTGCGGGTGTTCCTGCGTCGCGATGGGTACGGCCGGTTCATCTCCTGCCTGATCTACCTGCCCCGGGACCGGTTCACGACCCAGAACCGGCTGCGGATGCAGGAGATCCTGCTGGCCGAGCTGAACGGGGTGGGGGTCGACTACACGACCCGGGTCACCGAGTCGACGCTCGCCCGCGTGCACTTCATCGTGCGTACGGATCCCACCAACCCGCCGCGCCACATCGACGCGGACGACCTGGCCGAGCAGCTCGCCGACGCCACCCGGCTGTGGGAGGACGACTTCCGGCTCGTGCTCGAGCGCAAGCTGGGCGACGAGCAGGCCAAGGAGCTCTTCCAGCGGTACGCGGACGCGCTGCCCGACGTGTACAAGGACGAGCACACGCCGTACGAGGCGGTCAAGGACCTCGCCAAGCTGGAGCTGCTCGAGGAGCCCGGCCAGCTGGAGATGCACCTGTTCCGCAAGCGCGCGGACGACCTCAACGTGCGGTTCAAGGTCTTCCGGTACGGCGAGCCGATGGTGCTCTCGGCCGTGCTGCCGGTCCTGCACTCGCTCGGCGTACAGGTCGTGGACGAGCACCCGTACGCCGTGCGGCGCGAGGACGGCTCCATCTACCTGTACGACTTCGGGCTGCAGCTGCCCGCCGACGCACACGATCTGACCGAGGTGCGCCCGCACGTGGAGAACGCGTTCTCCTCGACGTGGCGCGGCGAGTCCGAAGTGGACCAGTTCAACCAGCTGGTGCTCCGCGGCGGTCTCACCTGGCGCCAGGTGGTCGTGCTGCGCGCGTACGCGAAATATCTGCGCCAGGCGGGGACGGTCTTTTCGCAGAACTACATGGAGACGACGCTCAACGCCTACCCGGGAATCACCGCACTGCTGGTGGCTCTATTCGAGACGCGGTTCTCGCCGCACCTCGGACTGTCCGAGTCGGACCGTGCGCTGCAGAGCAAGGAGCTGGTCACCGCGATCCAGCGCCAGCTCGACCAGGTGGCGAGCCTCGACCAGGACCGCATCCTGCGGGCGTACCTGACCCTGATCCAGGCCACGCTGCGGACGAGCTTCTATCAGCGGGGCGCCGATGGTCGTCCCAAGTCCTATGTGGCGTTCAAGTTGGATCCGCAGGCGATTCCGGAGCTGCCGGCACCGCGGCCACGGTACGAGATCTTCCTGTACTCGCCGAAGTTCGAGGGCGTACACCTGCGCTTCGGCGCGGTGGCCCGCGGTGGCCTGCGCTGGTCCGACCGCCGGGAGGACTTCCGCACCGAGGTGCTCGGCCTGGTCAAGGCGCAGATGGTGAAGAACGCGGTGATCGTGCCAGTGGGGGCGAAGGGCGGGTTCGTGCTCAAGGGAGCCCCGCCGCCGAGCGACCGGGACGCGTTCCTCGCCGAGGGGGTGACCCGGTACAAGCAATTCATCTCCGCGCTGCTCGACGTCACCGACAACATCGTCGGCGGCCAGATCGTGCCGCCGAAGGACGTGGTGCGCCACGACGGCGACGACCCGTACCTGGTGGTCGCCGCCGACAAGGGAACCGCAACGTTCTCCGACATCGCCAACGAGATCTCGCAGGCGTACGGGTTCTGGCTGGGCGATGCGTTCGCGTCGGGCGGGTCCGCCGGGTACGACCACAAGAAGATGGGTATCACCGCGCGGGGCGCCTGGGAGTCGGTCAAGCGGCACTTCCGCGACCTCGACGTCGACACCCAGAGCGAGGACTTCACCGTGGCCGGCATCGGCGACATGTCCGGCGACGTGTTCGGCAACGGCATGCTGCTCTCGGAGCACATCCGGCTGGTCGCCGCGTTCGACCACCGGCACATCTTCGTCGACCCGAACCCGGAGGCCGCAACGTCCTATGTGGAGCGCCGACGGCTGTTCGGGCTGCCGCGCTCGTCCTGGGACGACTACGACCGCGCGCTCATCTCCGCCGGTGGCGGGGTGTTCCCGCGTACCGCCAAGTCGATTCCGATCTCGCCGGAGATGCGGTCGGCGCTGGGCATCGCCGACGAGACCACCGCGATGTCGCCCCCCGAACTGCTGAAGGCGATCCTGCAGGCGCCGGTGGATCTGCTGTGGAACGGCGGCATCGGCACGTACGTCAAGGCGTCGACCGAGTCGCACCCCGAGGTGGGCGACAAGGCCAACGACGCGATCCGGGTGAACGGGAAGCAGTTGCGGGCAAAGGTCGTCGGCGAGGGCGGCAACCTTGGCCTGACCCAGCGCGGTCGGATCGAGTACGCCCTGGGCGGCGGCCGGATCTGCACCGACTTCATCGACAACTCGGCCGGGGTGGACACATCCGACCACGAGGTGAATATCAAGATCCTGCTCGGCCGTGCGGTCGCCGACGGCGAGCTGAGCGGCGCGGAACGGGACGAGCTGCTGGCCGAGATGACCGACGAGGTCGCCGGGCTCGTGCTGCGGGACAACTACGACCAGGCGTGTGCGCTGGGCAACGCCCGGGCGCAGTCGGCGTCGCTGCTGCCGGTGCACCGCCGGATGCTGTCCGACTTCGAGCGTCACGGCAAGCTTGATCGGGCACTCGAGGCGCTGCCGAGCGACGAGGAGCTGCAGGTCCGCGGCGAGGCCGGTCAGGGCCTCACGTCGCCGGAGTTCGCCGTGCTGCTCGCGTACGTCAAGATCGTGCTGAAGCGCGACATCCTCGACTCCGGGCTCGCCGACGACGAGTGGACCCACGACGTGCTGGCCGACTACTTCCCGACCCCGCTGCGGGAGCGCTATGCGGACCGGATGGCCGGCCACCGGCTGCGCCGCGAGATCATCACCAACTCGCTCGTGAACGAGGTCGTCAACCGCGGCGGCACGTCGTTCGTGTACCGCGCGGTGGAGGAGACGGGCGCGTCGCCGGCCGACGTGGTCCGGGCGTACGTGGTAGTCCGCGACGTGTTCGGCCTCGGGGAGCTGTGGCGAGCCGTCGAGTCGCTGGACAACCGCGTCTCGACCGACGCGCAGACGGCGCTGTACCTGGAGACCCGCCGGCTCCTGGACCGGGCGGTGCGCTGGCTGGTGTCGTCCCGGCGGTCGCCGATGGACGTCCCCGGCGAGATCGCCAAGCTCGGTCCGGGCGTGAACCGACTGCTGCCCGAGCTCGGCACGCTGTTCCAGGGCTCGGAGCGGCAGGCGCTGGGCGAGCACGTGGACGCGCTCGTCGCGCGCGGCGTGCCGGAGGAGCTGTCCGACCGGGCCACCCGCCTGTTCTACAGCTTCGGCCTGCTCGACATCGTCGGAACGGCGACGCAGACCGGCCGCGAGGTGAGCGAGGTCGCCGGCGTCTATTTCGTGCTCTCCGACCGGTTCCGCGTCGACGATCTGCTCTCGAGGATCTCGGAACTGCCGCGGAACGACCGGTGGCAGACGCTCGCCCGGATGGCGCTGCGATACGACCTGTACGCCGCGCTCGCCGCGCTCACCGCCGAGGTACTCACCGCCACGTCCGCCGACCTCTCGGCCGAGGACCGGGTGTACGAGTGGGAGCAGCTCAACGCCTCGTCGATCCTGCGTACGCGCAACGCGATCGGCGAATTCGACGAGTCGCGGGCTGACCTCGCGCCGTTGTCCGTGCTGCTGCGCCAGATCCGCACGCTGGTCCGCACCTCCGCCGCCGGCTGAGTCGTTGACGGCCCTCGCTCTGGCGTCGACTCAACTACAGGGAGTTGGGCCCTCCGCGACGATGGACGACGCCAAGTCCCGTGTAGTTGTGATGATCAAGGGACCAATCAGGCGCGGAGGGCGCGGACCAGGTCGATCACCTCGCGGACGACCGGGCGGACGACGCGCATCCGGGCGAGCGACAGCGCCCGATCGATGAGCGGCACCACGCGGTCGATGAGCAGTCGGGTCTTGGCCTGTCCCGGCGAGCGGTCGTGCACCCAGTAGAGGATCACGCCCATGTACGCCAGCCAGAGCAGCTCGGGCAGGTCGTCGCGCAGGTCGGCGGGGACCTTCGCGGTGGAACCCTCGAGCACTTCGCGAAACAGCGCGATGGAGGCGTCCCGTGCCGGGGCCGAATCGGCGGAGAACGGGCTCAGCGGCGAGGTTGGCTCCGCCGCGGTCTTGAAGAAGGTGGCGGCGAAGGCGTGGTACGGAGCGTTCGCGTCGATGCCCGCGTGCAATGTGCCGCGCAGCCGGGCCGCGAAGTCGGTCTCGCTCGTGAGCGTCCGCGCGGCGGCCCGTCGATGCTCGACCTGAGAACCCGAGTAGAACTCCTGGATCAGGTGTTCCTTTGAGTCGAAGTAGTAGTACGCGTTGCCGACGGCGACGCCGGCCTCCTGGGCGATCGCGCGCATCGTCGTCTGGGCGTACCCGCGCTCCCGGAACAGCCTCATCGCGGTGTCGAGGATCAGCCGCTTGGTCTCCTCGCCGCGTGGGCGCGGCCGCGGGCGGTCAGCGGGGGCGGCGGTCGTCGGCGCACTCGGCTCGGTCATCCAGATCACCGTACTGAGTCCCCGCCGTCGGGTGGCGGGTGCTTTCGCGCACCGCGGCCGCGGCCGCCACGGCCCGCCGAGCCAGCGGCAGCAGGTGCGGCTGCGCGAGGTGGTCGGCCAGCTCGCGGTACCCAGCGAGCGCCCACAGGCAGGCCAGCCACGCGGCGTCGCCGACATACACGTCGCCGGTGTCGGCCACGACCGTGATGTCGCGCAGGGTCTCCTCGTGGTCCAGGCCGGGCAGGCGGCGCCGCGCCTCCGCGGACCCGGCCGGCACGAAGATCAGCGGTACGAGCTGGACGCGCGACTCCAACCAGCGACGCGCCGATCGGCACAACGCACAGTCCGCGTCGTACAGCACGGTCAGGCTCCGGACGGCCTCGCCCGCCCCGTGCCGGGCGAGGCCGTCCCGATCGGTCGCCACGACTGCCGCCTCAGGTCGCCGGCCGGACCTGCGGCGGCGGCACGGCTCCGGGCGGACCCGGCTCGCCGGCCGGGCCCGGCTCGCCGGCCGGGCCCGGCTGTGCACCACCGGGGCCTGGCCGTCCGCCCGGTGCCTGCGGATATGGCGGTGGGTACGGCGGCGCCATCGGCGGCCGGCCGGCCGGAGGCAGTGGCGGGCGAGGGGCGTCCTGGCGGAGCCGGGCGCGCCGGTAGCGGCCGAGCGCGTACACGTTGAAGAAGTGGAGGGCGCCGAGCACGAGCAGCACCAGCCCGATCTTGCGGGAGAGTTCCTCGAGCGCGGCGCTCGCGCTGTCCAGCGACCGACCGGTCTGCAGCGCGACCGCGACATAACCCAGGTTGATGAGGTAGAACCCGACAACCAGGAGGCGGTTGACGGCCCGGGCAAGTCGGCCGTTGTCGAACACGTCCTCGAGGAAGACCAGCCCGTTGCGCGAAAGCGTGCCGGCCACCCACACGGTCAGCGCCACGCTGAGAGCCAAGTAGATCAGGTACATCCAGAACTTGATGTCCACCGCGTACGCCTCTCTCGAACACGTTCAAATTCCGGCTCGTTCAGAGCGTACGCCCGAACTTGAACGTGTTCAAGTCGGGAGGGCCCAGCGTCTGAGAGCCCAACTTCGTCAGAGTTGGGCGGTGGGGCGGCGTTGGTCGTGTCCCTGGGGTGGTGTAAATGACAACGGACGTAGGTTCCTTTCGAGACCGCCAAGTCGTCGACAGGAAGGACTACGCCCGTGTCTCGTCGAGTATCGCCCAGCGAGCAGATCCGTGCGCAGATCGATGCCCTCT
>DASXRQ010000258.1:0-29771 GCA_036506495.1 Micromonosporaceae bacterium | reverse complement strand
TATGTGGCCGACACCACCGGCTGATCCACCACGACGACTGGGCGGTGCGCATCGCCGCCGACGGACTGCCCGAATTCCTGCCCCCGGCCCGGGTCGACCCGGACCGCCGACCCCGCCGCAACCTCCTCCACCGCCGAAACTGACGGCGGGAGAGGCGATCACATCCTGGGTCAACGCATGCGGCTGATCCACTTGGGAGGGACGTGTTTGGTGAGCCAGAAGCCGTGGGCCGCACGGTAGAACACGAATCCGCGCTTCGCCATGCCCTCCGCGTCGATCGCCAGAACGACCGGGGCGCCGCAACGGGGTACCCACCCCGTTGCGGCCGTCTCCGGATCGGCGGACACGTGGATATGCGTACGCCCAATCCCGCGGCATTAAGAACGGTGGCACGTCTCGCGGCGGTCGCTGGCACAACGCCACGTTCGCCCCGATCGCAGAGGAGTTTTGCCCTGGACGTTTGGCCCGATCAGGTCCACGGGCACCTCACCGCGCCCAAGCGACCGACTGCGGCTGGAACACGCGCAACGGCTCTGGGTGCTGGGATCGGCCCTGGTCGCCTACCGCATCATCGACCCGGAGGCCCAAAGCCAGCCGAGCAAGAACCGGCGGATCGCGCTGCGCCGCAAAGTGTCGGAAGATCTGGACCACCGCATCCGCCAGAACCTGGGTCAGAGCCTGTGCATGGTGTGTGGGGAGGAGTACGTCTAGACGCGCCGCCCGGCCCATTGATGCCGAGGGGAGTTGACTTCCCACCTCCTCACCATCCCACCTTGCGGGATTGGCCCAGCCCAAGTTACACGGCTGTAAGTCGTTAGCACTCGGTGCCCTACACTGCTAACGGTTCGCGACCGGCGCGGGCCGGGAGGGGTAGATGGACGATGGCGGCCGAAGAGCTGGAGCGAGTGGCCGAGGTCGAGAAGGTCGAGATAACGCGAGTGGACTCTGTACGCATGGAGCAAGCCCGTAAGAGCCAGTACGACGTGGGGGTGGCAGTCCCTACGACGCCGGACGGGCGTTTCCTTGCAAGCCAGTACGACGTACGGGTGGCCGTGTCCACGACGCCGGACGGACAGCGGAGCGCTTACGACGCGACCGTGCAGGTAGATACGACGCCGCCGGGCCGCCGTGAGCCTGCCACGCCCGCGCCAGCGCCAGCAGGGGACAACACCTCGGGTGGGCAGCAAGTCACAAGCACGGAGTAGCTGCATGCCCTCCATTGAGGAGCATTACAGGCTGTTGGTGCAGAACGAGATATCCGTGCTCCGCGCCTACTACTCCAGGCAACACCGCCGGTATCGCACAACGCGCCTTGTGGTCCTTGTCAGCGCCGCGGCCGTTCCGGTTCTCGCAGCCGCATCTGCCGTTCCGCGTTGGGTGCTTGGCCTATTAGGCGCGCTTGCGACCGTCGCAGAGGGAGTCCAGCAAGTCTTCCAGTTTCGGCTGTCCAGTCTCAACGCGCTGAAGACGGCCAACGAGTTAGAGCGTGAGCTGAACCTCTACGTCATGGGCGTCAAGGAATACGCCGGTGCCGGCGATGTTGCCGACTCGCGCTTCGTCGAGAGGATCGAAGAGATTCGGCGCGGTGCCGACCGCGCCACGTTTGAAACGTGGCAACAGACGCCCACAGCGGTCGGTGGCCGGAAGGATGCCGTTGATCGAGGAGAAGGCGCTTAGTACACTCGTTCGATGGCGCGGCAGATCCCCATCGAGCAGGATGGGAAGATCGTCGATACGTGGGATCCGCCGGTTTGTCGTCGTGGTCACTCCCCGGTCTGGCAGACCTGGGCGTCGTGCTCGATTCATCACTGCTCGGAGGTTGGGTGAGGTGCCACATCCCCCGAGTGAGATGGCCTCGTGCTCAGCCAGTACGAGGACCCGAGCTGACCGAATCCGCGGCGAGCTGCACGGGCTGTACCCGTTCGTCGTGGTCCCGGACGACCTGCAGTGACGGGGCTAGTCTTCCCTGGTCGCACTACTAGCCGGGAGATTGATACTCGGAGCCGCGGCACCGGTTGGGTCCTTCGTATACAACGCGGTTGAGGAATGTTGAAAGGCGAACACATGCGGGGAACGCCGTGGCCACGATTGGCGGTGGCGGCGTTCTCTGCGGGCGTCATCGGATCGGTTGCGCTGGCTCTTGGACTCCGGCGTGGCAACGTCACTCTAATCGCTCTGGGAGGACTTGGTCTAGGCCTGTTACTGCTCATAGCACTAGCTGCGATCCTCATCGGTGGGGTGATACAACAGATGCCAAGCGCTACGCAAGGACCTGCGCTGTCGGGCGGCGCCGTTCGGGGGCCGCTATGGATGGGCGCCGGGGTTGCCCTGGAGATCATTGGAGTGTTTACGCTCCTTGATGGAAAGACGGCAGTTGGAGGAACGCTGGTGGGCCTCGCGGTGGTCGTCTTTGGTCTTGGGCTCTACTGGTGGATCAGATTTCGAGTTCGAGAGATCCGATCGCACCAGGGGGTCGAAGATACCGACACTCGGTAAATACGAGAGCGCGACCTTGGCATATGCAGCTCGGCGGCTGAACCTTGTCGACCCTCCCAAGCCGAATCGGGATCAAGGCACGCGCTGGACGGATAGCCTGCTTCTTGATCTGTCGGCGTGGGATCGATCTTCGTGCCCAGACCCTTAGCCCTGCTGATTCGGTAAGCCCTGGCGTGCGTGGCGGCTGATCTTCGGGTGGTTCTTTGGGAGGGCAGGTGCCCGCCTACCTCCGGCTTGGCCTCACCATCGCCTGCACCTATTCGGCCGTCACGTCGTCATGTCCGGTCCGTACGCGGAGCCGGCGCCGGCGTACAGGTCCCAGGCCGTCTCCCCCGGACGCGGACATAGGAGCTCCACGACCGTGTCCGCCAGCGTCTGCGCGGCCATGGGATGCACCTGCCAGAATGTCCCGGCGTCGAGTGTCCACTCACGACCGACGGCCCGCTCGCGCACCCGCGCCGGGCCGGAGACCAGGGTGACTGTGTCGCCGGCCGTGGTGAACACGGACACGTCTGCGCCCGCCGAGGCGACGACCTCGACAGAGTCCACACCGGGCCAGCGTCGATCGGTGACCGGTGCGGCCCGGACAGCAGGATGCGCAATCAGACAGGAGTCGATCGGGACGACCTCGTGCGAGCGATGCCGGAGCAGACCCGGCCGACCGGCGGCGCTCACCGCGTACCGCACCCGGGTCCGCCAGCCCAGGGGGCCACCGGGCAGTGGCGCCACGCGTACCCCCAACTCGTCGACCTCGGCCGGAGTGAGGCGGGCGAGGCGCGCGAGCTGCTCGCGCACGACGGCGGCCTTCCACTCCAGTTGCGCGGCCGCTGTCGCGTGCTGCAGGTCGCAGCCGCCGCAGGCGCCGGGGCGGGCGTACGGGCAGGGCGGCTCGACTCGGTCCACCGATGGCTCCAGCACCGCGACCGCGTCCGCCCGCAGATATCCCCGGTGCACCTCGGTCACCTCGGCGACGACACGCTCGCCGGGCAGCGCGTGCCGCACGAATACGACCCGCCCGCCGGGTCCGCCGATCCGGGCCACGCAGTGTCCGCCATGCGCCACCGTCCGACGGCCAGCTCGAGCCGATCCCCGTCGACGGGTTCGGTCACGGGCGCAGCGCCGCCTGGTCGCCGGCCGCGCCCGGCTCGGTCGTGCCCGTCGTGCCCGAGCCGCCGTCGGGTCCGCTGCCGTCGCCGGACACGCCCGGCCGCCGTCCCCGCACCCGCGGGCCGCGCGCCGGCCCCCGGGCGAGATCGCGGTCGAGCCGGGCGAGGTCCTTGGTGGTCGACGAGGCCAGCTGCCACGGCACGCTCGTGACCATGACGCCGGGCTCGAAGAGCAGCCGGCCCTTGATCCGGAGCGCGCTCTGGTTATGCAGCAGGTGCTCCCACCACTTGCCGACGACGTACTCGGGGATGAAGACGGTGACCACGTCCCGCGGCGATCCGCGCCGCAGAGACTTGACGAAATCGATGATTGGCTTTGTGATCTCGCGATACGGCGAGTCCACGACCGTCAGTGGCACGGGGATGTCCCGGCGCTGCCACTCCGCCTGGAGCGCCCGGGTGTCCTTGTCGTCCACGTTGACGGTCACCGCGGTCAGCGTGTCGGGGCGGGTCGCCTGGGCGTACGCCAGCGCGCGCATGGTCGGCATGTGCACCTTGCTCACGAGGACGACCGCGTGGTTGCGCGCCGGCAGCACGGGCCGGTCGTCGGCGGGCGCGAGTTCCTGGGCTACTTGGTCGTAGTGCCGCCGGATCGCCACCATCGTCACGAAGATCACCGCCATCGCGGCGATGGCGATCCACGCGCCGAGTAGGAACTTGGTGATGAGCACGACGATCAGCACCGCCCCGGTGAGCCCCATTCCGAAGCCGTTGATGATCCGGGATCGGTACATGCGGCGCCGCACCTCGGGGTCGCGCTCGGTCCTCAGCAGCCGGTTCCAGTGCCGCAGCATGCCCGCTTGCGACAGCGTGAACGAGACGAACACGCCGACGATGTAGAGCTGGATCAGCCGCGTCACCTCGGCGTGGAACGCCGCGATGAGCACCATCGCGAACGCGGCGAGGAAGATGATGCCGTTGGAGAAGGCCAGCCGGTCGCCGCGCGTGTGCAGCTGGCGGGGCAGGTAGCGGTCCTGCGCGAGGATCGAGCCCAACACCGGAAAGCCGTTGAAGGCGGTGTTCGCCGCCAGGAACAGGATCAGGGCGGTCGCAAAGGCCACGACGTACAGCAGCACCGACCCCCCGCCGAACACCGCCTCGCCCAACTGGGTCGTGACGGTCTTCTGAACGTAGCCGGCCGGGCCCGAGATGATCTGACTGGCCGGGTTCTCGACGAACTGGAGATGGGTCAGTCGGCTCAATATGACGATGCCGATGAGCATCGTGATGGCGACGACTCCGAGCAGAAGCAGCGTGGTGGCGGCGTTGCGGCTCTTCGGCGGCTTGAACGCCGGCACCCCGTTCGAGATCGCCTCGACACCGGTCAGGGCCGCGCAGCCGGAGGAGAACGCACGCAACAGCAGGAAGGCGAACGCGAAGCTCGTCAGGTGACCCTTCTCCGCGTGGATGACGAGGTCCGCGCTCGGCGCCTGCAGGTCCTGACCCAGCACGAAGATCCGCACGAAGCCTGTCAGGATCATGCCAATAATGACGATCATGAAGCCGTACGTCGGGATGGCGAATGCTGTCCCGGACTCGCGTATGCCGCGCAGGTTTATCGCGGTCAGCAGCGCGATGGCCGAAACGGCCACGCCGACCTTGTGGTCGGCCACGAACGGCACGACCGATCCCAGGTTCGCCACCCCGGACGCGGTTGAGACGGCGACCGTCAGGACGTAGTCGACGAGCAGCGCGCTCGCCACCGCCAACCCGGCCCGCGGAGACAAGTTGACCGTGGCCACCTCGTAGTCGCCGCCACCCGACGGGTAGGCGTGGACGTTCTGCCGATAGCTCGCGACGACCGTCAGCATGACGACGGCCACGGCCAGCGCCACCCACGGCGAGTAGACAAACGCCGCCGCGCCAGCGATCGATAGCGTCAGCAGGATCTCGTCCGGGGCGTACGCGACGCTCGACAGCGCGTCGGACGCGAAGACCGGCAGCGCGATGCGCTTGGGCAGGAGCGTGTGCTGCAGCCGGTCGGAGCGGAACGGACGACCGAGGACGAGCCGCTTCAGCAGCGAGGTGGGACTAACCACAACCGGAAGCGTACGGCGGGCGGCATGCTCGCGAAGGTCATGGGGGTGATCAACCCGCCGGGTGACGAGCGGCCGCAGCGCGGCGGGACGCGGCGTGGCACGCTCTTGGTGAGACCGTCGGCTAGGCCGGGAGGACCAGGGTGCACGTCGTGATCATGGGGTGTGGGCGAGTGGGCTCGACGTTGGCCCACAGCCTCGAGGCCCGGGGCCACACCGTGGCCGTCATCGACCAGAACGCCGACGCGTTCCGGCGCCTCGGTGCCGATTTCGCCGGGGTCACAGTCACCGGCATCGGGTTCGATCGCGACGTGCTTCGCCAGGCCGGCATCGAGCGGGCGGACGCCTTCGCCGCCGTCTCGAGTGGCGACAACTCCAACATCATCTCGGCCCGGCTGGCCCGCGAGACGTTTGGCGTGTCGCGGGTGGTGGCGCGCATCTACGACCCGAAGCGCGCCGAGGTGTACGAGCGACTGGGCATCCCGACCGTCGCGACCGTCCGGTGGACCGCGGACCGGATGCTGCGGCACCTGGTTCCGGAGGGCAACATCGAGATCTTCCGCGACCCGACGAGCACGGTGGCCATCATCGAGGTGCCGATCCATCCGGACTGGGTCGGCCGACCGCTCCGGGCCCTCGAGGAGGCTACGGGAACCCGCGCGGCGTACCTGATGCGGTTCGGGGTGGGCAGCCTGCCCATCGCCTCCACCGTGCTGCAGGATGGCGATCAGGTCTTCATGCTCGTCACGGACGACATCGCGGCCACGGTCACGAAGGTCGCCGCGGCCGCTCCGGAAGTGGGGTAGTGACGATGCGGGTCGCCATCGCGGGCGCGGGCAACGTCGGCCGGTCCATTGCCCAGGAGCTGATCGAGAACGGGCACCACGTGATGCTCATCGAGCGGCAACCGAGAATGCTGCGTCCGGAGCGGGTGCCGGACGCCGAGTGGGTCCTCGCGGATGCGTGTGAGCTGTCGAGCCTGCAGGAAGCCGACGTCGCCAGCTGCGACGTCGTTGTCGCGGCGACCGGCGACGACAAGGTGAACCTGGTGGTATCGCTGCTCGCCAAGACGGAGTTCGCGGTGCAGCGCGTCGTCGCCCGCGTCAACCGCGCCGAGAACGAGTGGCTGTTCACCGAGCAGTGGGGCGTCGACGTCTCGGTCAGCAAGCCGCGCCTGATGGCTGCGCTGGTGGAGGAGGCGGTCACCGTCGGTGACCTGGTCCGGCTGATGAGCTTCCGTCAGGGCGAGGCCAACCTGGTCGAGATCACGCTGCCCGAGGCGGCGCCGTATGTGGGGCATCCGGTACGCGAGGTACCGCTCCCGCGGGACGCGGCGCTGGTGGCAATCGTGCGGGGCAAGCGGGTGCTGGTGCCGACACCCGATGACCCGATCGAGGCGCGGGACGAGCTGATCTTCGTGTGCACGACCGAGGCCGAGGACGGAGTGCGCGCGGTCATCCTCGGCGCGGACAGTGTCGAACGGACCCGCGGGTTACCCAGGGAGTAACGCGACCGGCGGCTCAGTTGACCAATGCCGGGTCGCGCGTGACGCGGCGGACCGTCCAGATCGTGACGGCGAGCAGGAGCGCGTAGGGCGGATAGCCGAGCGCCAGCCGGGCCACGCCTAGGGCGTTCTCCGCTCGCGCCTCGTACAGCGCGTGCTGAACGCCGACCTTGGCCAGCCAGACCACGCCCCACAGGACCGTGAGCCAGGTGAACGTGCGGACCAGACGCGAGTCTGCGCGCCACTCGGACTTCCCGCCGGCGACGATCACCGACCAGAGCCAGCCCACGAGCGGCTGCCGGATGGCGGCCGAGAGCAGCAGCGCCGTCGCGTAGGCGTAGCCGTACAGGATGCCCGGCAGGTAGAAGTCGCGCGCGTCGCCGCTGCGCAGCGCGATGAGTGCGCCGATGCCAACGCCGACGAGGCCGTTGACGGCGTGTCGTACCGGCCTGCGCTGCCCCAGCCGCAGCGCCGCGATGGCGGCCGCCACCGCGCACGCCGCGACGATGGCCGGTCGCAGCTGCCACACCACGTTGACGATGACGAACACGGCGATCGGGACGCTGGACTCGATCAGTCCCCGCCAGCCGCCGAGCTGTTGAGCCATCTGCTCCCCGATGGTCGGCTGCCGTTCGGCGCCCTCCGCGGAGTCAACCTGTTCGGTGCGCAGCTGCGGGTCACCGCTCATCCAGATGCCTCAAGCTCGTAGTACGGGTTGTAGATGACCTTACGGTCGTCACGGATCGCGATGCGACCATGTGCGGTCACCTGACGACCCGGCTCGATCCCCGCGATGCGCCGCCGGCCGAGCCAGATCAGCGTCACCACATCGCTGCCGTCGTAGAGATCCGCTTCCAGCGTCGGCAGGTTCGTGCGGGGGGTGTACGCCACGGTCTTCAGCCGGCCGGAGACCGTCACCAACTCCCCCCGCTTGACCTTGTCGGCGAGCGTACAACCGGAGCGTTCGCTCCCGCGTTGCAGCTCCTCGGCCTCGAGTTCCGCGTCGCTCGCCGTCAGCCGCTTGAAAAGGCGGCGTACAGACGACGCGCGTTCGTCGGTCGTCATGACCTAGATCTCGCCCTCCTCTGGGCACCGGTGCGGTCGGTGCGTCACCGGCCGAACCTGCGGCACACCCGATGCGCGTGCCGTCCAACAAGCGTACGCCGATTGGGCAACCAGGGACTCCAGGAGCAAACCGGCGGTGCGGCCGTAACGGGGATGTGGTCAGGACCCACGCCGGGGGCCACGGGACGGCTTGCGCCGCGTTCGGCCGCCCGCGCCGCCGGGCGGCGGGACGGCCCCGTTGACCCTGGTCACCGCCGCGCCGTCGGTGCCCGGCCCGGGCGCCGGGCCCGGCGCGACACCAGCCCCGGCGGGCGTTTCGACCTGCTCGGCCAGCTCGCGCGGGAGCCGCAACGGCAGGGCCTCGCGCACCGGCTTGGCGTCCTGGCCGCGGTCGACCACAAGGCCGTGCAGGCAGTCGGCGAGCAACCCGGCGGCCTCCGGATCGACGGCTGCCGCACCCTGGTAGACGCCCCGAACCATCCAGCGGGGACCGTCCACGCCGACGAACCGCAGGTTCGTCGGGCCATCGGGCGTACGCACGCGGGCTCGCAGCTCGATGCCGTACTCGCCCGCCACCTCCTCGGCGGCCGCGCCGTCGTCGCGGAGGGACTGCCGGATCTCGGCGCGTACCTCCTCCCAGATGCCCTCGCTGCGCGGCGCGGCGAACGCCGCGAGCTGGAGGGCGCTGTCGCCATGAACGAGGACGACCTGTTGTACGACGCCCTCCGGGCTCGCCTGGACGCGCACCTCCACGCCCTCGACGACCGGGATCCTGAGACTGCCCAGGTCGAGGTGCGACTCGTCGACTGGCACCTCGGTGACGTCGTACGGGCCGTGTCCGCCGGCGGTCGCGGCTGGTTCGGCGTACTCGTCGTCGGCGTACTCGTTCTCGGCGTACTCGTCGTACTCGTCCCGGGCGTGTCGCGGCCCGGGCCGGCCCGGATCGCCGGCCTTCGCGTGCCTGCCCGTATCGCGCCGGCGACCGCGAGAGAAGATCACGTCGTTACCCTTTCCAGTTTTGCGTGACCGCCCGTCGAGCCATGCCCGCCCGCCCCACGGACCGAGTCTGGCAGGTCGTCGACGAGGTGGAAGTGCGCCCGCTCCACACGCTGCACGACGAGCTGCGCGATTCGGTCTCCTCGGCGGATTGTGACCGTGTTCGTTCGATCATGGTTCGCGAGGATGACCATGACCTCCCCGCGGTAGCCGGCGTCGACCGTACCCGGAGCGTTGAGCACCGTGACGCCGAGCCGCGCCGCCAGCCCAGACCTGGGGTGCACGAGCCCGACGTACCCCTCGGGCAGGGCGATGGCCAGGCCCGTGTGCACCAGCGCCCGCTCCCCCGGCCCGATCTCGACCTCCTCGGCGGCGACCAGGTCCGCGCCCGCGTCACCGGGGTGCGCGTATGCGGGCAGCGGCACATCCGGATCGAGGCGGCGTACGGCGATCGGCACCATCGGCTCCGCGGGTTCGGTCACAGCGGGACTCGTCTCTCCGGGGACAGCGGGGGAACACCCTTCATCTTGCATCCTGCCGTGTCCGCAGCTGTGCGGCTCCCCGTACCCTCGACCAACGTGACGGCTGACCGCGCCCCTGTCGCACCCGAGGCGTACGCCGAGCGGTTGACCACGCCGTGGTGGTTGTGGCTTCCCTTGCTGGGCCTCGCCGGCCTGCTCGCGACCGAGTTGTGGCTGGGTGCCAGCGGCCCACGCTCCTGGGTGCCGTACGCGGTGCTGCTGCCGCTGATCGCGTTCGCGGCCTGGTGGTTCGGCCGGATCAAGGTCGCGGTGGCTGGGGGCGAGTTCTGGGTCGACGACGCGCACATTCCGGTGCGGTTCGTCGCCGACGCGATCGCATTGGACGCCGCGGGTAAGCGGGAGCTGATGGGCGTCTCGGCCGATCCGCTGGCGTTCGTCGTGCAGCGACCGTGGATAGGAACGGCGGTGCAGGTGATCCTCGACGATCCGGCCGATCCGACACCGTACTGGCTGGTCAGCTCGCGGCATCCGGACCGGTTGGCGGATGCGCTACTCGCCGCTCGGCAGCTCGGGTAGCTGCGCCGCGCGTTTGCGCAGGTCGGCACGGACGCGATCGCCCATGGCAAGGGTCGCGCGCCGGTTGAGATAGCTGGCCACCGCGGCCCCGGTCAGCAGCGGGCCGAGCGTCGTGAGGTTGCGTCCGAAACGCCGGACCAACCGGTCCCGCAGCTCCTTGCGGGCCGCGGTGCCCAACACCGCTGCCACCCCTACACCGGGCAGCATGGGGTTCACGCCACGCTGGGTGGCCCAGGAATGGATCAAACCGATCGCCCGCTGCGTGCCCGAGCCCGGGATCGGCACCCGGTACACCTCGTGCAGTTCGCCGAGCAGCTTCAGCTCGATGCCGACCACCGCCACCGTCTCGGCCGCGAGCAGCACCGGAGCGGACAGCAGTGTCGGAGGCGCGGCCCACTCGACCGAGGCCACGCCGCCGCCGGCCACGCCGACGCTCGCGGTGGCGCGGGCCGCGTTGCGGACGAGACGGTCGGCGAGCTGCTCGCCGTCCAGTCCATCGTGGTGGCGACGCAGCGTGTCTAGGTCGCGGATGGGAATGTGTGGAGCCATATCGGCGACCGCGTCGACCATCCAACGGATCGCGCGTCGCGGTCTGAACAGGTCTTTTACGCCGCGCGCCCAGAACGCGTCCGCGAGGCGGCCGATCAGACGGCGGCGCTGGGCGGGCTCGACGTCGCCCGACGCGAGCTCGGCGACGGCGGCACCCAGCCGCTCCGCGTCGGGCACGACGGTGCTCTCCGGCTCGACCGTGTCGCCGGACGGCTGGGTCATCGCGGCACTCCCGCCTCGTTATGTTTCGGCCGGTCTCAGGCGCACTCTCGGCAGATCAGCTCGCCGTTTCGCTGGTACGCCAGCTGGCTCCGGTGATGCACCAGGAAACAGCGTGCACAGCGGAACTCGTCGGACTGCATCGGCAGCACCTTGACCGTGAGTTCCTCGTCGGCCAGGTCGGCCCCGGGCAGCTCAAAGGTCTCGGCGACCTCGGCCTCGTCCACGTCGACGCTGCCCGACTGGGCGTCGGTGCGTCGCGCCTTGAGCTCCTCCAGGCTGTCCTCGCCGAGGTCAACCTCGTCGCGACGCGGGGCGTCGTAGTCGGTGGCCATCGGTTGTCACTCTCCCGTATTGACGTGTCGCTTCCGGTGTAAACGCCGGACGACGATGTTTCGGTTCCCATCTGGCCGTCGTCGAATCCAACCGTCCCCGATCCCGGCCCACCCCCTGACCTACGGGCCCGGCGGTGCGCGTTAGGAACTCCCCCGGCGAGCGCGGTACCTTACCGCCCCCGTCCGATGCATGTACGCCCACGCGCGCCAAGTTGTTCCCAATGTGACCCAGGCGACACCAAGGTAGGGCACGCCTCCGCCGATCACGGTCAACGCGCCGACCCCGCCCGGTGATTCCGTCGGACCCTGCGCACAGAGGTTAACCTCAGCGGCATACTCGGTACGCCGCGAACGTCATCCCTGGTGGAGGCGGCTCCGGCAAATAGCGAAACTTCGCCAGACCGAACGGGGAGCCACGACCATGAGCTTTGCGCGCGTGCGAGCGCTCGTCGTCGTCGGTGTGCTCTTCCTGTCCGCCGTCGTGCTGGTGGGCATGGCCCTGGCCAAGGACACGCAAGGCGGCGGCCCGGTGGCGCAGAACTGCCCGCCCGGCTGGCCGGTGGCCAACATTCGGCTTCCCGAGCCGAAGGAGGTCAAGATCAATGTCTACAACGCGACCGACTCTCCCGGCCTCGCGAGCGGCGTGGCCAGCGACTTCCGGAACCAGGCGTTCGTGATCGGGAAGACCGGAAACGATCCCAAGAAGAAGGCGGTGTCGGCCGTCGCCGTCCTGCGCTACGGGCCCAAGGCGGTCGGCGCGGCCCACCTCCTGCGGGCGTACTTCCTCGACGAGGCACAGACGGAGTTCGACATCAAACGCCGAGACGACGTGGTCGACGTCGTGATCGGCACGAGCTACAAGCAGCTCGCCACGCCGACCGAGATGCGCCAGTCGCTCGCCGCGTTGGGCAACCCCACGCTGCCCGAGGGCACCTGCGCCGGCACCTGACGTGCGGAGGAGCCCGGCCGCCCGCACCGGCGGCCGGCCGCCGTCTCAGGGACCGCCGGCGGCGTCCAGCTCAACGAGCCGATCATGCAGCGCCGGGAACAGCGCCGGCGGCGCGGCGAGCAGAAGGTCGGGGCCCGGCGGCGCACCGTGAAGCCCGCCGACCAGCACGCCCGCCTCGGCCGCGATGAGCCCGCCCGCCGCGTGGTCCCAGGGGTTGAGTCCCTTCTCGTAGAACGCGTCGAGCGCCCCCTCCGCGACCAGGCAGAGGTCGAGCGCGGCCGAGCCGAACCGCCGGATGTCGCGGACCCGCGGCAGCAGCCCGGCGATCACCCCGCCCTGATGAGCCCGCCGCGGCGCGGCGTACCCGAAGCCGGTCCCGACCAACGCCTGTGCCAGCTCGGTCTGGGT
Source organism: Micromonosporaceae bacterium (assembly GCA_036506495.1). Lineage (GTDB taxonomy): Bacteria > Actinomycetota > Actinomycetes > Mycobacteriales > Micromonosporaceae > DASXRC01. The sequence goes on along the minus strand of DASXRQ010000258.1, from coordinate 16,990 downwards.
TGGGCCGCGCAGCCGGCGCCCGCCACGGTACGCACCACCGCCGCGCGTCGCGGTCCACTCGTGACCGGTCTCGGGGTTGCGGACCACGCCGGCCACCACCACGCCGTCCACCTCCGCGGCCAGTGAGAGCGCGTACACCGGCAGCCCGTAGAGGTAGTTGACCGTGCCGTCGATCGGATCCAAGATCCACCTGACCGTGCCCGGCTCGGCCGGCCCGGCCGCACCGTACTCCTCGCCCAGCACCCCGTCGCCGGGTCGTACGGCCCTCAGCGCGGCGAACACCTGGCGCTCCACCACGCGATCGGCGGCGGTCACGACGTCGGTGTCGGTGCTCTTCGTGTCGAAATCCGGCACCGTGCCGGCCCGCATTCGCAAGGCGGTCTCGGCGCCCTCGCGTGCCACCTCGACCGCGATTGCCAGCAGCTTCTGCGGCTCCGGCGCCCGGTCGGACATTGATGCCTCCTTGATCGCCCGTCCATCCTTCCAGACGGCTCCGGGCGCCCGCCCACCGCCGCCGGCGAGGCGTGGGGGGTATCGCTAACGTTCGCCGAGCAACCCATGGCCCGGCCAATCTCCCCCCCGCTGACGCGCCACGCGGGATGATCGCCTCAGACGGCGCTACAATTCACGCCTGCCCGCGAGATGCGAACCGCGACTGAACGGTCGGTCCGCGACACGGGGGCTTCCAAACAACCACACCCGGTCCGGAACGTCGCTCCGTGCTGCGCCCGCCCAGGCCAGACTGCCCCGCTATAGCCTTCGGAAGGTCATTCGTGACAGAAGCCCGCCAGACCGGCGCCGACGTAAGCTCGCTCACCGACTCGCTGATCGCCCACGCGGAGCGCTCCGGCGGGCAGGTCACGTCGGCGGAGGTGGCCCGCACGGTTGAGTCAGCGGACGTGACCCCGGCCCAGCACAAGAAGATTCTTCGGGCGCTCGCCGACGCCGGCATCACCGTCGTCGACAGCGGGGCGAGGAGCCGCCGAACGGTCGCCGCCCGCTCGGCCACTCCGGCGTCGAAGGCCACCACGACCAGGGCGACCAAGGCCGCGCCCGCTCGAAAGGCCGCAAAGCCCGCGCCCAAGCAGGCCCCGGCGCCCGAGGAGGAGGCCGCGGCGGCGAAGGCGTCCGCGGGCAACGACGGTGCGGCGAAGCGGGCAACGAAGGCCGTATCGGGGAGGACCCGTGCCGCGACCGGCGACGGCGCCGGCCGGACGGCCACGCGGAAGACCACGGACAAGCCGGCTGCCGCCAAGTCCACCGACCGGGCGGCGAGCGCGAAGGCGGCGGGCAAGCCGGCCGCCGCCAAGGCCACGGACAAGGCCAATGCCAAGGCCACGGCCAAGCCGGCCGCCGCCAAGGCTGCGACCAAGCCGGCCGACAAACCCGCGGCCGCGGAGAAGTCGGCGGAGAAGCCCGCCAGCGCCACGACGGCCAGCCGCGGGAAGACGGCCAAGGAGGCACCGAGGGCCGCCCCAGCGAAGGCCGCCCCAGCGAAGGCCGCTAAGGCGACCGAGACCACGAACTCGACGGAGGTCGAGACTGCCGCGCTGCCACCGGGCGACGCCGAGCTGACCGTCGACGCCGAGATCACCCCGGAGGAGCTTGCCGCGGCCATCGCGGACGTAGTGGTCGAGGAGCCGGCCGAGCTGGCGGAGGCGGCCGAGGCGGACGCCCAGGCCGACGACGACTTCGACTGGGACGACGAGGAGTCCGAGGCGCTCAAGCAGGCTCGACGGGACGCCGAGCTGACGGCGTCGGCGGACTCGGTCCGGGCGTACCTGAAGCAGATCGGCAAGGTCCCGCTCCTCAACGCGGAGCAGGAGGTCGAGCTCGCCAAGCGCATCGAGGCCGGCCTGTACGCCTCGGAGCGGCTCCGGCTCGCCGACGAGGGTGATGAGCGGCTCACCACGCCGATGCACCGTGACTTGATGTGGATCTCTCGGGACGGCGAGCGCGCCAAGAACCACCTGCTCGAGGCAAACCTGCGGCTGGTGGTGTCCCTGGCCAAGCGGTACACCGGCCGCGGCATGGCCTTCCTCGACCTGATCCAGGAGGGCAATCTCGGCCTGATCCGCGCGGTCGAGAAGTTCGACTACACCAAGGGCTACAAGTTCTCCACGTACGCCACCTGGTGGATCCGCCAGGCGATCACCCGGGCGATGGCCGACCAGGCCCGCACCATCCGTATCCCGGTGCACATGGTCGAGGTCATCAACAAGCTCGGCCGCATCCAGCGCGAGCTGCTCCAGGACCTGGGCCGGGAGCCCACCCCGGAGGAGCTGGCCAAGGAGATGGACATCACGCCCGAGAAGGTGCTGGAGATCCAGCAGTACGCCCGGGAGCCCATCTCCCTCGACCAGACCATCGGCGACGAAGGCGACAGCCAGCTCGGCGACTTCATCGAGGACTCCGAGGCCGTGGTCGCCGTCGACGCGGTGAGCTTCTCGCTGCTGCAGGACCAGCTGCAGCAGGTCCTCCAGACGCTCTCGGAGCGGGAGGCTGGCGTGGTGCGGCTCCGCTTCGGGCTCACCGACGGTCAGCCGCGTACGCTCGACGAGATCGGCCAGGTGTACGGGGTGACCCGGGAGCGGATCCGCCAGATCGAGTCGAAGACGATGTCTAAGTTGCGTCACCCGTCCCGCTCTCAGGTCCTCAGGGACTATCTGGACTAGTTCCCGACAGATCGCAAGGTGCGTGACCTGGCCGTTGTCGCGTTGTGATCGTTGACGTGGCACCCTGGGGAAACGGCAGACTGTTCGTGCCCGGTGTGACCTGCATCCCCCGAGGGCACATTGGGAAGCGCGACCCCCGGGCAGCTGTTGGACGATGGGTGGAACGACGAACAGACTACGTGTTCATCGGTGACGACCAGAGGAGGAAGGCGATGACCCCGACCCTCACGCCGCCGCCGGAGACGGTGGCTCCCCCGGCCGCCGATGAACGGTGCGACCGGTGCAACGCCGCGGGCAAGCTCCGCGTGACGATCGCGGGCGGAGGCGAACTGGTGTTCTGCGGACACCACGCCAACAAGTACGCCGACGACCTGGTGAAGATCGCGATTGAGTTCGCGGCCGACCCGGATTTCACGTGGCGTGGCGCCGAGCTGATGGCGAACTGAGACCGACCGACATACGTAGATCGACCGGGATCCCGATTTGGGGCTCCCGGCCGGTCTTTTTTGTGTCGGTTACTCCCAGGCCATGATCTTGGAGTCGTTCTCGAAGATCTCCTTGCACTCCGGGCAGACCGGGTAGCGGTTGGGGTCGCGTGAGGGCACCCAGATCTTGCCGCACAGCGCCCGGATGGGCGTACCCAGCACCATCGCCTCGGTGAGCTTGCCCTTCTCGGCGTAGTGCGAGAAACGGTCATGGTCGCCCTCTTCGTAGCGGGTGTCCACCTGCTCCTCGGTGACCGTGTTCGGACTCGGCTGCGAACTCATCCAACAAGTCTCCCACCACGTACCGTTTGATCGTGACCAGCATCCGGCTCGGCGAGCAGGTCGAGGCCGCCCTCCGCGACGGCCGCCCGATTGTCGCCCTGGAGAGCACGATCGTCGCACATGGCCTGCCACGCCCGGACAACCTGCGGGTGGCGCAGGAGATCGAGCAGGCGGTACGCGCCGCAGGCGCGGTGCCGGCGACGATCGGGATGATCGCCGGCGAGCTGATCGTCGGACTCGACGACGCCCAGCTGACGCGTCTGGCGTCCGCGGACGGGGTCGCCAAGCTCTCCGCCCGGGACCTGCCGATCGCGGCGGCCGCGGGCGCCGACGGCGCGACCACGGTCGCGGGCACCAGCGCGGTCGCGGCGACGGTCGGAATCGGGGTGTTCGCCACCGGCGGACTTGGCGGGGTACACCGGGACGCGGCGCACACCTTCGACGAGTCCGCGGACCTCGTGACCCTCGCGCGCACCCGGATCGTGGTGGTCTGCGCCGGCGTCAAGTCGATCCTCGACGTAGGCGCGACGCTCGAGCGGTTGGAGACGCTCGGCGTGAGCGTGGTCGGTTACCGCACCAAGCGTTTCCCCGGTTTCTTCGTGACCGACGGTGGGTTCGACCTCGACTGGTCCGTCGACTCGCCGGCCGACGTCGCCGCCATCATGGCGACCCGGCGCGATCTGGGCATGCACGGCGGCCTCGTCGTGGCCAACCCGCTGCCGGTCGAGGAGCAGCTCGACCCCGCGCTGCACGACCGGGTCCTCGCCGAGGGATTGTCCATGATGGAGCGTCAGGGAGTCACGGGCAAGGCGGTGACGCCATTCCTGCTGGCTCACTTCCACTCCGCGACCGGGGGCCGCAGCCTCGACGTCAACGTCCGGATCATCCTGCGCAACGCGGAGCTCGCCGCCCGGATCGTCACCAGCGCGGCATGAGCGCGCGGCACGTCGTCGTCATCGGCGACATCGTCACCGATGTACTGGCGGTGCTCGCCGCGCCACTGGCGCCCGGCTCCGACACCAGGGCGCGCATCCGCCTCAACGGGGGCGGCCAGGCCGCCAACACGGCCGCGTGGCTGGCCCACGCCGGGGCCGCCGTGACGCTCGTCGGCGCGGTGGGCGCGGACGACGCCGGCGCGGCACGACTGGCCGAGCTCGCGGCCAGCGGGGTGAGCTGCGCCGTGCGCCGCCACCCGGAGGCCACCACCGGCACAGTCCTCGTGCTCGCCCGTGGACAGGACCGCACGATGGTGACCGACCGCGGAGCCAACCTGCTCCTCAAACCGTCCGATGTGGACTCCGCGCTGGCCGCGGCGCCGGGGGCCGCGCACCTGCATCTGTCCGCGTACGCCCTGCTGGATCCGGCCTCGCGCCCCGCGGGCCTGCGCGCGCTCGCGGCGGCCCGGGCGCGCGGCCTGACGGCAAGCGTCGACGCGGCGTCCGCGGAGCCGCTACGGCAGGCCGGCCGGGCGGACTTTCTCGAGTGGGTACGCGGCGTGGACCTGTTGCTCGCCAACGCCGCGGAGGCCGCCGTCCTGGCCGGCGCCGGCGACCCGGCCGGCCAGGCCACGAGGCTGACCGAGTGGGTCGGCTCCGCCGTGGTCAAGCTCGGCGCGGATGGCGCGCTGTGGGCCGGTCCGGCCGATGCGGTGGTACGCCTCGAAGCGCCCGCCGTATCCGTGGTCGACCCGACCGGGGCCGGCGACGCGTTCGCGGCCGGGCTGCTCGCGGCGTGGGTGGCCGGAGCCGACCGCGAGTCGGCGTTGCGCGCCGGCGTCGAGCTGGGCGCCCGCGCGGTCGCGGTCCTCGGCGCCCGGCCCGGCGGCTGACGGCGGTCGGGCTAGTCGCGGTGCTCGATCGTGCGATCCGTGGCCGGAGCCGGCAGGGCGCGCGGTGTCTCGTCGCGATGGGTGCGGTGGAAGCGGTTGGCGAGCCGGTACTGCTCCTTGGGCGCACGGTCGTTGGCCAGGATCACCGCGAGCCACGGGATGACGGCCATAGAGACCCCGCACAAGGGCAGCCACAGCCAGAGCATCGGCGCGCCGTTGCCGACGAGGACCGCCGCAATAACCACGATGGCGGCTCGGATCAGCATCATCGCCACGTACCGGTGCTGCCGGCTGCGCAGTTGCTCCGCCTGGCTCCGCTGCGCGTCGGTGATCAGAATGGGCCGGTCGGCCTGGCGCCTCACCACATCACCTCCGCACGATCGCCTCCATCCTCCCACTGTCGCTCGCACGGGGCGTGATGCCCTAACCGCTGGCCTTGCCCGCCGCCTTCATCTGCTTCTTGAAGCCGCGGACCTTCTCCAGGCTGGCCGCGTCGACCACATCGGCGACCGACCGGAACGAGTCCTCCCTGCCGTAGTCGCCCGCCACCTCGCGCCAGCCCTCCGGCCGCACGCCGAACTGTTTGCCCAGCAACGCGAGGAAAATCTGCGCCTTCTGCCGGCCGAACCCGGGCAGCGCGGAGACCCGCTTGAAGGCGTCCCTGGCGTCGGCCGCGTCGGCCCAGATCCGCTCGACCTCGCCGTCGTACCGCTCGACGACGATCTGACACGCCTCCTGCACGCGCGCCGCCATCGCCCTCGGGAACCGGTGCAGCACCGGCGGCCGCGCGAAGATCTCGATCAGCGCGTCCGGGTCGAACGCGGCCAGCTCCTCCGCGGTGGGTTCGTGGCCGAGCCGCCGGCTCAGCTCGTAGGGCGCGGAGAAGGCCCGCTCCATCGGAAACTGCTGATCAAGGATCATGCCGATGAGCAGCGCGAGCGGGCTCCGTCGGAGAAGGTCGTTGGCCTCGGCGTCGATGGGCAACGTCAGCGTCATGTGGTCCATCCTGCCGCGCGCGGCAGCCGCCCGGCTACGGGGCCTGCTCCAACTCCGTCGAAGTTGGGCTCCCCGGGCGCCGCTCGCCCCCCAACTCCGTCGAAGTTGGGCCCTCGGGGCGCCACTCGCCCCCAACTCCGTCGAAGGTGGGCCCTCGGGGCGGTTGGGCGATCGGGGGCCGAGCGGGGCGGGCAGGGCAGGATGGGGCCGTGGACACCCTCCTCGATCGGGACGGCATCGACCGGCTCCGCGCGGCGCTGAGCGCCGCCGGGTACACCGCCGGCGGCATTGCGGCACGGCTGGGCCTAGCGGCCACGGCCGCGGTGGCCCGCAACGACGTCCGTCTCGCGCTGCGCGCGACCGAGGATCGGGACCGGCTCGGCACGCTGATCCGGATGTTCGTGTGCGGGCAGGCCGAGCCCGAGGCCGCGGTGGCCGCCGCATTGGACCCGCTGCCGCTCCCCCACGCTCGCGCCGCCGGACTCGTCGAACCGTACGCCGACGGCCTGCGCCAGGGCGTCGACCTGGAGCCGTACGGTGCCGAGTGGTGGGTGCTCGCCGACGTGCCGGCCGCCGCCCGCCCCGCCGGGCCGCTGCCCGCCGACCACGTGCTCGGCATCGGGGCGGCCTCGACGACGCTCTCCGGCGCGACGATCCGGCGCCCGGTCGAGACCGCGCTGGACCTGGGCACCGGCTGCGGCGTACAGGCGCTGCACCTGTCCACGCACGCCGGCTCGGTCACGGCGACCGACCTGTCGGCGCGGGCGCTCCGGTTCGCGGCCACCACCGCCGCGCTCAACGGGCAGCGTTGGGAGCTCCTGCGCGGCGACCTGGCCGCCCCCGTCGCCGGGCGCCGGTTCGACCTGGTGGTCAGCAACCCACCGTTCGTGGTCGGACCGGGCGTGGCCACGCACACGTACCGCGACTCGGGCCGGGCCGGGGACGCCGTGTGTGCCGAACTCGCCGCCGCCGCCCCGGACCTGCTCACCGACGGCGGCGTCATGCAGTACCTGGCCAACTGGGCACACGTGGCCGGCGAGGACTGGGGCGACCGGGTGGCCGGCTGGTTCGCCGGCACCGGACTGGACGCCTGGGTGATCCAGCGCGAGGTCGCCGATCCCATGGCGTACGTCCAGCTGTGGCTCGCCGACGCGGCCGAGCGGGCCGACCCGCAGCGCGCGGCGGGGTGGCTGGACTGGTTCGACGCCCACAAGGTCGAGGCCGTCGGCTTCGGCCTGATCACCCTGCGCAAGAGCGGCCAGGACGACCCGGTGGTGCGGGTGGAGGACCTCCGGCAGGCGGTGCAGCCGCCGCTCGGTGACCAGATCGCGGCCTGGTTCGACCGGCAGGACTGGCTCCGCGTACGCGACGAGGAGGCTCTGCTAGCCGCCCGGTACGCCGCGGCCGACGGCCTTCAGCTGCGCCAGGAGGCCACGCGCGGCGCCGAGGGCTGGGCGGTCGACCGCCAGGTGCTCGCGATGCCCCACGGCCTGCGCTGGACCGAGGAGGTCGACCCGCTCGTGCTCGCCCTCGTCGGCGGCTGCGACGGCAGCGTGCCGCTCCGCGACCAGCTCGCGCTGCTGGCGGCCGCGCACGACGTGCCCGAGGCGGAGCTCGCCGAGGCGGCGGCCCCGATCGTCGCGCACCTCGTCGAGCGGGGCATCATCGGGCCGGTGAGCGGGTGAGACCGCCGGTGACGGGGTGACGACGTGCGAGCCGTGGTACAGACGGTCGGCCGGGCCAGCGTGACGGTCGACGGTCGAGTGGTCGGCGCGATCGGGGAAGGCCTGCTGGTGCTCGTCGGTGTCACCCATTCCGACACGCCCGCGGTCGCGGACGCGATGGCCCGCAGGGTCTGGGAGCTGCGCATCCTCGATGACGAGCGGTCCGCCTCGGACGTGGGCGCGCCGGTCCTGGTGGTCAGCCAGTTCACGCTGTACGGCGACGCGCGCAAGGGCCGCCGGCCGACCTGGAACGCCGCGGCGCCCGCCGAGATCGCCGAACCGATCATGATCGCGTTCGCCGAGGCGCTGCGGTCCCGCGGCGCCACGGTGGCGACCGGCCGGTTCCGGGCGCGCATGCTCGTCGAGAGCGTCAACGTCGGCCCCCGGACGGTGCTGCTCGAGTACTGACCGCGGTGAGCGCCGATTTCACCGGGGCTTAACGCCCCGCGGGGGACTCTTTCCTCATCGCCAGCGCGACGCGCTGGAACGCCACTTGTCGACACGGGGAGGCGACTGACAGTGGTAACGCAGCAGACCGGCGATTCGACCCCTGATCTCGACGCGTTCGACGAGCGTGGGATCTCGGCTGACCTGGTCCGCGCATATCTGAACGGAATCGGACGTACCCGGCTGCTCACCGCAGCGCAAGAGGTCGAGCTCGCCAAGCGCATCGAGGCGGGCCTGTTCGCCGACGAGAGGCTCGCCACCGGGCTGGTGCCGGACGAGGCGCTCGCCGCCGATCTGGCGACGATCGTCGCCGAAGGCCGGGCCGCCAAGGACCACCTGCTCGAGGCGAACCTGCGGCTGGTGGTCAGCATCGCGAAGCGGTACACCGGCCGCGGCATGGCCTTCCTCGACCTGATCCAGGAGGGCAACCTCGGCCTGATCCGAGCGGTCGAGAAGTTCGACTACACCAAGGGCTACAAGTTCTCCACGTACGCCACCTGGTGGATCCGCCAGGCGATCACCCGCGCGATGGCCGACCAGGCCCGCACCATCCGCATCCCGGTGCACATGGTAGAGCAGGTCAACCGCATGGTCCGGGCGCGCCGCGACCTGGCGATTGGCCTAGGCCGGGAGCCAGCCGTCGCCGAGATCGCCGCGGCGCTCCACGTCCCGGAGTTCCAGGTGCTCGAACTGGTCTCTTACGATCGCGAGCCGGTCAGTCTCGACCAGGCGGTCGGTGAGGACGGCGAGAGCGCGCTGGGCGATTTCGTGGTCGGTGACGACCCGCGCGCCGAGCCGGACGACGGGGTCGGCCAGCGCAAGCTGCGCAACGAGGTGGAGATCGTGCTCGCGACCCTGTCCCAGCGTGAGCAGGCGGTCATCCGGCTCCGGTTCGGGCTCGACGACGGGCGCCAGCGCACCCTCGACGAGGTCGGCCGCGAGTTCGGGCTGTCCCGCGAGCGGATCCGCCAGATCGAGAAGGTGACGCTGCTCAAGTTGCGGCAGCCGTCGCGGGCTCAGCGCCTGTCCGCGTACGCCTGCTGAGCGCTGCCGTCAGAGGCGGCGGGGGCCGGTGTCCGGCCGGGTCGCCGGCGCTCCAATCTGGACACTCGCGTGCAGAACGGAGAGCCCGTCCGGCCGGGCCAGTACCGGGTTGAGCGACAGCGACCGCACCGCCGGCCGGTCGTCCACCAGCCGTCCGACGCGGAGCAGCAGTCCGGCGAGGGCGGCCCGGTCCACCGGTGCGGAACCGCGAAAACCCCGCAGGAGCGGCGCCGCCCGCGGGGTGTCGACGAGCGCGGCCGCGTCCCGATCGGTCAGGGGCGCGGCCCGCCATGCGCGGTCGCCGAGCAGCTCGGTCGCCACCCCACCGAGCCCGAAGCCCACCACGGGCCCGAACGCCGGATCCTCCACCATCTCGACGACGCAGGCCACGCCGGGCGCCACCATGCGCTGCAGCAGGACCTCCGCGCCGAACGCCGGGGCCATCTCCCGGTAGGCGCGGCGCAGCCCGTCCGGCGTGCCCAGGTCCAGCCGTACCGCGCCGAGGTCGAGCCGGTGGCGGAGCCCGGGTGCGGCCGCCTTCAGCGCGACCGGGTAACCGAGCCGCCCGGCGACGTCGAGCGCGGCATCCTCCGAGTCCGCCGGCAGCGACGGCACAACCTCGATACCGTACGCGGCGAGCAGGCCGACCGGATCCGACTGACCGGCCAGCGCCGCCTGGGCGGCCGCCTCGTCGACGTCGGCGAGCTCCGGCACCACGCCGGCCGGCTCGCGCCGCCAATCCGCGTACGTGGCCATCCGCGCCAACGCCCGCACGGCCTCCTCCACCGAGGGGTACGCGGGAACGCGGTCGGGGGGCGTGCCGGCGAGCACCGTGGCCACCATCGGCTTCTCACCGGTCGGGTCCGCGCCCGTCAGCGCGGGGGCGAGATCTGCCTCGGCCTCGCCGGGCAGCGGCGGGGCGTTGACGACCACCAGCGCATCGACGCCCGGGTCGGCCACCGTGCCCGCGAGCACCTCGGCGAACCGGTCCGCCGCCTCCCCGACAGGAACCTGGCGCGGATAGCCGTCGGCCACCACCAGGCCGCCGGCGGCGCAGGCGGCCATGGCCAGCCGACCCAACGCCGACGAGTTCGTCACGATACCCACCCGCCGCCCGGCGGGTAGCGGCTGGTGGGCCAGCAGCAGGCCGACGTCGAACAGCTCGGCCACGGTGTCGACGCGGATGAGGCCGGACTGGGCGAACAGGGCGCCGACCGCGGCGTCGTCGATCGCCGGCGCCCCCTCCGTGCGTGCGGTCGAGGCCACGGCCGCCAGCGGCTTTGTCCGACCGATCCGTCGGGCGAGCCGGGCGAACTTGCGCGGGTTCCCGAAGGACTCCAGGTACAGGAGGATCACATCCGTCCCTGGGTCGTCCTGCCAGTACTGCAGAAGGTCGTTGCCGGACACATCGGCGCGGTTCCCCGCGGACGCGAAGCTGGACAGGCCGAGCCGGCGGCGGTCGGCCTCGGCCAGCAGGGCGACACCCAGCGCACCGGACTGGCTGAAGAAACCGACCCGGCCCGGCCCGGGCAGGCGCGGCGCGATGGTCGCGTTGAGGCGTACGCGTTCGTCGAGGTTCGCGATGCCGAGACAGTTCGGCCCGACCACCCGCATCCCGACCGCGTGCGCGCTGCGGATGAGCTCCCGTTCGGCCGCGGCGCCGTCCGGGCCCGCCTCTGCGAATCCGGCGGAGACGACCACGAGGCCGTGCACGCCGGAGGCGGCGGCGTCGGCCACCACGTCCGGCACCGCCGACGCCGGCACCGCCACCACGGCCAGATCGACCGGCGAGCCGGCCGCGGCAGCCGACGGGTACGCCGGCAGCCCGGCGACCTGCGACGCCGTCGGGTGCACCGGGAGAATCGACCCGGTGAACCCGCCGGCGCTCAGATTTGCCAGCACGGCGGCGCCGATCCCGCGGCCGCCGGAACTCGCCCCGTACACCGCGACCGCCCGCGGGGCGAGCAGCCGGGCGATCGACCGGGCCTCGGTGCGGTGCTCGCGGCTCCACTGCACCTCCAGCGAGTGTTCGGTCGGGGCGATCGGGAAGTCCAGGTGGACCACGCCGTCGGCGTACCGCCGCTGAACCTGGTAGCCCGCGTCGGAGAACACTCGCAGCATCGCGCCGTTGGCCGGCAGCACCTCGGCGACGAACCGATGGATCCCCTCATCCCGGGCCGCCGCGGCCAGGTGCTCCAGCAGCACGGAGCCGATACCGCGGCCCTGGTGGGCGTCCTCGACCACGAACGCGACCTCGGCGTCGTCGGACCCCGGGCCGAGCCGTTCATACCTGCCCACCGCGATCAACCGGTCGCCGAGTGCGGCAACGAACGCCTCCCGATCGTGGTGGTCGACCACGACGAAGCGCTGCAGGTCCCGTTCGGGGATCCGGGGGTACGGCGAGAAGTAGCGCATGTATCGGGTCCGCTCGGAGAACCGCGAGTGCAGGTCGACGATCTTCGGCGCGTCGTCGGGCCTGATCGGTCGCAAGTGGACGGTGGTGCCGTCCGCGAGCAGGACATCGGCCGAGCGGTCAGCGGTGCGGTCCACCATCAGTCCCTCGGGTCGTGCGGATCCAACCCGTGCAGCGGGAACACCGCGCGGCGGGTGGCGGCGATCGCCCGATCCACCGCGTCCGGTTCGCCGGTCGGCTGCCACGGTTGGTACGCCGGGTCCACGTCGTCGGTCATCCGTAGCGGCACGTCGCGCGCCGGGCGACGGTCGTGGGCGAGCGCGCGCCAGCTCGGCGGGGTCAGCGTCGCGGGCTCGATCGGCTCCCCGGTGGCGATCGCCAGGAGGTGGGTCCAGGCCCGCGGCACGACCTCGACCAACGCGTACCCGCCGCCGCCCGTGGCCACCCACCGGCCGTCGCACAGCTCGTCGGCCAGACCGCGCAGCGCGAGGTACGCCGCTCGCTGGCCATCCACGGACAGCCGCAGGTCGGCCAGCGGGTCGAGCCGATGGCTGTCCGCGCCACACTGGGAGACCAACAGCTGCGGCCGGAACGCGTGCAGCACCGACGGCACCACGGCATGGAACGCGCGCAGCCAGCCGGCGTCGGCCGTGCCGGGCGGCAGCGCGACGTTGACGGCGCTGCCCTGGGCATTCTCGCCGCCGGTCTCGTCCGGGAACCCGGTGCCGGGGAACAGCGCGAGCGGCGTCTCGTGCAGGCTCACCGTGAGCACGCGCGGATCGTCGTAGAAGATGGCCTGTACGCCGTCGCCGTGGTGCACGTCGACGTCCACGTACCCGATCCGCTCGGCGCCGAGATCCAGCAGCCGAGCGATCGCCACCGCGGGGTCGTTGTAGACGCAGAATCCGGACGCGCGGGCCGGCATGGCGTGATGCAGGCCGCCGGCGACGTTCACCGCCCGGGTCGCCTCGCCCCGCCACACCGCCTCGGCCGCAGCCAGCGTCGCGCCGGCCACGTACGCGCTCGCGTCGTGCATCCCGTCGAACACCGGGTTGTCGGGGGTGTTCAGGCCGTACCCGGAGAAGAACGGGTCGTGCGGCGCGGCGCGCACGGCGGCCAGATATTCGGGGCGGTGCACCCGGGTCAGGGCCGCGTCGTCCGCCGGATCGGGGGTGACCATCCGCACGCCCGGCCGGTCGAGCACGCCGAGCTCGCGGGCGAGCGCGATGGTCAGTTCCACGCGCACTGGGTCGAGGGGGTGGTCGCCCAGGTTGTACTCGAGCAGCTTGTCGTCCCAGACGACGACCGTCTCTGCCGCCACCTGGACGACAAGATCTTTAGGTGCTGCCACGGATCCAGTCAACACCATCGGGACGGGGTTCACGCCGCTACGCGAGGTAGCATCGGCGACCGGGAGGAAAGCGCAGTGAACGACCTGATCGACACCACCGAGATGTACCTGAAGACGATCCTCGAGCTCGAAGAGGAGGGTGTCGTTCCGCTGCGTGCCCGCATCGCCGAGCGCCTGCACCAGAGCGGGCCGACGGTTAGCCAGACCGTCGCGCGAATGGAGCGGGACGGGCTGGTCACCGTCGAGGGGGACCGGCACCTGCACCTGACCGACTCCGGCCGCGCGCACGCCGTCGCGGTCATGCGCAAGCACCGGCTCGCCGAACTCCTGCTCGTCAACGTCATAGGCATGCCGTACGAGGAGGCGCACGACGAGGCCTGCCGCTGGGAGCACGTGATGAGCGACTCCGTCGAGCGGAAGGTCTACGAACTGCTGAACAGGCCTACCCGCTCGCCGTACGGGAACCCGATCCCCGGACTGGAGGACCTCGACAAGGGCGCGGTCGAGGCCATCCGGGGCGACGGCGCCGAGGGCGAGCGCAACCTCGCGTTCCCCGGGCTGACCGGCACGGTGATCGTCCGGCGGATCTGCGAGAGTGTGCAGACCGACGCCGACGTGCTGCGCCAGCTGCATGCCGCGGGCGTCGATCCCGGCGCGATGGTGACCATCGCGCAGGAGCGGGACGGGGTCACGATCGACCGCTCCGGGGAGAAGATCAGGCTCCCCCGCGAGGTCGCCTCCCGGGTCTTCGTCGCCGCCCGCTGACTCGCCGGTAGTCAGCCGGGCCGGCCGACGCGCAGCGTCGCCCAGACCGTCTTGCCGTACGCCCTGATCGTCGTGCCCCAGCCGCTGGCCAGCATTGTGATCATCTGAAGGCCGCGGCCTCGCGTCGTGCGGTTCACGGTCCTCGGCGCTCCGACGGGGAAGGCTGGCGGCGCCGAACTCCCGTCGCGCACCTGGATGTGCAGGTACGGCGGCAGCAGCACCAACGTCACGTCGACCGCCGTCCCGGCGTGCTCGATCGCGTTGGTCACCAGCTCGGACACGATCAGCTGCGCGTCATCGCGCAGACCCTCCAGGGCCCATCGCTCGCACGCGTCGCGGGCCAGTGTCCGCGCGGCGCCGGCCGACCGCACCTCCGGCGGGTACCGCCCGTGAATTCGGCGTCGGGTTGCCGGGTGGTCCAGCATCGCGGCGAGTGCCGCGGGCCGATCCTCATGTATTGGCAGCGTACGGTCTAGCACCCGCCGGACGAGTCTGCCCGTTTCGGACGCGGCCGCGACGTACACCAGAATGACGGTCCCGTCCGCGGCCTGGCGCGCCATCGCCGGCAGGACCCAGAGGGCCATGTCGGACTCGACGGTCACGCCGTTGAGGTCGACGAGCACGGTGATGGGGTGCTCCGCCAGGCTCTTCTGGAGGATGAGACGGGCCGGTCGCACGGTCCGCACGTTCAACGGGCCGGACAGCGTCACCTCGGTGGTGCCGGTGTCGGGGTCGTTGCGGACCACCCCGGTGAGGCCAGTCACCGCGGGCCTACCAAGGCGTACGGCTGACGGGCATGCTCATGGGGCGAGCCACGCCCAGCGGGTCGACCATGCCCGTCAGCTCCTACACCCGGGCCGCGATGCCGTGGGCGCCGACGATGCCGGAGTCGCCAGCTCTTCGGAGCCGTGGCCATATCGACCTCCCCGCCGAGCGCGATGAAGATCTCGCCACTCGGCGCTGACCAAGGAGGTTTCCAGCGATCGGCCAGCCCAAACCAGAAGGTTCAGACTCGCGATAGGTCGATCTTCCTGGCGAGCGCGACGACCTTCGGGACGACGGCCTGGGTCGCGCCGGTGGCCTGCCCGGCGGCCAGCGTGAAGCGCAGGGTCAGCAGCCGTCCATCGCCGGACAGCCAACCCACTTCGACCGCGGGACCCTTGCCCGCACCGGCGGCCAGCGTGGTCCGGTAACCGACCTTGCCCAGCCCGGTGACCCCGGAGGCGCCGTCGGGCGTCACGGTGTCCTTGAACACCGACACGTCGGCCGTCGTGGCGGTCACGCTGAGCGACAAATCGGGCTGATCGGTCAGAGCCGGCCGGACCACGCAGGTGTACGTGTCCTTCGACCGGCTGGCCGCCGCGATGTCGAACCGGACGCCGAGGGTCTGCTCGATATCGGCGAAGTCGAGGAGATAGCACGCGCCGCCCGCCGGCCGGGCGGGGGACCCGGTGGGTGCGGCGATGGTTGTCGGCGATCCGCCCGGAGTCGGGCCGCAGCCGGCCACGACCGGGACGAGCACCGCTGCGACCAGCCCGACCGCGACGGCCGGGAATGTCGTCCGCACACGTCCTCCCGAAGTCCGCCGCCCACCGTACGGCCTGGCGACCCGCGGGGGAAGTGTGCCCGCGGCCGAGCTCAGGTCGTCTGCGGTTGACCGCTGAGGGCGGCACGCTGGCGTGGTACAGCCGCCGTCGATGCCGCCCGGGCCCGCGCGTCCACGAACCCGGCCACCGCCGTGGCAAACGCGTCGGAATGGGTGACGTGCCAGACCCGTCCGGCGCCCGGCACAATCCTGAGCTCCGCGCCCGGCACTCGCCCGGCCACCACCGCCGACACCGGCACGCTGCGCCGGTCCCGCTCCCCACACAACACCAGCGTGGGTACGGCGAGTCTGCCAAGCCGGGACCGGAGGTCTACCCCGGACAGCTCGCAGAGTCCGGCCCCGATGGTTCGACGGCCGGATCGCCGCCACTCCGCGATCGCCGACTCCCGTTGCGCCGTCGGCGCCTTCGCGTACGCCCGCCCGGCGGCGGCCTCGAGGGCGAACCTGGGCATGATCGCGGTGCTAGCGCGGCGCAGCCGCACCGACCGAGGAGCCCGGGCGATCGGCGCGGACAGCACGAGCCCGGCGACCCGGACGTCGCCGTCGAGGGCCGCCAGCAGCGCCACGGTGGCGCCGGCGGAGACACCCACGAGGTACAGCGGGCCCGTCTCGGCCGCCGCCACCCGGCGCACGACGTCGACCGCGCGGCCCAACGTGAACGGCCCCGCCGCCTCGCCGTGCCCGGGCAGGTCGGGCGCGATCACCCGGAACCGGTCGCGCAGCCGGGCGAGCACGGGCAGCCAGGTGCGGCGGCTGGCGCCGAGCGGATGCAGCAGAAGGATGGTCTCCACGCGATCTTCCTACCTCAGCGTGGGCCGACACGCCATCCCGAGATCCGGCGTACGGTACGGGCGTGGTCGAGGTGGACTCGAAGGACGTGGTACGCCGCGGCTACGACGCGGTCTCCCACCGTTACCGGCGCGACGACGCCGACGACGGCGAGTACGGGCCGTGGATCCGCCGGCTGCTTCGACGGTTGCGGCCGCGCGGCGCCGTTCTTGATCTCGGCTGCGGGTGCGGCGTGCCGGTCGCCCGCGCGCTATCCGCCGCCGGGCACCTGGTCACCGGCGTCGACATCAGCGACGTCCAGATCGAACGCGCGCGGGCGCTCGTGCCGGCCGCCCGCTTCATCCGGGCCGACGCGACCGAGGTGAATCTCCCGGCCAGTTCGTTCGACGCGGTGGTGTGCCTGTACACGCTGATCCACATGCCGTTGGACGAACAGCCACCACTGCTGGCGCGCGTTGCGTCGTGGCTGCGACCGGGCGGTCGCCTCGTCGCCACCGTCGGTCACCAGGCGTGGACCGGGACCGAGGCCGACTGGCTCGGTGGCGGTGCCGACATGTGGTGGAGCCACGCCGACGCGTCGACGTA
>DASXRQ010000257.1:0-4502 GCA_036506495.1 Micromonosporaceae bacterium | reverse complement strand
TCTCACCGATCTGCAGCGGGAGGCCGCCCGCCTGACCGGCGGCCCGCAGCACGCCGACGAGGTCTACCCCGAGGCGCTGGTCGACGTCGCCGGCCATTGGCGCCGGCTGCGGCTCAAGCGCCGGCTGACCCGCAAGGATGCGTCCGGCGCGTACCTGGCTCAGCGTCTGGCGGCCCGCGCGAAGCAGTGGCGCGAGGACCAGATCTACGAGGTGGAGGTCCAGCTGATCCGCCCACCGGTCCCGGCCGCCCGCGCGTCCAGCATCGCACTGCGCAAGGCCTCGTTACTGCCTGGCACCGTACGCGTGCAGGCCCGCCCGCTCGCGGAGGCGTCGATCGCGTGGAGCCACGCCTGCCAACGCGCCCGCTGGCGCCGGCTGGTCCGGGCGGCGGCGGTGTTCGTGGTGGTCTTCATCGGACTTGTGCAGGCGCTGCCGACGCTCCCCGATTAGCCGCAATCCCGGAGACACAAGGTTTCGCGGGCGACCTCAAGCGTGTGTCGTGAGTCGAGGCGGTGTGCAGCGGTTCGGCGGTCGCAGGCCGTCGTCGCGGCCGGGCGGCCGGCGCAGGCAGGCGATCGCACACGGCCCGTCGGTGGACGACCCCCGCACAGGCACCGGACTGCGGCCGCTGTTTGCCCGCCGTCACCGGCCGACCAACCCGGACGCACTAAACGGAAGATCGGTGGTACGCCAGCGCCATCGATCTTCCCCGCAGTCAGGACGCCCGGGGTAGCGGTCGCAGAACGTAGTGGACGCCGCATCGCTCGCGTTGCCATCTCACGACTGATCGAGCGTCAGCATGCCTTGCTGAATCTCAATGCCGAGTTCCTGCATGAAGCGAGCGAGGTTGCCCATGGCGTCGCCGAACTTCCAGATTGCTTCCCAATCTCCGGCCAACCACGCGTGGGCGCGGTGGCGGGCCTCCGGGTACTGGATCGACCCGTGGCGGCTGGGGTGTCGGTGGCCAGGACTTGGCCACGTTCAAGAGCAGCGGCGCGCCGAAGGCCCGGAGTTTGGCCCGCCTCGCGGAATCAATAGCGGCCTGCAATGACTCCCATTCCTGTAACGAGACAAGCGGCCATGCTCGCTGGATGGGATGACCATCGTCATCACGGACGATGCGACCCTTGTGCTCAACCTGAGCGAGCATCGCACGGGAGCGCCGATGTCCTCGGCCCATACGATGATCTCGTGACCTTGAAGCTCAGCCTATGCCTCGATGATCTGACGCTGCCGCTCCGGGGCTCGTCGTCTCATCGGTGGCGTTGGACGGCGATCGACTCCCAACAACCGCATGCGTCCATGATCACGGACTACGACTCGATTTGTGCGAGCACCTCGTCGGAGACGTCGAAGTTGGCGTAGATGTTCTGCACGTCGTCGCAGTCTTCGAGCGCGTCGATGAGCTTGAACACCTTGCGGGCCGCGTCCTCGTCGATCGGCACGGTCATGCTCGGGACGAGCGACGTCTCCGCGGAGTCGTAGTCCACGCCGGCGTCCTGCAGGGCGGTCCGCACCGCGACCATGTCGTTGGGCTCGCTCACCACCTCGACCGAGTCGCCCAGGTCGTTGACCTCCTCGGCGCCCGCGTCGAGCACGGCCAGCAGCACGTCGTCCTCGCTCGCACCGGCCTTGGGCACGATCACGACACCCTTGCGGGAGAACATGTACGACACCGAGCCCGCGTCGGCGAACGTTCCGCCGTTGCGGGTCAGCGCGGTGCGTACCTCGGTGGCGGCGCGGTTCCGGTTGTCGGTGAGGCACTCGATGAGCATGGCGACGCCGCCGGGGCCGTACCCCTCGTACATGATGGTCTGCCAGTCGGCACCGCCGGCCTCCAGGCCGGAGCCGCGCTTGACCGCGCGGTCGATGTTGTCGTTCGGTACGGAGTTCTTCTTCGCCTTCTGGATGGCGTCGTAGAGCGTGGGGTTGCCTGTAGGGTCTCCGCCGCCGACGCGCGCCGCCACTTCGACGTTTTTGATCAGCTTGGCGAACATCTTGCCGCGCTTGGCGTCGATGACGGCCTTCTTGTGCTTGGTCGTCGCCCACTTGGAGTGGCCGGACATGCGAAACCTCCGTGATGAAACCGCTTAGCGAGCGTCGTCTGCGGACCGGCGGACCAACTCGACGAAATACCGGTGGACGCGGAGGTCGCCGGTGAGCTCAGGATGGAAAGCCGTGGCGAGCAGGTTCCCCTGTCGAACGGCAACAATCCTACCGGCGGCCGGCCCGGCGGTGACGCGGCCCATGACCCGCACGCCGGCGCCGACGTCCTCGACCCAGGGCGCGCGGATGAACACGGCGTGAAACTCGCCGCCCGCGATGTCCTCGATCTCCACTGGCGCTTCGAACGATTCGACCTGCCGGCCGAACGCGTTGCGCCGCACGGTCATGTCGATGCCGCCGAAGCCCCGCTGGTCGTCGCGGCCGTCGAGCACCCGCTCGGCCAGCATGATCATGCCGGCGCAGGACCCGTACGCGGGCATCCCCTCGGCGATCCGCTTGCGGACGGGCTCGTGCAGCTCGAACTCGATCGCGAGCTTGCTGATCGTGGTCGACTCGCCGCCCGGGATCACCAGCGCGTCCACGGTGAGCAGCTCCTCGGGACGGCGTACGGGTACCGCCGCGGCACCGCACTCGCCGAGCATCCGTACGTGCTCGCGTACGTCGCCCTGCAGGGCCAGCACACCAATCGTCGCCACCGTCGTCGACTCCTTCGCTCGCAGGTCCGACCACCAAGGGTATTTCGCGAGCGGGTCGCCACCGAAGCAGGCCGCAGCCTCGGCCGTACCTCAGTAGTAGTGGCGCAGCTGCGGCCACAGGGTCGACCACGGCTCGGCCGTACGACACCGCTCGATCAGTACGCCCTGCTCGTCGTTGTCCAAGCCGTACGGGTTGTGGAACCGGGCCACCTCGCGGCACCCGGTGAAGTGCTCCCGGATCCCCTGGTTGTACGGGAACCGCACCAGCAGCACCGGCCCGTCGGCGGAGTCCGGCGGGCGACCCCAGTCGGCGTAGCTCATGTGACCCGAGTACGCCCGGGGCAGGCCGTACCGGTCCCGGTAGCGGTCGATCGCGCCGGCCTCGCCGTAGTTCTGGGTGTAGATCACCGCGTGGCCGCGCTCGCCGGCGGGAATCTGTTCCCACTCGTCGGCCACGGCGGCGACGAACTCCGGCCAGGCGACCTGCTCGCCCTGCTCCTTGTACATCGCGTTGACCACCGACAGCTGTCCGGCGGGCAGCACCGGGAGCGTGACCACGGCGTTGACCAGCGCCGCGACCGCGACCACGCCCGCCACCGCCCACCGCCGCCACCGCACCGGCCGCACCCAGCCCAGCACGGGCTCGACACCCACCACCAGCAACGCGATCAGCAACGGCATCGCGTAGTACGACTTCCCGCCGACCAGCAACGAGATACCGCACGCCACCAGGTAGGCCGCCCCGACCGACCGGGCCCACCGCACCGAAGGGTCGCGCCAGAGCCGTACCAGACCGGCCACCCACACCGGTACGAACAACGGCGAGACCTGCAACAGCTGCAGCGGTACGAACTGCAGCCGGTTGTCCAGGCCGTCCTCGGCGCTGATCCCGGAGGCGACGGTCAACTGCGGCCAGCCGTGAGCGGCCTGCCACACCAGATTGGGCGCCGCGACCGCCAGCCCGACCGCGGCTCCGGCGAGCAGCCACCAGCTGCGCAACACCTGTCGCGGCCCGACCAGCAGCACTGCCGCCAGCAGGCTGACCACCAGCAGGACCACCAGGTACTTGTTCAGCAGTCCGACCCCGATCGCCGCGCCCATCGGTACGAACCACCGCCCGTCGCCGGTACGCAGCAGCCGCAGCAGCAGCCAGATCACGACCAGCCAGACGAGCAGGTCAGTGGTGGCCGTACTGACCATGTGGCTGACGCCGAGCGTGAAGCCCGATGCCGCCGCGAGTAGCGCCGCGACCACCTGGGTGCCTCGTCCGCCGCCGAGTTCCCGGGCGATCAGCGCGCACACCACGACCACGCCGACGCCGAGCAGCGTGGCGACCACGCGCAGCCCCATCGGGGACTCGCCGAAGATCGCCGTGCTCACCCGGGCCAGCAGCGGGGTGAGCGGTGGCTGGTCGACGTACCCCCAGTCGAGGTGCCGTCCCGCGACCAGGAAGTACAGCTCGTCGCGGTGGTAGCCGTACCGGCCGGAGACGACGGTGAGCAGCACGGCGAACCCGCAGGCCACCGCGGCCACCGGACCCGCGGCGAACCCGGGCAACGCTGAGGTCGACTCGGTTTCCCGGGCCGCCGAACGGGTCGCGATCACCGCACGATCATGCCGCCGTACGCCGCTCAAGCCGCGCCCCGGTGCCGAACCGTTACCAGCCGCGGTCGGCGTACCGCTGGGTCTCGGGGAGTTCGGCGACGTTGATGCCGACCATCGCCTCGCCCAGGCCCCGGGAGACCTTGGCGATCATGTCGGGGTCGTCGTGGAACGTGGTCGCCTTGACGATCGCCGCC
>DASXRQ010000256.1:0-11067 GCA_036506495.1 Micromonosporaceae bacterium | reverse complement strand
CCCAAGGCATGCATGGGGAGCCCCTCCTGTGTCTGGCTGTGGATCGTGCCGCGCCCACTGAGCACAGCTTGCAACTACTTGTACTCGGTGAGTGGTCACGCGGAGGGGGGACCGTCCGGGCATTCCTAATGAGCCGTTAATCCACTCTTAACCAACCGTTCAAGCCTGGCGTGCCTTTGGTCCTCAGATGCCGAGCGCCGGGGCGGCCCCGTACACCAGCCAAACCAACAGAATCCGGGCACCCACGACACCGAGCATCGAACCTGTGCGGTAGCGCAACCAGGCGAGCGTGAAACCCACCCCGCACGCGGCGACCAGAACCGGTGCCGAGGCGTATCCGACAAAGGTCGCGGCGTATACGGCGCCTGCCATGGGAACCGCGGCGCGTGCGGCGACGCCTGACAGGGCTGGAACCAGCAGTCCCCGGAACAGGATCTCATCGGGGACGACGGAGAGCGTCAGCAGCGCGACCAGAGCAGCCGTCGGTAGGCTCCCGGAGGCCGCCGGCACGGGCGGGACCAGGAGATACACCGGTACCGAGAGCGGCACGGCAACGAGCGCGACGGCGGCCTGGGCTCGCCAGCGGCTCGGGCCGCACCTGCGGACTCGCCAACCGACGGGGAGGTCCCGCGCGGCCAGCACGACGGCGAGCGCGGTCGGTACGGCGAGCACAGCCAGCCGGACCGCGGGTACCACATCCGCTCCGGGCGCGGCCACCGTCAGGAGGCGGACGAGCGGGATGGCAAGCAGCACCCGCACCAGCGCCGCGCCGCGCTCCGCGGAAACCATGGGCGAGGCGAGACAGACGGCGACCGCCAGCAGCGCGAAGCCGCAAGCCGCGGCCGGCACCGAGATGGTCATGAGCAGCTCCGCCGCGGCGAGGATGGCCACATAACCGATGAGCAAGCGCGTGGCGGTATGGGACGCTCGGCTGCCGGCGGAGGCGGGTGTGGCCGCGTCACCCTGCAGGAGGTTAGGAGAGGTCACGGAACCGCTCCACAATGATCAGGACGAAGACGAGTAGCAACGGGGCCGTCACGAGATCCAGCAGGCGGAGGCCCTCGCGCGGGGGAAACGGCTGCGCGCTCTGCCAGACGACACGCGCGACCAGGGCAAGCAGGAGCGTGGCGACGAGAACCGCGCCGGCCGTCCGTGACGCCGCCGGGTCCCCGGCGCCGAGGAAGTCGAGAAGGGCGGGCGGGATCGACGGGGTCACCTCGCGCCCCCTGCCCGGAACACCTCAACGCTCGCGGCGATCGAGGCGACGAAGACCAACGTGGACACGCCAAGCGTCGGCGACCACGCCCCGGCGTAGATCATCAGCTGCGCGACGATGGCGCCAAGCGAGAGGCTCAGGGCGACGCCGAGCAGCGCCACCATGAGCCTGTCGGCCAGGCGCAGCAGCCGGACCACGGCGAGACCCGGGACCGTCGCGAGGTACGCGAGGACGGGCGCCGCCCGCAGCCACGAAGGCGCCTCCAACACGACCAGGGCCAGCACCGCCGGCCCGGCGAGCAGCAGGAGCAGCGGCGGCAGATAGCTGGTCCGGCCGCCGTCGCCCTCGGCCGCGGCGGCCGCGGGACCGTCGCCCACGACGCGCGGCGCGACGGGAGCCCGGCCGACCCGCTCCTGGGGGTTCATGGACGGTTCAGCCATGGGATCCTCCACCTCCGCGGCCGGTCGGCGCCAGGATGAAGATCTTCGCGCCGTCACGGTCGTAGACCTGCCGGAATAGACCGGAGCCGACGACCTCACGTTCGATGGCCGGCCCCCAGCCGCGTGGCTTGCCGAGGAAGACCTCGCCGAACACGTACTGGCCTTCGGTCATGATCAGGTACGCGCCGCGTGGGTTCGCCTCCATCGCAGCCTGGATCGCGGTCACGCTGTTGGGACCGAGGTCCTCGCCGAGCGGCGTGTACTGGTACTGCTCGAGGTCGCGGGAGCGCCATGGGACGTTGGACGTGATCGCCACGAACGTGACGCCGGGGGTCGTGTTGTCATACAACCACTCGACCGCGCGCAGGTCGGCCGGGCGCACCTGCTCGAAGCTCTCATTGCCGTACCGGGCGAGGAGAAACGCCCCGGTGAACGCGATGGTGAGCAGGCCCGCGAGGGCGGCGGCCAGCACCAGGCGGCCCGCCGGCCAGGCCGGCACGAGCAGCGCCACGATCAGCACCACCATGAACGGCAGGGCGAAGGTGTAGACCCGGAGGAACACCTCGCCGCCATAGGTCTGGAGGAACAGCAGGAGGAACGGCGCGCCGGCGAGCGTCAGCAAAGCGAGGTCGCCCTGCCTGCGGCGCATGAGCCGCCACGCGCCAGCGGCCGCAAGGCACCAGACGGCGATCGCGAAGGCCTGCCGGACGCGGAGCACGAGCAGGTGCCCTGGGTTGCCCTGGACCCGGTCCGCGACGCTCTTGTCCACCGTATGGAAGACCCGGCCCAACGACCCGAAAATGTCATGGAGGTGGCCGGACCAGTACGCGACGGTGAGGTAGCTGACATACCCGACCAGGATCACGGCCAGCAGGACGGGAAGCGCGCGGACCGCCGATCGGCGGACCACGACCAGGGCCGCCACGGATATGAGGATCGCCGTGGGGGTGAGCTGGTGGCTCGCGGCGCTCGCCGTGAAGAGGAGAACCAGCACGGCCATTAGACCGGCGCGGGCCGGCCCGCCGAGCGTCACGGGCTCCGGCTCGTGCAGCATGGGCTTGGCGGGCAGCCCCACCAGGCGCAGCACGCGGCGCGCCGACAGCCACGCCGGGCGGCGCCCACGGCGGCGGGCCCGCTCGATGCGGGACAGCCGGAACCAGATCAGCAGGATCGCCAGGATGACGAGGTAGAAGAGGAAGTTCAGTCCCTGGGGGGCGAAGTAGTCCTGTCCCACCCAGTTCGTCGGAAAGAACAGCCAGGCTGCGAGCCAGGCACCCCGGGGATCCTGTCCGGTGGCGCGGGCCACCCGGAAGACGAGCGCCCCGAACAGCAGGTTGAGCACGACGGGAGTCCAGCCCAGGAGCGGCATAGCGTCCGGCAGCCCGGCGGCCCGCGTGGCCATTGCCGCCAAGGCGAAGAAGCCCGGCCAGCTGAAACGGGCGTCCAACTCGGGAAGGATCCCGCCGGTGCGTGCGACGTAGTCGGTGAAGCCGACATGAAGCCAAGCCGGGACGAAGCGCGGCAGCGGCTCGACGAGGGTCGCCGCGCCGTGAAGCAGAACTGCGAAGACGGCGAGGTGTCCGGCCAGCAACCAGCTGTCGACCGAAGGAGCGAAGAACACGGCGGTGAGGAAGCCGGCCGTGAGCAGCCCGAGCGCGACGTACAGGCCGGCCGGCAGCGCGTCGACGAGACCGAGGGAGCCGATGCCCTCGGGAGCCGTCCGCAGGAGTGCGCTCAGCCCGAGCGCCAAGGCGACCGGGGGTGATGACCAGCGCAGCGCCGTCACTGCCACCCAGTGCCATCGTCTGCCATGGACCACAGCTGGGATGCGGACCGCACCTGGTTCGTTCACCCGACACCTCGCAGCGTCCGCGCGAGTCTCGGCAGGACAGCCACGCAGGCGGCGACCTGCGCGGCGAGGTAGGAGCCGGCGACCCCGACCACGCCCCAGGCCGGCATGGTGAGGAGCGCAAGCGACAGTACGAGCACGCTGGTGGCGGACTGAACGAGGACGATCCGGCCCACCCTGCGCTGGACGCGGCTGACGGCGACGTACACCGTGACGACGAACTTCGGCACCACGGCCAGAGCGAACAAGCGCAACACGGCGCCGCTTTCATCGGCGTACCGGCTGCCGAACAGGGCGAGGAGAACGGGCGCGCACAGGCACAGCAGCAGGGCACCCGCGGCGAAGAGGACCAGCCCCCGCCGCAAGACCTGACGGGCGTAGCTAGCCAGGCGGGACTCGTCCGCGGCACTCTCCACGGTGAGCGATGTCCCGAAGTGGTAGGCGACTAGCTCGGCCGAGCTGCCGAGCAGCCAGCCGATGTAGAAGACGGCGTTGGCCTCGGCGCCCAGGACCGCGGTGACCAGGACCGGAAGGGCGTTCGTGTGGACCTGCAGGAACAGGAAGCCGACGTAGTCCAGGGTTACGAAGCGCAGCATCACGGCGCGCGCCGGCAGCGCAGCCGCCGCCAGCCGCCGACCCAGGCGCGGCAGCAGCCTGCGGTAGACCAGAAGGTTCACCGGCACGAGGGCGACGAGGACCGGCACGGCCCACGACGCGAAGATGCCGTGCTCCGGCGCCGCCGATGCCAGCAGCACCAGGAGAGCGATCTTGGCGACGCCGAATGCCGCGTTCTCGACGGGCACCCAGATCGCACCCCGTAGCGCGGTCAGGACGCTGTCCTGCAGCGTGAAGATTCCCCATGCCGCCACGGACACGACGAAGGCGACGGCCAGTGGCGCCCCGAACGACACGGACCCGCCGTGCGATAAGACGCCAGGTGCCACGAGAAGGAACGCCGAGCCGATGAGCACTGCGGCGGCGAAGCTCGCGATGTACGCGGCGGTGATGAGACGGCCCGCGTACCTGCCGGCAGCCGGCAGGAACCGGGCCAGTGCCCCGTTGAGATTGAGCTGCGACAAGCTGCTCAGGAACGTCATCGTGGCGATGATGGCCGCGCCCGCGCCGAGCTCGCGCGGGGGGTAGAGGCGAGCTGCGACCACCCAGTAAAGAATCCCGAGCACCGAGCTGACCACGGTGTTGACGGTGAGCGCGTACACGTTGAGGTACAGCGGATTCCCCAGCTGGCCGCGCAGCCGTGCGGGACGCCGCGCGACGTCAGACACAGAGGGTGCCGCCTGGATCATCACTCACCCCACATCGCGGCCAACCCGTGACGGGTTCGTCGATAGGCCCGCCAGCCCCGGGTGCGTAGGCGCTCTCCAGACCAGGCCAGGAGCCGGTCCCGACCCGAGAGCACGGCCTCGACCCCGGCGGCGCCGGTGTCGCGCTCGACGAGCACGCGCGCGATAGCGAACACGTCATCGTCACCGTGACTGAGCGCGTTCTTCACCGCGCAGGCCGCGGTGTAGCCGGCGGCTACCACCGCTCCGCGGACCCGGCGGTCATGGTAGCCGTAGGGGTACGCGAAGGACATCACCGGCGCTCCCAGCCGGTCCTCAAGGATTCGCCGGCTCGTCCCGGTCTCCGCCCGGAGCTCGTCGGGGCGGAGACAGTCGAGCGCACGGTGGGTATGGCTGTGGGAGCCGAGCTCGATCCCGGCGTCGCGCAGGTCCTGGAGCTGTCCCCAGCCGAGGACCGGGCCTGACTGGTGCCCCGTGCCGACCCGGGATGTGATGACGAACGCGGTAGCCGCGAGACCGTAGCGGAGCAGCGTCGGCAGGGCCACGTCGGCGACGTCGGCGAACCCGTCGTCGAACGTCACCAGCACCGGTCGGGCCGGAAGCGGAGCCCGTCGGCGCAGCACGTCGGCGTACTCCGAGACGGTTAGGGCGTGGTGTCCACGCTGCCGCAGCAACGACATCTGCTCGTCGAAGTCGCGCGGCGAGACGGACCACCGTAACGTGCCCTCGCGCCGCTCGTCGCTGACGCTGTGATAGCCGAGCACGGGCACGACCGTCACGATCGTCTCCCGCCCGCCCGCGTGGCCCATGCGCTCCAGGCGTACCGCACTGGGCCGGACGCCATTCCCCACAGCTCCACAATGGTCAGCGAGAACGGATAACCGTACCGCTTCCCGGCGTTCTTTGCAGAGCCCGGTCGCACGGCGTAGGCGATGCCGCGGGGCACCCGGCGAAGCAGTTCTTGACGGCCACGCCGGTCGGTCACCAGGCGCTTGGTCAGCACGGCGCTCAGCCCGACCCCGTAGTGGTACACGGTGCTGCGCAGCGCGCGCAGCTCTCGCTTGTGGGTGTGCCACACCATGGCCGACGGTTCGTAGACCACCGCGTGGCCGGTGAGCACCAGCCGCAGCAGCGCGTCGATGTCCTCGCCAGCGCGCACGGCTCCGCCCCCGCCCAGCGCCGGGTCGAACCCGCCGAGCTGGCGGAGGACCTCGGCGCGGAACGCCATGTTGGCCCCGGAACCGTAGGTGCCCGGCAGGTAGGGGTAGAGGGAGCCCGGACCCGCCGCCACCCGCTCTACTCGATCAGGCCGGACCAGGTCGTACCCCGTACGGTCGAACCGGCGGCGAACGCAGCCCTTGCCGAAGCCGCCGTACTGCTCGACCCACACCTGTGCGGGAGTTTCCAACTCCGCCGGAAGGACGTAACCGGTGACCGCTGCCACGGCCTCGTCGCCAAATCCGTCGACGAGCGCGCGCAGCCACCCGCGGTCGACGACGACGTCGTCGTCGGCGTAGGCGACGATCGCGCCGCGTGCCACCGCGAGGCCGCGGTTGCGCGCGTACGCAACGCCGCGGCGCGGTTCGCTCGCGTAGCGCACCTGCATCCCCGCCGCGGCACGCTCGCGGACCACCACAGCGGTACCGGGGCGCTGTGGTGCGTTGTCCACCACCAGCACCTCATAGCAGGGGTAGTCCAGCGCGGCGAGCGCGTCGAGCGTGCGCCGCAGGACGTGCTCCCGCCCGCAGGTGGGCACGACGACGGTGACGTAGGGCGCCCGGTCGGCGTCCGGCGACGAAACAGGCGACGCGGGGCCGTCAGTCACCGCCGGACCGAGGCGTCGGGCGATCAACTCGGCGTGCGCCTCGGCGCTGAGCCCGCCCGGGGGGAGGTCGAGGTCGAGCACCCCGAGCGGTCGTCCGTGCCGGCGGACCAGGACGCGCGCCGCGGTGTAGCGGCGCTCGTCGACGCGTTCACCGTCGGAAAGCGCCGGTACGCCGTCCGACAGCTCCACCGCGAGCACACGTACCGGTGCGAAGCGAGCCGGCTTCGTTTCGGACGCGGCGTCGGCCACCCGGCCGACCCGCCCGGTGAGGTAGCCGCTTCCGGTGACCAGCAGTCCGGCGACGATCGCGCCGACGCGGAGCAGAGCCGCGGGCCCCGTGCGGGCTCCGCGCAACTCCCGGCGTACGGCGCGCGGCAGGGCACGACGGGTGTATTCGCGCTCCGCGGACAAGCCGGACCGGGTGCCCACCATGCGGGCGACGACGGCCTTGGACCGGCCCTCCGAGAAACACCGGCGACGGAAGTATGACCACGTGGCGCGGTCGGCACTGACCCGGTGCCGGACACGAGCCGCAGGATCGTACAGGACCACGCCGCCGGGATGCCGCCGGTGCAGGCGGATACACAGCTCTGTCTCCTCGCAGCCCACCGGCACCGTGCCGACGCGTCCGAGGGCCGGATGGAACCCGTCGATGTCCTGGAGGGCCGCCCGCCGGAACGACATGTTACAGCCGATGAGGTTGCGCACCGGCGCGGCCCGAACCGGCTGGCCGGTGAAGCTGCACCCCACCACCCAGTCGAACTCCGGCGGAAGCCATCGTGGCCGACGTCCGTCCCATACCGGTACGGCGCTGCCGCCCACCGCCATGACGGCCGGGTTGCCGTAGTGCCGTACGAGCCGAATGAGCCAACCCGGCTCGGCCTCGGCGTCGTCGTCGACGAAGGCCACGACGTCGCCGCGCGCTCGGGCCAGGCCCGAGTTGCGCGCCCCGGAGAGGCCCCGCGGACCCGTGTTCGGCACAACGGTGACGTCTGGAAATGATCGCGTCGCACGGTCGAGCAGCGCGTCGTTGTGGTCGATGACCAGGATGACCTGGTCCGGTCTCAGGTGCTGGGCGAGCACGGATGCAACCGCGCGGGACAGCTCGGGCCACCGCCTGTCGGTATAGGCACAGATGACGACCGTCACGGCCGCCGTCTCATGCGTGACGGAGGACGCGTTCAACGTTGCCGCGAAGCCAGCGTGGGTTGTCACGATGACCCTCCGAGTCGATGAAGAGCGAGACGTGCCGTAGCCAGTAGAGAAGGACGGCGGGCCGTGCAGGCAGGCCGCCGAACCATCGCGCCACGCGGTCCGCGGAGATGCCGAGCGCCGCGGCCGGGCCGTCGCGCAGAGCGTGGACGACGACATCTCCCAGCTCCTCGCCGGTGGCCAACCTGCGGGCGAGGACTCGCAGGTGCACGAGGTCGTGCAGCGGCAGGCCGAACGCCGATGCGCGGTCCCAATCGACCACTCCTGTCACGTCCGATCCCCGGACAAGCAGGTTGCCGGGCCAGAAGTCGCCGTGGATCCAGCAGGTGCGCGTCGGGCGGCCGGTGAGGCTTTCCAACAGTTCGTCGCGCAGTCGTGTGACGGCCTCGAGGCACGGCCGCCGTCGCGTCCGCATTGCGCAGAACGCCTGCAGCCCTTCAACAGGCGTGTCCACCCACGCCGCCACGGTAGAGGCGTCGAGTAGCGACAGCTCTGACGTCCGATCGTGCAGCTGACCGATCAGTTGCGTCGCCAGTTCGAGCAGTTCGGGCGCGCGGCCGCGGCGCACCATGCGTGCCGCCGGCGTACCCGGAAGAGCCTCCTCCACCCAGTACGGGCGACCGTTCACTTCTCCCTGGCCGACGACACGGGGGACCACAGCGCGCCAGCCGTCCAACCGATCGTCGCCGTGCAATGCGGCCAGGACATCCGCCTGCCGGCGCAGGCTTTCCTGGGCTTCGGTTGTGCACGGCATCTTGACGACACACCGACAGCCGTCGGCGCGGCTGACCGCGGCCACGACGACGGAGGTGTCCGTGACCGCCACCGCATCGGTACGCCAGCCGGTGCCGGTGCCGTTTGCGGCCGCTGCGACCAGACTCGGAGCCACCGTGGCGAATGATCTGCGGCACGGCGCCCAACGCGCGGTCCTCAGCACGTTCACCGGGCGATCCTGGTCTGGTAGAGCCGCCATACCTGCCCGACCGCGTCCCGGAGCACCGCCTCAGCCGGCCGATTCGCGTCGACCCGCACCGCCCGCGGCAGCCTCGCCGCGATGCGCACGTACTGCCGGCGCTCCACCTCCAGATGTGCCGCGTCGTACTCGCCGGACCGGGCGTGCATGACGTGGCCCGGAGCGTCGAGGAGGATGACGAGGTCTGGTGCCGGACAGCAACGGCTCAACATCGCGAAATACGGCCGCTTCAACCACGTGAGGCTGCCGCGGGCGGGCAGCCGGGCGTCATACACGTACCGGTCGAAGATGACCAACCGGCCGAGAGCGCGGTGTCGCAGTGCGGCGAGATAGCGGCGCCAGACAACAATCGGACGACGGGCGACCCGCAGCGCGGACCGAACGGGGCCCGCCTCGTCGTCGCCGGTGGGCCACAGTCCCATGTAGACCGTGCGTACCGGGAAGCAGAAGGCAGACGCGATGCCGCTCGCCAGCGTCGACTTGCCACATCCGTCCGGACCGAGCAGCGCGACGCGGGCGCCCCGGCGGCTCCACGCTTGCAGCGGCCGCTCGATCGCCCGCAACGCCGCTGCGCCGGCGCGGGCCAGCGTGATGCCGACGGGTGCCGCCCGCAGCCAGGCCCGGCTCACGGACGGTCCCAGGCCAGCCAGCGCCGGCCACGCGCGAGACTGCGCGTGTGCCAGCAGGGCCTCGCACGGGATCCCGGCCGGCAGCGCGTGCAGCAGCGGGCTGTCGAGCGACGCCACCGGCGCCAGCATCGAGAGTCGCCGGAGGTGGCGGTCGGCAAAGGCACCCTTGTCGAGCAGGCAATGTAGCAACAGCATCCAGAACTCGTCCTCCGGGGCGAGGACCCAGATATCTGCGACGCGCCGGCGGCGTGCCAGGCAGGCCCCGGCGGCGGGCGTCCGGAACTCGACATGGCGCCCAAAGCTCACCTCGGTGACGACGTCGAACTCCACCCATGAGGTGGTGACCTCGTCGAGACCGAGGAAGAACGCGTGCGTTCCCCGGCCGTACGCGGGCAGTCGCACCAGGCCCTGTGCGGCCATGACCTCGGCGGCGCGACCACGGTCGGCGGGCGCGACCAGGACGTCTACGTCTCCGCCGCCGGGGCTCCCACGTACCAGCGACCATCGCACCCCCGCCTCGTCCAGCGCGGTCAGGACCGTGCGGGTCAAGGGACGCGTGTCGACCCGAGGGCGGACGTCGGGTCCGGTCTCGACCGCCACACCGTGGACCATGTCGTCGCTCCTCACCGTGTCGGCGCTGGCTGTTCCCGTAGGCACGCGTCCACCGCGGGTCGCCACCAACTCGGCGGGGCCGGTGGCGTGCCGGCAGGCAGCTGGACGTAGCGCACCTCGTACGGCCGGAGATGCAGGCGAACGCCCTGGACGCGCACGTCGGCCGGCACGGCGGCGGTGTTGACCGCAAGGAACGCCATGCGACCGTGCAGAACCCCCACGTTTTCCGACGGCCACGACACCAGGTCGTCGGCGGGATCGGACATGAGCTGCTGCATCCACGCCATATCCTCGCCGAGTGCGGCGGGCTGGCCGCCGCCGGTCACGTCCGTGGAGGTCCACAACGCCGGCGCGCGATCGTCCGACTCGTCGGTTGACCGTTGCGGCTGCCAGTACAGCGCCACCGTGGCGTCCTCCTCCGCCATGTGCAGCAGCGCGGCCACTACCGTGGCCACGAGCGACGGCTGGTCGCTCGGTGCGCCCCGACCTACGTGGAACTCGGTCCACCAGATCGGCAAGGTCGTACGGTCATGCAACCACCGGGTGATAGCCCCGAAGATGGCACTCTGGACCGTGCCGGACGGCACCGGTCCGCCGTCGCGGGTGACCGCCCCTCCGTCGACGGCGACGAAATCCGCGCCGCTCTTGTGGCGCAACCAGTAGTCCAAGACGTCGAGGCTGCGCCGGTCGACCGTCCCACACTCGCCGGAGAGCGTCGAAGGGCGGCCGCCGGCCTCGCGGTTGGCCCACGTGTCGATCACGACGTACGGACCCCCGACGGCCACTCGCGGGTCGTGAGCCTTCAACGCTTTGTACACCACGTTGTAGAACCTCGTGTACGACTCGTAGTCCCACCGGTTCCGGGCATCGTCCCAGAAGCCCTTGAGCTCGTTCCACACCACGAAGTGGCGCACGTCCGGATAACGACTGGCGGCCGCGACGGCCAGCGCCGCAAAGTCGGCGTAGTGCTCCGGTCGGGGCGCCTCGTGGAGGCGGTTCCAGTCGGTCTC
>DASXRQ010000255.1:0-15900 GCA_036506495.1 Micromonosporaceae bacterium | reverse complement strand
GGATACGGACGGCGTCCGCGCCACGGATTTCGACTTGTCGGCCGGGAAGGCCGAGATGCTGTACGAGCGCGGCCGCGCCGCCGCGACGACCTTCCTCGACGGCGATGAGAACCAGCCGGGGTGGAACTTCGCGGATTACCTCGACCGCTATCGACGGTGACAGTGGTCGCCGGCGTCCGCATCGGACCGCCGATCCGGTGCGGACGTCGGCCACCCGCCCGCATTGGTCACGGCTCCGGCAACAGGACCGCCCCGACGCCCGGCTGCGCCTGTCGCCTCGCGTCCGCGATGAGTGCCGCCGCCGCGTCGCGGCCGTTCTCACCGCTACGGAACATCCGCGCGGCGATCAGACCAGACACGATCGGCGTACTGAATGACGTCCCGCTCCATCGAGCCATGCCGTAGAACGTTTCGGTCCGCGGGTTCTGCTGGCCGTACGGCGGTTCGTGGTATTCGTATCGGCCGAGGGGAAACGCGTTGATCAGATCCTGTCCTGGCGCGTAGACGTCGACCCAGCCGCCATAGTTGCTGAACCGTGCGCGACCGCGCCAGTTCGTGCTCAATGCTCCCACTGACACGGTGTACGGCGCCGCGGCCGGCCAGAACGGCTTACGGTCGGCATCGTTGCCCGCCGCGACCACCAGGACGACGCCCTTGTTGTGCCGCAGTCGCCTCTCGTTGAAGACCTGGAACGAAAGGAGGCCGGTCGGGTCATAGGCGTACGTGCCGGCGGACATGCTGATGATGTCGGGGTGATCATAGTCGAGCGCCTGGTCGAGCGCAGTGACGAGGTCAGACTCCAGCACCGCGCCACCGAATCCGAATACCGGCCGGACGACCACGTCGACCCGGGGGGCGACGCAACGGATGACGCCAGCGATGAACGTGCCGTGCCCGGCGTAGTCCCCGAGCGTTCCGTCCGGGTGGATGTTCGGGTCCGGCAAACCCCTCACGCCCGCCAGCCACGGACTTCGTCTGCGCGCGCGCAAATCGAAGCCCGTGTCCAGAACGACCACGCGGACGCCGTCGCCCGCGCAACGATCCGACGTGTAGCCGGGATGTGGTTCGCTTCCGGCCGCGACCGGCTCCGGCTCGACCGCCGGGCAGCCACCGCCCTGACCCGTGATCGACACGACGTGGTTCGGCGCGACCGCGCCGGGACCCAGCCCGTCGATGACGACCCTCCGCTTGCCCTCATCGAGCCGAACGACGCCACCCTCGATGATGATGCGCAGTATTTCGAGGGTGTCGAGTTGGGCGTTCTCGGGGGTCTTTCGCAGCCGAACGAGGCGGACCCCGGCGACCACGGGTTCCGACAACCGGCCTTCGTCCTCTCGTTCCCGTTGGGCCTCGTCGGCCGGCGGCGGCCCGGGCAGCAAACCCAGCTGTCCGAGGATGCCGTTGACCTGTTCCTGGAACTCCTCCCGAACCAGGAGCCGGTCCGTCTCGTACAGGAACTCGACATCGCGGCCCTCGCCCCTCCCGCGTCCGTCCGCCACTGTCGTGCCCGTGCCCCTGCGTCTCAGCTCGGCGTCGAGGGCCTTGCGAAGCACGCCCCGCTGGACCGCCTGCTGTGACCGTTGGGCCCCGTTCGATTGCTCCTCCTGCATCGACCCTCTCCGATCCGGTTGCGTTTCCTAGACTCGATGGGTGTCAGCTCACCCCGATCGCCTGCTGGCCCTGGCGCTGGCGCGCCCGGCCGAAGCGTTCGCCGAGGCAACGAAGTTGCTCGACGCGCGGCCCGACCCGTGGACCGGGTCGGTCGCCCGCCAGGCGCGGGGTATCGTCGTGCGGGATTCCGGGCGGACAAGCGAGGCCATCGCGGAGCTTCGCCGATCGGCACGCCTCGCGGAACGCTCGACCGATCCCGAGCGCGTGGCGGACGTACAGGCAACGCTCGGCCTGACGTTGGGCCTCGCCGGCCGTCTCGTGGACGGGCTCGCCTGCCTGGACCGCGCAGTCGCATACAGCAGCGGCGTCCACGCCGGGCGAGTCCTGACGCGCCGGGGGTACCTGCTGCGGGAGTTCGGGCGCTACGACGAGGCGCTTGCCGATCTCCGCCGAGCGATCAGGTTGCTGCGACGCGGCGGCGATCGCGTCTGGGAAGCCAGGTCGCGCACGCACCGATTTCTCGTGTACGCCGCCCTTGGTCAGGCCCAGCACGCCGACCGTGACTTGGTAGCCGCCGAGCGGCTCTTCGCCGAGGTCGGCCAGGATCTGGAACTCGTGATGGCGGTGCACAACCGCGCGGACGTGGCCTTCCAGGCGGGCGACCTTCCGGCCGCGCTCGGCTTCCTCGACGAGGCGGCGGCACGGTACGCGGCTCTGCAGACGTTCTTTCCAAGCGTGGCGATCGACCGGTGTGCGGTGCTGCTCGCCGCTGGCCTGGCCACCGAGGCCGTCACCGCGACCGATGAGGCATTGCGACACCATACTGCTCGCGGCGGCGAGCAGACCAAGACCGCTGAGCTGCTGTTCGCGATCGCGCAGGCCGCGCAGGCGGCCGGTCAGCCGAGGCTCGCGAGTCAGCGGGCCGCGTCGGCCCGCGACCTGTTCCGTCGGCAAGGGCGCATTGGCTGGCGGGACCGAGCCGCGTTCGTCGAGGTCCAGTCCCGGCACACCGCCGGAGAACGTGGCGGCCGCCTTCGCGTACGGGCCAGCCGGCTGGCGGACCGGCTCGACGCGCTCAACGCGCCGGAGGCCCCGGCCGCGCACCTGCTCGCGGGCCGGCTGGCCGCCGAGCAGGGCCGGGCTTCGGACGCCGACCGGCACCTCGAGCGCGCCGCGAGGTTTCGACACCGCGGTCCCACGTTCGGCCACGCCGCGGGGTGGCTGGCCCACGCGCTGCGCGCCGAGGCACGAGGAGCAACCGCGGCCACGCTCATCGCCTGCCGGCGAGGACTGGAGGCGGCGGGCGACCACCAGCGCGCACTCGCGGCGCCGGAACTGCGTGCCCACGCCGCGGGGTACGGGGTGGAGCTCGCTGCCCTCGCGCAGCGCCATGCCGTACGGCGTGGCGACGCCCACATGCTGCTGCGGTGGGGCGAACGTTGGCGCGCCAGCGCACTTGCCATACCCGCCGTGCGCCCGCTCGACGATCGGGAGCTTGCCACGGAGCTCGCCGCGCTCCGCGACGTCGTTCGCCGACTGAACGCGGCACGCTCCGCCGATGCGCCGACCGAGCGGCTCGACCTGGAGCGGCGCCGCCTCGAGGCGGCCATCCGGGCGCGGACGAGGCGAACGATCGGAGGTGGGCACCCCGACCACGCCGCGACCCGCCAGCCGACCGAGGCCGATGATCTGTCGCGACTGACCGACGGACTCGGGCGGCACACGCTGATCGAGATCACTGCCGTCGACGGACAGCTGCATGTGATCACCATCGTTGGGCGGCGGTTCCGGCTGCACCCAGTCGGCCCGGTGTCGTCGGCGGTACGCGAGGTGGAGCTGGCTCGGTTCATGCTGCGCCGGCTGGCGCACGGACGACCGACCGCGGGAGCGCTCGACACCCTCGCTGCCGCCGGCCTTCGCCTCCAGCGGGTTCTCCTGGGCGAGGCTGCCTCCGACGTTGGCGACGCACCCGTGGTTGTCATTCCGCCGGCCCGGTTGAATGCGGTGCCGTGGGCGATGCTGCCGGCGCTGCGCACGGTTCCCGTCACCGTGGCGCCGTCGGCCGCCATCTGGTTGCGCGCCGAACGGATGCGGACGCCACGGAAGCGCAGGATCGCGCTCGTGATCGGTCCGGGCCTGCGCGGCAGCTCGGCCGAGGTCGCGAAGATCGCCGAGGGCTATCCCGACGTGGTCGTCCTCGGGAACGGTCGGGCGACCGCCGAGGCGACTCTGGCCGCGCTCGACGGCGCGTGGACCGCGCACGTCGCCGCCCACGGCGTGTTCCGGGCGGACAACCCGCTGTTCTCCGCGATATCCCTCGACGACGGGCCGCTGACCGTCTACGACCTCGGGCGGCTGCGCCGTGCGCCGCGCCGGCTCGTGCTGTCCAGCTGCGACTCGGCCGTCGCGGCGCACGTCGGCGCCGACGAGCTCCTCGGCGCCGTGACCGCCCTCGTGCCCCTCGGCACGGCCAGTCTGCTGGCGAGTGTCGTTCCGGTCAACGACGTCGCGACCGCGCCGCTGATGGCCTATTTCCACGACCGGCTTCGCGCCGGATCCTCCTTCGGCGCGGCTTTGCTCGAGGTCCGATCGGCCGCCGGCGATGATCCGGTAACGGTCGCGGCGGCGCTGTCCTTTGTGGCCCTCGGCAGGTGACCCGGTCACAGGCTGACCCACGCCGTGACGACCGTGCGCCCGGTCGTGGATCGGCACCGCAGCCGGGCCGGACCGGCCGGCACACCTTCAGCGAGAAACCTACCCAGCTCGTCGAGGTGCACAGCCTCATCGCGGCCGCCTGCGCGCTCAATGACGCACTCCCCCGGTTCGACGCCGATCAGCTGGCCCATGAGCGTGAGCCCGTCACCGCTGCGGACGACCTCCAGCTCGACCTGTACCCCGGCGCCCTCGAACGAGAGCAGGCGTTCGGCGACGGTGCCGGGCGGCCCACTGCGTACCGCTTCGAAGGTTTGGGCCGGCGTGGTCGCCGCGGAGTCCGCGATCAGCGCGGCCAGCTCGCTGTCGAGGTCGCGGGTCTCGATGGCCGCCCTCGCCGCGGCGACGACCGCGTCCGGGACGGCGTCTGTGTGGTCGGCGATCGTCCGAAGGCGGGCCAACAATGTGTCGTCATCCTCATCGCGATTCATCGTGCCCTCCTCGGTTGGTTCCGGCGGACCGGGCGTCTGAGGGTTCCGGACCGGAGAGCAGGATGCCGCGCAGGGCGTCGAGACAGCGCCGGCGCGTCGGGCCGATGCTCCCGATCGGCATGTCGAGCGCCGCGGCGACCTCGGCGTACTTCGGGGGCGGGTCGGCCATCAGCACGCGCAACAACGTCCGGCAGTTCTCCGGAAGGGCGTGGAAGGCCCGCCACAGCGCCGCGTCCCGCTCCGCCCGCAGCAACGCCTCGTCGAGGGGCTCGGCGGAATCGGCCATGTCCTCCCAGCCGTCCATCGTCGCCAGCCTGGTCCGACGGCGCAGCGCGGCGAGGCACTCACGGCGCACGGTGGTAGCGAGCCAGCTCCCGACGCGGTCGGGCTCGCGCAGCGTGTCGAGCTGCTCCACAAGACGGAGCCACGTCGTCTGCACGGCGTCAGCCGCGTCCTCCTCGTTGAGCCGCATGCTGCGCGCGACCGACCACAACAGACCCGTGTAGCGCTCCGTGAGTGCGACCCACGCGGCCTGGTCGTGGGCGCGGACCCTCTCGACGAGCTCGGCGCTGTCGAGCTGGTGCAACGGATCCATCGCGGCCCTCCGGGCACCCATTCTTCCGAATGGTGACGGTTCAGTCCATGCCCGACGAAGCGGCCCACCCGTCCGTTCCATGCTCGTCGACCCGGAATGACCAGACACGTCCAACCCTTCCCGCGCACGGCATCTCCAATATGAGGCGGCCAAACCGCCGCTGATACGGCGACGCCGCCGGCCATCCGAGTCTGCGGTGGTATCAGGGCTCGGGCGTCGCGCCTCCGGTAGGTGGCAGTACGGGAGGTGTGTGGATGTCGTACGGGTTCGGTCGCGTCGCGATTCAGGTGGAGCCCGACTCGGAGCTGCATGGTGAGGATTTGGAGCTGCTGACACGTCAACTGAGGCAAGAGCTGGCCGAGCTCAAGCTGGTCTCGGTCGGCATGATCCGCACCGGTCCGGGGTCGCCGCGGGTCCGAGCCACCGACAACCTCGCCGTCACTGGTCTCGTCGTGAGTTTCGCCGACGGAGCTGCCCTGTCCGCCGTCGTGGCCGCGGTGCTCGCGTGGCTGGTTGGGCGTCGGCGGTGGGTCCGGCTCGACGTCAACGACGACGTCCTGGAGGTCTCCGGCGCATCGCTCGATGATCAGCGCCGGCGCGTCGACCGGTGGATAGCTCGCCACGGCGCGGCCGCCGCATAGGGAGACGCGATGGCAGCCCACGCCGTGCTGACCGCCTACTTCCTCGGGACCTTCCGCGTGTCCATCGATGGCGTCCCGGTGGACACGGCGTCCAGCCGCCGCACTCGCAATATGCTGGCCTACCTCGTCGCCCACCGCCGGCCGCCGGTGCCGCGCGACGTACTCATGGACGTGTTCTGGCCGACCGCCCACCCCGACGCCGCCCGAAACAGCCTGCACGTGGCGCTCAGCGGGGTGCGCCAAGTGTTGCGCGCGGCGTACCCGCATCCGGTCATCGAGCGGCGGTTCGGCGCCTATCAGCTGGTGCCCTTGATCGGCGTGTGGACCGACCTCGAGCAGTTCGAGGTCGCGTGCCGGTCCGGTCGCCGTGCCGACCGGGCGGGCGACGAGCGCGCGGCCGCGCGGGAGTACGAGGCGGCCTGCCAGCTGTACGACGGTGACTTCCTCGCGGACGACCCCTACGCCGAGTGGGCTTGCCCGGTACGCGAACGGCTGCGGCTGGACGCCGTCGACATCCAGAGCCGTCTCGTCGAGATCTACATCGCCCGCGGCGACCACGGGCCGGCCGCGCTGCTCGCGCGGCGGATCCTCGCCATCGATCCGTGCAACGAACGGGTGCACTGCAGCCTGATGACGTGCTACGCGGCAACCGGCCTCCGGCACCTGGCGTTGGCGCAGTACGTACGCCTGGCGACCGCGCTCCGGGACACCTTCCAGGTGCGGCCATCCGCCGAGACGTCGGCGCTCTATCAATCGCTGCGCCAGCCGGTCGGAGCTGGCGTCGGTTCCGGTTGACTCGTGCGGCTCAGTACGTTCGCCGACGTATCTGGCGGTGACCTCGGCCCTCCTATCGGAAGGGCCGCGAAGCGACCACGGTCCACCATTGGGAGGCGAGGATGAGCACCGCGGTGCACGACGTTGTCCGGCCCGACGCCGTCCGGACCGGTGCGGCCTGGGTCGCACGGTTCCGGCGCGGTGCCGTTGGCTGGTTGACCGCCGAGCGCACCAGGCTGTGGTTGCGACGGAAGGCGGTCGCGACATGGATGAACGTCATCATTCTCGCGGCCGCGATGGTCACCGTCGTCACGGCCGGATACCTGGCCGACGATCGTTGGCCGGAATCCCACGCGTGGGGTACGGGCGCGCTGAGGCTATTCGCGCTCTGGTGCTTCTCATTCCTGCCGGGATGGCTGTACGTGCGATTCCTGGGCATGCGCGCCAAGGCGCTATGGAACGAGTACGTCCTCAACCTGCACCGGCTGGGCTGGGACAGCCCACAGAACCTTCCCGTGCCGCTGGTGGCTTCCGACTTCGCCGGGGAGTTGCCGAACGCGACCGAGGGCTGGCCACGGCCGACGGACAACATCTACCGGCAGAAGTTCGAGGCGTATTACGGCCGCCAGGTGCCGCGTACGGCGATCCGGGACGCCGCGGGGACGGCCAACGGCAAGGACGACTACCTCGTCAGCAGCGAGTCGCTGTTTCCGGTTTTTCTCGCGACGGCAGTGTTCGCGGTCGGCTGGGCCGCAACCCTGTGGGACACGCGGTTCCTCGTCGACCCTTCCGGCCCATGGGACGTGCTCAAGTACGCGTTCCTCGGCGCCTACGCCTTCGCCACGAGCATGCTTCTCCGACGGTACTTCCAGAGCGATCTGCGACCCACCGCGTACGCCAGCGTGGTGCTCCGCATCGTCATGGTGCTGCTGATCGTCGGCGTCGTCCATCAGGTCATCGGCGATGCGTCATCGGTGGCCGGTGGCCCCGAGATGGCGACCGCGTTCGTCATCGGCTTCTTCCCGCTCGTCGGTCTGCAGTTCCTGGAGCGACTGACCTCGCGGGTGCTGCGGCATGCCGTTCCGACTGTTGCGCCGGACTACCCCCTAGATCAGCTTGACGGACTCAACCTCTGGTACGAGGCGCGCCTCGTTGAGGAGGGCGTCGAGGACATGCAGAACCTCGCCACGATGAACCTCGTCGACGTCATCCTGCACACCCGTGTTCCGACCGGCCGCCTGGTCGACTGGGCCGACCAGGCGTTCCTGTTGATTCACCTGGACCAGGCCGAACGACGAGAGGTCACCCGGGCACGCCGAAACGGTGGCGGCCCGGCCGACACCGGCGCCGCCGCCAGGGTAAGGCTCCGTCGGGCCGGCGTCCGCACCGCCACCGACCTGCTCAAGGTGTTTTCGGTCGAGCAGCGGGACGCGCCGTGCGGCGACCTGCCGCGGCGACGCTTCCGAGCACCCGACGGCGTGGACCGGCTGCCGCTGCCCGAGGACCAGATTCGGCTTCTCGTCGCGGTACTGGCCGCGGAGCCCGGCCTGACACCGATCTGGAACTGGCAGCGCAACGGCGTACCCGTTCCGCTGAAGGCGTCGGGGTCTTGAGTCACAACAGGTCCAGGCGCGGATCGACGTTGCGGTCTGTCGGGCCGCGACGCGCGCGGCCTGGCCATCGTGGAACGGACGAAGTGTTGCATGCCCTCGTCCGTTCCACGATCGGGTCCGCCAAGCAGATGAAACCAAAATGAGCCCAGAACAGCCACTGGCGCGAGCGAGTCGACGGTCCCCCGCGGTCGTCAACTGAACCGGCGCGGGCCCTTGGCGTATCGCAGGTAGAGCATTGGGCCGATGGGGAACCACAGCACGATGATCAGCGCCCAGGTGTTGCGGTTGAAGTAGTGCAGCTCTCTGTCGCTGGTCTGGGCCAGGTCCGCCATGCAGCGCCTGTCGAACCAGACAACCACAGTCATGATCGCCACGACGGTGATCAGGACGACCGTCGTATTGTGCATCGTCGCCTCCACCGGAGTTGCGGCAGACATCCGCGTGGTTCCGGTACGCCGATCATCTGGCGGGCGGGGCCCCGGGCACGGTCAAGAGTACTCACCTGGTTCGGTGCCAACAGTCAGCTGGGCCGGGAAGGATGGCTCTGTTGACCCGTCCTACGGTTACCTCATGCGGATTCGGGTCATCGACGCATTCGCCGACCGTCCGTTCGCCGGCAACCCCGCCGCCGTCTGCCTGCTCGACACCGCCGCGTGGCCCGACGAGGCCTGGATGCAGCAGATCGCCGCCGAGATAAACCTCGAGACGGCCTTCGCCCACCGGCTGCCCGCCGACATCGACGCTGACTGGGCGCTGCGCTGGTTCACCGCCACGGGCGAAAGCAACCTGTGCGGCCACGCTACCCTGGCCACCGCCCACGCCTTGCACTGCGATCGCGGGACCGCCGGTACCGTCCGGTTCAGCAGTCCCAGCGGCGTCCTGATCGCTCACACCCGCGACGACGGCACGATCACCCTGGACTTCCCCGCCGCGCTCCCGACGGAGGCACCGGCCCCGGTCGGCCTCGCCGACGCCCTCGGCGTCCAGCCCGAGGCCACATACCGCACCGGCGCGCTGGGCGATCTGCTCGCGATCTTGCCCGACGAGGCCACCGTCCGCGCCCTCACCCCCGAGGTCGCCGCCCTGGCGCGCCTGACCCGCCGCGACGCCATCCGTGGGATCATCGCGACCGCCCCAGCGATGGACCGGAACAGCGGCTACGACTTCGTCTCCCGCTACTTCGCCCCCGCCAACGGCATCGCCGAGGACCCGGTCACCGGCAGCGCCCACACAGCCCTGGGCCCCTACTGGTCGAGCCGCCTCAGCAGCATTGCTCTCACCGGGCTGCAGGCATCCGCCCGCACCGGCCTGGTTCGCACCGTCGTCCACGGCGACCGGGTCTACCTCACGGGGCACGCCGTTACCATTCTCGACGGCACCCTGCAGCAGCCCCCGGATAAACCACGTACTTAGACGACGAGGCTCGTTCACCGGCTCACGCGATGGTCATGACTGGTGGCGAGGGGTCGCCCGAGTTGACCGCGGAGATTGCCCGGGCCGCGATGCCGGTGTCGGCTCCAGCGGTTCGGCGGTGAGCCGCGATTCGCACAGAGCGGCGCAGCGCACCGGCGTACCGTCCGATGAGGATGTTCGTTAAGGTGCAGCCATGTCGGGACCGGCCGAAGGGCGGGAGGCCCACCACCGACACGGATGGCTGCGACATCCCGCGTGGACGGGCGTCGGAGCGATAGCGACGATTCTCGGCTCCGCCGTCGCGCTCGTTCAGCTGATTGGCCCGGCCGATCCCGGGCCGAGGGGCGGGTCGGGAGCGCCGTCGTCGTCTGCCGGGGGTCCGGCCGTCACCACTGAGGGAGGACATTCGTCACCGACGGACCCACAGACGTATGTCGAGAGCCACGCGACCGTTGCGGCCACCGACTTTGGCATCGACATGGATGCGAACGAGATCGTGGCGACGCTGGGTCCTGGCGAGGTTGAGCTGAGCGTGAACGGCGGGCCGGTTCCGAGCGAGCTTGCTGACGCGGCGGCCAGCGACGTCGGCCTCAAGGCTCTCAACCATGCCGGCTTCGCTCCGTGGCCATCGGGCACGGCGACGCTCGCCGGCTGTCGTGGACTGCCAGGAAGCGCGTACGCGCCGTCGGTGCCGTTGGCGTCGTTCGACCGACCGACGACGTTCTGCGTGCTGTCCAGTTCGCGGCGGTTTGGCTTCTTGGAGACGGTGCGGGCGGAAGTTGACGGCAACAGCCACCGCCCCGTGGCGTACCTCTTCGATTTTGTCCTGTGGAAGCGGGACGGTGACCCCTAGCCGCGTGTCTGCCGGCCGCCGGGCGCCCGGCGGCCGGCAGACGGCGCGACCGTTGCTTATCCGACGGTCAGATCGATCGACTGGCCGTAGATGTTCTGGTCCAGGCCATGCGCGTTCGGGCAGGTGTCCGGCTCGAGCGCGGATGGCGTACGGCATTGATGAACGTCGAAGTTATCGTCGTAGTCCGTTTCCCGGATGTCCTCGCCCGGCAACACGTCCCGGTTGTCGGTCCACGCAACGTACCCGAACAGCGAGGCGCCGTCGAACGCCAACGCGACCCAGTTGTAGTCACCTTGGAACGGCAGTTGCCGGTTGCCGAACATCTCGTACGACGGCTGGTGGGTGACCGACGACAGCTCGCCCATCGGCGTGAACGAGACTCCGTCGTCGGAGACCGACCAGTACGTGCCGACGACGTCGGTACCAGACGAGACCGGCCGACCCTGCGCGTCGCGGGTGTTGCCGATCGGCAGCTGCAGCGAATACGCGTCGTCGGTGCGGTTGTCCTGCCAGATCGCAACCAGCTTGCCGCCCAGCGCGTCGACGTCGGAGAAGTACTGGTGACCGCGTCCGCCGGCCTGGTCGACCTTCATCGGTGCGGACCAGGTCTGACCGTTGTCGACCGACCTCACGACGTAGACGACCGATCGGCCGACGCGTCCGGAGTTGGCCCCGGCCGAGCTGTAGGAGCTGGTGCTCGGTACGACGGTGGCCGGGTCGACCGCGTTGTAGGTGGCATACACACCCGGCAGTAGCCCGCTCTGGTCGGCGGTCGCCCTTGGTTCGAGCGGTACGCGGAAGAACACGAAACCCGATGGGCAGGTGACCGCGCCGTCACCGCAGTTGCGGTCGCCGTCAGACGGGAAGTACCGCGTGAATGCGGCAATCTGGCCGGCGTTGGCGAACGTCGCACCACCGTCGGCGGACCGCGCGAAGGCTAGGCCCTCCACGGTGTTGACCGACGAGGTGTCGCGCGTCCCCCATGTCACATATACGTCGCCGTCGTGCTCGATCGCGATGTCGCAGCCCTGCACGTCCTTGCCCTCGGACAGCTTGATCGGCTGAGAGAAGCTCGCACCCGAGTCGGTCGAGCGGCTGAAGTAGATCGTGGTACGCCCGTTGAAACCGACGAACCGCGACCAGCAGATGTAGACGTTCCCGTCGTGCGCGCCGCCGGTGCGGTCGACCTCGAGCGACGGCTTGTCCGAGAAGACGCCGTTGAGTGCCGGCGTGCCCTGGCCGACGACGACGGTGCGTAGGTAGTCCTTCGGATACCCGCTCGCGTGCGGCGTCCTGGCGTAGCTGGCCACCCAGACGTCACCGTTCTGCGGGTTGACTCGGTTGAATGCGATTCCGCCGGCGAACAGGTTGCCGCTGCGGTCGAACGCGAGCAGGGGGTCGCCCGCCTCCAGCTGCCGGCCGTGCAGTGGCGACGCGATCCCCTCGGCCGAGGTGTCGCTCGGGTACCCGGGGATCTTCGAAGGGGTCCAGCTCTCACCTCTGTTCGTGGAGTACGCCAGGCCCATCCAACCGCCGCCCAGATCGGTGTCGCAGTAGTCGTTC
Source organism: Micromonosporaceae bacterium (assembly GCA_036506495.1). Lineage (GTDB taxonomy): Bacteria > Actinomycetota > Actinomycetes > Mycobacteriales > Micromonosporaceae > DASXRC01. The sequence goes on along the minus strand of DASXRQ010000255.1, from coordinate 3,694 downwards.
CAGCTCGCGAAGACCAGGTTCGGGTTGGTCGGGTCGATCGCGACTGTGGGCTCGTTGCCCTGCCGGAACGCTCCGCCGTCGTTGGAGTCGGTGTCACCGTCACCCGGCACGTCGGGCGCCGTGCTGGTGGACGTGTCAGAGCAGTGTTGGATCGCGCGGTCGGTGCCTCCGTCATGCCGCACGTACGCCGTCGCGGGGGTCACCCGGTCGTCGGTGTCGGGCGGCTGCGCCGACGCCGATCGCACGCCGGCCAGGCCGAACAGCACCAGGGTTGTCGTGATGAACAGGAACAGGACGCGTCGCATGGGTCCCTCCAGCGACTCCGTTCGCAATGGGCTCCCTGACCCCCGTGGCCCCTCTTGTCCCTCATCTCACCCGGTGCGGCATCCGTTGGCAATCCGACCGTGCGTACGGTGCTCCCTATGGCTCTTGCGGTGTGTGTGGCCGGGGCGACCGGGTGGACCGGCCGCGCGGTGGCGGAGGGGATCCTCCTCGCCGAGGACCTGACGCTGCGGTCGGCCGTGAGCCGGTCAGCCGCCGGCGCTGACCTCGGCACGGCATGGGGTGGCGAACCGAACGGCGTACCCGTCCTCGCTCGGGTGACCGACGCCCTGGACGGCGTCGACGTGCTCGTGGACTACACCTCGCACGACGCGGTGTTCCGGCACACGCTGACTGCGATCGAGCGTGGCGTGGCGGTGGTCATCGGCACATCCGGACTCGGAGCGGGCGAATTCGCGGAGATCGCCACCGCCGCCGAATGGGCCGGCGTCGGGGTCGTGGCGGCCGGCAACTTCTCCCTCACGGCCGCCATGGCGCAGGCCGCGGCGCTGTTGGTCGCGCCGTACCTGCCGTACCGCGAGATCATCGACTACGCCTCTGCGGGCAAGAAGGACTCGCCCAGCGGCACGGCTCGCGAGCTCGCCGAGCGCCTCGGCGCGCTCGGCACACCGGCGTTGGCCGTACCGGTCGCCGACACGGCGGGCCATCCGGCGGCGCGCGGCGCCGCGATCGGCGGTACGCAGGTGCATTCCCTGCGTCTGCCGAGCTTCACGGTCTCGACCGAGGTGGTGTTCGCGTTGCCCGACGAGCGGCTGGTGATCAGGCACGACGCCGGCGCGTCGGCCGCGCCCTACGTCGCGGGAACACTGTTGGCTGTCCGTGCCGCGCCGCAGCGCCTCGGGCTTGTCCGGGGGTTGGACACCCTGCTGCTCAAGCGCTGACGTGCGAGGACCGATGGCGTCACGTGGTGAAGATGTCCTCCGGTAGAAAGGCGGACACCAGGAAGCTGGGGACATCGACAAGCTGGCTGACCTTGAGGTCGACAGCGACGCTGCAAATGGCGTACGCCTGTTGCCTGCTCCAGCCCCGATCACCCAGATAGTCGATCATGTTCAGCAACGCGTTGCGCGCGGCCAGCGTCGCGTCCTCGGCGACCAGCTCACCATCCCGGCTCACCGACATTCCGGTCGTGGCGAAGAACCGACGCGGCGTCGCGTACTCCGGCGCGACCCAGTAATCCGTCCGGGAGAAACTCGGGTCACGAATGTCTCTCCGCCGCGCCTCACCGCGGTGCACCGAGAATCGGACCTGCAGTGTCCCGTTCATCTCGATCGCCGTACCACACGTCTCGGAGTCGCCCTGAGCGAAGTGCGCATCCCCCGCGGAGAAGAGCGCGCCCGGGGTGTCGACCGCGATAAAGAGCCGCGTGCCCGCCGCCAACTGCTTGATGTCGACGTTGCCGGCCTGTTCCCGCGGCGGAATCGTCCGCAGGGCCTCGGCCGCGATGCGCGAGTCCGCCGGCACCGCGCCCGATGGGGAGGGTGGCAGCACAAACCCGCCCCGGTCCAACGCCGCCTGCTCCCGCGCGGTTATCCGTCCGAGTGCCTCCCGCCCGGGGGACAGTCCAATCGTCCCCACGAACGGGGCACCCGGGATGCGTACGCCGGGCAGATCATCGGACCTCGCCCATCCATCGGCGATCGCCCACCGAACGATGAACGGCTCGAGGAAGACGTCGCGGAGGAACCCGAACCCCGGCACCTGGACGGTGTAGCCGTAGCTGTCGGGCAACACCTCAAGGATCTCCACCTCGAGCAGGTCTCCTGGCTCGGCACCGTCGACGTACACCGGGCCGGTCAACGGATGCACCACGTCCAGGTTGGGCGCGGCCACCGTGTCCAGGGTGGCGTTCGGCCCCATCTGCCCGTCAAAGGCGTCGCGAGTCTCCAGGACCACCTCGTCACCGGGCTCGCAGGTCACGATCGGCCGGATATCCGGATGCCATCGGTTGTGACCCGTGGACGGTTCCTGCGCCAACGTCTTCGAACGGTCGACGCGCACCTCGTGAACGGCCATGCCAACCCCCTCACGTGGACCCGCTCGGTATCCTCCTCCACCGCCGCCGAATCCGCATGATCGTCATCGGCTCAGCCGCTGAATGGATCATGGAGTGGGTTCCCACAGCGGTCATTGCGGACGTTGCTTTGTCCAAGCGGCCAGCAGCTGAATCATTTCTGCGATCCGCTCGGCACGCTGATCCGGGCGCCGCTTCGTCGCGTCTATCCACCGCAGGTACCCGCGACGGTAGAACTGGGCGAGCGAATCGAAGAACTCCCCCCGCGTCCGGGTTGCCATCCAGCGCCGCGGCGACGTCGTCGGCCAGGTCATCCCGGTGCGGACCCTCGGGTTCGATGACGACCGTGAGGGCGTCGCCGGGCTCGATCCCACAGCCCCGCAACCATGCCGGCCCGACCAAGAACCCGCGGTCCTCGCCGTGGACATCGATGATCCCGCGTACCGGCATGCCATTGACGGTTCCAGTGATGCGATGGAGTCGCTTGGGTCGCCACGTCAGATCCGGGTCGAACGGGACCTCGATCAAGACTCGCCCGCGTCCGCCCGACCGGGCGGTGACGTCGAATCGTTGCGCGGCCACGGCCACGATCCTTCCACACCGGCGCGCGGCCGGCTGCTGCTACAGACCGGGCATCCAGCCGATGCGGGCGAGGATGTCTTCGGCGACGTCCGGACCGGCCGAACATCGTTGTCTACAACGTGATCGGCCAGCTCGCCCGGCCGCATCGTCCGGCTCAGACTGGCGGCGGCGTCGAGATACCAGCCTGGGTCGCGGCCAGCCTCCCTGGCTCGCAGCCGTCGGTGCAAGGTGTCCGGGGGGACGTGAAGGTGCACGACGGTGACATCGGCGCCCGGCACCGCGTCGCGGATATGACGGAGCAAACCGCGGTCCTCCAGCACCCGGCACAGCACGAGCCGGCTCGCGCCTGCCTCGCGAAACTGACTCCACATCGCGGCGAGGTTGCGATGAATCAGCCGCTCGTTCCACTGGTCATCGGCCGGCGACGGCCAACATAAGCCGATCACCGCGAGGTCGACGATGGCATGGGGAACGTTGGTCTCACGCAGCAGGTCACCGATCTCGGCGGCGATGGTGGTCTTGCCGGCGCCGACCGGACCGCTGAGGACGAGCACCGGCACAGTTGTCACGCTGCGCGGAGCCGGCCTGCCTGGCGGGCGGTGATGTGGCCTGCCTGGCGGAGCCAGGACACGGCGTCGGAAAGCGTCTCCTCGAGCGGACGCGGCTCGATGCCGAGCTGGTTTCGGGTGGCGCTGTCGTCAAACCGGGTGGCGTAGCTGTTCGCGACCAGGGCCTCGTGGTCGGCCGGCAGATGGA
>DASXRQ010000254.1:0-3539 GCA_036506495.1 Micromonosporaceae bacterium | reverse complement strand
CGTGTTCGCGAGCACCAGCTCGGTAGGCGGCCTGACGGCCTCCTTCACCGTGCGCTGAGCGCGTGAGCCCGGCCGCCCTCCTCGCCCGTGCGGGTACGGGGGCGGCCGGCGCTACTTCCGCGGGTTCTCATCGTCGTCCCGTACCCGATCCGGAGGGAGCGAGATGGATTCCGGCGACCCGGCCCGACACCAACCGCGGCCACGTTGTCTATTTTGTCCATGGTAGGCCCAGGGTCGGGACCGACCGACTTCGAACGCTGGGGGCCGAGGATGAGCACCGTGTACTTCGATCTTTCGATATCGCTAGATGGGTACATCGCCGGTCCGAACGTCACGTTGAGCAACCCGCTGGGCGACGACGGCGAACGGCTGCACGACTGGATGTTCGTGGGGAGGTCCGCCGAGCAGGCCCGGACGTTCGAGGAAGATGTCTTCGCGCCGTGCGGCGCCATGCTGATGGGCCGGACGATGCTCGATGTCGGCATCGAGCCGTGGGGCGAAGAGCCGACCTTTCACATGCCGGTGTTCATACTGACCCACCGTCCACATGAGCCGGTCGTCAAGCTCGGCGGCACCACCTACTATTTCGTAACGACCGGACTCGCGGACGCGCTGGAGCAGGCGCGCGCAGCGGCGGGCGACAAGGACATCGTGATCGCTGGCGGCGCCAACCTCGTCCGGCAATGCCTGGCGGCCGGGATGGTGGAGGAATTCCGCCTGCATCTCGTACCCGTCGTGCTCGGCGGCGGCGTGCGGCTCTTCGACGGCGTGGCCCCGTTCACGGCGGAGCCGGCGGCGAGCTGCGTCCTGGACTCCCACGGCGTGACCCACTTGCACTACCGCATGCGCGACCGGGCCAGGCCGGCATAGCCGTCCTGCGCATTTCCGCGGGTTGGCCAGAGGATGGGACCTGGCGCGAGCGTCGCCGATCCCGCTCCGATCGACGCGACTCGTCGCATGGTTCCCTCATCCCGCTGGCGAGCCGGTCCTCTTCGCGGTCCGGCTACTTCGCCGGCCAGCACACCCGACGACGCTAGCGACGCGCGTACACACGCTGTCTATGACATGCCACGGTCAGTAACGTCCGAGGAGTCCCGTCTCACCCCCCCGCGGTCTCGTGTCTCGCGTCGCCAACGTCATCGGGCCCGATGATCTCGTAGACGTTGCCGTCGGGAGCGCGGAAGTGCTGCCACGCACGCCCCTCGGCTCGCTGCGGCTGGGGATAGAGAAACTCGATCCGGGCCGCGGTCAGCGCGGCGTGCGCGGCCCGGAAGGACCCGACCGCGAATCCGACCACCGGCGCGGTCCCGAAGAACTCGTGGTCCTCGTCGCTCGGCCCGTAGACGTGCACCTCAGTCCCGTCTTCCAGCCGAAACCACGTCGCACCCGGGCGCTCGAGGATCACCGGGAGTCGCAGCACGTCTCGGTAGAAGGCGCTCATCGCATCAGCGTTCGGCGTCCGTACGCCCAACCAGCCCAGTGAACGCACCGTCATCACGCCTCCCACCTTGCCATCCAGGATGTCGCGGGCCTCCGGTGTGACGGCTACGTTCGGCCGCATGACTGACTTTCAGGGCCGGCGTGTCCTCGTCACCGGCGCGTCCGGCGGAATCGGAGCCGCTACGGTACGGCTCCTCACCGCTCGAGGCGCGCAGGTCATCGCCGCGGCGAGTGCCGCGGATCATCTGACCTCGATCGTGGCGGAAACCGGGGCGAGCCCGCTGGCATTCGACCTCAGGTCCGAGGACAACATCCGGGACGCCATCGCCGACGTAGACCTCTGGGGCGTGGTTAACTGCGGCGGTTGGGGTGGGGAGATCGCCACTCCCATGGACACCGATATCGCTGTCTTCGACAAGGTCATGGCGATCAACGCACGGGGGGCTTTGCTGGTCATCAAGTACGCGTCCCGCACGATGATCCGCCTCAACCGGGGTGGAGCCATCGTCAACGTCTCCAGCCAGGCGAGCCTCGTCGGCTTGGCCGGCCACGTCTCGTACGGCTCGTCAAAGGCGGCGCTGGACAACATCACCCGCGTTTCCGCCCTGGAGCTCGGCAGGTACGGCATCCGCGTCAACAGCGTCAACCCGACCGTGGTGATGACGCCGATGTCCGCGTGGTACTGGGGGCGCGACGACATCCGGGGCCCGTTCCTCGACCACATGCCGCTCGGCCGCTTTGCCACGGAGGAAGAGATCGCCGCCCCGATCGCCTTCCTCCTCAGCGACGACGCCGCGATGATCACGGGAGTCTCCCTGCCCGTCGACGGCGGCTACACCAGCCGCTGACGTCGTGCCGCTACACGGGGAAGACGCGTCCTCATTCCCGCCTCGACGGCCGCCCGATCGGGCAAAGCGTTCGGTGCACGAGTCGATAGGTTCTCTTCGGCCGATCATGGACGGAAGGAACAACGGATGCGCGGGTACGGTCGAGTCGGAGCAGGCGTGGCCACGCTTGCGGCGGTGATCGCGATGCCGGGAGTCGCGACGGCGGCGACGGTGCTGTCCAGCGGACAGTGGGTCAATCCGTACGGGCGGCAGCCGGCGATCACCGACTACACCGTGACCACCACCCGGCCGTACTGGTCGGCCGCGGTCATGCGGCCCGGCTACTACTTCGGCAGCGACACCGATCACCTGCCGAAGTATCAGATGCAGCTGCTCGACAGCACCGGCGCGCCGCCCACCGCTAGTACGCTCGAGGACTACCTGCCCAACTTCGTCGCGGTCGACGGCAACGTCCGGCCCGCGCAGTCGTACACCGCACGGGTGATCAAGCTCCAGGACGACGACGCCAGCGAACAGTACGGCCTGACCTTCGTCGACGGCGGCATCGTGGCGCCCGTCGGCACGAGCACCATCCAGCGACCGACGTCCGGCCAGCGCAACGACGTATACCTGCGTGATGTGTGGGTGCCCGCGAACCAGTCGGTCACCATCACCGTCGGCGGAGTCGGGGAGACGTGCCCGGACGCGATCGGGACGCTGTATTTGCATGCTTACCTGCTCGCGAGCGATCCGGCCGATCCTTCCAGCACGGTGCAGGGGGCACAGTCGGCGCTGGTCCAGTCGGCCGGTGTCTTCCAGAACGGCGCGGACTGCGCCGTCCGCATCACCGCTGTCACGACCCGGGCCGCATGGTACGGCGTGCTGATCTTCTCGCCCGGGTTCGCCGCCCTATCGGTCAACGTCCGCGAGATCCCATGGCCGCCCGTGTCGCCCACACGGCCAGCGTCGCCTCACCCCTCAAGCCCGCCCACTGGGTGAAACGTCTCGCCGGGTGGGGGTCTTGTTCACCGCTCTACCCGGCGAAGGGTGGCGACGGCATCCGGGGGCAGCGCCCAGTCCGGCCGCGACGGCGCCTCGGTCAACGTGTCGACGAGGGTGGCAGGGAACCCGTCCAGGACAGATCTGTCACCGAAGCGGTCCCGCTGTTTCACGCAGGCACCGGCGCGGACCACGGACTGTGCGCCGACCGCGCTGCCGTCGCACACGATCGCGGCGGGCTCGACGACGCTGGCGCGGCCGATGTGGCAGCCG
>DASXRQ010000253.1:0-71355 GCA_036506495.1 Micromonosporaceae bacterium | reverse complement strand
GTGTCCGTGTTGTTATCGGTCGACGCGAAGCCGATCGTGTCGCCCAGGGTGAACGACGTGATCCGGTCGTTCTCGAGTCGGGTCCAGCTGGCGCCGCCGTTGGTCGTCAGGTACAGCCCGGTGCCTGGTCCGGTATAGCACCGGCACAGTGCCTCGCGGTGGTGATCCCACATCGGCACGAACAGCTTGTCGGGATTGGCTGGATCCATGGCGATGTCGGTCGCGCCGGTGAAGTCGTTCGCGCCGGCGAGGATCCGGGTGAACGTCGCGCCGTAGTCGGTCGACTTGTACAGGCCCCGGACGCCGCCCGCGGCGAACAGCGAGCCGCCGGACGCGACGTACACGATGTTGGGGTTCTGCGGGTTGAACCGGATGGCTCCGATCGTGCTCGAGCCGGCCAGCCCGACCCGGGTCCAGGTCGCGCCGTCGTCCGTCGAGCGGTAGACCCCGTCACCGCCGTAGCTCAGGCTCCCACCACCGGGGTTCACCTCGCCGGTTCCCACCCAGACGTCGCCGTTGGGCGCGACCGTGACCGCGCCGATCGAATGGGGGAAGTCGTCCGGCCAGGCCTTCGTCATCGTCACGCCGCCGTCGGTGCTCTTCCAGACACCGCCGGTGGCCACGCCGACGTAGACCGTGCCGGGTTGCGTCGGATCCGGCGCGATGTCGGTCACGCGGCCGCCCACATTGGACGGTCCCACGAACCTCCAGTTCGGATCGACTAACCCGGTGAGGTCGCGGGGTATGGCCGCGGCCTGTTGCGCGGCGAGCTCGAGGTCGCCGGTCGTGATCACGTCTCCCGGGATCTGCCGAGAGTCGAGGAACGCGTCGCGAACGTCGGTGTCCTCCTCGTCGGCCTCCTCGCAGTTGGTGCCGAAATCGGGATCGTCGGCGTCGCACGCTGGGATGTCGTCCGACGTGGGCTCGGCGAAGGAGGGCGCCGGTGCCGTCACGACGGCGAGCGCGAGCGCCGAGGCGACTGTCAGCAGTCGCACAGCTTGGGATCGCTTCACCTGTTCTCCTTCCCTTGCGCAGGCGGCCCCACGCGCAGGCACACTCGAACACGCCGAGGTGGTGGGCAGGTGACGGGCGGACGTAAAATCAGCGGACCAGGCGTGGGGGTCGCCTTCCGTGTCATTGGTGCTCTCAGCCTAGGTCCTTACGTCGGCGACGGCAATGGGCCCAGGCCGCGTTGACGAGTCCAATGTGGCTGAACGCCTGCGGGAAGTCCCTATTCGGTCACGTGCACCGGCAGGGCCGCGCGCAGCTCCGGAGCGGTCTGCTCTGGCGGCCGCGGGTTGACGCTCAGCCCGGTGCCGAGCTCGAGGCCGGCGACCGTGGTCACCCGCGGGTAGATGGCGATGTACCACTGGTACCACCGGCCGGCGTCCGCGTCATCTGCCGGGCCCGCGTGCACGACGAGGTTGTACGCCGGATCGCCCAGCGCGGTCGCGAGCCCGGAGAGCACCCGGGGCAGAGTCCGCGCCACCGCGTCGAGCGCGTCGTCGGAGGCAGCCGCGGGGACGGCCCGGCCGTCGCGCGGGACGAGCATCGTGTGATGGGGTACGCCGGCGGCGTACGGCTGGACGACCAGCAGGTCGCCGTCGTCCGCGACCACCCGCTCGCCGCCGCGGCGCTCCGCGTCGGCCAGGTCGTCCGCCAGCCGCCGACCGGTGGACTCGTGGTGGGCGCGGGTACGCCGCCACCGCTCGGCCAACCCCGGCGGGACATCGTCGAGCGCGACGATCTGGCTGTGCGGATGGCTCAGCGACGCGCCGGCCGCCCTCCCGTAGTTGCGGAACGCCACCACCGCCGGCCGCCCGGCACCCAGCGCGCGGCAGCGCTCGCGCAACGCGTCGAGAATCGCGTACGCCTCGTCCGGCCCGGCCTCGCGCAGGTCCCAGTCGTGCCGGGGCGACTCGATGAGCACTTCGTGGTCCCCGGTCGCCGGGAACGTGTCCGCGGCGCCCCGGTGATTCGGGCGTGGCGACGACGGCGAGACCACGGCGTACTTGTTGGGAACCACGCGGATCCGCCAGTCGGGGGCGCCGGCCGGGACCCGCATGCGCTCCGGCGGCGTCATGTACTCGTGGCCCGGGCAGAACGGGCACACCGGAGCGGTGCCGCTGGGGCGAGCCTCGTCCGGCCGCGTCGCACGCGCCGGGGCGATGAATCGCCAGTCGCCGGTCTCCGGGTCCACGCGAGTCTCGATCGTCATGCCGTAAACCTAACTGTCGTCCCCCCGACTGCTCGGACGGAACCCGCGCTGTGATGCTGGGGCATGGGCACGATCCGGGTCGCGTGGTGGAACCTGCAGAACCTGTTCGATACCGATGACGACCCGATCTCGACGGACCTGGAGTTCACCGTCGCGAAGGGCTGGACACCCGAGGCGTACGCCGCCAAGAAGGCCAACCTGGCCGCGGTGCTGGGCACGCTCACCGCGGACGGGCCGCCCGAGCTGCTCGGCGTGGCCGAGGTCGAGGGTGACGACGTGTTCGCCGAGCTGCTCGACGACGTCGGCGAGCCCAACCTGCGCGTGGCCCGCGACCCGGAGGGCACCTCGGACCTGCGCGGCATCGACGTGTCGGTCGCGTACGACCAGCGGAAGCTCACGGTGGTCGCGCAGCGCACCCATGTGGTGAACCTGCGCTACCCCACGCGGGACATCTTCGAGGTCGTCTTCAGCGTCAACGACACGGGCGACCGCCTGGTCGTACTGGCCAGCCACTGGCCGTCGCGGCGGCTGGGCCGGTACGAGAGTGAACCCTCCCGGATCGCGGTGGCGGAGAACGTCGCCTATCTGGTCCGCAACCACGTCCGATTCGACGCCGCGACCTACCTGCAGCTCCGGGACGCCGGCGACATCGACGCGGTTCGACGGCGCTGGGAGACGCCGATCCTGCTGATGGGCGACTTCAACGACGAGCCGCTCGACCGCAGCGTGGTCAACAACCTGCAGGCCTCGAGCGAGCGCGACCGGGTGGCCGGCCCGACCAACGACATCGACGGGTTCGCGACGGAGCCGGCCGCGTACACCGGGGCGAACACCTTCCTGTACAACCCGATGTGGTCCTTCCTGCCGGGCGAGCAGAGCGGCACCTTCTTCCTCGACAGCACCACGACCGAGGCCTTCGCGAACCGTTACCAGGTCCTCGACCAGTTCGTCGTCTCGCGCGGCCTGCTCACCGAGCCCGGCCTGCGCCTCGATCCGGCCAGCGTGCGGATCATCGACGACGCGCGCGTCGCCACGCCCGCCAAGCGCCCGCGCGGCTTCGACCGCGCCACCAAGCACGGAACGTCCGATCATCTGCCCATCACCGCGACGCTGTCCTACTGACCGGGTCAGACCGGAACGTTGAGCCGCACGGTCATCCCGCCCGACACGTCGCCGGCCACGGTGCCGAGCTGCAGCGAATAGCCGTCGCGGAACACGTTGTCGGTGGCCAGCGACGATTGGGCCAGGTTGCCCGAGCTCTGCCCGTACCCAGCGGTGGCGTACACCTGGCGGCAGGCCGGCTCCGGCAGCGCCAGCTGGGAGGTGCGGAGCTTGTCGCTCGCAGTGGTCGCCTTGGCGAGGCTCGGGTACACCTCGAAGTGGATGTGCGGCCACCGGCCGGAGTACGCGCCGGGAAATATGCTCGTGAAGGTCACGGTGCCCCGCGCGTCCGTCTCCTGGACGCCGCGCAGGTAGTTCTCGTCGCCGATCTCGCGGTCGTACAGCGAGTAGCGCCCGACGCTGTCGCAGTGCCACACGTACACCGCCGACCCCGCCCGCGGTGCGGAGCCGTTCGCGGTGTCCAGCACGGTCAGCACGATCGTCAACGGCACGCCGGTCGCCGCGCCCGACGATGCGCCGAAGCTCCTGACGATGTCGCTGCGGACGATGCCGCTCTCCGTCAGCACGTTGACCCCGTTCGAGCCGTCTCCCGGGTAGGGGCCCGCGGTCTCCTCCGGAATCCGGGCACCCGCGACTGCCGTCGCACTAGGGGTCCCGGCCGCGCCGGAGTTCGGTGAGGCGCAGCCCGCGACCGCCGCGGCGCCCACGCCGCCGAGGATCCCGAGCAGGCGCCGGCGGCTGAGCAGGGTCGGCAGGTCGAGCGACAGCCCACGGTCGTGGTCGTCAACGTGGCGGTGGGTGGTCATCTGCTGCCTCCGAAGGCGATCGTTCTTGTCCGTCCGATCAACGATTCACCAGCGTCCTGTGTGCCCGCCCTGCGCCGGCCATGCACGGGCTGTGACCAGCCGCGGAGGCGACCGGCCGGCCCGCCAAATTCGGCGCTTTGTGTAGCGTCGGCCGGCGGGATCGTGGAGGCTGTCCGGGTGGCGACCCCACGCGGGAGGTCGGCTGGATCGGGGTGGAGCTATCGGCCCGCTCTCGATGGCGTACGGGCGTTCGCGGTCGCCGGTGTCGTGCTGTTCCACGGTGGTGTCGGCCTGCTCTCCGGCGGGTTCCTGGGCGTCGACGCCTTCTTCGTCCTCTCCGGCTTTCTGATCACGTCCCTCCTGCTCGCGGAGCGCGCGGCCACGGGAACGATCGGGCTCGTGGCGTTCTGGGGCCGCCGCGCTCGCCGCCTGCTGCCGGCCCTGCTCGTCGTCCTCGCGGTGGTCGTGACGGTCGGCCGGGGTCTGCAACGCGACGACGTCTCGGTCGGCCTGTTGCGCGGCGACGCGCTGGCCGCCCTCGGGTACGTCGCGAACTGGCGAATGATCTACCGGGGCAGCGACTACTTCACCGCGTCCGCAGCGCCGTCGCCGCTGCAACACACCTGGTCGCTCGGCATCGAGGAGCAGTTCTACCTGATCTGGCCGATGGTGGTGCTCGCGCTGCTGGGCCTCGGTGCCTGGCGCCAGTCGCGGTCGGTGCTGTTGATCGTGTGCCTGGTCGGAGCCGCCGAGTCGGCCATCGCCGGTGCGGTGCTGTACCGGGCGGACGACGTCAACCGCGCGTACTTCGGGACCGACACGCGCGCCCAGGCGCTGCTGATCGGAGCCGCCGCCGCGGTGCTGCTGGCCTGGCGGCCAACGGTCCGACCGGCGGACCAGCGAGCCACGCGGCGGACGGCCGCCTCGGTCGCGCTCGGCGTCGCCGCCCTGTTCGGGGTCATCGGGACGGCGTGGCTATGGACGCACGCGCACGGCACCGACGCGTGGCTCTACCGCGGCGGCCTGACCGCCGGCGCGTTGGCGATCGCGGCCGTCATAGCCCACGCCGTGCTCTCCCCGACATCCGTGACCGCGCGGGTGCTGTCGCTCGCCCCGATCGTCTGGCTGGGCAAGATCTCCTACGGCGTGTACCTGTGGCACTGGCCGCTGTTCCAATACCTCGACGCCGAGCGGACCGGCCTCGCCGGCGCCAACCTGCTGGCCCTGCGGTGCGCGGCATTGCTGGCGATCTCCGCCGCGTCGTATGTCCTCATCGAGCGCCCGATACGGACGGGTCGCTGGCACGCCGGCCTGCCCCGGCCGGTGCCGGTCTCGGCGGCGCTCGTCGGCGTGGTGGCCGTCGCGGGCACCGGCGCCGTGGTGCTGGCCGGCACGACCCCAGGCACGCCGCAACCGGTGAGGCCCGCGAGCATCGCGCTCTCGCCGATGCCGACGACGACCGAGACCGCCGCGGCCCCGATGTCGCGGCCGGGCCGCCGACCGGGCACCAAGCCGCGGATCGACGTGTTCGGCGACTCGGTGGCCTGGACGCTCGGCACCTATCTGCCCGAACACCCGCAGCTTCAGGTCAAGGTGCGCGCGATGCAGGGCTGCGGCATCGCCCGCCTGCCCGACATCTGGGAGCTCGACGCGCCGCACACGAACTACCCCGGCTGTACGCGGTGGGACGAGCGCTGGCGCCGCGGCGTACAGACCGACGATCCGGATGTGGCCGTCATCCTGCTCGACCGGTGGGAGCTGATGGCCCGCCGGCTGGACGGGGCGTACCAGCACGTCGGCGAGCCCGCGTACGACGCGTACCTCACCAGCGAGCTCGGCCTCGCGGTGTCCATCGCCGGCGACCGGGGTGCCCGGGTCGTCCTGCTCACCGCGCCGTACACGCACCGCGCCGAGCGCCCGGACGGGTCGCTGTACGGCGAGGACCAGCCCGAACGCGTCAAGGCGTGGAACACGTTGCTACGCGACTACGCCGCCCAGCACCGCGACCAGGTGACCGTGCTCGACCTCAACAAGGTGGTCTGCCCGAAGGGTCGGTTCACGTGGTCCATCGATGGACTGCGCGTACGCAGCGACGGCCTGCACTTCACGCCTGCCGGGGTTCAAGAGGTGATCGCGCCGTGGCTGCTCCCCCGGCTGTGGTCGATCGCGGCCACGGGCTCGCCGTAGCGGCCGGGCCGGTCGAGCCGCGCACCACGAGCTCGGGCTCGAACAGCAGTTCATCGTCGGTCACCGTCGCGCCCTCGATCTGCTTGACGAGCAGGGTGACCGCCGCCCGGCCGAGGGCCTCGATGGGCTGGCGGACCGTCGTCAGCGGCGGCTCGGTGCAGTTCATGAACGTCGAGTCGTCGAATCCGACCACCGAGACATCGCCCGGCACGGCCAGGCCGGCGCGGCGCGCGGCGCGGATCGCGCCGAGCGCGAGTGGGTCGCTGCCGCAGATGATTCCCGTGACGCCGTGCCGCAGCATCCGGGTGACCGCCGCGTGCCCGCCCTCGAGCGCGAAGAGCGCGTGCTCCACGAGCTGCGGGTCGAGCGATCCGCCGGCCCGCTTGACCAACTCGGCGTACGCCGAGAGTTTGCGCTGCGAGGGCACGTGATCCGGCGGACCGATGACGAGGCCGATCCGCTCATGGCCGAGTGAGGCGAGGTGTCCGTACGCCTGCTCGACGGCGACCGCGTCGTCGGTAGACACCCGGGGGTAGCCCAGGCGTTCCACGGCCGCGTTGAACAGCACCACCGGCAGCCCGCGCTGCAGCAGCCGCTCGTAGTGCTCGTGTGGCGCATCCGTCTCGGCGTAGTGCCCACCCGCGAACACCACTCCCGACACCTGCTGATCGAGGAGCATGTTCACGTAGTCGGACTCGGACAGCCCGCCCGCGGTTCGGGTGCACAGCACTGGTGTGAGTCCACGCTGGGCCAGCCCACCGCCGACCACCTCGGCGAGCGCCGGAAAGATCGGGTTCTGCAGTTCCGGCAGGACCAGTCCGATCAGCCGCGCCCGGACCCCCCGCAGCTGCGTCGGTCGCTCGTACCCCAGGACGTCCAGCGCGGTCAGGACGGCGTCCCGGGTGGCATCCGACACGCCGCTCTTGCCATTGAGCACGCGGCTGACTGTGGCCTCGCTGAGCCCGACCTTCTGGGCTACCTCGGCCAGCCGACGGGTAGAAGCGCGCACCATCCCGCAAGGATAGGACAGTCTGGACCCCATCCGGCAGCCAGTCGGCCGACTTCATAACTTTTGCGAGTTGCAAACTTGCATAACACAGTCAGAGTCTTGCTGGGATGAGTCGGTATAGCTACAGTGACTCCACCCAGGCCTGACCCGCTGGGCGCCGCGGCCAGGTCAGTACGATCATGAACCTCCCGTTCCCCCGAAGGGATGGACCGATGTCCGCACCGCAGTATCGGAAGGTCGCGGCGTTCGCGCTCGCGGCCGGCCTGGGGCTCAGCCTCGCGGCGTGCTCCACAAAGAATGACAACAAGGAAGCAGCAGACGGCAAGGTCACCATCACGGTCGACTGCCAGCCGGTCGGGGCTCAGGCCGAGCTCTTGCGGGACTGGAACGCCGACGTCGTGGCGTTCCAGAAGCTGCACCCCAACATCACCATCAAGAGCGTCTCGGTGGGAGCCCAGTGCGACAACCCACCGGACTTCACCGCCCGGCTCCAGGGCGGGACCGTCACGGACGTCTTCTACGGGTACATGACCGACCTGCAGCAGGTGATCGACTCCGGGCAGGCGATGGACGTCACCCAGTACGTCAACAAGGACACGATCCCGACCTGGGACAGCATCGACGCGGGCGCCAAGGCCGCTTTCACCGACAACGGTGCGGTCTGGGGCATCCCGACGAAGAACTACTCGATGGGCCTCGTCTACAACAAGAACCTGTTCCAGCAGGCCGGCCTCGACGTGACGAACCCGCCGAAGACCTGGGCCGAGGTGCGGGCGGCGGCCAAGAAGATCTCGGCGCTCGGTAACGGCGTCGCCGGCTACTCGGACTACAGCGCCGCGAACACCGGTGGCTGGCACTTCACCGCCGAGCTGTACGCGCACGGCGGCCGGATGGTATCGACCGACGGCAAGAAGGCTGACTTCAACAACGACCTGGGCAAGCAGGTCCTGCAGAACCTCAAGGACATGCGGTACGGCGACAACAGCATGGGCGCCAAGCAGCTGCTGCAGTGGCCGGACTTGCTCACCAACGCGGCGGCCGGCAAGGTCGGCATGTTCATCGGCGCGCCGGACACCACCACCGCGATCGTGACCCAGTTCCAGGGCAAGTACCAGGACTGGGCGATGGGCCCGATGCCAGGCCAGGACGGCGCGGCGAAGGCGACGCTGGGCGGCGGCGAGGGCTACTTCTTCAAGAAGGGCCTCACCCCCGACCAGGTCAAGGCGGGCCTGCTGTGGCTGGCGTACGAGAAGCTAACGCCCGGCAAGGGCCAGTTCGACTACGCGCGCGCCAAGCCAGAGAACCAGCCGGTCGGCCTGCCGCAGCCGCAGCTGTTCACCGTCGGCAGCCAGGCGCAAAAGCAGGACCTGGAGCTGCGCAAGGCGAATGCCAACATCAACGTTGACGACTTCGCGCTCTTCGAGAACAACCCGGTCCCGATCAAGTTCGAGCCGCCGCAGGCGCAGGCCATCTACGCGGTGCTCGACGGTGCGATGTCGGCGATCCTGACCGACCCGAAGGCCGACGCCGGCGCCCAGCTGAAGAAGGCCGAGGACAAGGTCAACCAAATCCTGACGTCCAACGGATGATGCCCGCTGCGGGGGCCGGCCGTCCGCCGGCCCCCGCCACGCAGGGAGACACGATGGCGATCATCACGGTACCGGGCACCACCGACGAACGGCGCCGCGCCCGGCCGCCGTCGGTCCGCGGCCCGCGCACCGCCCGCGGCCGCAAGGTGCGGGACAACCTGACCGGGTACACGTTCCTGGCCGGTGCCGTGGTGTGCTTCGCCGTCTTCGCCTGGTACCCGATGATTCGCGGCGTCATCATGAGCTTCCAGCGGACCCGGCGCGGCGTGACCACGTGGGTCGGGTGGGACAACTACGAGCGGATCGTCCACGATCCGAGCTTCTGGACGGCCTGGAAGAACACGGCCTACTTCACCGTGCTGGCGCTCATCTTCGGGTACGCCATGCCGTTCTTCGTGGCGATCCTGCTCAACGAGTTCCGGCACGCCACGGGGTACTTGCGGGCGCTGGTCTACCTTCCGGTGATGCTCCCGCCGGCCTCCGCGCTGTTCCTGTTCAAGTACTACGCGTACGACCCCAGCGACGCCGGCCTGTTCAACGCGATCCTGAAGGCCGTGCACCTGCCGACCTCGCAGTGGATGCAGTCGCCGCGGATGACGATGCCGGCGATGGTGCTGGCGTCGACCTGGATGAACATGGGCGGCGCGGTCCTGATCTATCTGGCCGCCCTGCAGAACATCCCGGGCGACCTGTACGAGGCGGCGGAGCTGGACGGCGCCGGCATCTGGGGCCGGATCCGGCACGTGACGATCCCGCAGACCAAGCTGATCCTTTCCCTGATGGCCATGCTCCAGATCGTCGCGACCATGCAGCTGTTCATCGAGCCCCTGATCCTCGCCAACGGGGCGGGTTCACAGGATTCGGCGACCTCGGTGGCGTACCTCATCTATCAGCATGGGTTCTTCCAGAACGACCTCAACGGCGCCGCGGCGCTTGGCGTGATCATGCTGATCGTCCTGGGCGGCTTCTCCGCCGTCTACGTCCGGCTGAACTCGAAGCTCTAGGGGAGGCCATGGCGAAGGACTTGGGATCCCGGACGCTGATCTCCCACGCTCAGCTCACCCGCGGGCGGGGCAGGGCGGCCTACTGGGCCGTCCTCGTCGTCGTGCTCGTCGCATTCACGCTCATATTCATCGGACCGCTGTACTGGATGGTTACCGGTGCGCTCAAGTCCGGGCAGGAGATCGCGCAGACGCCGCCTACGCTGTTCCCGAAGCACCCCGAAGCGCACAACTACACCGACGCGTGGAGCCGGTTGAACCTCGCCAAGCTGTTGTTCAACACGTTCTACTACGCGGTCGGCGCCGTGCTGTTCCAGCTCGTGCTGGACACCGCCGCGGCGTACGCCCTGTCGAAGCTGCGTCCCGCGCTCGGCAACCTGATCCTGGGCCTGATGCTCGCGACCCTGATGATCCCGGCGATGGTGCTGATCATCCCGCAGTACGTCACGGTGATCGACCTGCCGATCGTCCACATCGGACTGCTCGACTCGCCGTTCGCGATCTGGCTGCCCACGGTCGCGAACGCGTTCAACATCTTCCTGCTCAAGCGGTTCTTCGACTCGATACCGGAGGAGCTGATGTCGGCGGCCATCATGGACGGAGCGACGCCGTTGCGCACGCTGTGGTCGATCATCCTGCCGATCTCTCGCCCGATCCTCGGCGTGGTGTCGATCTTCGCGGTGACCGCGGTCTGGAAGGACTTCCTCTGGCCGAAGCTGGTGATGCCGTCACCCGAGACGCGCACCGTCAGCGTCGGCATCTACGCCTTCGCCGGCGGCACGCCGATGAACGTGGTGGTCGCGGCCGCGGTCATCGCCGCGATCCCCACGATCGTGTTCTTCCTGATCTTCCAGAAGAACATCATGTCCGGTCTGACGACCGGGAGCTTGAAGGGGTAGCCAGCCAATTCTTCGCACCGGCGACGCGCTTGCGCGCCCGTCCGGCGGGCGCAGCCATGCCAGAAACCAGTCGACCAGGGAAGCAGGCCCACGTGGATGACAAACAGTGGTGGCGTTCGGCGGTCATCTACCAGGTCTATCCGCGCAGCTTCGCGGACAGCAACGGGGACGGCATCGGCGACCTGGGCGGCGTCCGCGCCCACCTCGACCACCTGGCCGTCCTCGGTGTGGACGCGGTCTGGTTCAACCCCTGGTACGCCTCGCCGCAGGCGGACGCCGGCTACGACGTCGCCGACTACCGCGAGATCGACCCGGTCTTCGGCACGCTGGCGGAGGCCGAGGAGCTGATCCGCGAGGCGCATGCGTCGGGCATCCGCATCATCATCGACGTGGTGCCGAACCACTGCTCGGACGCCCACCCGTGGTTTCGGGAGGCGCTGCGCACCGGCCCCGGCTCGGCCGCGCGCGACCTGTTCTGGTTCCGGCCCGGGCGGGGCCCGGACGGCGAGCTGCCGCCCAACGACTGGCAGTCCATCTTCGGCGGCCCGGCCTGGACCCGGACCACGAACCCGGACGGCACCCCCGGCGAGTGGTACCTGCACCTGTTCGCCGCCGAGCAGCCGGACCTGAACTGGGAGAACCCTAAGGTACGCGAGGAGTTCGAGGACGTCCTACGGTTCTGGTTCGACCGCGGCGCCGATGGCGTACGCATCGACTCCGCCGCGCTGCTGATGAAGGATCGCGAGCTGGCGGACTTCGACCCCGACCGCCCGCCGATCCCCCACCCGTACGCCGACCGGGACGAGGTGCACGACGTGTATCGGGCGTGGCGCGCGATCGCGGACGGCTACCCCGAGCCCCGGGCGCTCATCGGCGAGGTGTGGCTGCCGGACGCCGAACGGTTCGCCGCGTACATGCGCCCCGACGAGATCCACACCGTCTTCAACTTCGCGTTCCTCGGCTGCCCCTGGGACCCCGGCGCGTTGCGCGGCGTCATCGACGAGACGCTCGCGATCCACGCACCCGTCGGGGCGCCGGCCACGTGGGTACTGTCCAACCACGACGTTCCGCGCCACGTCACCCGGTACGGCCGCGCCGACACGTCGTTCACCCTCGAGTACCGGCAGCTGGGTGCGCCCACCGATCGGGCGCTCGGCCTGCGCCGCGCCCGGGCGGCCGTGCTGCTCACCCTGGCCCTGCCCGGATCGGTCTACATCTACCAGGGCGAGGAGCTCGGCCTGGAGGAGGTGGAGGAGATTCCGGACGCGCTCCGCCAGGATCCGATGTTCTTCCGTACCCGCGGCGCGAACCTCGGCCGCGACGGGTGCCGGGTGCCGATTCCGTGGTCGGGTCAGGAGCCACCGTTCGGCTTCAGCCCGGCCGGTGCGCGGCGTGAGCCCTGGCTCCCTCAGCCGCGTTCGTGGCGCGACCGAACCGTCGAGGCGGAGGCGAACGACCCGGACTCGATGCTGGCGCTGTACCGCCGCGCGCTGGCGTACCGCCGCCGGGAGCCGAGCCTCGGGGATGGCGAGTTTCGCTGGCTGCCGGCGCCGGAGTCGGTGCTGGCGTTCAGCCGGGGTACCCACGCCACGTTCACGTGCGTGGTCAACCTGTCCGACCGCCCGGTCGCCCTGCCGGCGGCCAGCACGGTCATGCTCGCCAGCGGGCCGCTCGCGCACGGCCGGCTACCGGCGGACAGCGCGGCCTGGGTCGTGTCCGGGTAGCGGCCCTGGGTAGAAACTGGGGGTGAGCCGGACCGAGCCGATCGACGCGCTCGAGGAGGCACCTGCCCGCCCGCGGGTGCCGTTCCCTGTCGCCGCGTGCCCAGCCCGTTCCTCGATATGCGCGCGCTCGGCCAGAACCGGACGATGGTGGCGGTGCTGGTGGAGCAGGTCGCCGTTCAGGGGGTTTTCTACGCCGTGTTCTTCGGGCTGCCGATGTGGCTGGAGCGCGTACGCCTCTTCCCGCCGGCCACCACCGGCCTGCTGATGCAGCCGATCGCCGCCCTCGGTGTGGTGGCGACACCGGTCGCGGCGCGGTTGGCCGGGAGCGTCGGCGCCTGGCTGCCGCTGCTGATCGGGTCGGTGGGTCTGGTCGCGGGCTGTGGCGCGCTCCTGCTCGTGAACGGCACCACGTCGGTGATCGGAATCGTGGCGGTCACCGCGGTGCTCGGGCTGCCGAACGGGTTCAACAACATTGGCCTCCAGTCGGCCCTCTACCGCAGCGCGAGCGCGGACAACGCCGGCGTCGCCGCGGGGTTGTTCCAGACCGGCCGGTACATCGGCGCCATCTCGTCCGCGGCGCTGCTGGGCATCGTCTTCGCGCGGGATGTCTCCACCGCGACGCTGCACCACGTCGCGGCGATCACCGGTGTGGTCGCGGTGCTGCTGCTCGTCGCGGCCGGCCTGGGCGTTCGCGGGTCACGCCGCTCATGCGCTCTCTAGGCTGGCGGCATGGCGCTGCATACGGGCACGGTGACCGGCGACCGCTCCGGCCGCCACGCCGGCAACACGCTCGCGACCGCGGCGAACCCGGACCTCGGTCGCGAGGTGGTGCCGCCGATCGACGCGTTGGCCGACGACCCGGTGCCGCCCGAGGTCGCGTATCAACTGATCCACGACGAGCTCATGCTGGACGGCAACGCCCGGCTGAACCTGGCCACGTTCGTCACGACGTGGATGGAGCCTCAGGCCCAGCGGCTCATGGCCGAGTGCGTCGACAAGAACATGATCGACAAGGACGAGTACCCGCAGACGGCGGAGTTCGAGCAGCGCTGCGTGAGCATCCTCGCCAACCTGTGGCACGCCCCCGACCCCGCGAACGTCATCGGCTGCTCGACGACCGGTTCGAGTGAGGCCTGCATGCTCGCCGGGATGGCGCTCAAGCGCCGCTGGGCGGCCGCGGCCGGCCGGTCGACCGCCCGGCCCAACCTGGTCATGGGCATCAACGTCCAGGTGTGCTGGGACAAGTTCTGCAACTACTGGGAGGTGGAGCCTCGACTCGTGCCGATGGACGGTGACCGCTACCACCTGTCCGCCGAGGAGGCCGTGGCCCGGTGCGACGAGAACACCATCGGCGTGGTGGCCATCCTGGGCTCCACCTTCGACGGCAGCTACGAACCGGTCGCCGAGATCGCGGCCGCCCTCGACGACCTACAGGGGCGTACCGGATGGGACATCCCGGTGCACGTCGACGGCGCGTCGGGCGCGATGGTCGCCCCGTTCCTGGATCCGGACCTGCCGTGGGACTTCCGGCTGCCGCGTGTCGCCTCGATCAACACGTCGGGGCACAAGTACGGCCTGGTCTACCCCGGCGTGGGCTGGGTGGTGTGGCGGGACCGCCGGCTGCTCCCCGCGGAGCTGGTCTTCGAGGTGAACTACCTCGGCGGAACCATGCCGACGTTCGCGCTGAACTTCTCCCGCCCCGGCGCCGAGGTCGTCGCCCAGTACTACACGTTCTTCCGCCTCGGCCGCGCCGGGTTCCGGGCCGTGCAGCTGGTTTCCCGCGAGATCGCCACCTACCTGTCCGACCGGATCGCCGCGGTCGGCCCGTTCCGGCTGCTCAGCCGCGGCGACCAGCTGCCGGTCTTCGCGTTCACCACCCATGACGACGTCACCCGCATCAACGTCTTCGACGTCTCCCGGCGGTTGCGCGAACGCGGCTGGCTTGTGCCGGCGTACACCTTCCCGGAGAACCGCACGGACCTCGCGGTGCTGCGTGTCGTCGTGCGCCACGGGTTCTCCCACGACCTGGCCGACCTCCTGCTGGACGACCTGCACCGGTTGCTGCCCGAGCTCGAGAGCCAGCCGGGTCCACTCCAGTCGGCTGAGAACGCGTCGTCGTTCCACCACTGACCGATGCCGGCACCTTGGAGGTGACCATGTGTCGATGGCTCGCGTACTTGGGCTCACCCGTCGCACTCGAGGACGTGCTCTACAAACCCGCCCACTCGCTGATCGACCAGAGCCGGCATGCCCGGATGGGGGTCGAGACCACCAACGGCGACGGCTTCGGCGTCGGCTGGTACACCGGCGACGAGCCGCCTGGCGTGTTCCGGGGGACGGGGCCGGCGTGGAGCGATCGCAACCTCCGCGATCTCGCCGTGCACATCCGTTCGCCGATCTTCCTGGCCCACATCCGCGCGTCCACCGGCACGGCGGTCCAGGAGACCAACTGCCACCCGTTCCGGTACGGGCGCTGGCTGTGGATGCACAACGGGTCCATAGCGGAGTACCACCGCGTCAAGCGGGACCTGGCCATGGCCGTGGACCCCGAGCTGTTCTCCTCGATCGAGGGGTCGACCGACTCCGAGCTGATGTTCTTCCTTGCGCTCTCGTTCGGTCTGGCCGACGACCCGCCGGCCGCGGTCCAGCGCATGGTCGGCTTCGTCGAGGCCACCGGGCACGGGCACGGGATCGAACACCCCATCCAGATGACGGTCGCGACGTCCGACGGCGACCGGGTGTGGGCCTTCAGGTACTCCTCCGAGCGGCGGTCGCGGTCGCTGTTCTACAGCACCGACGTGGGTACGCTGCGTGAGCTGTACCCGGACAACCCGACATTCCACCGGGTCTCCGACGAAACTCGCCTCATCGTCTCCGAGCCGCTCGGTGACCTTCCCGGTGCCTGGAACGCGGTGCCAGAGTCGACCTACGGCGTCGTACAGACCGGGCACGACGTGATGCTGCCGTTCACGCCTACTGGTAGCTGATGTACTCCGGCGTCGGGCGGAACCTCAGCACGTCCCGCGGTGCGTACATGTTGATGTCCTCGTCGTAGAACAGCTTGTAGCCGACATGAAACTGCTGCGGGCGGCGCAGCCCGGCGAACGTCGCGTCCTTCGCCGAGCGCGTGCCGAAGCCGTCGATGTGCTGGACCATCGCCAGGCCCAGACGGCGCTGCACGGCGCCGATGTCGGGGATCATCGACGAGCGGAACTCGTGCAGGAGGAACAGCTTCTCCGGCAGCCTGTACTCGCGGACGATGTCGGCCACGTACTTCGAGACCGCGTTGACCTCCGCGGCCCGCACCGAGCCGATGACGCGGCCCGGGATCTGGTCGGCGGCCACCCGCCACTCGGGATCGAGCGCGAGGCCGACATGCGGCTCCACGAGGAACCGGCGCAGCTTCTTCACCTCGGTGAGGAAATCCGTCCGGCCGGGTTGGACGTCGAGCACCACCAGGACCTTGTTGCGGCGGGCGGCCTCGACATACCGCTCGACCTTCTCCAGATCGATCGTGTGGCTGTAGTCCCCGTCGGCACCCGGCCCGCCCAACGCCACGGTGACGATCAGCTCGTAGGCGACCTGAATCCGCCGGCCCTGCGTGGTGAAGCGGGCGGCAGCCGCGCGCAGCCGCGGCAGGATGGCGTCGGGGTCGGCCTCGCCGAGCACGCCCATCGCGGCGGTCCCTGCCGTGCCGTAGTACGCGACCACCCGGTAGCGCGGGAAGATGGTGCGCCCGCCGAGCGGCAGTTCGGCGGCGACGGGAGTCGGGCTCGGCTTGGCGGGCGTCGGGCTGGGTCCTGGGCTCGGAGTCGTCGCGGTCGTCGGAGTCGGGTTGGGTGGCCGGAGCCCGAACGGCTCGGCCGCCTCGGGCGCCGTGTTACAGCCCGTCACGGCGACGGCCGCGGCGAGAGTGGCCGTGAGGCACAGCGCCCCTCGACGCAACGGCGTGCTCCTCTCGGGGGGACGCGAGAAGGTGCGCGCTCATGCTAGCCGCCGGCGGCTCGTCCCGAGGTGCCACACGCGGGCCGGTTGGCGGGAGTCATGCGTCCGAGCAATGCTTGATGATCGTGACGCCTGGCTCGAGAATGCGGTCCCTCTCGGTCGCGACCGCGTTGGCCATCGCGGCGGTCGTCCTGGCCGGCTGCCCCGCCGCCCACGGACCGGCGGCCGAGTCGGGCGGCACCGGCTCGACGACCGCCGCGCCGACCCCGACCGGCGCGGCGACGCCGACCGGATCCCGACCCTCGGGCACGGGCACCGCACCGACTCCGTCGACGAGCCCCACCGTCACGTTGCTCGCCGCCGGCGACATCGGCTCGTGTGCCTCGACGGGTGACGAGGCGACGGCCGCCGTAGTCGCCCGCGTGGCCGGCGAGTTCGCGGCGCTCGGCGACATCGCGTACCCGAACGGGTCGGCCGCCGATTTCGCCCGGTGCTACGCACCGGCGTGGAGCCGCTTCCGCGACCGGACGCGACCGACTCCGGGTAACCACGAGTACCAGACCCCCGGCGCCCGCGGGTATTTCGACTACTTCGGCGCCGCCGCCGGCGACCCGACCAAGGGGTACTACTCGTACGACCTGGGCGCCTGGCACATCGTCGTCGTCAACTCCAACTGCGGAGCGGTCGGCGGCTGCCAGGCCGGTTCATCGCAGGAGCGCTGGCTACGCGCCGACCTGGCCCGGTCGCGGCGCGCCTGCACGCTGGCGTACTGGCACCACCCGCTGTTCACGTCGGGCGCCGTGCACCCCGGCGACACCGCGATGCGCCCCATCTTCCGGGCGCTCTTCGACGCCGGCGCCGAGGTGGTCCTCTCCGGTCACAACCACCAGTACGAACGGTTCGCGCCGCAGACGCCGGCCGGCGTGGCCGATCCCGCCCACGGCGTCCGCGAGTTCGTCGTCGGCACGGGTGGCGCCAGTCACTACGCGTTCGGCGCCATCCAGCCGAATAGCGAGGTCCGGAACGCGACCAGCAACGGCGTGCTCCGGTTGACGCTGCGTGCCGCCGGCTACGACTGGCGGTTCCTGCCGGCGGCCGGCGGTCGCTTCACCGACGCGGGGTCGGCGTCCTGCCATTGACGCCCGCGGTCACAGCACCCGACCGAGACGGGTCTGGTCGATGACCAGCCACCCCAGGTAGAAGCTCAGCGGCACGGCGAGCGCCCCGACGAGGAACGCCTTGGCCTCGGCCGGCACGGGCAGCGGCCGGGCCGCGATCGCGAGGGTCAGCAGCACCGGCGCCTGCAGGACGAACGCGGCGAACGCGCTGCGGCCCCAGGTCGCGGCGAGCCGGCCATCGCCCACGAGGCGGCGCTGGGCCGTGCCGAGCACCCACACCGAGCCCGCGACCACCAGCGACGCCTCGACGGAGGCCAGCACCAGGGCCTGCCAGTGCCAACCGCCGACCCACGGGGAGGCGTCCTCGGCGACGTCGGTGATCCGCAGGCCAATGGCCAGCGCCGGCACGGTGGCCAGCGTGACGACCACCGCTCGACCGCAGGCCCGGTGAATCTGATCGGGCACGGTGGCGGCCCAACCGCGTCGGGCGGTCACGACGCCGAGGCCGAACATCGCCACGCTCTGCGGCCACTGCCACAGGTGCAGGTCCAGGATCTGGGTGCTGCGCGCGGGGAACCACAGCCGGACGACGAACGACGTGAGCGCGACGCCGGCCGCGAGGGTGGCCAGATGACCACCGCCCAACGGCCGGGGGGTGGGATCGGGCGTCCGTCCCAGCTTGGCCGCGAACCCGCGCCACGCGGCGTACCCGAGCGAGATAAAGAGCAGGACCTCGGCGAACCAGAGCGGGCCCGAGTCGAGGAACGGCTGCCGGTGGGTGAACTCCCACCAGTACGACACGTTTCGGCCGGCCGCCCGGTAGGCGAACCACATGAACAGCGGCCAGACCACCAGCATGAAGGACAGCCACGGTACGCCGATACGCACCAGCCGGTCCGCGGCGAACCCAGCCGGTCCCCGGCGGGCGATGGAACCCGGCGCGAACAGTCCGGCCAGGAAGAAGAACGTGCCGACGACGAACAGCGCCGATGGGCCGAGCACGACGGCGAGGACCAGCTCCGAACGCCGCTCGAGCGTGACCTCGTGGACCTCGTCGTACGGCCAGCCGCCGACGACCGAGTAGCCGAGCAGGGCGTGGCCGGCGATGATCCACGCGACCATGACCGTCTTCAGGTTGTCCACCTGAGGCAGTCGCCGCACCCGAGGTGACTGCACGACCGTCGACATATACGGGATTCTCTCAAGCGCGGGCCAGAGGATCTAGGGCTCACGAGGATAACCGTTGCGACCCCAGTCGCACCATCGCCCGCCCGTAGAATGCGGCCATGGGTGTGATCACCACCGTCGGCCTGGTGCTGCACCCCGCCCGGGACCCCAAGTCCGCGGTCGACGCCGTGGTCGACTGGGCGGCCGCGCGGTCGATTACGGTGCTGGGTCTGCCCGACGAAATCGAGCGGATCGAGTGCCGGGCACAACCAGCCGATGCCGCGGAGCTCGTCGCCCGGGCCGACCTGCTCGTCGGCCTCGGTGGGGACGGGACGATGCTCCGCGCGATGCGGCTGGCGGCCGAGAAGGCGACCCCACTCCTCGGCGTCAACCTCGGCCGCCTGGGGTTCCTCGCCGAGATCGACGTCGAGGAGCTGCCGGCCGCGCTGTCCGCCATCGACGCCGGCGAGTACACAGTGGAGCCCCGGGCTGCGGTCACGACGCGGCTGCCCGACGGGTCCGAGGTGACCGCGTTCAACGACATCGTCCTCGTACGCATCCCAGGGCATCGCCTCGTCGCGGTCGGCGTCGCGGTCAACGACGACCGGTTCGTCAACTACGCCGCTGACGCGATCATCGTGGCGACGGC
The DNA here is from genome assembly GCA_036506495.1 of Micromonosporaceae bacterium. Lineage (GTDB taxonomy): Bacteria > Actinomycetota > Actinomycetes > Mycobacteriales > Micromonosporaceae > DASXRC01. The sequence goes on along the minus strand of DASXRQ010000253.1, from coordinate 51,921 downwards.
AACCGGGTCGACCGCGTACAGCTTCTCTGCTGGCGGGCCGATCATGTCGCCCACCGTCGAGGGTTTCGTCGTGGTCCCCGCGGCTGCCCATTCGACGTTCAGCCGCGCGCTCGTCCTCGCCTGCGAGGAGTCCGTCCGCCTGGATCTGCTCTCGACCAGCGGAGAGGTCGCCGTCGAGGTCGACGGCCTCGTCCGGACCCACCTGTCCGCCGGCGACTCGCTGACCGTGACCACGGTTCCCTCGGCGGCCCGGGTCGTCCGGCTGGGCCGGACCACGTTCTACCAGAGGGCGCTGCGCAAGCTGCAGGTCACGGGAAGCGCCGAAGTGGACTGAACACGGCTCAGTGTTCGCGCCGTCTTCCCGACCGGGGCGATTCATTCCTGAATCAGGGCACGTAGGACGCGTACGAACATGCCGGAGGTGGTCAGGCGCTGGCCCTACACATAGTACGAAGAGACCATGACCCGGGCCGATGAGCGCGGTCTGACCTCCGAGCAGGTCGCGCAGCGACGGGCCGACGGGCGCGCCAACGACGTGCCCAGCCGGACCAGCCGCGGCACCTGGGAGATCGTCCGGGCCAACCTCTTCACCCGGATAAACGCGATCTTCACGGTGCTGTTCGCGATCATCGCGTCCACGGGGTACCTGCTGGACGGCCTTTTCGGCGGCCTGATCATCGCCAACAGCGTGATCGGCATCGTCCAGGAGCTGCGTGCGAAGCGCACGCTCGACCGGCTGTCCATCATTGGGCAGGCCAGGCCGCGCGTGCGTCGCGACGGCGAGACGCGGCAGCTCGCGCCGAACGAGGTGGTCGCCGACGACGTCATCGAGGTGGCCGCGGGCGACCAGATCGTCGTCGACGGCGAGGTGATCGCCGACGAGGCGCTCGAGGTCGACGAATCGCTGCTCAGCGGCGAGTCGGAGCCCGTCGTGAAGACCGGTGGCGACCGGGTCCTCTCGGGCAGCTTCGTGGCCGCGGGCAGCGGGCTCTACGTCGCCACTCGGGTGGGACGCGAGGCGTACGCGGCGCAGCTTGCGGCCGAGGCGAGCAAGTTTACGTTGGTCAACTCCGACCTCCGCAACGGCATCAACCGGATCCTGCGGTTCATCACCTTCCTGTTGGTTCCGGCCGGCGCGCTGTCGATCTACAACCAACTCGCAGGCGACCAGCCCCTGCAGCAGGCGCTGCGCGGAATGGTCGCGGCGCTGGTTCCGATGGTGCCCGAGGGGCTCGTCCTACTGACGGCGATCGCGTTCGCGGTGGGTGTCATCCGGCTCGGCCGGCGACAGTGCCTCGTCAACGAGCTGCCGGCGATCGAGGGGCTGGCCCGGGTCGACGTCGTGTGCGCCGACAAGACCGGCACGCTCACCGACAACGCGATGCGCGTCACGGAGGTGCGTCCGACCGGCGACGACGAGCGCGCCGTGGACGAGGCCTTGGCCGCGCTCGCCGGAGCGGATGCTCACCCGAACGCCACCTTGCAGGCGATCCGCGACGCGTACCCAACCGGCCCGGGCTGGCGACCTCGCGCGGTCGCTCCGTTCTCCTCCGCGCGCAAATGGAGCGGCGCGGGCTTCGACCGGCAGGGGAATTGGGTGCTCGGTGCGCCGGATGTGCTGCTGCCGGCCGGCAACGCCGAGCGGGCGGACGCCGAGGAGACCGCCGCCCGGGGACTGCGCGTGCTCGTGCTCGGTCGCGCCGACCGCGCTGTCGACGCCACCGGGGCGCCCGGCTCGGTCGACCCGGAGGCGCTTGTCGTGTTGGAGCAGCGCGTGCGCCCGGACGCGCGGACAACGCTGGCGTACTTCGCCAGCCAGGACGTCACCGTGAAGGTAATCTCCGGCGACAGCGCCCGTGCGGTCGGCTCGGTCGCCGCGTCGCTGGGTCTGCGGGGCGCCGACCATCCGGTCGACGCGCGAACCCTCCCCGAGGATCCCGAGCGCCTCGCCGCGGCGATGGAGGATGCCACCGTCTTCGGCCGGGTCACCCCCGCACAGAAGCGTTCGATGGTCCAGGCGCTGCACGCGAGCGGGCACACCGTCGCGATGACCGGCGACGGCGTCAACGACGTGCTCGCGCTCAAGGACGCGGATATCGGCGTCGCGATGGGCTCCGGGAGCCCGGCCGCCCGCACGGTGGCCCAGATCGTGCTGCTGGACAACAGGTTCGCCACACTGCCCCACGTCGTCGCGGAGGGTCGCCGCGTCATCGGCAACATCGAGCGGGTGTCCACGCTCTTTCTCACCAAGACGATGTACTCCGTCCTGCTGGCGGTCATGGTCGGTGTCCCAGGATTGATCGCCCTCGATCCGCTGCCCTATCCGTTCCTGCCCCGACACGTGACCATCACCGGGTGGTTCACGATCGGGCTACCCGCGTTCGTGCTGTCCCTGGCCCCGAACGCGGAGCGCGCCCGACCCGGCTTCGTCGCCCGGGTGATGCACGCGGCGCTGCCGGCCGGCATCGTGATCTCGGTCGCCTGCTTCGTCTGCTACGTCGTGGTGTACCCCGGCAACGCCGCCAGCACCCGGGACAAGGTCCAGGCCAGCACCAGCGCGCTCATCACCCTGACCGCGATCGCGCTCTGGCTGCTCGCGATCGTCGCGCGGCCGTACACCTGGTGGAAGATCGCCCTGATCGCGGGGATGGCGGCGCTGTCGACGCTGATGTTCGTGGCGCCACCGACGCAGCGGATCCTCGACCTCGACCCGAGCAACCCGCGGTTCACGATGGTCGCCCTTACCTGCGCCGCGGTCGGAATCGTGCTGATGGAGCTGGCCTGGCGGCTCGGCCGCCGCTGGGCCCGCTAGCTCCAGACCTGCGCCTCGAGCACGGCGGCGGCGATTCCCCGGCCGTCCAACCCCTGATCGCTTAGGATCCCGCCCCGCGAACCGTGTGCCAGGAAGCGCTGCGGCAGTGCGAGCGTCCGCATCGGGACGGTCACGCCGGCGGCCCGGACCGCGCGCGCGAACGCGTCGCCGTAGCCGCCGTGCTCGCCGTTGTCCTCGACCGTGACGACGTGCTCGTGGCCGGCCGCGGCCGCCACCAGGGCCGGGTCGACCGGCAACAGCCAGCGGGGATCCACGACCGTCACGGCGTGACCGGCCCGGCGCAGTTCGCCGGCGGCGGCGAGCGCGGGGCCGGCCGTCGCGCCGGCCGCGATCAGCAGCAGATCGGCGTCGGCGGCGGCGCACAGCACGTCGGCGGAGCCCAGCCGCCCGACCGCGGGCAACTCCGGGCCCACATCGGCCTTCGGGAAGCGCACCGTGCTCGGGCCATCGGCGTGGTTGACAGCCTCGCGAAGCTCGAGCCGCAGCTGGCGACCGTCCCGCGGCGCGGCGACCCGCATGCCGGGCACCATGCCCAGCAGGGACAGGTCCCACATGCCGTGGTGCGAGGGGCCGTCGCTGCCGGTGATGCCCGCCCGGTCCAGTACGAACGTGACGGGCAACCCGTGCAGCGCCACGTCCATCAGCACCTGGTCGAGGGCGCGGTTGAGGAATGTCGAGTAGATGCACACGACGGGGTGCAGGCCGCCCATCGCGAGGCCGGCCGCCGACGTCACGGCATGCTGCTCGGCGATGCCCACGTCGAACGCGCGGTCAGGGTAGCGGTCCGCGAACGCCTGCAGCCCCGTCGGACCGAGCATGGCGGCACTCAGGGCCACCACGTCGTGCCGCTCGGCGCCGATCGCCACCATCTCCGCCGCGAAGACCTCGGTCCAGCTCGCGGGCTTCGCCACGCCGGCCGGCACGGCCGGTCCGATGGAGTGCATGCGGTCCGCCTCGTCGGCCTCGGCCGGCGGGTGGCCGAAGCCCTTGCGGGTCACGCAGTGCACGACGGTCGGTGTGCCGAGGTCACGCGCCTTGCGCAGCGCGGCCTCAACGGCGACCGTGTCGTGTCCGTCGACGGGTCCGACGTAGCCGATGCCCAGCTGCTCGAACAGGGACAGGCCCGCGCCGGCGCGCAGCTTCGCGAGGTGGCGGCCGAGTGCGCCGGCGGTCGGCGCGTACGATCGGCCGTTGTCGTTGAGCACGATCACCACCGGCCGGTGCCGCGCGGCGGCGATGTTGTTCAACGCCTCCCAGCACATGCCGCCGGTCAGCGCCCCGTCGCCCACGACGGCCACGGCGGCCCGGTCCGACGCGCCACACAGCGCGAAAGCCTTCGCCAGACCGTCCAAGTAGGACAGCGCGGTCGAGGCGTGCGAGTTCTCGATGAGATCGTGGTCGCTCTCCGCGCGGCTGGGATAGCCGGACAGCCCACCGCGCTGGCGCAGGCCGTCCAGTCGGTCGGCGCGGCCGGTGAGCATCTTGTGGACGTACGCCTGGTGTCCGGTGTCCCAGACGATCGCGTCGCGTGGCGAGTCGAAGACCCGATGCAGCGCGATGGTCAGCTCGACCACGCCAAGGTTCGGCCCGAGGTGACCGCCCGTACGCCGCACGGACTCGATGAGCCGTTCCCGGATCTCCGCGGCCAACGCGGGCAGCGCCGACTCCGGCAACGCCCGCAGGTCGGCGGGGCAGGCGACCGTGTCCAGCAGGGCCATGTCGGTCACCCACCGACCGCGGCGCGGATCGTCTCCTTCAGCGAACCGATCGTGGCGATGACCGCGGTCGGCTCGTACCCGCAATGGGCCATGCAGTTGGCGCAGCGCGGGTCCTTGCCACGGCCGAACGCGGCCCAGTCGGTCTCCTCGATCAGCTCGCGGTACGTCGCGGCGTACCCGTCATCGAGCAGGTAGCAGGGCCGCTGCCAGCCGAGCAGCGAGTACGACGGGATGCCCCACGCCGTACAGGCGAGCTCCCGTTTGCCCTCCAGGAAGTCGAGGAAGACCGGCGAGTGGTTGAGCCGCCAGCGCCGGCGACGGCCGTCCGCGAACGCCTTCGCGAACAGCTCGCGCGTCTCGGAAACCCCCAACCAGTGCTCCTGGTCGGGCGCCCTCTCATAGGCGTACCCGGGCGAGATCTGCATATTGTCGACCTTGATCTCGTCGTTAAGGTAGTCGAGCACGCCGATCACGTCGGCCGGGCCGTCGATGTTGAAGAACGTGGTGTTGGTCATCACCCGGAAACCGGCCGCCTGGGCCTGCCTGATGGCGTCGACCGCGGCGTCGAAGCCGCCCTCCTTATTGACCGACTCATCGTGCCGCTCGCGGAGCCCGTCGATGTGCACCATCCAGGCGAAGTCGCGGTGCGGCGTGAAGCGGTGCAGGTGCTTCGGCAGCAGCAGCGCGTTCGTGCACAGAAAGACGATCTTCTTGCGGGCGAGCAGCTGCCGCACGATCTCGTCGATCTGCGGGTGCATCAGCGGCTCGCCACCGGCGATGGACACCATCGGAGCGCCGCTCTCCTCGATCGCGGCCACCGCCTGTTCCACCGGCATCCGCTGCTTGAGCAGGGACGCCGGCTGAGCGATCTTGCCGCAGCCCGCGCACTTGAGGTTGCAGGCGAACAGGGGCTCCAGCTCCACGAGCAGGGCGAACTTCTCCCTGCGCAGCAGCTTCTGTTTCATGAGATATCGGCCGAGTCGGATGCTCTGCCGCAGTGGCATGGCCATCGCTCAGGTCACCTCCTTGGGCAGTGCGAAATGCATGGTCTCTGGACGGGCCGCCGACTCCTCGATGGTGACCGGGCCGAGCCCGTCCAGGCAGCTCACGAGATGGTCGACAAGATCCGGCGGCGCCGACGCGCCCGCGGTGATGCCGACGCGGTCGGCGGCGGCCAGCGTGCGGAGGTCGACCTCCGCGGCGTCGTCGACGAGCCGCGCGGGCACGCCGGCGCGCTCCGCGACCTCGACGAGGCGCACCGAGTTCGACGAGTTCGCCGAGCCCAGGACCAGCATCAGGTCGCAGGCGCCGGCGATGTCCCGGACGGCCCGCTGGCGGTTCGTCGTGGCGTAGCAGATGTCGTCGCTGGCCGGCGCCCGCAGCGCCGGGAAGCGCGCACGCAGCACGTCCACGACCCGCGCCGCCTCGTCGACGGCGAGGGTGGTCTGCATCGCGTACGCCACCCGCTGCGGGTCGGGCGGCACCACCCGGGCCGCCGCGTCGGCGTCGCCGACCACCACGACGTCGCCCGGCGCCTCGCCGAGGGTGCCCTCGACCTCCTCGTGGTCGGCGTGGCCGATCAGGAAGATGGTGCGGCCCCGGCCGGCATGCCGACGGACCTCGGCGTGCACCTTGGCCACGAGAGGGCAAGTGGCGTCGATGACGGACAGGTTCCGATCGCCGGCCGCGGCCCGGACCGCCGGCGACACGCCGTGCGCGGCGAACACGAGCACCCCACCGGCCGGCACCTCGTCCACGTCGGTGACGAAGACCGCGCCACGCCGCTCGAGGTCCCGCACGACGTGCGCGTTGTGGACGATCTGCCGGCGCACGTATACGGGCGGGCCGTACTTATCGAGCGCGCGCTCCACGACCTCGATCGCGCGCTCGACGCCGGCGCAGAACGACCGAGGGTGGGCGAGCAGCACGCGGCGCGGGTGGGCGGCCGCTGCCCACGCGTCGATCGCGGGCGCTGCCCGGGCGAGCGCCCGCAGCGCGCGGATGCCCCGGGACACCGTGCCCGGGTGCCAGAGGGGCGCCCGCTCGGTGTCCACGATTGCGCGGATGACCGCGAGCGGACCGGCCCGTTCGGCGAGCCAGGCCGATTCGTTGTCGACGGCGAGCGCGCCGGTGGCCGCCAGCTCCCGCCGGGTCCGGCCGTCGACCACCCGGGCGCGCGACGCGACCGGTCCGAGGTGGACGGTCAGGCCGTTTCGGCGCAGCTCGGCCGCTAGCAGCGGCGCGGACGGGCACGGCCACCGGGCACCGTCCGGCCCGCGTACCTCGGTGGCGACCACCAGATCGCCGGGGCGCACCTCCGGGCCGAGGCCGCCACCGACGCCGGCCACCAGGACCGGACGGCCGGCCAGCAGCGCCGCCGCCCTTGCCGCACGGCGCGGACCCATGCCGGTGCGGACCACCGGGGCCCGAGTCCGGCGCAGCGCCAGCCGCTCCACCCGCAGCGGCGCGCACACCACGGCCCCCGTCTTCGCGGTCACGTGGCCACCGCCAGGTAGCGACCGAGGGCGGTGACCGGGAAGATCACCCGGTACAGGTGGTAGTTGATGTAGAAGTCGCCGGGGAACCCGGTGCCGGTGTACGCGTCCTCGTCCCAGCCGCCGTCCGGGCGCTGCGTGTCGACGAGGAAGCCGATGCCGCGGCGGACCGGCTCGCCACGCTCGTCGGCCGCGAGCAGCGCGAGCAGGGCCCACGCGGTCTGGGAGGCGGTCGACACCCCACGGCCCGCCCAGGCCGCCGGGTCGTCGTACGAGCGCAGGTCTTCGCCCCAGCCGCCGTCGGGGTTCTGGTGGTCGGCCAGCCACCGCACCGCCCGGCGGATCGACTCCGCAGCAGGATCGAGGCCCGCAGCGACGAGCGCCGGGACGACCGCGCCGGTGCCGTACACGTAGTTGGCGCCCCAGCGGCCGAACCAGGAGCCGTCCGGCTCTTGGTTCGCCAGCAGCCACGCGACGCCGCGCTGGCCGGCCGGCTCGTCGGCGCGGCCCTGCGCCGCGAGGGCCTCCACCACGTGCGCCGTGACGTCTGCCGACGGCGGGTCGATCACCTCGCCGAAGTCGCAGAACGGCAGCTTCCTGGCGAGCGCGCGGGTGTTGTCCGCGTCGAACGCGGCCCAGCCACCGTCCGTCGACTGCATGCCGAGGGTCCAGGCCATGCCGCGATCCACGGCCGCGCGCACGGCGTCCGGGTCGGGTGCCGCCCCGGCCACGCGGCGCAGCCCGAGCACCACCTCGGCGGTGTCGTCGATGTCCGGATAGCCGTCGTTCGCGAACTCGAACGCCCAGCCGCCCGGAGCGAGCCCTGGCCGGCGCACCGCCCAGTCGCCGGGGACCCGGATCTCCTCGCCGAGCAGCCAGGCGGTCGCCCGGCGTACGGCGTCGTCGTCGCCCGGAATCCCGGCGTCGAGCAGCGCGATGAGCGCGAGCGCGGTGTCCCAGACCGGCGACTGACACGCCTCGAGGCGGCGCAGCCACCCGTCGGCGGTGCGTTCCCGGATCGTGAACCCATCCAGGCCGGCGATGCCGGCGGCGAGCACCGGGTGGTCCAGTGAGTAGCCGAGCAGGTGTAGGGCGAGCAACGAGTACACCCAGGGCGGTTGGATGCCGCCCCACGAGCCGTCTGCCTCCTGCCGAGCGATGATCCACTCGGCGGCGCGCCGTCGCGCGAGCCGGCGCAGCGGCCGGATCGGGTGCCTGGCGTACAGGTGCAGGACACGGTCCAGGCGCTGGAAGAGGCCGGCCCACGTCCACGGCGCCGCTCGCCGCGGCGGCGGCGCCCCGGTGCGCAGCTCGTCAATGCCGAAGGGCAGCGGGCGTACGGGTCGGAGGCTGGCGACGATCGTCAGCGGCACGACCGTCTGGCGCGCCCAGCAGCCCCAGTCGTAGACGTTGAACGGGAACCATCGCGGCAAGAAGATCATTTCCGGCGGCAGCTCGGGCAGCTCGTCCCAGGACCAGAGGCCGAACAAAGCCATCCAGATCCGGGTGAACACCCGGGTGCGCTCCAGCCCGCCCGCCGCACGGACGAACCCGGCGGCTCGCACCATGTGCGGCGCGTCCGGCGGGTCGCCGGCCAGCCGCAACGCCACCCACGCCTCGACGGTGGCGTTCAGGTCGGCCGGTCCGCCGTGAAACGTCGCCCAGGTGCCGTCCGCGCGCTGCTGGGAACGGATCCACCGGGCCGCCTCGTCGGTCTGCGGGCCGGTCCGGATGCCCAGGAACTCACGCAGGAGGAGGTCCTCGGCGTCCATGGTCACGTTGGTGGCCAGCTCTCCCTTCCACCAGCCGGCCGGATCCTGCCGGTCGCGCAGGTGCGCGACCGCCGCGGCGAGCGCCTCGGCCACGCCGTCGCCGGTCGTGGTCCGGTCGGGTGCGCCGACGTCGACCGCGCGGGTCATGAGTCCCGGTCCACGACGTACCGGGCCAACGCGAGCATCTCCTCGCGCGGCCGCGGCCACAGGTCGACCGCGGACAGCACCTCCTCCGCGAGCGCCAGCCGGTTGCGGGCCTCGGAGAGCGACCAGTCCCGGCCGCCGGCCGCGTCCACGAGCTCGGCTACGCGCCGCAGATCCGCGTCCGGAGGCTCGTCGGTCGCGGCGAGCCAGGCGGCCAGCTCCGGGCCCTGCCGTGGCTGGGCGAGCGCGTACGTGACCGGCAGCGACTTCTTGCGCGCCCGGAGGTCGGAGTGGACCGGCTTGCCCGTCACCTCGGGATCGCCCCAGATGCCGAGCACGTCGTCGACCAGCTGGAACGCGAGGCCGACATGGGCACCGAACGCGGCCAGCGCGGACTCGGTCGCCTGCGGCGCGTCGGCCAGCACCGCACCGATCGCGGCGCTCACGGACAGCAGCGAACCGGTCTTGCCCATGGCCATGTCCAGGCACTCCTGGAGCGTCACGTCATGGCGCGCCTCGAACGCGAGGTCCTGGACCTGGCCGCGGGTCAGCTCACGGGTGGCGGCGGCGAGCAGCAGCGCGGCGCGCCCCGCGGTTGGCGACTCGGACTCCAGCAACACCTCCTGCGCCAACGCCAGCAACGCGTCGCCGGTCAGGATCGCGGTCGACGAGCCCCAGATGGCCCAGACCGTACGCCGGTGTCGCCGCTCCACGTCGCCGTCCATCAGATCGTCGTGCAGCAGCGAGAAGTTGTGCACCAGCTCGACGGCGACCGCGCCGGGCAGCGCCACCTCCGCCGGCGCACCGGCCGCCTCGGCCGACAGCAGCGCCAGCGTCGGCCGGATCGCCTTGCCGCCGCCGGCGTCCGTCGGTGTGCCGCGCGGGTCGCACCAGCCCAGGTGGTACGCCGCGGTGAGCCGGCTGGTCGGGTCCAGGCGCTCGACCGCGGCCCGCATCGCCGGCGCCAGCTGGTCGCGGGTGCGGTGCAGGGCGCCGAGCGTCGCAGTCATGGGGCCACCGCCTCCGTTCGGTTCCGGGGCCCGGCGGTCGCGGCGAACACGGCGGCCGCCGCCGACTCTCCGCTGCGTACCGCGCCCTCCATGGTCGCGGGCCACCCGGTGTCGGTCCACGCGCCGGCCAGGTACAGCCCCGGCAGCCCGGTCACGGCGGGCGGTCGCAGCGCGCCGCTGCCCGGCGCCGGCCGGAACGTCGCGTTCCGTTCCCTGGTGACGAAGAAGTCGGTCACGCGAGCGCGGGCGATCTCGGGCAGCAGCGCGCGCAGCGGCGGCAGCAGCCGCTCGCGCAGGTCGTTCACGGACAGGTCGACCAGCTCGTCGGCGGCCGACACGGAGACCGCGAGGTACTGGCCGTGGCCGTCCATGCCGGACTGGCCGGTGCGGTCGAAGACCCACTGGATCGGCGTGCCCACGCCGGCCACGAACGCCTCGGCCATGACCCGCCGATCGAGCACCACGTGCGCGTTGATGATCGGCGAACTCCCCAGCCGGGCGGACCAGCCGTCCACCATCGCGATGCCGCCCGCCGGTGCCAGGCCCTCGGCCGCGGGCGGTGGGACCGCCAGCACCACGTGATCGACCACGTACTCCTCCTCCCCCGCGGCGACGGCCCAGCCGCTGCCCCGCCGCTCCACGGTGTCAACCCGGACCCCGGTGCGCACCGTCGCTCCGGCCTCGGCCAGCCGGCTCGCCGCCGCGTCCCCGTGCAGCCGGCGGAGCGGCACGCGGGACCACCCGATGTCCGCCGCTCCGGCCTCGGTCAACAGTCCAACCTGGAAGACCATGGCGGCCAGGGCCAGCGACGCCTCGTCCGCGCGGGCGTTGAGGGTGGCCAGCCCGACGAGGTCCCATAGGGCCTGCACGGTGCCGGCGTCCTGCCGGGTCTCGGCCAGCCAAGCGCCGAACGTCCGGCGGTCGACCGCCGGGTCGGTGCGGTCGACGTGCCGCAGCGCGAGCGCCGCGCGGATGAACCGGAGCCGCTGTGCCGGGCCGAGCAGCCGGTAGCGCAACAGCGCCCCGCCCAGGTGCAGCGGCGCGGGCAGCCGGTTCCGGCGCAGCCGGCTGGGCGGCGCGTGTGGCGACCGCACCGGAATGTCCAGCCGCTCCTGCAGGTGGACCTGGTCCGAGACGCCGAGCCGGCCGAGCAGTCCGCGGTACGCCGTGCAGCATCGCAGGAACACGTGCTGGCCGTTGTCGACGTCGAGGTCGCCGCGGCGGAACGAGTACGTCAGGCCGCCCAGCCATGGCCGGGCCTCGAGGAGCGTGACCGGGTAACCGGCATCCGCGCAGCGCAACGCCGCGGTGATGCCCGCCAGTCCACCGCCGATGACGGCGACGCCACCGGGGTTCATGACGCCGCTCCGACGAGTGCGCGAGCGGCCACGGCGGCCTTCTGCCAGCCGGACAGGGACAGTCGCCGGTCGTACACGGCGGTCGGGTCCTGGGCGATGCGCTCGAGCAGCCGCCCGTAGATGCCGGACATGGCCGCGGTGCAGGCCGCGCTGCGGCGGTCGATGAGCGGCAGCAGATGCATTCCGCGCTCGTGCCAGGTGCGCGCGCGTCCCGCGGCGAAGGTGATCAGCCGCGCCAGGCCGCCATCGCGGTCGGCCAGGACCCGCCGCTCGTCGAGTTCCAGCCGCACGCCGAACCGCTCGAGGTCCTGGCGTGGCAGGTACACCCGACCGTTGACGAGGTCCTCCCGGATGTCCCGCAGGATGTTGATCTGCTGGAGCGCGATGCCGAGGGCGTCGGCGTACTCGGCGGCGCGCGGGTCCGGGTGGGAGCCGAACACGCCCAGGCACAGCCGCCCGATCGAGCCCGCCACGCACCGGCAGTAGCCGACGAGCTCGTCGAAGTCGTCGTAGCGCCGGCCGGAGACGTCCATCTCGACGCCGTCGACGAGCTCGTCGAACGCCCCCAACGGGACCGGGAACCGCCGCGCGGCATCCGCGACCGCCACCAGGACCGGGTCGGTGCCGGCGTCGATGTCCTTCAGCGACGTGCGGACGTCCGCGAGCGCCGCGGCCTTGTCGGCCGAGGGCAGGTCGCCGTCGCCGATGTCGTCGATCCGTCGGGCGAGCGCGTACACGGCGCACAGGGCGCTCCGCTTCGCCGCGGGCAGCAGCCGGATCCCGTAGTAGAAGTTGCGGGCCTGTCGCCGCGTGATCGATTCGCACACCACGTACGCCTCGCCGACGCTACCCATCCGACGGAAGCCTCCTCCCAGCGGTAACGGCCACGAGCTGCGCGATCAAGTCCCGGCGGCGGGCCCGCGGGCGCTCGGTGACCGCGTCCCAGCCGGCGCGGCGCAGCGCCACCACGGCCGCCCGACCGCCCGCGGCGTACCCGGTCACGGCCAGCCGAGCCCAGCCGCGCAGCTGCCGCAGGAGCGGCAGGCCGGAGTCGACCAAGGCCGCGGCGCGGCCGGCCTCGAAGGCGACCAGCCGCCGCAGCGCGGGGCTCGGCCGCGCGGCGTCGAGGTCCGCGGGCCGTACCCCGAACCGGTCCAGGTCTTCCAGCGGCAGGTAGATGCGGCCGGCCCGCCGGTCCTCCACGATGTCCTGGCAGTGCTCGATGATCTGCAGTCCGCTGCAGATCCGATCCGACAATTCCTCCCGATCCGGCGTGGCGGCGCCGAACACCGCGAGCACGATCCGGCCCACCGGGTTGGCGGACAGCGCGCAATAGTCCAACAGATCCGCGTACGCGGGGTACGAGGTGATTTCCTGGTCCCGGAGGTTGGCCTCGATCAGATCGAGGAACGGCCGCGGGCCGAGGCCGCAGGCGGTCACCGTCTCGGCGAGCCGCCGCAGCACCGGGGCCCGGGGCTCGCCGCCGTCCCAGATGGTGAAAAGATCGTCGGCGAACTCGCGCAGCTGCGCCCGACGGTCACCGGGCGCGTCGTCACCGAGATCGTCGATCACGCGGGCCACGTCGTACACCGCGACCAGATGCCGGCGGCGGTCGCTCGGTAACACCCGCAGCGCGACGGGGAAGTTCTCGCTCCGCTCGCGTTTGCGCAGGTAGGCGTCGGCCGGGCCGCCGGCGCGCGCGAGCGAGTCCGCCGCCGCATTTACCCCCGCGATGTCCCCGGGGCCCCCCGCCCGTGTCCCGCCCACGTGCAGATGTTGCCCCTCCTAGGGTGCCGGGTGCTGCAACTCAGCGCGTAGATCTCGGCGTGTCGGGTTGTCACGCACGTACAAAATCGGCGCGCGGGTGCGCCGATGGCCCCGTTTCCGGTAGACGTGTACGAGTGGACGTCACACACAAGGAATCAGAGCTGGAGTGGCTCGTCCCGGCCCTCGAGGCACGGCTGCCCGACATCCTCGCCGAGGTGCGTGCCCTATTCCGCGTGGACTGGCCCGACTACGCCGAGTTCCTCGCCCACGAGCAGGACGACGTCGCGATGGCGGCGAAGGCGTTCACCCGGTGGTTGGTGGCGATCGCCGAGCAGCCGGGGGTCCTTCCTCGAGAAAACGGGTCCGAACCGCAGGTCGCACTGTTCGAGGAGATCGGCCGGGTCCAGTGGCGTGAGGGTCGCGAGCTGACCACGCTGCTGTCCGCGTACCAGGTCGGGGCGCGGGTGGCGTGGCGGCACGTGTCCTCGGCGGCCCTGGAGTTCGGCGTGCCTCCGACGGGGCTCGCGGCGCTCGCCGAGGCGGTGTTCATCTTCGTCGACCAGCTGTCGTCGGCCTCCGCACGAGGGTTCGTGCTGGAGCAGTCACGGGCCGCGGTCGAGCGCGAACGGTTGCGGGACGACCTGGTCGAGATGCTGCTGTCCGACCGCTGCGACACCGAGCTACTGCGGGCGGCGGCCGCGCGCGCGGGGTGGCCGCTCCCGCGCGAGGCGGCGGTGATCCTGGTCGACCCGAACAACGACGCCGGTCAGGCCATCGTGTCGCGATTGGACAGTTCGTGCCTGCTGATCAGGCGTCGGACGCTGCTGGGCGCCATCGTCCCGGACCCGGTGGGGCCCGGGCGACGCGAGCGCCTGGTGGAGGCGCTCGCCGGCGCCGGGGCCGTGGTCGGACACCCGGTGCCGTTGCAGCACCTGCCCGCGAGCGTGCACATCGCCGAGGTCGCCGCCGCGTTGCAGCGGACCGGCGTACTGGAGGAGGACCCGGTCTTCGCCGACGAGCACCTGGACGCGATCATCGTGCACCGCGACCCGCGCCTGCTCGACGCCCTGCGCCGCACGGCGCTCGCCCCGCTCGACGGGCACCCCGCCGCGGTCCGGGAGCGGCTGACCAACACGCTGGCGTGCTGGCTGCGCCACTTCGGCGACCGGAAGGCGATGGCCGCGGAGCTGCACGTGCATCCGCAGACCGTGCGGTACCGGATGGCCCAGCTGCACGACCTGTTCGGGGCGGCCCTCGACGACCCGCCGGAGCGAGCCCGGTTGACGCTGGCCCTGGTGTGGAACCGTCCGGGCCCGGCCGGGCCGTCGGCCGGCAGCGGCACGCGACGCCACGGGGCCGCCGCGGTCACCAGGCCTCGGCGCTAGCCCGCCCCCTCGGGGCCGGCTCGCCCGGTTCCGGCGGCCGGCCCGCAGTCCGGGCGAGCTCGTCGAGCACGGCGCGCACCGCGACGGCGAGACGGTCCGCGTCGTCCACCAGGGCCGGATCGACGCTGACGCCGACGAACAGCCGCGAACCCCAGCCCAGCACGCCGATGGCGAGCGGAGCGCCGTCCGCGAGCGGCACGATGGGGTACACCCCGAGCACGGGCGCGCCTCCGAAGCGGTACGACCCGGCCGGGCCCGGGATGTTGGAGACAATCGCCTGGAAGAAGCGGTGGCCGTACACGGTCCGAGCGAACCACGCCTGCGCGGGTGCGGGCAGCGCCGCGACGGCGGAGCCGACCACGAAGCGCGCGGCCAGTGCCCGCGTGCCACCGCGCAGCCGGCCGGTCCGCCGGCTCGTCTCGGCGAGGCGCTCGACCTCGGACATCGGCGCCAGCGGCAGGTCCAGCATTACGCCGGCCGTCACGTTGCCGGACCGCGCGCCGGTCGGCCCGCGCAGCGCCAGCGGCACCGACACGCGCAGCCAGCGCGGGGTCTCCGGCCCGGCGAGCACCCGGTGTGCGGCGCCGGCGACGGCCGACAACAGCACATCGCTGACGTGGACGCGGTGGGCTTCGGCGATGCGCCGGACCGTCCGCAACGGCACGGCGGTCGTAGCGAACCGGCGGGCGGACACCCGCCCGGAGGGCAGCCGCGGCGGGTGTGTGCTGTCCCCGGCGAGCTGGATCAGGCCGGTCGCGACGCCCATCGCCCGGCGGAGCACACCCGGCTCCGTGGATCCGCCGGACCGCCACACCGGGTCCGGGTCGATCAGCCCCGCGGCGATGTCGAGCAGCGCCATGCCGTCCGCTACCGCGTGGTGGACCAGGGGGATCGCGGCCACCTCGCCCTCGGCCACGCCGGTGACCGTGATGAGGCGCCACAGCGGCCGGTCGCGCGGCAGCGGCGTGGCCTGCAGCTCCGCGACCAGGGCCCGCAGCGCGGCGGGGCCGCCTGGCCGCCCGTCCGGGCCGGCGAGGTTCACGACCGGCATGTGCCAGGCCCAGTCGAGGCCGTCCGCCGGCACCCAGCGCGGCCGGCGCCACCGCGACGGCGCCGACGGCCGCTGGCGCAGCCGCGGCAGACGGGCAAGGTTCGTCTCCATCCGGGCGCGCAGTCCGTCCGCGTACGGCGTGCCTCCGTCGGGCGTGTCCCGCATGACGACGAGCCCACCGACGTGCTGTGGCGCGGTGGCCGACTCGGCGTAGAGGAAGAACGCGTCCGCCGCGGCGATGCGGGCGGCGGCCCGGCCCGGGCGATCCATCACCCGGGTCGTCAGCCCGTACGCCGCGGCGACGGCGACCGCGCCGCCGGCGGCGTCGAGCAGGTAGTGGTTCGCCGTGGCCAGGATGACGAGCGTCGTCAGCGCCACGTGGCCCGCGGCGCCGAGCCGCAGCCACCCGGGGCTCGACATGCAGATCAGTACCGTGACGACCCACAGTCCCCAGGCGACGTGCAGGGAGGGCATCGCCGCGACGTGGTTCGCGGGGTCCAGTATCGGTGACCCCCAGGAACCGAACGTGTGACCCACGCTCACAGTGTCCACGAAACCCGCGCCGGACAGCAGCCGCGGCGGCGTCACCGGATAAAGCGCGAAGCAGGCGACCCCAATCCCGTTGACCACGAGGAAGAACGTGCGAGCCCAGCGGTACTGGTCGGGCCGACGCACGTAGAGCCAGACGAGTAGCGCCGCGGCGGTGATGAGATAGCCGTACGCGTACTCGTAGTTGGCGACCGTGGACAGCACCGGGTGCGGCGCGAGCGCGGCGTTCAGCGGCTCCTCGACGGCCACGTGCATCGCCCGTTCCAGGTCGAGGATGTCCCGGCCGTGCCGCTCCGCCGAGCCGTACGTGTCGCCGGCGGTCGCCACGGCGACGACCGCGTAGACGCCGAACACCCCCAGCCCGAGGGCGACCTCCCGCCGTCCGGTTCCCCCCGCACCGACCATGGTCACCGGCCCCGCGGTCTACCGACCGGCACCGGCGCGGCGGGCGCGACGGCGGGTGGGCCCGGCCGTGCGGCGGGCGGACCCGGCTCCTCGGGAAGATCCGCTCTGACGATGGGCGAGTTCGCCAGCCCGACGGCGCCCGCCGAGATGAGCACGGCGGCGCCGGCCAGCGCGGCGAGCGAGTCGGCACCCGTCGGCACCGCGACGTTGAAGGCGAATATGCCCACCAGGTAGCCGGCCACCGCGTTGGTGATGTTCATGGCCGCCACCGCGGAGGGCAGCGAGCCCGTCGCGAACGCGCCCTGTTCCAGGATCAGGCCGCCGAGCGCGGACGCCGCCAACGCGTACCCCGGCCAGTCCCGCGCGGTGGCGGCGACACCGAAGTTGACCAGATCCTCGGAGGTCAGCTTGATCGTCACGGCGGTGCACGCGAAGCAGAGGCCGGCCGCGATCGCGATGAGGGTCGCGTGCACGAGGATCGGCCGTCCCACCGCAGCCAACATGAGCACCCCGACGGCGCCCGCGGTGGCCAGGATGGCGACGAGGAGCCGCGCCCGATCGGGCTCGTCGGTTCGCGGAGCCACGTCGCGGACGGCGAGGAACACCGCGAGCCCGCCGCTGACCAGCCCGGCCGCCAGCCAGTCGCGCCACTGCGGCCAGCGGCGCCGCCATGCCAGCGCCATGGGCAGCGCGAAGAGCAGCTGCAACACCATCAACGGCTGGACCAGCGCCACCGACCCGAAGTACAGCGCCAGCGCCTGGACGGCGAAGCCGACCAGGTTGGTGACCCAGCCGATCAGCCACAGCCGCCGGTGAACGAGCCGCCGGACCAGGTGGAGGAGCGCACCGACGATCGCCGTGCGGCCGGCCGCACGGGTCGTCGCCGCGCGCCGGTACTCGTCGCGCTGCGCCGCGTGTTGCTGCAGCGACGCCGAGCCGGCGAACAAGAATGCCGCCAGCACCCCGAAGCCGACAGCCAAGAGCACGATCGCTCCCTACCTCTGGACCGTTACCAATCGATCTTTGCACAGGCTGTCCCGTTGTCGCCGGCCCGGCCCCGAGTGACGTGGGCCGATCCGGCTGGCTGCACATCCGGTCAACTGCCGCCGAACCGCCCAGCGAGGCCGCGGTAGGCGCCGGGCACGACCCCGCGGATCGCCACCGGCAGCCGCAGCCACCGCGGTCGGAACGCCTCGGCTCCCCCGGATTCGATCATGCGCACGAGGGCGCCGGCAACCGATCCGGCCGCGACCGGTCGCGGGCGGCTGCGACCGTACGCACGCCCGCGGCGCTCGAAGAACCGGGTCGCCACGACGCCGGGGACCAGGACTCCGACGCCCACGCCCGTGCCCCGCAGCTCCAGGCGCAGGCTCTCCGCGAACGCGTCCAGGCCCGCCTTGCTGGCCGCGTACACCGCCTCGCCGGCGACCCCGAGCCGGCCGGCGATGGAGGTGACGAACGCGAGGTATCCACCGCCCTGCGCCCGCATGGCAGGCAGGAGGGCGCGGGTCAGCATGATCGGTGCGGACAGGTTGACCGCCACGAGCCGCTCGATGTCGCCGGCCGGCATCTCGGCGAACGGGCCGGCCCAGCCGATCCCCGCGTTGCCGACGAGGATGTCCACGCGGCCCGCGGTCTCGAGGGCCGCGGCCGCGAGGCGGTCGGCCGCGCCCACCGCGGCCAGGTCCTGGGCCAGGGACGTCCCGCCGAGCCGCCGAGCCAGCTCGTCCAGCGCGGCCTCATCCCGCCCGTGCACGATGACACGCGCACCGGCCGCCGCCAGAGACTCGGCCGTCGCGCGGCCGATCCCGGACGACGCACCCGTGACCAGGGCCACCGCGCCGGCGATGCGCACAGCCCATTATGGACCGCTAGGCGTGCGCGGCCGGTCCGGCGAGGCCGAGCTCCTCGACCGCACGCGCACGCAGCTCGACCTTGCGGACCTTGCCGCTGACCGTCATCGGGAACCCGTCCACGACCCGCACGTACCGTGGCACCTTGAAGTGGGCCAGCCGGCCCCGGCAGAACTCCGCGACCTCCTCCTGGGTCAGCGTGCGCGCCGGGTCGGCCAGGATGACGTACGCGAGGATCTGCTCGCCGTACCTCTCGTCCGGCACCCCGACAACCTGGACATCGGAGACCTTCGGGTGCGCGTACAGGAACTCCTCGATCTCCCGGGGGTACACGTTCTCGCCGCCGCGGATGATCATGTCCTTGATCCGGCCGACGATGTTCACGTAGCCGTCGTCCCGCATGACCGCCAGGTCGCCGGTGTGCATCCAGCGCGCGGCGTCGATCGCCTCGGCGGTCTTGTCCGGCTCGTTCCAGTAGCCGAGCATCACCGAGTAGCCCCGGGTGCACAGCTCCCCGGGTTCGCCGCGCGGCACCGTCAGCCCGGTGGCCGGGTCGACGATCTTGATTTCGACGTACGGCATCGCCCGCCCCACGGTCGCCGTCCGGCGCTCCAGGTCGTCGCCGGGTCGGGTCTGCGTGGAGACCGGCGACGTCTCCGTCATCCCGTAGCAGATGGCAACCTCGGCCATGTTCATCTCCGCGATGACCCGCTTCATGATTTCTACCGGGCAGGGCGACCCGGCCATGACGCCCGTGCGCAGGCTCGACAGGTCGTACTCCGCGAACTCCGGGAGGCCGAGCTCGGCGATGAACATCGTCGGTACGCCGTAAAGGGACGTCGCCCGCTCGGTCGCCACCGCGCGGAGCGTGGCGGCCGGGTCGAACGTCGGCGCCGGTATGACGACGCACGCCCCGTGGCTCGTGGCGCCGAGGTTGCCCATCACCATGCCGAAGCAGTGGTAGAACGGCACCGGAAGGCAGACCCGGTCCTGTGGGGTGTAGCGCAGCAGCTCGCCGACGAAGAACCCGTTGTTCAGGATGTTGTGGTGGGACAGCGTGGCGCCCTTCGGGAACCCGGTCGTGCCTGACGTGTACTGGATGTTGATCGGGTCGTCGCAGGACAGCTCGCCGGCGCGGGCGGCCAGCTCGGGACCCGGCGCGGACCCGGTCGCCACCCGGTCCCAGGACGGCTCGCCGATGTACACGACGGTACGCAGGTCCGGGCACGCCCCGCGGACCTGCTCGACCATCTGCCGGTAGTCGCTTGTCTTGTACGCCGTGAACGAGACCAGCACGCTGATCCCCGACTGCCGCAGGACGTACTCCAGCTCGTGCACCCGGTACGCCGGGTTGATGTTGACGAGGATCGCGCCAATCCGGGCCGTGGCGTACTGCACGAGCACCCATTCGGGGCAGTTGGGGGCCCAGGTCCCGACCCGGTCGCCCTTGGCCACCCCGTCGGCGAGCAGCCCCGCGGCGAGCCGGTCGACCGCGTCCGCCAGCTCGGCGTACGTCCAGCGCCGACCGCTCGGGCAGTCGACCAGGGCCTCCCGGTCCGGATGCGCGGCCACCGCCCGGTCGAGGTTCGCGCCGATCGTGTCACCGGACAGCTCGGTGTCCGACATGCCGCTGACGTACGAAGGCTGGGGTGCGGTCATCGCGGCTCACCTCCCCGCGGTCCAGGCTAGTACCACGTCACGGTCACATCGTGACCACGCGGCCGCTGCGTCGGGCCCGCTCGGCGGCCCAGACGACGAGGTGACCGGCGAGGCTCTCCTCGGCGTTCGAGCCCACCAGGGACGCATCGCCGGCCGCCACCGCGGCCAGGAAGTCCTCGACCAATCCGGCGTCGCCGCCGCCGTGGCCGGACGCGGCAGAGCCGTCGGGCCCCGTCGAGGTGTCGACGACCTCGACCGAGCCGTCCCGGAAACCGGTGACGCGCAGCCGGACCCCGTCCCCCTCGATGCTGCCGTGCGTGCCGAAGATCCGTGTCTGCCGCGGCGCCAACTGGGCGAACGCCGTCATCGTGAACGCGGCCGTGGCGCCGTCGGCGAACTCCAGGTTCACCACCTGGTGGTCCACGACGTCGTTGTCGCACGCGTATACGCAACGCCCGTACGGCCCCTCGCGCAGCGCGGTGCGTACGCCGTCCTCGGTCAGGTCGTGCGTGATCGTGCTCACGATCATGGACTTGTTGTCGTGGATCAGAGATCAACGAGCGACAACAAGTCCATGATTGGCGAGGAAGGCCATGATCGATGCGCGCGCGGTGCGGCCGATCGTATCGATGCTCATCTAGCTGCCGCAATCGCGCTCGACTCCGTAGGAGTTGGGCAGTTGGCGGCCTTTCGTATGGCCAACTCCGTCAGAGTTGGGGCGTCCGTCGGCGGCTAACTGTCCAACTCTGACGGAGCTGGGTGGGTTGTCACGGAGACGTACGAGGCGATAGACACAGTAACGAGCCGTTGACGATCAGCGATGTGGGCGGGCATCCCGACAGACGGACGTGGCGGGCGATGGACCCCGCGGAGCAGGTTCCGGCCGGCATCGACCTGACCAGACCGAGTGCGGCCCGGGTGTACGACTACGTCCTGGGCGGTGCCCACAACTACGCGGTGGACCGTGAGCTCGCGGAGCAATCGCGGCCCGACGCCCAACATCGGCGAGACCAGGCGCTCCAACCGCGCGTTCCTGCGCCGGGCCGTGCGTTACCTCGTCGGCGAGGGCGTCCGGCAGTAGTTCGACATCGGCTCGGGCATCCCCACGGCGGGCAACGTCCACGAGGTCGCCCAGGACGAGGCCCCAGACTCCAAGGTGATCTACGTCGACGTCGACCCGGTCGCCGTCGAGCACAGCCGCGCGATCCTGGCCGGCAACGAGCTGACCGGCGTGCTACAGGCCGACATGCGCGACCCGGACCGCATCCTGGCCGAGGCGAAGGCGCTGCGGCTGCTCGACTTCGGCGAGCCGGTCGCCGTGCTGCTCGCCGGCGTCCTCCACTCGTGCCGGACGCGGACGATCCGGCGGCGATCGTTTCGACGCTGCGCGATGCGGTCGTCGGCGGCAGCTACCCGCCGCGCAGGGTTGGCTGTTCGCCCGGCCGCAGAGCGCCGAGTCGACGACGGGCCCTGCTCCGCGCGGCCAGGGCAGGCCCGGTCGGCGCCCACCGTCGGCTCCCGGCCTTGACGCACGCGCGCCGCGGCGACGGGTTAGCGTGACGGGGTGCGACTCGGCGTGCTGGCGTTGATCGCTCTCCTGATGGCCGGTTGCGGCGGAAAGGAGCCGGACGTGGAGGTGTCCCCCGCACCCGCGACGATGGCGGTGACCAGCACCGCGTTCGCCGACCAGGGCGAGATACCGAGGCGCTACACCTGCGACGGCGAAGACGTCTCACCGCCACTGCGGTTCGGCACGCCGCCGTCCGGCACCGCCGAGTTGGCGCTGCTGGTGGACGACCCGGACGCGCCACGCGGGACGTTCGTCCACTGGGTGGCGTGGGGCATCGATCCGGGGAAGGCCGCGCTGGGTGAGGGCGAGCAGCCGCCGGGTGCCGGCGCGAACGGGTTCGGCAAGCGCGGGTACGGCGGGCCATGCCCACCGAAGGGCGCGCCGCACCGCTACGTCTTCACGGCGTACGCCCTGTCCGCGCGGCTCGACCTGCGGCCGGGTGCCTCGGCGAACGACCTCAAGCGAGCGATCGACGGCCTGGTCCTCGCCGAGGGTCGGCTCGTCGGCCGGTACGCCCGCGCCTGACCCCGGCCGCCGACTGGCCGCGGCTCAGCTTGCCCCGCCCCTGCCGGAGGTCGATGCTGAGTCTGACCTCGTTGCCTCCTCACCCCCCAGGAGTCCATATGCGAGTCCACATGCGACGGACCGCCATCGTCAGTACGGCCACCGCGATCGCGCTCGTCAGTGGTGGTCTTTACGCCGGGTCGGCCTGGTCGGCACCCGACGTCGGGGCACCCAACCCGCTCGGTCGATACCAGCACCTCGTGGTCATCTACGAGGAGAACCACAGCTTCGACAACCTGTACGGGTTGTGGGGCAGGGTCGGCAACCAGAAGGTCAACGGACTGCCCGGCGCGACCGCGGGCACCACTCAGGTGGACCAGGCCGGGACGCCGATCGGCTGCACCCTGCAGAACGACGCGAACCTCGTTCCGACCACCGCCACGGTCACCTGGCTCGACGGATCGACTCATCCGGGTCTGTTGTCTCCCGTGTGCTCGGGCACGACGCCGCGCGGCGTGGCCTTCGACAGCCACTTCGCCTCGAGTGCCCCGTTTTCGATCAACGCGTACGTCACACCCGAGGACAAGACCTGCCCGCCGCCGGGAACGTTCATCGCGAACGGCGTCGAGAAGGGTGACCCGCAGGGGCTGCCCGGCGGCTGCACCCGGGACCTGGTGCACCGCTTCTACCAGGAGCAGTACCAGCTCGACGGAGGTCGGCAGGACCGGTACACCACGGGCAGCGACGCGGTTGGCCTGACCCAGGGCTACTACGACTCGACGCAGCTGCCCGTCTACGACTACCTGCACGGTCCCGGCGCGCCGCACTACGTGATCGCGGACAACTTCTTCCAGGCCGCGTTCGGCGGGTCGTTCCTCAACCACCAGTACCTCGTCGCGGCCCGGGCGCCGACCTGGGACACCGCGCAGGCGCCGGTGCCGGCGGGCAAGAACAGCAGGCTCGACGCGGCCGGGTTCCCCAGCGCCGGCTACCCGCTGTACCGGCCGGACCCGGCCGCCACCTACGTCGACGGCCCGCTCACCCAGGCCTGCGGGCTGCCGACCACGGTCGCCGGGTTGGCCTGCGGGAACCACGCCGTCAACACGATGCAGCCATCCTGGGCGCCGAGCGCGTTCGGCGCAAACGTGCTGCCCGGGATCAACGACGTCGACCCGGCGAAGCCCTTCTACCAGGCCAACATCGGAGACGAGCTGTCCGCGAAGGACGTCACCTGGAACTGGTACGCCGGCGGCTGGGACGACGCGGCCGCGGGCCACGCCGACCCGCTGTTCCAGTTCCACCACCAGCCGTTGAACTACTTCCAGAACTACGCGCCGATGATGCCCGGCCGCGCGCACCTTCGGGACGAGACGGAGTTCGTGGCGGCCGCGCAGGCCGGCACGCTGCCGGCGGTCTCGTTCGTCAAGCCGATCGGGGCGGAGAACGAGCACCCGGGCTACGCCAGCACCGACAACGGTGAGAGCCACCTCGTTGACCTGCTCAGGGCCGTCCTCGAGGGCCCGGACGGCAGGGACACCCTGGTGGTCGTCACCTACGACGAGTTCGGTGGCGCCTGGGATCACGTGGCCCCGCCGGGGCAGGGCCCCGATGCCGCGGACGGTCCATTCGACCAGTTCGGTCCCGGCACGCGCATCCCGGCATTGATCATCGGTGGCGGGTTCACCCGGTCCGGCGTGGACCACCAGTCCCACGACACCACCTCGATCCTCGCCACGATCGAGCGTGCCTACGGGCTGACCCCGCTGACCAGCCGCGACGCCCAGGTCACCGACCTGCGAC
Source organism: Micromonosporaceae bacterium (assembly GCA_036506495.1). GTDB lineage: Bacteria > Actinomycetota > Actinomycetes > Mycobacteriales > Micromonosporaceae > DASXRC01. The sequence continues at coordinate 28,048 of DASXRQ010000253.1, read as the reverse complement.
ACGCGCTGCTCGTCGGCGGCGACCGCGCGCACGGGTAGCACGTCGTCCGCCGTCGGTCCGCCGCCTGGCGGTCAGTGGCCCGCGCGGCGACCCGCCAGGCGGCGGGCCGCCGCGCGGGCTCAACCCGCCGCTGACGACGATCCGGATCCCGCACCAGGCAATCGGGATGGAGGCCGCGCAGATGCTGCTCGAGCGACTGCGCGACCCCAGCCGGCACGCGCGGTCCGTGGTGCTTCCGCTCTCCCTCGTCGTACGCGGATCGACCGCGCCCGCGTCCGGCAGGCGACGCCGACGGCTCGGCCGGCGGGCCGGCTGAGACGGCCCGTCGACGCACGGACCACACGGACGTGGCCCCCGGGAAAGCCGAGGGCCACATCGAATGGCGCTGTCAACGGTAGAGATGCACCGGCGTACCGATGCGGAGCAGTGGCCACAGGCGGTTCATCGCCTGGATGGTCACCCGCACACAGCCGTGGCTCGCCGGGTAGGTGGGAACCGATGTGGAGCCGTGCACGGCAAAGCCCCGGTAGAAGTAGTTCGGCCGCCACAGCCAGCCGAGCGAGCTCTGCCGCCAGCCGTCGATGCGCCGGTACACGCTGAAGGATCCGGTCGGTGTCGGAGTGCTCGCCTTGCCGGTCGACGAGTCGAGGATGCGCACCACGGCGCCCTGGCGGGCCAGGTATACGACCTGCTTGGTGATGTTGACCTCGACGGAGTACCCCGAGTGCCAGTGCTTCGGCCGCGGAACCAGGGGCCGGTCGAGCGCCGCCCACGTGACGGGCCCGACGATCCCGTCGCGGATCAGGTTGTTGACCTTCTGAAACGCGACGACACCGTGGTACGTCTGGGACCCGAAGTCCCCGTCGATCGGGCCGACGTCATAGTGCAGTGCGGTCAGCCGCTGCTGGAGGGCCGTCACGGCCGTGCCGCGCGAACCCATTCGCAGCACGGGCCGGACCGTCGCCGTGACGGAGGACTCCGGCACGGTGGTAGCGGCCCGCGCCACCGGCGAAGCGGTCTGGTTGGCCGCGTACGCCGGCGCGGCGGACACAAGCAGACCACTCACGGTCGCGAGGAGGACCACCCCGATACCTCGGCGCGTGCGTCTGTGTCGTTCGGGATCGGCGACCATAGAACCTCACTTTCGGCTGCGTCGCGGCGACCTCCAGTGGCCGCCTGGAACGACCATCGATTGTGAACGATCATGTCAAGGCCCGGCGCGGATTGGCACAGCGTCGTCCGCGTGTCGGGCGGTGTGTCGCCGTGGCCACCGGACATGCTGGACAGACCTGTCACGAGGAGCACAAAGATGATCAAGCGGTCGCCTCTGTTCGGACCGAAGACCCGGGTGACGTTTGCCCTGCCCACGGACGAACCACCCGGCGACGTGAGCGTCGTCGGCACCTTCAACGACTGGACGCCGGGCCGGCATCAACTCCGCGCCCGTCGCAACGGGACGCGGAGCGTGTCCATCGCCCTGCCGCCGGGCGAGCACCGGTTCCGCTATCTCGCCACGGGCGGCATGTGGTTCGACGATCACACCGCCGACCAGATCGACGACCACGCGGGTGTGATCAGCCTTTAGGCCGCACGAACAGATCACCGACAGCCCGATCGGCTGGGTGGCCAACCACGTCCGTCGCTATCTGGCGACCGACGGCCGTCAGGGTCACCGCCGGTGGGGAGTCACAAACCTGCTGCTCACCACCCGCGGTCGACGGTCGGGCATCCTCCGCCGGACCGCCCTCATCTACGGTCGCGATCAGGGCCGCTACGTGGTCGTGGCCTCCAGCGGCGGCGAATCCCACCACCCCAACTGGTACCTCAACCTGCGCGCCAACCCGGAGGTGTACGTGCAGGTCGCCGCCGAGACTTTCACCGCACGAGCCAGCACGGCGACCGGACGGGAGCGGGACCGGCTCTGGCGCATGATGGCCGACATGTGGCCCGACTACGACCGGTATCAGCGGCGGGCGGGCCGCGAGATACCGGTCGTGGTCCTGCAGCGCGCGTCGACATCGACTCGTTAGGTGCGTCGAACACTTGACGCGGGGCACACGGTCGGTTATCTTAACGCCCATCAGATTCTGAGTAGCGATCAGATAGCTTCCTCGCCTCGACGGAGGAGACGTGACGCCCAAGGGTGGCCGATACCACCACGGCGACCTCCGGATGGCCCTAATCGACACCGCCATCGAGCTCATCGATGAGCGGGGCGTCCGCGGCTTCTCCGTCGCCGAGGCAAGCCGGCGGCTGGGCGTCGCGGTCAGCGCCCCGTACGCGCACTTCGCCGACCGTGAGGAGCTGCTGGCCGCCGTCGCCGTGCACGCGTACCACGTGTTCCTCTCGCAGCTCCGGCCGCAGATGAAGCCGTTCCGGGCGCCCGCCCGTCGGCTGGCCGCGATCGCCCGGGCCTACGTGCGTTTCGCCGGCACCAACAGGCCGCTCTTCGACGTGATCTTCGGAGCTGGCGTCGACAAGGATCGCCACCCCGAGGTCAAGGACGCCGAACGGCCCCTCACCGACGCCGTGCTCGACTGCGTACGAGCGCTGGCCGGTGGCGACGCCACAGCCGGAGAGCTCGCGGTGGCCGTCGAGGCCGCCGCTCACGGCCACGCCATGTTGCTCCTCGACGGCGACTTAGGCCACGGTGAGGAAGTCGTCGAACTGGCGGCCGAACGAGCCGCCCGGGTGACGCTGGCGCTCGTCGAGAGCCGCCACCTGCTCGGCAAGCCGTTCAACCGTCACGCACCGCACCCGCCGCCCGCGGCCGACCCACGTACGTGATGCCGACGGCACGAATGCGGCCGGCGTCCACGGCGGCCTGCTCGTCGGCGGGTGCGACACCCTCGAGGTCGGCGAAGAGGTAGGGCCCGTCGGCGAGCAGCTGGGTGTCGAACCGTGTGCGCAGCACCCGTATGACCTCCGCACCGGTGTGCAGGCCCTCGTTCGCCGCCCACGTGCCAAGGTAGGCCTCCCACGACTGGCCGGACGCGATCCAGTTGTCGCGGTGCCGATGCAGCCAGCCCGCGTCGTCCTCCGCGAGCCGGGCGAAGCACCATCGTGCGGTGGCGTCGTCGAACCGCTCCCACGCCCACTCCAGCACCACCAGTACGCCGTCGGACGCCAGGGCCGCCGCCATGCGGGCGGCGACGTCGTCGAGATCGGCCACGTGGTGCAGCGAGGTGGACGCCACCACGGCGGCGACCGGGCGCGTCGCCGCGTAATCCTCGAACTCGATCCGGACGTAGTGCGGGCCTTCCGGCGCCTCGGGGTCGATGCCCTCGGCGTCGTAACCCTGGGCCCGCAGCGCCGGCACGAATCCGCCGAGCGGGCCACAACCGACGTCGAGTACCCGCGCGGGCGGCGGCGGCAGATGGCGCCGGACGCTTGGCCACGCCGCGGCCAGCCAACGCTGATCCGAGTAATCAGTCACGAGCGGTCCCTTCGCGTCCGGGACGCCTACTTGCCGAGGGCGCCATCGATACGCGCGGGGTTCCAGTCTTTGGTCACGCCGGGACATTACACGCGGGCCGGGCCGGCGGATCCACTGAATTACACGGGAGTGGGGGTCTCTCATCGCGTCGACGGCGCAGTTTCCGTGTAGTTGACTCGAAATCTCGCGGGGCGCGGCTCGCGCGGCCTGCGCGCGCTCGTCGCCCGATGCCGGCGGCCTTTTGGGTCGCCTTGTCCGGTAACGGATGCCTGGCGGACGCGGTTGGGGAACGGACGAGGGCCTGAAGCACCGCGTCCGTTCCCCGACCGCTAGGCCGACCGCCTCCGCTGGCCGCCAACCCCGCCGACGTTGGAGCGTTCGGGGCCCTGGCCGGCGGGACACGCCAAGGCCTGGTCTCGCCGCTGCTGGTTGGCTGTCCCGGTCGTTACCCGCGGCTGCCGAGGCCGGCCAACGCGAAGAACTCCCCGCGTGAGCGGGCGTCGTCGCGCAAGGCGCCGAGCAGGGTCGACGTGATGGTCGTCGCACCGACCGCCTTGACGCCGCGCAGCGTCATGCACAGGTGTTCGGCCTCGATGACGACACCGACGCCCTTGGGTGCCAGGTGGGTCGTCAGCCAGTCGGCGATCTGCTTGGTCAGGCGCTCCTGGACCTGAGGACCGTGCGCGAACAGCTCGACCACCCGGGCGAGCTTCGACAGTCCGAGGATGCGTTCTCCGGGGAGGTAACCGACGTGCGCGACACCGACGAACGGCAGCAGGTGGTGTTCGCAGACCGATCGGATCGGGATGTCCCGGGCCAGCACGAGCTCGTCGTACCCCTCGCCGTTCGCGAACGTGGTCAGCCGGAACTCACGCGGCGTGAGCAGCTCGGCGTACGCCTGGGCCATTCGCGCCGGCGTGTCGGCCAGGCCCTCGGAGTCGAGATCGACCCCGAGGGCGGTGAGAAAGGCGGCAGCGGCCCGTTCCGCGGCGGCGACATTCCGCCGCGGCCGGCGCTGCGCCACCCTCAATGGCGTGACCGTCACGTCAGCTCTCCCCGACGCCGAGCGCGGTCAGCAGCACGAGCACGAGAGGGGTGGCGGCCAGCAGGCCATGGCCGGCCACGATGGGCACCGGGAAGCGTGACTCCGCGGTGCCCGTCCTGCGTGCGGGGAGCCAGCGGGCGAACATGGTGAAGCCGAGCAGCGCGACGGGCAGCAGGACGATGAAGGCGACCCAGCTGAGCGCCTCCGCGTCGCTGGCGACGTAGACGATCCACAGCACGAGACCGATCACGGCCAGCGCGAAGTGTCCGAACACGAGACCGGGCGCCAGCCGGGTTTGGCTGCCCGGCCGATGGCCGCCCCGGGCGATCCAGGTACCGAGCAGGACGAACCCGCCAGCGGCGGTGATGAGCCAGGTGATCAGTGCGGCGACAGCCATCAGGACCTCTCCTTGGGATTGGGGGACGTTCGGGCGCGGTACCCCACCGCCTGCGTGCCCTCGTCGGCCACGCGCACGCCGTAGCGGTACGCAAGCTCGCCGCCGAGATAACCGGAGACCGTCAGCGCGGCCAGGGCGACGGCGGAGAGCGCGAGGGGTCCGAACGGCACCGGCGAGTTCGGGTGGCTACCGCGGATTACGAAGCCCACGACGTACGCGGCGGTGACCGTCAGGTTGATGCTCATGTGCACCAGGGCCGTGCGGAACACCCGGGTGCCCGTCGGGATGGCCAGTAGGTCCAGGAAGCCGACTGAGGCAGCCGCGAGGGCTCCGAGCACCCCGACGCCGATCAGCCACCGCGAACCCTCCGCCAGGAACCGGCCGTCGTCGACGATGTGCGAGGCGACGTCGAAGACGAAGCTCGCGATCCACGCCCCGATCGGCACCGCCACCAGGGCGGGGTGCAGCGGATGTCCGTACGGGCCGGCGAGTGCCGTCACCGGCCGTTTGGCCTGCTCCCTGGGCTCCACGGGACCACCCCATCCATTTTCACCAACCGTCGCTACCGCTATTCCACATGCTGTACCCCCTCCGCAGAAATTTCAACAGCGCGCGCTAGTGATAATCTCGATGCCGTGGGTGACCACTGGGGCGCCGTCACTACGCTCGCCGACCGATCACGGCGGGCGCTTTACGACTATGTGCGCCACCAGGATCATGCGGTCAGCCGGGAAGAGGCCGCCGAGGCCGCCGGCATGTCCCGCGGTCTCGCGGCCTTCCACCTGGACAAGCTCGTCGACGCCGGCCTCCTGCGGGCCCGGTATGCGCCCCCACCCGACCAACCCCGGGGCCGGGGCCGGGCGCCGAAGGTGTACGAGCCAACCGGCGACGGGGTACGGGTCACCATCCCGGAACGCCGATACGAGCTGATGGCCGAGATCCTCGCCGACGCCGTCGCCGAGGATCCGAGCCGAGCCGACGACGCCGCTCGGCGACACGCCCGCCGGCGCGGCCGGGAGGTCGGTGCCGAACTGTCCGAGGGTGACCGCGAGATAGATGTCGCGCTGGAGGGCCTCGGGTTCGAACCGCGGCGGTCGACCGACGGTCGGGTGCTGCTGGACAACTGTCCGTTCCGGTCCCTGGCCACGCGCCACACCGCGCTGGTGTGCGGCCTCAACCACGCGTTTCTCGCCGGGCTCGTCGAGGAGTTCGGTCCCGGCGGCCTCGAGGCGCGGTTGGCGCCCCGGCCGGGCATGTGCTGCGTCGAGCTGGCCGCCCCGCCCGCCGCCGGCGGGTCGCGCGGACCGACCGCCTAGGGCAACCGCGCCCCCGCCTGCCGCTCCCCCGGCCGCCTCCCGTGCGGCGCTCGCGCGCGACGACGTGCGGCCAGCCGCCGACGTCGACGTCGCGCCGCCATGATCGGCAGGAGCAGGGTTGCGGCCAGGACCAGACCGACCGCGATTACGGGCCATGCCCTGGTCACCCCGACCCCGGCCAGGCCCTCGGCCGGAGCGGCCGGTGACCGGCCGGCCGGTGCGCCGCCGATGCCCGCGACGCCGGTCGGCGTCGACGCAGGGAACGGAGTCGCTTCACCGGGCGCGACCAGCCGGCCGACCGACAGGTCGCCGGGCTGCGTGAAGCCCCAGTCGAGCAGGGCAGCGCCCTGCTGCCAGCCTCGCAGCGGCCTGGCCTCCGCCCCGAGCAGCGTGACGACGAGCCGGCGTCCGTTCCGCTCAGCCGCGCCGACATACGTGTGCCGGGCCAGGTTCGTAAAGCCGGTCTTGCCGCCCAGCGCTCCGGGATACCGGAGGAGGAGCTGGTTCTCGTTCTGGATCTGAAAGCCCCTCTTGTCCATCGGCGGCTGGGCCGGTATCTGCGCACGTTCGGTCGCTGCGTACCGCCGGAACCTCGCATCGGCGAAGCACGCCCGCGCTATCAGCGCGAGGTCGTACGCGCTGGTGAATTGTCCCGGGGCGTCGAGCCCGGACGGCGTCACCGCGTGGGTCTGGAATGAACCCAGGCGCTGCGCCTCCTCGTTCATCGCCCGGACCGTGCCGGCGACACCCGCGCTGCCACCGCCGACGCGGGCCAGCACGTTGGCCGCGTCGTTACCAGAGTTGAGGAGCAGGCCCAGCCAGAGCGTCTCCACCGAGTAGCGCCCGTTGACGAGCAGGCCGACCGAGGAGCTGCCCGATTCGAAGTCCATGTCCGCCCGAGTCACGGTGACCACCTGCCGCGGGTCCAGCTTCGGGAGGAGGGTGGCGGCCAGCAGCAGCTTCTGCACGCTGGCCGGTGTCCCGTACTCGTGCGGGCCGCACCCGCCGAGGACGGCTCCGCTGTCGAGGTCGGCGACCAGCCACGAGGTGGCCGACACGGCCGGCGGTCGCGGCGCTCCGGGCGGAACGGTCAGGCCCGAGGTCGCGAGTGACAGACCGCCCACGGAGCGCAGCACGGGGTCGCCGGCCGGCGGTGACGGCGCCGGCGGCCGGTTCGGCGGGGTCGGCAGCGGCGCGGGAGTCGGGCACGGCACCGGCGCCTTCGCCGCCGTCGGCGTGGCGGGCCGAATCGCGCGGGCGTGGGCGGCCGCGGGAAGAACCGCGGCAGGAGCCGCCGGAGGAACGGCCGCCGCCGGCGCGGCAAGCACCGCGCCGATCACGGCGGTGAGCAGGCGCCGACCCGTCACCAGCGCCACCCCGTCATGGGGTAGGAGGGTAACCGGGCCCGCCGACCGTCGCGCGGCACCCCCTCCGCGAGTGCGTCAACCGCCGCTGAGGACATCCGCGAGATTGAACCGAACCGGCCGTTCGAGCTGGTCGTAGGTGCAGGAGGTCGGTTCGCGATCGGTACGCCACCGGACGAACTGGGCCGTGTGCCGGAACCGGTCGCCCTCCATGTAGTCGTAGCGCACCTCGACGACCCGCTCGGGCCTGAGCGGCACGAACGACAGGTCCTTGCCCGCGTTCCACCGGCTGCCCTCGTTCTTGCGCGGCGTCCGCTCCCCCTCCAGGTGGGCCGCCCAGTCCCACGGGTGGCCGTCGAACGTCGTAACCAACGGCTGCAGCTCGGCGAAGAGGCTCTTGCGCGTCGCCATCGGGAACGCCCCGACCACGCCGACCGAGGCGAGCACGCCGCGCTCGTCGTACAGGCCGAGCAGGAGCGAGCCGATCGCGGCGTCGCCCGACTTGTGTAGCCGGTATCCCGCGACGACGCAGTCCGCGGTGCGGACGTGCTTGACCTTGCTCATCACCCGCTTGTCCGGCTGGTAGGTCAGGTCCAGTCCCTTGGCGATCAGCCCGTCGAGCCCGGCTCCCTCGAACTGGTCGAACCACCGGCGGGCGATTGCCGGGTCCCGTGTCGCCGGCGTGAGGTAGATCGGCGGCTGGGCGCTGCTCAGAGCGCGTTCGAGCGCCTCGCGCCTCTCGATCAGCGGCTCCTGGGTGAGATCCGTGTCGTCGAGGGCGAGCAGGTCGAACGCGATGAAGCTGGCCGGCGTCTGCTCGGCGAGCAGCGTCACCCGGCTCACGGCCGGATGGATCCGTTGCTGCAACGCCTCGAAGTCGAGGCAGTTGCGATCGGTGTCCGCGACGACGATCTCCCCGTCGATCACCGCACGCCGTGGAAAGGTGGCCAACACCGCCGCGACGACCTCCGGGAAGTACCGGGTCATCGGCCGTTCGTTCCGGCTACCGATCTCCACCTCGTCGCCGTCCCGGAAGATGATCGACCGGAACCCGTCCCACTTCGGTTCGTACAGCTGGCCTGGAGGGATCTCGCCGACCGGCCTGGCGAGCATGGGTGAGACAGGTGGCATGACGGGTAGGCGCACCCGCTCATTGTGCCTCCATGACCTGCTTGAGCCGGCCCAGCGCTGCGACCTCGCGCGGCATCTGGCGGGCCACCGCCGGAGCCAGGAGCCTGGCCAGGCCCTGCGGCTGCCAGTCCAGCGTGAACCGGACCGTGGTACCGGTCTGCGTCGGCGCCAGTTCGTAGCGGCCGGTCGGTCGGGCCGGTCCGGCGACAACCTCGAACCCGAGCGCGTGGCCACGGTCGTACTCGGTGATCCGGTAGTCCGCCGCGATCCGGCGGCCCATCGGCCCCCGCATCCCCTGTCGGAAGACCGTGCCGACCTCGACCGGGGAGTCGGTCATCCGGCTGATGTCCGCGACGCCGACCCGCCACCGCGGGTTGTTGGCACCGTCCGCGAGAAAGTCGAACACCTCCTCGGGGTGCCGGCCCGTGATCACCGTGGAACCCTCCGCGTGCGGCATGCGCGCCTCCCTCGAACTGCGCCGACGGGTCGATTCTGCTCCCGCCGGCGGCTGCTGGATAGCGCCTCAGGCCCCAGTGACTCCGTCGATGCACTGGCGCAGCAGGTCGGCGTGGCCGTTGTGTCGCGCGTACTCACCGATCATGTGGTTGAACACGTAGCGAAGAGAGATCCGGTCCCCGTCGGAGTCGGTGAACGTCGCGTCGAGCGGGGCATCGGCCACCGCCCGTCGGGCCAGGTCCCACTCGCTGGTGAGCCGGGCATAGTCGTCCTCGGCGTGCGCCGCTTCGCCGTCCTCGAAGTCGGCGTCCCGCCGGTCCGGCGTGGAGTACAGGGTGTCCACCGGCTCGCCGGCGAACCGACGCCGGAACCAGATTCGCTCAACCTTCGCCAGGTGTCGAACCAGTCCGAGCAGCGACAGGTTGGATTGCCGAATCGGCCGCAGTGCCAGCTGTTCGCCGGTCAGCCCGGCGCACTTGTACGCCAGCGTCGCGCGGTGCCAGTCGAGAAGGCCACGGAGCATGGTCGGCTCGTCGGCCACCATTGAACCGCCGGTGCGGGTCACGTCGGGGGCGGTCCAAGTCATCCCGCGATGATGCCAGCCCGGAGAGCGGCCCGGGCCGGCCGGGTCGCGGTCGCGGGCTACTCGGGCAGGTCGAACCGGGCGCGCTCGGCCAGCGGCACCAGGTCGAGGTAGACGGGGTGGCGTTCGATGAAGTCCCGGACGAACGCGGAGACCGGCAGCACCGACCAGCCCGCGGCACCCGCCGCGTCGAGCGCGTGACGGACCAATGTCAGGCCGAGCCCCTGCCCGGCGAGCCGGAGATCGGTCTCGACCTCGGTCAGGGCGATGGTGTCGCCGTTGAGGTCGTACGCGAGGAAGCCGACCCGCTTGTCGTCGAGGAACATCTCGAAGCGACCGGCCTCCGGATTGTCAACGACGGTGCGCTCCATGGGTCGCCCTCCCGTACTCCACGGATCAGGCTAGCCCGCCCGGCTGGCATTCGGTGCGCCCGGATGCACGGATAGTCGTCGGTCCGTCACTTCGCCGCGGCCTTGCGCGCCCGGTATGCGGCGACCGCGGCGCGGTTGCCGCATCCGCTCTCGCAGTACTGCTTCGACCTGTTTTTGGACAGGTCCACGACGACGTTGTCGCACCCTGTGTACCGGCAGATGCGTAGCCGGCCGAGCTCCTTGGCGCGTACGACGTCGACGAAGGCCATCGCGGCCTCGACGGCCATCCGGGTGGCGAGCGGCGCGTCGGGCGGCGTGGCGTGCACGTGGTAGTCCTGCCCGTCGTGCGAGACGAGATACGGCAGCGCGCCGCCCTCGCGCAACAGGTCGTTGACGATCTCGACGACCCCCTCCTCGCTCGCCTCCCACAGCCGGCGCAACCGCGGTCGTAGGTCGCGGACGGCACGCAGCTCGGCCTCATCACGGTCGCGTCGGCCGGTCCACCGCCAGACGCGGACGAACTCGTCGAGGGCGGCGATGTCGGGCAGGAGTTCGTCGTCGCCGTCGGCGGTATTGACTAACGCGGCAGCGGCGGCGAGCGCCACCTCCGTGTCATGAGCAAAAAGCATCTTGACTCCTGTCACCCCCTTCGACTAGCGTAATGAGCGTACGACACTTTTGCTTATTACACCACCGACCTCATGGGGGACATCATGGCCCAGCGGCGCGCCGCCGGCGTCGGGCTCGGCCTGGCTCTGCTCTCGGCCGCGACGTTCAGCACGTCCGGCTCGCTCGCCCGATCCCTGACCGAGGCCGGCTGGTCGCCGGAGGCCGCCGTGGCCGTCCGGATCAGCCTGGGCGCCCTGATGCTCGCCGTGCCGGCCATCCTGTCGATGCGCGGTCGATGGGCGGCGCTGCGACGCAATGCCGGCTCCGTCATGGTCTACGGTCTGATCGCCGTGGCGGGTGCGCAGGTGTTCTTCTTCAACGCCGTCCAGCATCTGTCGGTGGGGGTCGCCCTGCTGATCGAGTATCTCGGCACGGTGCTCGTCGTCGGCTGGCTCTGGCTCCGGCGTGGACAGACACCGCGCCGCCTGACCGTGGTCGGGTCCGTGACCGCGCTCGTCGGGTTGGTGCTCGTTCTCAACGTCATCGGCGGGACACGCCTCGACCCGGTCGGCGTGCTGTGGGGTCTCGGCGCCGCGGTCGGGCTCGCCACGTACTTCCTGCTCTCGTCGAGGGACACCGACGGCGTACCGCCGGTGATGGTGGCCAGCGCGGGCATGGGCGTCGGCGCCGCCGCGCTGCTCGGCCTCGGCGCCCTGGGGGTGGTGCCGCTGCACGCCAGATTCGGCTCGGTTGAGCTCGCCGGGCAGCGCACAACCTGGCTGGTTCCGGTCATCGGGCTGTCCCTGGTGGCCGCGGCGATCGCGTACGTCGCCGGCATCGGCGCGGCACGGATGCTCGGACCGAGGCTGGCGTCGTTCGTCGGCCTGACCGAGGTTCTCTTCGCCGTGCTCGTCGCGTGGTTCGTGCTCGGCGAACTGCCGACCGTGGTTCAGCTGCTCGGCGGCGTGCTGATCGTCGGCGGGGTCGCGCTCGTGCGCGTCGATGAGCTGCGTGCTCCGATCGCCGCCCGCGGCGAACCCATCCTGCCGGAGACGCCGACCACCGCCGGCGTCCGCTAACGTGTGCCGGCAGCGTCCACAGTAGACCTGGACTCGGATCTACGTGCCGGCGCGGACGGCTCCGGCCGGCGCCGGGGCGTCCAGACCGCAGTGCAGCGGGTGGGTCGCCGGTCCGGCTTCGGCCGTCGGCGGGGCAGGCCGCGGGTTGCGGATCGCGGCGGCCGCCACCGCGCCGCCGAGTACGCACATCCCGGCCGTCAAGAGGACCGCGCTGTGGAACCCGGCCGAGAACCGGGCGGGATGCAGGTAAGCGGAGCCGGTGAGGCCAGCCGCGGCCGGGAGCACGGCGACCGCGATGAGCGACGCCACGCGGGCCACGGCGTTGTTGACGGCCGAAGCGATGCCGGCGCGCCGGGCCGAGACTGCGGCGAGCACCGTCGCGGTGAGCGGCGCGACGGTCGCGGCCAGACCGAGTCCGAACACGATCACGGCGGGAAGGACCTCGGTCAGGTAGCTGCCGCCCTTGTCGATGCGGGCGAACAGCGCCATGCCGGCACCGACGATCATCGGCCCGGCGGTCATCTGGAGCCGAGGGCCGATGCGGGCCGCGAGCGCGCCGGAGCGGGCGGACAGGGTCAGCATGATGGCGGTGACCGGCAGCAGGGAAATGCCGGTCTCGAGCGCGGTGTAGCCCGACACCTGCTGCAGCTGGATCGGCAGGAGGAAGAGCGCGCCGCCGAGAGCCGCGTACACGATGAAGGTCACCAGGTTGGTCGCGGTGAACTGGCGGGATCGGAACAGGCCGAGCGGCAGCATCGGCGTACGCGCCCGGCGCTCCCAGCCCACGAACAGCGCAAGGAGGAGCACACCGCCGATCAGCGAGGCCAACACCGCCGGGCTCGCCCAGCCGGCGGCCGGGCCCTCGGTCAGGCCGTACGTCAGCCCGATTAGGCCGACAGTGACCAGCGCCCCGCCCGGCAGATCGACCCGGCCGGTCGCCTGGGGATCGTGCGACTCCGGCACGTGCCGCCAGGTCACGGCCACCACGGCGGCCGCGACCGGCAGGTTGATTGCGAAGATGAATCGCCAGGACAGCGATTGGATCAGCCATCCGCCGAGGAACGGACCGACCGCGGTGGCGACGCCGCCGAAGCCCGACCAGGCGCCGATAGCCTTCCCGCGGTCGTCGGGCACGAAGCTCGCCTCGAGGATGGCGAGACTGCCCGGGGTCAGCAGGGCAGCGCCGACGCCCTGCAGCGCCCGAGCGCCGATCAGCCAGGCCGCGTCGGGGGCGAGCCCGCAGAGCAGAGACGCCAGCGCGAACCAGACGACACCGATCAGGAAGACGCGGCGCCGGCCGTACCGGTCGCCGAGGGCGCCGGCGACCAGGAGCAGGCCGGCCAGCGTGAGCATGTACGCCGTGACGACCCACTGCAGGCTGGCCAGATCCGCACCGAACTCGCGTCCGATCGTGGGCAGCGCGATGCCGACAACGGTCGCGTCGATGGCGGCGATCGCCGAGCCGAGGATCGTCGCGGCGAGCACCCACCGGCCGGGTGCGCTGCCATAAACGAGACTGGGCTCGGCGTCGGATACGGCGACGGCGCGGTTCACGAGGACTCCCTTCGCCGGGCCCGCGGCAACCCGATCGTAGGGACGCGGCACGCCGCGGGGCAGCGACCGAGCCGGCCAGGGCCTACGATCCTGCGCCATGCGCACCGAACCGTTGACCATCGGGGGTCTCGCCGGCCCCAGCGTCGTGAGCACGAACGGCCTCTCCGGCCGGTACCGCATCACGGTAGGCGGGCATCCGGCGAGCCGCATCGGCCGGTCCCGGTACGCCCTCGCGGTCGCCGACGGCGGGATGGTCGAGGCGAGAGTGCGGGGCGGTTTTCTCGACGCGTACCCGAGCCTCGAGATCAACGGGGCCACGCACCGCACCGGTCCCCCAACGCCGCTGGCGCTCCGCGCCCTCGCCCTGAGCCCGATCGGCCTCCTCCTGCTCGGCGGCCTCCTGGGCGGTCTCGTCGGCGGGCTCGGCGCCGCGACGAACTTCGCCGTCGCCCGCAGCAGAGTCCCGACTGCGGTCAAGGCACTGCTGATGCTCGTCGTGCTGGCTGCTGTCGTCGTGACATGGGCGATCCTGGCGACCGCGATCCAGCAGACCCTCGCCGCGCCGTCGGCCGGCTAGGGTCGCTGTGCGGAACAATCGGCCGATGACCGAGATGCCCCCCGCCACCGCGTACCACCGATTGATCGGGTGGCACGCCCCCGCGCTGCGCCGGGCCGCGGTGGTCTGCGCGCTCGGTGTGGCCGTCGGCCTGTTGCTGATGCCGTCAGTCCCCTGGCAGCTCGCGACCGTCGGTGGATGGGACGCGGCTGCGTTCGGGTTCCTCGTAACGGTCTGGCCGATCATCGCGCGCGCCACCGCGTCGCACGTCGAGCAGCTGGCCGGGCGTGAGGACGTGACCGGCGGCGCGGCCGCCGTGCTGCTGCTCGCGGCCAGCGCCGCCAGCCTGCTCGGCGTCGCCTTCGCGCTCGGTCTGGCGGGTCGCACGGCCGGCTCGGAGCGGAGCGTTCTCATCTTGGTGGCCGTGCTGACCGTCGTACTCTCGTGGACGGTCGTCAACACCGTCTATACGTTGCGCTACGCCCACCGGTACTTCGACGCGGTGGCCGGCGACATCGATTTCCCCGAGCCCACCGACGCGACGCGACACCCCACCTACCGCGACTTCGCCTACGTGGCGTTCACCATCGGCATGACCTACCAGGTCTCCGACACGGCGATCCGCGGCGTGCGGCTGCGGCGGATCGTTCTCGCCCACGCCATCCTGTCCTATGTGTTCGGTGTGGTGATCGTCGGCGGGGTCGTCAACATCATCGCCGGGCTCGCCCGATAGCGGGGTGGCGCCCGCGTCGCTCACGCCGCGGGTGGTGCGACCGACGTCGGCGATGCCGGGCCTGCGACCGCCGGCGCCTCTTCGGAGGGCATGAGGATCCACAGGATCGGGTAAATCAGGATCTGGCTGCCCGGAATCACGAACAGGATGAGGACGAACAGCAAGCGGGCCGGCCACGGGTCGATGCCGAAGCGCCGCCCGAGCCCGGCGCACACCCCGCCGAGTACGCGACCGTCACGCGGCCGGACAAGCCCCTGACGGCGCATCGAGTTGTGAACGGTGTCCATGATGATCTATTCCTCCAGATCGGTCGTCGTGTTGGACCCTTTCAGCCTGGCGCCACCGACCACCGACCCGCATCGGGGACCGGCCCTGGTCCGCCCCGGATCTGACCGGGCCCGCGGGTCCTAGGGGAACCCCCCGGGACCGCCCGCTGTGCGTCGATCATGGACTTGTTGCCGTGAGTCGATCGCTTGGCCACGACAACAAGCCCTTGATCGACGCGGAAGTCCATGATCGACGGCGCCGGGGCGGCCGGCCGGCGGAGGCGCGGTCGGTCGTCATTCCAGCGTGGTGCAGTGGTCGCGGGCCAGCTCGATGTACGCGCGCGTGGCCGGTGTGACATGCCGGTCGCGATGCCGGGCGATGCCGAGCCGCCGCGGCGCGAGGCGGTCGACGGGGATGATCCTGGTGCGCGGGTCCGCTGGATCGGCGGCGAGGCGCGGGATCAGCCCGTGGCCGATGCCGGCGGCCACCAGGCCCTGCACGGTCCCGTTGTCGTCGGACCGGAACACGGTGTTGGGCTCGATGCCGTGCGCGCTCAGCTGCGCCTCGACGCGCGCCGCGTGCCGGCAGGTGCGGAAGCCGATCAACGGCAGCCCGGTGAGATCCTCCGGACGCAGCCGGTCCGGCAACGGGGAATCGCGCGGCACCACGAGCACGTAGGGGTCGCGCAGCACCTCGACGACCTCGAACGGCCCTTCTTCCACCGGCAGCATGGCGAAGGAGATATCGAGGTCGCCGGACTCGACGAGCGGAAGGAGTTCCTGGTCGCCGGCGCCGTCCGTCAGGTGGACCTCGATCTCCGGCCAGGCGGCGAGAAACCTGCGCGTGACGTCGGGCAGGATCCGCGCGCCGACGCTGGCGTACGTTCCGATTCGCAGCGTGCCGGCGCGCTCGCCCTGGAGCGCGGCCAGGTCCGCCTGGGCGGAGCGCACCCTGGCCAGGACGGCGACGGCGTGCCGGTGCAGCGCCTGTCCGGCCGGGGTCAGCCCATGCGGCCGGCGTCCCGGAGCCCGTTCGAGCAGGGTGACGCCGACGATGCGTTCCAGAGCCGCGATCTGCTGGCTGACCGCGGCCTGGGTGTATCCGAGCCGCGCGGCGGCGGCCCCAAACGTGCCCTCGTCGGCCACGGCATTCAGCGCCGCGAGGTGCCGGACCTCGAGTGCGGCCCAGCCATTAGCATCCATGATGAGTTCCTAAAGTAGCTTCAGTTGCACTTATGAGTAGCCTCCCGCAACGCTGGGCCGGTGGCAACCCTGCGGCGCGCGATCACCCTTCCCCAGGCCACCGCCCTGTACGCCGGGAGCGTCATCGGGGCCGGCGTGCTGGTGTTGCCCGGCGTCGCCGCCCGGCTGGCCGGCCCGGCCTCGCTGCTGGCCTGGCTGGCGGTCGTCCTCCTCGGCGTACCGATCGCGCTGACCTTCGCCGCGCTCGCCGCCCGGTTCCCGGCGGCCGGCGGGGTCGCGTCGTTCACCGAGCGGGCGTTCGGACCGGCGGCCGCGACCGTGGTGGGCTGGTTCTACTTCTTCGCCGCGTCGGTGGCACAGGCGGCGATCGCGATGACCGGCGGACACTACGTCGCGGCGGCGTTCGGCGTGGACCCGTACCTCGTCGCGGCGGCGATCCTCGCCGGCGCCGTGGCGGCCAACCTCCGCGGCATCCGGGTCAGCGCGGGTGTCCAGCTTGGACTGTCCGCCTCGGTCGTCGCCGTGCTGGTCGCCGCCGCCGCCCTGGCGTTGCCCAGAGTGTCGGCGGAGGCGTTCACGCCGTTTGCGCCGCACGGCTGGGACGCGGTCGGCGCCGTGGCCGTCATGGTCTTCTTCTCGTGCTTCGGGTGGGAGGCCATCACGCACCTGTCCGCGGAGTTCCGCGATCCGGCCCGGGACGCGGTACGCGCCACGCTGCTGGCGGTCGCGGCGGTCACGACCGTCTACCTGGGCATCGCGGTGGCGGTCGTCGGCACCCGAACCTACGGCACGCCCGACCAGGACCGGGTGGCGGTCGTGGCGCTGCTGGGCGGCCCGAACGCCCGCGCGATCGGCGCCGTGGCCGCGCTGCTGATCACCGCGGGCACGGTCAACGTGTTCGTAGCCGCGGCCTCCCGGCTCGGGTACGCCCTGTTCCCGGCGCTCGGGCGAGTCTCGTCGCGCGGCGTTCCCGGTGCCGCGGTGGCGGCCGTCGGCGGCATAGCCGGCGCGGCGCTGGCGCTGGCGGTCTGGCGCGGGTGGGGCGCCGAGGCGTACGTCGTGCTGCCCAGCTCGATGGGCCTGACCGTGTACGTCGTCGGGTGTCTAGCCGCGGTCCGGCTCCTACGGGGGTGGAGCCGGGCCGCCGCGGCGGTCTCGGCGCTCGCCTGCGCCGCGATCGTCCCATTCGCCGGCGTGGCGCTGTGGGCCCAGGTCACGGTCGCGGCCGCGGCGCTGACCTGGCACGTACTTCGGCGCCGCCGCGATCCCGCCGAATCGCAACTTCGTCGAAGTTGGGCGGTTAACCGCAGCTGACACGCCAAGTGTGACGAAGTTGGGATGGGGGACGGGCGCGTGCGGCGGCTACTCGAACCGCGACGGGTCTCCCGCGCCGCGGCGTACGACATCGGGTTCCGGCTGCGAGAGATCCACGACGGTGGTCGGCTCGGTCCCGCAGTCGCCCGAGTCCACGACCGCGTCAACGAGGTGGTCGAGCTTGTCCTTGATCTCCCGGCCATTCGTCCTGGGCTCGTGTTCGCCGGGGAGAAGGAGCGTGCTCGACAGCATCGGCTCGCCGAGCTGTTCGAGCAGCGCCTGCGCAACGGCGTGGTCGGGGATGCGTACGCCGACCGTCCGTTTCCTGGGGTGCAGGAGCCGTCGCGGCACCTCGCGGGTCGCCGGCAGGATGAACGTGTAGGGGCCCGGAGTGGCCGACTTGACCAGCCGAAAGACCGAGTTGCTGATCTTGACGAGCTGGCCGAGCTGGGCGAAGTCGCGGCATACCAGCGTGAAGTGGTGCCGGTCGTCGAGGTGCCGGATCTCCCGGATCCGTTCCAGGCCGGCCCGGTTGCCCATCTGGCATCCGAGGGCGAAGCACGAATCGGTGGGGTACACGATGAGACCGCCCTCGCGTACCACGTCGACGACCTGGCGGATCGCGCGCGTCTGCGGGTTGTCGGGGTGCACCTCGAAGTACCTCGCCACCGGGCGAGCCTAGTGCTAGCCGTCGGCCCCGGATCCGGCGTGCCCGGCCGCCGCGGCGAGCACCTCCGCCACGACCGCCGCCACGTCCTCGTCCGTCGTCCGATGGTTCGTGATGCAGGCGCGCAGCGCGAAAGCGCCGCGAATATCTGCATTGGACAGATAGACACACGGCCGCGCCGGTTGACTTCCGCCAGGATCTCGTTATTAGCCCGGTCGAGGTCGGCTTGCGTGAGATGCATGCCGGTCCAGCGGAAGCAGACGGCACTCAGGTCGACCGGCGCGAGCCGCTCCAGCGTCGGCTCGGCATCGATCAGGTCCGCGAGCAGCAAAGCCTGGCGCAGGTTTTGCCGGATCGCGGATCGGAACGCCTCGAGCCCGTGGTACCGCAGCGCCAGCCAGAGCTTGAGCGCCCGGAACCGACGCGACGTCTCCAGCGACTCATCGAAGAAGGCGTACGCCTCGACGCCGTCCTCGCGGAGTGGCTTGATGTACCCAGCCTCGAACGAGAACGCCCGTCGGGCGGCGGACGGATCGCGGTACAGCAGCACCCCGCAGTCCAGCGGCTGGTAGAGCCACTTGTGCGCGTCGAGCGACAACGAGTCGGCCTGGTTGAGTCCGGCGAAGGTCTCGGGCACGGCGAGCGCGGCCGCCACGCCGTACGCCCCGTCGACGTGCAGCCACAGGTCGTGCTCCTTGGCGACGGCGGCGATGTCCGGTAGCGGGTCGACGGCGCCGGTGAGGACCGTGCCGCCGGTGGCGACCACGGCGACCGGCCGGAGTCCCCGCTCGCGGTCCGCTGCGATGGCCGCCTCCAGGGCATCGGGGCGCATCCGGAACCGCGCATCGGCGGCAACGGCCCGAACGTTCGCCCGCCCGATCCCGAGCACGGCCGCCGCCTGGTCGATGGACACGTGCGCCTCGGTCGAGGCGTAGA
Organism: Micromonosporaceae bacterium; assembly: GCA_036506495.1. Lineage (GTDB taxonomy): Bacteria > Actinomycetota > Actinomycetes > Mycobacteriales > Micromonosporaceae > DASXRC01. The sequence continues at coordinate 9,032 of DASXRQ010000253.1, read as the reverse complement.
TCACGCACGGGCTGGCCCCATCGACGTTGGCCGGCGCCCCCGCCTCGCGAGCCATCGCGAGGCCCATGAGGTTGGCCATCGAGCCGCCGCTGGTCAGCACGCCCCCGAAGCCCGGACAGCCCACCGCGGCGGCGATCCAGGCCACGACCGTCCGCTCGACGGTCGTGGCGGCGGGCGCCGACCGCCACGCGGTGATGTTCTGGTTCAGCACCGAGGCGTACAGATCCGCCAGGGCGCCGACCGGCTCGCCGGAGCCGAGCACGTACCCGAAGAACCGGCCGTTGCCCACGCGAGAGTGCTCCGCCAGCACCGCGAGATCGTCGAATGCGGCGGCGCCGAGGCCCTCCTCCGGCGCCGGACCAGCAAACAGTTCGGTCGCCACCTCGCCGGTCGTGTGCGGCCGGATCGGCTGGGCGTCGATCGCCGCGAGATACGTGGTCGCCGCCTCCACGACCCGGTCGGCGAGCGCCCGGAACTCCTCAGTGGGCAGGTACAGCGGTGGTCCGTCCATCCGTGGAGTATGTCTGCCGGCGGACGCTTCGTTGAATCTCCGGCCCGATCCCATGACCGTCAGTAGTCGGAGCGCGCGGGGCCGGTGCTGCCGCGTACCACGAGTCGCGGCGCCAGGACGACCTCCCGGACCGGCACGTCGCCGTCGTCGAGCCGCGCCACCGCGGCGGCCACGGCCTCCTCCGCCTGCCGGCGGCCGTCCTGGCTGACCGACGTCAGGTTGATGTGCGCGAGCCCGGCCAGCACGCTGTCGTCATACCCGACAACGGAGACCGCGCCGGGCACGTCGATCCCGGCCCGGGCCAAGCCGTCGAGCAGACCCACCGCGCTGCGATCGTTCGACGCCACCACGGCGGTTGCCGCGCGCGGCGACGCGCCCAGCGTGCCGGCCGCCCGGCTCCCGGCCTCTTCGGTGTGATCCCCCGGCACGATCCATTCGTGGTCGGTGAGCCGGTGCCGGCGCATCGCCGCGCGGTAGCCACGACGACGGTCAGCGGCGATCGTTCCCCGGCCCCCGTCCAGAAACGCGATCGACCGGTGGCCGAGTCCGACCAGGTGGTCGACGGCGAGGCCGACGCCGCGGTCGTCGGCGGCGCGCACCACGCTGACGCCCGGAGCGGTCACCCGCCGGCCGACCGCCACCACCGGCACCTCCCGGGCGAGGGCCGCCAGCCGGGCCGCCGACGACTCGGGGCCGAGCAGGATGACGGCCTCGCACCGGAAGTCGAGCAGCGTCGCGACCGCGCGCTGCTCGTCGCGGGTGGCGGCGACCGTGCTCAGCACCACGTCGTAACCGAGCTCCTCCGCGGCGGTGTGCACCGACGAGACGACCTCCGCGTGGAACGCGTTCGCGACGTCCATCAGCACCCCGAGCAGGTGTCTGCGCCGGCGGGCGAGCAGGCTCGCCGTCCGGTCCGGCCGGTACCCGAGGTCCGCCGCGGCGGCCAGCACGCGGCGGCGCGTCTCGGCGCTCGGCCCGGGCGCGTTCCGCAAGACCAGCGACACCGAGGCGGGTGACAGCCCGACCCGGGCGGCGACGTCGTCCAGCTTCGGCCGCTGAGCCAATCTGCTGCCTCCAAAGATCACATTCGATGTACCCATTGACACGCGCACTCCGGCGGTCAGAGAATAGCGCAATCCTTAAAGCGCTTTAAAGACCCCGAGGAGGCCGCCGTGGCACCCACATCGATCGGCGTGGCCGTCATCGGCGCCGGCATGGCCGGCCGCGCGCACGCCAGCGGCTACCGCGTTGCCCCGACGCTGTTCGAGCCGGATCTCCCCGGGATCCGCCGGGTCGCGATCGCCGACGTCCACGAGCCGTTCGCAGTGGACGCCGCCCGCCGGTACGGCTTCGAGCGCGCCGAGACGAGTTGGCAGGCGATCGTCGACGCCCCCGACGTCGACGCGGTCAGCGTCGTGGTGGCCAACACGCTGCACCGCGAGGTCGTCGAGGCGCTGCTCGCGGGCGGCAAGCACGTGCTGTGCGAGAAGCCGCTGGCGCCCACGGTCGCCGACGCGGAGGCGATGGTCGCCGCGGCGGAGAAGTCCGACCGGGTGGCGGCGGTGGGCTTCACGTTCCGCCGGTCGCCCGCGATCGCCGCGATCCGCCGGTTGGTCGGCGATGGTCCACTGGGCACCGTGGGCCACTTCGACGGCCACTACTGGTGCGACTACGGCGTCGACGCCGCGGCCCCGATCAGCTGGCGGTATCGCGGCGGGCCCGGCTCCGGGGCGCTCGCCGACATCGGCAGCCACCTCGTGGACGTCGCCGAACAGATGTGCGGTCCGGTCTCCGGCATCCGCGGCGCCGTCATGTCGACCGTGGTGGCCGACCGACCGGTGCCGCTCGGCACGGCCGTCGGCCACTCCGCCGCGGTCGCCGTCGGCGACGAGCGGGCGCCGGTCGAGAACGAGGACCTGTGCACCTTCACGGCCAGCTTCGCCGACGGCGCGATCGGCACGTTCTCGGTCTCGCGGGTGGCGTTCGGGCACGCCAACGAGTTGGGGTTCAACGTCTTCTGCGCGGGTGGCGCCGCGAAGTTCGACCTGGAGCGGATGGCCGAATTCGCGGTCGCGGACGGAACCGCGCCGCCGGACACGGCCGGGTACCGCCGCGTCCACATCGGACCGGCGCACCCGTACGTCGCGGGTGGCCTGCCGATGGACTTCCCGAGCGTCGGGTACGGGCAGAACGACCTCTTCGCGTACCAGGCCCGAGCGTTCCTCGACCAGATCGCCGGCATCGACCGGCTGCCACCCTGTCCCCCGCTCGCGGACGGTCTGCACAACCTGCGCGTGCTCGAGGCGGTCACCGCGTCCGCCACCCGCGGTCCGAGCGTCGACGTCGCCCGACCTTCGGAGGATCCGACATGAAGCTGGGCGCCTACACCGCATGCCTGCACGACCGACCCCTACCGGATGCGCTCAAGCTCCTCGCCGAGCTGGGCCTGACCAGCGCGGAGATCAACGCCGGTGGGTTCATCCCCGCGCCGCACCTGCCTCTAGACCAGATACGGTCCGGCGCGGCCGGCGTCCAGGACTACCTCGCCCTGTTCGACCAGGCCGGCATCGCGCTGACCGGGCTGAACGTCAACGGAAACCCGCTGCATCCCGACCCGGAGGTCGGCCGGAAGCACGCCGACGACCTGCGCGCCGCGATCGAGGTGGCCGGCCGGCTCGGCGTCAAGCGCGTCGTGGCCATGTCGGGCGTGCCGGCCGCGCACGAGAGCGGCCGCTACCCGTCCTGGGTCGTCAACCCCTGGGACAGCGTCTATCTCGACGTGCTCGACTACCAGTGGCGCGAGGTGGCGATCCCGTTCTGGCGGGACATCGACACGCGGGCGCGCGACAACGACGTGAAGGTCTGCATCGAGATGCACCCGCACAACGTGGCGTTCAACCCAGCCACCCTCCGCCGGCTCGTGGACGAGGTGGGCGCCACAAACGTCGGGGCCGAGCTGGACCCGAGCCACCTGTTCTGGCAGGGCATCGACCCGGTCGCCGCGGTCGAGTGGCTCGGCGGGCTCGTCTACCACGCCGCCGCGAAGGACACCCGCATCAACGAGCAGAACCGGCGCATCCACGGCGTACTCGACGACCGGTTCCGGCGGGTGCCGGCCGACGAGAACCCGGTCGGGCTCGGCGGGCGGTACACGCTCAACCAGTGGCCGCCCGACCCGTCGTGGGAGTTCGTCGCCGTCGGCCGCGGGCACGGCCAGGAGTTCTGGGTGCCGTTCCTCCGCGCGCTGGCCGACGTCGACCCGGACATGGCCATCAACATCGAGCACGAGGACATGGAGTTCGACCGGGTGGAGGGCCTCCGGCTGGCTGCGGAGAACCTGAAGACCGCGGCCGTGACCGCCGGGGTGTAGAAATTACGCCGGCCCGATCGGGCCGTTGCTCCAGTCCTTTGTGTACCGTTCGATCTGTTCCCGGTTGGCGGTGGCCGACTCCCGGGCGCGGTCCTCCCACGCGAACACGCAGACCGTCATGATGCCGTCGAAGTGCAGCCGGCCGAGCGTGCCGAAGAACGCCGACCAGTCGACCTCTCCCTGGCCGATGTCCAGGTGCTGGTGTACGCGCGCGGGCGAGCCGGGCGGGTTGACGATGTAGCGCAGGCCCGACGAGGCACGATGGTCGAACGAGTCGGCGACGTGCACGTGCGTGAGCAGGTCCCCGGCGTACTCCATGATGCCGGCGAGGTCGCCGCCCATATGGAACGTGTGGGGTGCGCAGTAGAGGAACGACACGAGCGGTGAGTCGATGCCGCGGATCATGTCGATCGCGGCGCGGCCGTCCTCGACGAAGTCATCGGGGTGCGGCTCCAGCCGCAGCTGGACGCCCTCCCGCTCGAAGATCGGCAGCAGCTCCTCGAGCGACCGCCAGAACTGCGCCTCGCTCAGGCTCGCGGCCTCCGGGCGGCCGTTGAACTCGGAGTTCATCACCGCGCAGTCGAGCTGGACGGTCAGCTCGATGGCCCGTTTCCAGTACCGGACCGCCGCCTGCCGCTCGTCCTCGTCCGGCCCCGACCAACGGTAGAGCGGGAGATGCGTCGCGACCTTGACGCCGGCCGCGTCCAGCGCCGACCTGAAGCGGGCCGCGAGGTCCCGGTTGGCGCGCGGGTGCAGGAAGAACGGCGTGAAGTCGTCCCGGGGCGACAGCTCGATGTACTCGTAGCCGAGGTCCGCGACGAGGCCGGGCAGCTCGAGCAGCGGCACTCGGCGGAACATGTAGGGGTCGAGGGCGAGCTTCATGTCCTGCCTTCCGTCAGTCCGCCTTGGCATAGAGAGCGGGGCGCTCGCCGAGGGCGACCGGGACCCGCTCGCCGGTACGCAACGCGACGAGGCAGGCGTCGGCGACCGCCGTCGCGGCGTACCCATCCCAAGAGCTGGGCCCCGTCGAGCCGCCGGCGGCGACGGCGGCCAGCCAGTCCCCCAGCTCGGTGTCGTACGCGCGGCGGAACCGCTCCCGCCAGTCGGTCGGCACCGTGCCGCCGACGCGACCATCCCGGCGCACCACGACCTCCGCGCGGTCGGCCAGAGCCACCGTGCCGAGCTCGCCGACGACCTCGCACCGGATGTCGTAGCCGTACCGGATGTTCACCGACACCTCGACGTCGACGAGCGTCCCTTGGGACGTCTCCAACACCACGAGCAAGGGGTCGCGCAGGTGCGGCTCGGCGTTGCTGTTGCGCCGCGGGATCAGCACCCGCGCCGCCGTGATCTCGTCGTCGAGCAGCCACCGCGTGACGTCGATCTCGTGGACCGCGGTGTCCTGGATCGCCATGTCCTCGACGTACGTCGGCGGCACCGACGCGTTGCGGTGTGCACAGTGGACCATCAGCGGCGCACCGAGGGCGCCGTCGGCGAGGACGTCGCGCATGGCGCGGTACCCCTCGTCGTAGCGCCGCATGAAGCCGACCATGACCAGCCGCCGGCCGGCCGCCGTCTCGGCGTCGATGATGTTCCGGCACGCCTCCTGCGTGGTCGCCAGCGGCTTCTCGCAGAAGACCTGCTTGCCGGCCGCGATTCCGGCCAGGACGAACTCCTCGTGCGTCCCGCCCCACGACGTGACCATGACGGCGTCGACGGCGTCGTCCGCGATCAGCTCCTGGCCGGTCGGGTGGACGCGGCAGCCGGGGAGCTCCGCGGCGATCGCCGCGGCGCGCTGCGCGTCGACGTCGCTGACCGCGCCGACCTGCACTCCCGGCAGGGCATGGGTGAGCCGATGGATGTGCGCCTGCCCGATCATGCCGACGCCGATCACCCCGACGCGAACCGTCATGGTGGCCCTCCTGTGTCTCTACGCTCCGAAGCCGCAGCCGAGCAGATAGCGCCGCGTCCGGGCGGCGATCGACGCCGGGACGTCGAAGTCGACCGGGTACATGTCCTGCTCGACGATCACGAACGTGTCGGTGCCGCGGTCGAGCAACGCCCGCGCGACCGACGGGATGTCGGGCACCCCGTTGGGCGGCTCACAGCTCGCGCCCTGCGCTACGGCCTGGCCGAAGGCGAGGTCCTCGGCCCGGGCCCGGGCCACTATGGCGGGATCCATCTGTTTGATGTGGACGTGGCCGACCCGATCGGGGTGCGACCGGATCAGCTGCGCGGCGTCGCCGCCGCCGTACGCGTAATGCCCGGTGTCCAGGCACAGCGAGACGTGCCGGGGGTCGGTGTCGGCGAGGAAGCGCTCGACCTGGTCGGGCGTCTCCACGTGGCTGTCGGCGTGGTGGTGGAACTGCAGCGTGACGCCGTACTCCTCGGCGATGGCCCGGCCGAGCTCGTTGGTCGACCGGATCAGCGTCTTCCAGCCGTCGTCGTCCAGATCCCGGGGCTCCAGGTACGCCCCGGTCGTATCGTCGCGGAAGCCGGGGACCGGGACGAACACGAGGTCGCGGGCCCCGAGCGCCGCGGTGAGCTCGGCGACCCTGCGGGTCTGGGCGAGGATCTGCGGGTACTCCTCGGCACGGTGCAGCCCGCTGAGGCCGTGCATCGTTCCGCCGGCCACCTTCAGGCCGCGCCGGTCCAGCTCGTCGGTGAGCCGCGCCGGGTCGGTCGGCAGATAGCCGTACGGCCCGAGCTCCAGCCATTCGTAGCCGACCCCGGCCAACTCGTCCAAAAACCGGTGCCAGGGCGTCTGGCGCGGGTCCTCGGCGAACCAGACGCCCCACGAATCCGGGCAGCTGCCGAGCTTGAGCAGCCCCGGCCGCACCGCAGCCGTCACGGTCGTCCCCCGGTTGGGGTGATGCCCAGCTCCTTGACGTCCTCCTCCAGCTCCTGTGCCGCCTCGGCGAGGGCCCCACCGCCCCGCTCGAGCTCGTGGTGCAGCTCCTCCAGCTCGGCGCCGCCGGCCATCAACGCGGTCAGCTCGTCGCGGCTGATCTCGCCCTTGCCGTAGTAGCCAAGGGTCCGGCCACGCTTGAGGAGCAGGAACCGGTCGCCGACCGGGTAGGCGTGGTGCGGGTTGTGGGTAATGAAGATGACCCCCAGCCCGCGCTCCTTCGCCTGCAGGACATACTTCAGCACGACGCCGGACTGCTTGACCCCGAGCGCCGCCGTCGGCTCGTCGAGGATCAGCACCTTCGCTCCGAAGTAGACGGCCCGGGCGATGGCGACGCACTGCCGCTCGCCGCCGGACAGCGTCCCAATGGGCTGGTCAACGTCGCGCAGGTCGATGCCCATGTCGGAGAGCTCTTTCTTGGCGGTCCGCTTCATGAACCTGATGTCCATGAGGCTGACCGGCCCCACGCCCTTTCGCACTTCGTTGCCGAGGAAGAAGTTGCGCCAAACCGGCATCAGCGGCACCACCGCCAGGTCCTGGTACACGGTGGCGATCCCGTGGTCCAGCGCCTCGCGCGGCGAGCCGAAGCGCACTGGCTGGCCCTCGACTTCGTACGTGCCCTCGTCGTGCTGGTGTAAGCCGGCGATGATCTTGATCAGGGTGGACTTGCCAGCGCCGTTGTCGCCCAGCACGCAAGTGACCTCGCCGCCGCTGACTTCCAGGGTGACGCCCTGCAGGGCGTTGATGTTGCCGTAGTGCTTGCCGGCGTCGACGAGCCGGACCAGCGGGGCCTCCGTCCGCTCCGCCGTGGCCTGCGCGGTGGTCGCCGTCATCGCATTGCCTCCGCTCGCTTGCGAACCCAGTTGTTGAGCAGGATGGCGCCGAGCAGCAGCGCTCCGAGGAAGAAGTAGAACCAGTCGGGGTTCCACCCGGCGTAGACGATGCCCAGATTGGCCATCCCGAAGATGAAGGCCCCGATCGCGGCGCCGATGACGGAGCCGTACCCGCCAGTGAGCAGGCACCCGCCGACCACGGCCGCCACGATGTAGATGAACTCGTTGCCAAGGCCGATCCCGGACTGCACCGTGTTGCTGTTGAACAGGATGTGCATGCCGGTGAACCAGCACATGAAGCCGACCGTCATGAACAGGCCGATCTTGACCCGGTTGACCGGGACACCCACCGCTCGGGAGCTGGGCGCGGAGCCGCCGGTCGAGAAGATCCAGTTGCCGAGGTGGGTGCGGAGCAGCACCCAGGTGGCCACGGCGACAAAGATGATCCACCAGATCAGGGTGATCCGGATCGACACGCCTCCGACCGTGAAACTCGAGGCGAACACCTTCTTGGCCGAGTCGAACCCCTGGATGTTCGACACGTCGTTGGTGCCGACGTTGCCGGTGACCTGTTTGGTGAGGGCCAGGTTGAGCCCCCGCAGCATGAAGAACGTGCCGAGCGTCACGAGAAAGCTCGGTATGCCGGTCTTTACGACGAGATAGCCGTTCACAAATCCGATGGCGAGCGCCACCACCAGCGCGACAAGCACCCCGATCCACATGTTGGTGGTGAACTGGTAGCTGAACATCGACGCGACCAGGGCCGAGCTGGTCACGGCGACGCCGGCCGACAGGTCGAACTCACCACCGATCATGAGGAGCGCGACGGCCACGGCGGGGATGCCGTACGTGGAGCTCAGGTACAGGACCGACGACAGCGAGGCGGCGGACCGGAACGGCGGCGCGACGCTGAAGAAGATCAGGTAGATGAGAATCGCGCCGACCAGTGCGCCGACCTCGGGCCGGGTGAGCAGCCGGGCCAGCGGTGATCTTCGGGCCAGCCGTTCGTCCCGGCCCGGTGGGGGTGGTGTCTTGACGTCAATGTCGACTGTCTGAGCCACGGGAACCTCCGAGTTCTCCGATGCCGGGTGGGGGGTCACCACCGCGGTGACCCCCCGCGCGGCTGACTACCGCGTACCGCCGGCGGCAAACTTGCCGACGAAGTCGACGTTTGCCTTGTCGACCAGGAACGGGCCGGTCAGGGACGGCTTGCCGCCGCCCAGAACGTTGCCGTTCACCTTGTACAGCCACAGCGAGTCGATGGCCTCATAGCCCTGCAGCCACGGCTGCTGGTCGATCGCCCACTGCAGCTCACCGGACTGGATCTTCGGCGGGATCTGCGGGTTGAAGTCGAACGTGCCGAGCTTCGCCTGGCTGCCCGAGTCCTTGATCGCGTCGATGGCGGCGAGC
>DASXRQ010000252.1:0-10712 GCA_036506495.1 Micromonosporaceae bacterium | reverse complement strand
ATCTCGACGTCCACCCGAGGGTGGTGATGCAGGTACTTCGTCACGCTCAGTTCTCGATCACGATGGAGATCTACGCTCGCGTTAGTTCGAACGCAACGCGGGACGCGCTGAAGCGGCTTGGCGAGAGCTTGGAAGGGCAGTGACTGCTGTACTTCGCTGCAGTACAGCTAGCTAAAAGGGCCACCTCGGACGTCCGAGATGGCCCTTGACCTGGGCGCGCCCGAAGGGACTCGAACCCCCAACCTTCTGATCCGTAGATTGCCAAAAGCATTCCGGGACCGTCCGATTAGGTCCGCCACCTGCGGATGCATCCCTCGGGTCAGACAATCCGGTTCGGTTCCGTCCAGATGAGTCCGTCCCGGTGGCTCCCACCAATGGCTCCCAACGTGCACTTGGAGCGCACGACTGGAACGCCGCCCTCGTCGAGGCGGTATCCATCGAGTCGGGTCTGCGACATCTGGGTTTGGTTGGGTGGACCGTATTGGTGGTTGTCACTATATTGATGTGTCTAACGATGCCTCCTGGATGGAGGTCGCCGGATGACAACGCTTCGGGTGTACGCGCACCACGGTGCGATACCCGGTGGCTTCCTGGCGGCGACGCCGTCGACCACGTCGACCACTCCACCCGCTCCGGCGCCGATCGCCGAGTATTGGTGTGAACTCGTCGACGAGTCGACTGTGGACGCTCCGAGTGGGGGTGCTCCGGGCTACGGGCAGGCGGGGGCGGTCGCGCCGGATCAGTGGCGGTTTGACCTCGGCTACGCGTCCAACGCCGTCGACTTCTCCGTCACCGGCCTGTGCGTGCTGCTGGTGGACACCACCCAGAACAGCTACGACTACGTCCTGGTCTCCCCCACCGGCCAGCAGATCCCGGTCCCCGCCCTGGTCGTGTTCGGTCCGATGACGCCGATGTCAAGCTGGGGCAACCCCGTCGCGCCGTTTGGCGGACTGCAGGGCTGCTGGAACCAGATCCCGACGATACCGTCGGCCAAGGGCATCTGGCGGATCCAGCTCTGGCAGAAGGCGGGGTTTGCCGGCACGCCGACCAATGCCTTCTGGGCCAACGGCGTAAGCGACGTCCAGCTGTACAACAGCCCGGTAGAGGGAATCCTCGCCGTCCAGTTCACCGGCGTCGAGGTGCTGCCGACCACGACAACCACCACGACCACGACGACGTCCACGACCACCACGAGCACAAGCACCACGGCCGGGCCGACAACCTCGACTTCCACGACGCCGGGACCGACGACGTCGACGTCCACCACCTCGGGACCGACTACCCCGACGACGAGCACAAGCACGAGCAGCACGACTGCGGCGCCTCCGGGCGGCGGCTTTGGATGCCTGTGCCTGGCCGCGGTGATCATCGCGTTGGTCCTGATCGCGGCGGCGGCCATCATGCTCTTCATTTGGGGTTGTGGTGGCTTCTACAACGTCGCGCTGCTCACCGCGGCTATCAGCGCGGCGGGCTTGGCGCTGATCATTCTCTTCTTGTGGATCATCTTGTGTCGAGATTGTGCCGCCATCTTCCTCCTGATCGACTGGTTCACGCGGCTGTCTCTCCTCATGCTGGTGATCGCCGCCGTGCTGGCCATCCTCCTGCTGTTCGGCTGCGCCGCCGGCGCTCTGATCGTCGGTGGCCTGTTCGGGACCGTACTCGCGGTCCTCAACTTCGGCCGCGGGATTGTGGGCTGCACCCGCTGACCTGGCTGAGGTGAATGAGAGGTTGCCGTGGACAGTGCGCTGGCGGTCGTTCGGTTGGTTCTCGCCGCGTTCGTGGCCGGGTCAGCTTTGGCACGGCTGGTCGATTCCCCGGGAACTCGGCGTGCCGTCGCCGCCGTGGGCGTGCCGAGTGCCCTGGTGCGTGTCGTGGCCGGCACGTGGCCGGTCGCAGAGCTTGCGATCGCCACGGGCTTGATGTTCGGGGCAACGGCGTGGTCGTCGGCGTTGGCCGCGCTCGGCTGCCTGCTCGTCCCGATCGGACCGCTCGCCGCCGGGATGGCCCGCGGCCGCAAGAGCGTGACTACGCTGTCGCCGATCGTCCGCAACCTGATGCTGGCGATCCCGGCGACCGTGGTGCTCCTGGATGGATACCGCCACGGCGGTCCGGACATCGCCACCTGGATGGCCGGCCTCTTGCCCGGGCGGCAGATCTGCGTCGGCGCGGGCGTCGCGGCGCTCGTCCTCGGGTCTAGCGGGGCGCTCTCGTGGCATGCGCGGTCGAGCCCGTCACCGGTGGCCGATGTGGGCGCCGAGGCGGGCACCTTCTCCGGTCCAGAGCGTCCGTCGGCCGCCGCCCTGGTTCATCCGGCACCGGAGTTGACCATCGGCATGGCGACCTACGACGACTTCGACGGCGTGTACTTCACCCTTCAGGCCCTGCGTCTTTACCAGGACCTGGACAACACCGAGCTGCTCGTGGTGGACAACTACGGCTGCGGACACACCCAGAGCCTGGTGCGGGACTGGGTGCGCGGAACGTATGTGGCGGCCACCGACATTGTGGGCACGGCCGCGACGAAGGACCTGGTGTTCCGCCGTGCGAGCGGCCGGGCGGTGCTGTGCTGCGACTCGCACGTGCTCTTCGTACCCGGCGCCATCGCCCGGCTCACGAAGTTCTACCGGGAGCATCCAGAGTGTTCGGACCTGCTGCAGGGTCCGCTGCTCTATGACGACGGGGAGCTGGTGTCGACGCACTTCGATCCGGTGTGGCGCGGTCAAATGTGGGGGATATGGGCAACGGACCCGCGCGGAAACAATGGTGACGGCGAGCCGTTCGAGATTCCGATGCAGGGCCTTGGCGTGTTCAGCTGTCGGGCGGAGGCCTGGCCCGGCTTCCATCCCGGCTTTCGCGGCTTCGGCGGCGAGGAAGGATACCTTCACGAGAAGTTCCGCCAGGCCGGTCACCGGTGTATATGCCTGCCGTGGCTGCGGTGGATGCACCGTTTCGGTCGCCCACGGGGTCCGGCCTACCCATTGACCATCGAGGACAAGCTCCGTAACTACGTGCTGGGCCACACCGAACTCGGCCTCGACCTCTCGCCGGTGCTGGCGCATTTCTCCGAGTTCCTCCCCACCGAACACGTGCTGCGCGTCGCGGAGGCCGCGGTGAGCGAGGTGCCCGCACCGTGAAGGTGAGCTGCATCCTGCCGACGTTCAACCGTCCGCCAGCCCAGCAGTGGCTCCTGGAAGAGGCGGTCGAGTCATTCCTGCGCCAGGACTACGCGGACAAGGAGCTGGTCCTACTCAACGACTGCCCCGCCCAGCATCTGGTATGCGACGCACCGGGGGTCACCGTCGTGAACCTCCCACGCCGTTTCCAGTCGCTCGGCGAGAAACGAAACGCAGCCGTCGGGCTCGCAGGTGGTGACGTGCTGATGCCGTGGGACGACGACGACATCAGCCTGCCGTGGCGCCTCTCCGCGTCCGCCGCGTGGCTCGGCGACGCGGATTACTTCTGCCCGAGCCAGTACTGGGTCGCCGACGCGGCCGGGCTGCACAGTGACAGCTGCCGGAGCCTGGCCCACGGCTGCAGCGCGTTCACGCGCGACGCGTTCGACGCCGTCGGCGGTTACCCGCACCTCAGCTTCGGGGAGGACGCGGCCTTTGACGACAAGCTTCGCGCCGCGCCCAGCGTGGACGTCGTACCGGCCGCGCCGCTGCCGACGGACCGGTGGTACTACGTGTACCGCTGGGGTGTCAGCCCGGTTCACATGTCGAGCCGTGGCCCCGAGCGGGACTGGTACGGCGAGATCGGCCGCCGATCCGTCGAGCCTGGGCGCTTTGTCCTGCGGCCGCACTGGCGCGAGGACTACGTCCGCCGCAGCCGGGAGGCGTTGAGAACAGATTCGCCGGATCCGAGACGAGGTGGGTCGTGAGCATCATCGGAGCCATCGTCGGCTTCTTCGTGGGAATCGTGTTGTACGTCGTGACCGCGGCGTTCGTCGGCGCAACCGTCGTGCTGTTCGGGGCGCTGTCGACACTGCTCATGTCCACTGTCATCGCGCCACTGCTCGCCACGATGACGGCGAGCTCGTGGGTGGCCGTGGCGCTGTTCAGCATGTTCATCCTGTACGCGTTCGCGTACATCATCGCCACCCTCGGGGTGCTGCCGGGGCTCGCCGGGCTGCCGGCGGTCCCGCCGGTCCCGACCACCCCGACGCCGCTGCCGGCCTCACCCGTTGAGCTGTTGATGCGGGGCTTCGCCATCGGCGTGACGGCCGCCCTCAACCTCGCGATCTGGGCGCTCGTGCCCATACCGTTCGGGTGGCTGCTCGGTCTGATTCTCGCGATCATCGGCCTGCTCGCGGTGTTCCCCGGCCTGGCGGTCACCGTCCCGTACCAGGCCGTCCTGGGTTGGTCGAGCTGGCTGCGACCCATGTCGTGGTTCGCCACCGCGGTCGGTCTTCTCCTGTTCCTGCTCAACCTCCCGTTCGCGCTGGCCGCGTTCGGGCCGGCGGCCGTCCGCTTCGACAGCCTGACCGCAACCGTCGAGACCACCGGTGGCGCGCTCATCGGAATCACCGGCTTCGTGGGTGGCTTCAACCTCGGCAACTTCACGTTCCTCACCCCGGGGCCGCCGGCCGGGTTGCCGTTCGGACCGCCCCCGCCCGGCGGAAGTATGTCCTCCCACGAGACCGGGCACACGTTGAACGTTGCCGGGTTTGGCGGTCTGTTCAACTGGATCAACGCCCTCGACGAGAACCCGCCGGTCAACCGCCAATCGTTCGCCTACGGCGAGCTGACCGCCGAGAGCCACTTCCCCAGGGCGGGTACCGCCCCGGGGCCCGGCGCCACCGCCGTGGTCCGCGCCCACGTGCGGATTTGGAGCTGACAGCACCGCCCGCCGCTACAGCGACGACCTCGACAGTCTACAAAGGACGGCCCCATACCCATAGCAGGCTGACCATGGCCGAGGAGGCGAAGTCGCCGCCGGCCTGCACCACGCCAAGCAATCCCTAGCCGCTGCCGCGCAGCCGGTCCGGCAGCGCCGCAGCGACCAGCATCGACTCTGCGTCTCGGCCAGAACGATGCCGGTCCCGGCCAGTGCGAACTCGGCCGGCAACGCCGGCCAAGCTACGGGCCGCGGCGAACCCGCGGAGGCGAGCACGTAGCCGGCGGCGCTGGCGGCGAACCCCGGCGGTGGGTCGAGCCGGTCGATCAGCGCCCCGTTGCCTGGATCTTGACGAGATCGGTTGGGTCCTCGTGGTTGTCCGCGTCCCCCGCTGCTCAGACCGGACGCGTCGAGTCGGTGCGTCGCTGTCTTTGCAGCCGATGCCGCCGGAGCATCCCGAAGCCATTGACACGTTCGCGTCAATGGCGTCAACGGGCGGATCCTCTGATCCGTAGCTTTCGGCGGTGCGTGTCGGTGAGGTCGCGTCCAAGGTCAGGACACGTCGTGGAATCTCATCCGGCCCGTTGAGGAGGGTTGCGTTGCTGTACAGCTCTGCTGTAGTGATCTGCTGCACTGACCGCCACACTGCCAGGATCTGGCAAGCGTCCGTCCTCGCGTTCCTGTGCTGGTCACCGGTGTCGTTGGTGTGCGTGAGTGTCCGGTGTTGTCCGCCGTCTTGGCTACTTGCTTGGCTACCTTCGGCAATCGATCACCGGCCCACCGGCTCGGGCTCGGTCCAGGGAGCAACCCGCGGACGACGCGAGGATCACCCGGTCGCTCGAGATGGCGTTGGAGCACCTGCAGCGGTGTAACGACAAGTACGTCAAGTACGTCAAGTTGAGGTTTCCATCGACTTCGGGTCCGGCGCCACCGCTGACCGACCCATTGGGCGGACGGTGCTGGAGCACTTGCCCAGCCGGAGCGAGGTCGTCGTGCGGCTGGTGAAGGCGCTGCGCCCGGGCGGCGTGCTGGTGCTGGAAGACCTCGTGTTCGGGGCGGCCCTGTTACCGGTCGTCAGCCCATCATTGAAGGCAGCCGCATTCTCCCGCGCGATACCGGCCATGGAGGCCGGGTTCCGCGCCGCCGGGGCGGACCCCGAGTTCGGTCTGCACCTTCGTGCGGCGGTCGCGGCGGCCGGCCTGCGTGACGTCGACGCGGAACTGACCTGCCGGCTGGTACGCGGTGGTAGCGCGGAGTCCGCGTTCTATTCCATGGCTCTGCAGGACCTCGGCCCCCGCCTGATCACCGCCGGCCTTCTCACGCCGGACGACCTGGCCGAGCCGTTGGCGCTCGTAGAAGATCCGGTATCGCGTTGGTTTTCGCTCTGCATGGTGATCGCCTGGGGCTGGCGCGGCTGACCGTCGCCCGCAATGCCCTACCGATCGCCTGTGGCGGTCTCGATCGGCGCGGACTCGTTACCGGTGCCGCTGAGGTAGTGGCCGAGCATTGAACTTGTCCGATGAATATCGGCGATGTTTCGGATTGAGTCCAGCCTGTTACCCATCGATGTCGTGCGGATCAATCCCGGCTGTGTCGATGCGTCACGGGGCGGCGGCCCGCCTGGCCGCGCTTGCCGCGGTACGACGAGACCAGCTGCGTAAGGCCCACCACGAGCAGCACGACCCCGCGATCTTCGTCGTTCGGGTGGAGGGTCAGCGCCGACCAGATCAACAGGATCAGCCCACCGACGGCGGCGAGCGCGGCGATGGCCGAGTTGCGGTAGCCGGCGCCAGGCATCCGCGGCGGCGCGGGTACGCGAGATCGATTCGTCAATAAACGGCGCGATACGCCTTGTCTGTCGCATATGACGCGCACGTCGGGGTATTCCCTCGGGTTACACGCTCAGCGTATAGTGGCCGGCGTGACCATCACCCCGATCCCGACCACGCTGCTCGGCCTGCTCGAGCCGGCGCCGAGTCACGGGTACGAGCTCAAGCGCGAGTACGACCAGCTGTTCGGCAGCGGCGGCAAGCCGCTGTCGTTCGGGCAGCTGTACGGCACGCTTTCCCGCCTCGAACGCGACGGGCACATCGCGGTGCACGGTGCCGAGCCGGGGGACGGGCCGGACCGGAAGCGGTACGTGATCACCGCCAACGGCGTCGCCCGCCTGGAAGCGTGGCTGACCCAGCCGGAGAAACCGGATCCGACGCTGCAGGCGGTGCTGTTCGTCAAGGTCGTGCTCGCGCTGCTGTCCGACCGCCCGGCCGCCGATTACCTCGACCGGCAGCGTGCCGCCCACCTCGACCGCATGCGCGAGCTGACCGCGATGCGCAAGGCCGGGCCGCTGTCGCGCACGCTGCTCGCCGACTTCGGCCTGTACCACCTGGAAGCCGACATGCGCTGGATCGACATCACGGCGGCCCGGCTCGACCAACTCCGAAAGGAAATCGTCCGATGACCCCGATCCTCGCCGCGCACGAGGTGACCAAATCCTTCGGCGCGACGCCGGCGCTGCGCGGCGCCACCATCGACATCGCGCCCGGTGAGATCGTGGCGGTGCTTGGGCCGAGCGGCTCGGGCAAGTCCACGCTGTTGCACTGCATGGCCGGCATCTTCCCGCCGGACTCCGGCACCATCACGTTCGACGGCACGCGCCTCGACCAGTTGACCGACGCTGCGCGCACCAAGCTGCGGCGTACCCTCTTCGGTTTTGTCTTCCAGTTCGGCCAGCTCGTGCCGGAGTTGACCGCGATCGACAACATCGCGCTCCCGCTGCTCCTGGACGGGGTAGCCCGCCGGTCGGCGTACGCGCGGGCCGGCGCGTGGTTCCCCCGGCTGGAGCTCGACGGCCTGGAACGGCGGCGGACCGGCGAGCTGTCCGGCGGCCAGGCGCAGCGCGTCGCGGTCGGCCGGGCGCTGGTGACCACGCCGAAGGTCCTGTTCGCGGACGAGCCGACCGGGTCGCTCGACTCGCTCACCGGCGAGAAGGTGATGGACCTGATGGTCGGCATGGCACGTGCCGAGGGCAGCGCCATGGTGCTGGTGACGCATGAGGCGCGGGTGGCCGCGCACGCGGACCGCGAGGTGATGGTCCGCGACGGGCTGGTCACCCCGCTAGGTGTGGGGGTCTGATGGTCCGGCTCGGGGTACGGCTCGCGGTACGCAGCGGGCGCGAGGCGCTGGTCCGGCTCGCGGTCATCACCGCGGCCGTCGGGATCGGCGTCGGCCTGCTGCTCAGCGTGCTCTCGATATACCAGGGGTACCAGGCGTCGGTGGCCAAGGCATGCTGGCAGTGCACCGACCCGGACCCGGCTGCCACCAGCGGCTCGCTGCTGTGGAACTACGGCGTGGACACATACCAGGGCCAGAGCATTGACCGGCTCGACGTGGCCACGCTGGCGCCCGGCGCGCCGGTGGTGCCGGGCCTTTCCGCGATGCCCGCGGCCGGCCAGTACTACGCCTCGCCGGCGCTCGCGAAGCTGCTGGCCACCGTGCCGGCCGACGAACTCGGCGACCGGTACCCGGGCACGCTCGCCGGCACCATCGGGCCGGCCGGCCTGCAGAGCCCGGACGCGCTCGCGATCGTCATCGGGTACGCGCCGGACACGCTGCGCGCGATACCCGGCACCGGGTACGTGTCGGCCATCCATCAGGCGCCGCATGGGCTGTCAACGTCACAGTTCTACCGGTTCGGGTTCGCGCTGGGCGCGGTCGCGCTGCTGATACCCATGGTCGTGCTCATCGGCACCGCGACCCGGATGGCGGCCGGCCGGCGCGAGGAGCGGTACGCCGCGATGCGCCTGGTCGGCGCGACCGCCCGGCAGATCAACGTGGTCGCGAGCGTGGACGCGGTCCTCGGCGCGCTGCTTGGCGCCACGGTCGGCATCGGCGTGTACGCCGCGCTGCGACCGGCATTGGTCGACCTGAAACTGCTCGGATTCCGGTTCTTCGCGGCCGACATCAGGCCCACACCGGCCGGGTACACGATCATGCTGATCGGCGTGCCCGCGATGGCCGCGATCGCCTGCCTCGGCTCGCTGCGGCGGGTCCGCATCTCGCCGCTGGGCGTCAGCCGCCGCGTCACCCCACCGCCGCCACGGTTCTGGCGCGCGATCCCGCTCGCGGTCGGTCTGGTGCTGTTCGTGGTGCCGCTGCGGCAGAACGCCCAGGCCACCCGGAACAGCCCCGGTCTCGCGGTCCTCAGCCTGGCCCTGGTCATGATCGGCATGATGATCGCCGGGCCGTGGCTGACCACGGTGGCGACAAAGATCTTCCACCGGTACGCACGCGGCGGCTCCGCGCTACTCGCGGCCGGCCGGCTATCGGACAACCCGCGTGCCGCGTACCGGGCGGTGAGCGGCCTCGTGCTGGCCGTGCTGGTCGGCACCACGCTCGCTGCGATCGTGCCGGCCGCGATCGCAGCCCAGTCCACCACCGCCGACGCCTCGATCGCGGGCGCGCTGCGGGTCGGGTTCCTGGCCAGCACCTGCGGCGGGAAGTGTGGCACGGAATCGCCGCCGACGCTCCACGGTGTGCCGGCGGTCGAGGCGGCCGCTCTCATCGGCAAGGTCACCGCCGCCGGCGGGACCACGGTGGTGCCGTTCTACCTGGACGGCCAAGGCGGCCCGTTCGAGGGGCCGAACGCAGTGTCGTGCGCCGACCTCGCGAAGATCCCGGCATTCGGCACCTGTCCGGCGGGCGCAACCGCGGTTCGCGGCGCCATCTTCGGCATGTTCACCGACAACATCGCGGCGATGAACGAGGACCTGCCGTTCTTCGGGCCGGACAGCGACGTGGCCAAAGGAGACATCACGCAGAACGACCTCGCCGCGCTCGTGGTGTACACCGGCTCGCCCGCGACGCTGGAGCGGGTACGCACCGTGCTGTCCGAATACGCGAGCGAGATCAACGACACGCCCCAGACGTTCGGCGAGGTCGCGCAGACCCGGGCCGAGCTGTACCTGGAGGTGCAGCGTGCGGTGGTCCTCCTCGCCGCGATCACGCTGCTCATCGCCGGCATCAGCCTCGCGGTGGCGATCTCCGGAAGCCTGGTCGAGCGGCGGCGAGCCTTCACCCTGCTGCGCGTGTCCGGTACCCCAATCCGCGCGCTGTACCGCACGGTACTGCTGGAAACGATCCTGCCGCTGGTGACCGCCACAGTGATCGCGGCCGGGGTCGGGCTGATCCTCGCCTACCCGGTCGCCCGCGCGCTGGCGCCGGACCGGCACGTCCCCACACTCCCGGCCGGGTCGTACTACGCGGTGCTGGGCGCGAGCCTTGCGATCGCGGTTGCGGTGATCGTCGCGTGCCTACCCATCCTCGGCCGGATCACCAGGACCGAGCAGGCGCGGTTCGAATAGCGCGCGTTGGTCAGGCCGACAAACCACCCTCGACTACACGCGGTAACCGGCCGTTACTGAGAACAGCTTATTGCCACCCGCGTCCGTCGATGAGCCGAACATCTACCTGACCACGCACTCATATCGGCCGTTGCGGTCGGGCCCGATTCGCTGACGCGCGCTGCACCGCTAGCCTTCGCGTGGCCTGGCGTGGGGAGGACGCCGAGTTGTTGCATGAGGCCAAGCAGGTCGCCTTCGACCCACTGTTCCACGATCTTGCCGTCGGCGATCCGGTACATGTCGGTACCAGTGATGCTGGCCTCCTTCCCTGTTGCTGGAACCCCCTGGAACTCTCGCCGCCTACCGCGAACCCGACCGCACCCGCGGCCGACAGCAGGCGCTCGTAGGCGGCGGCGACGAACCGGAATAGCAGCTGCGTTCCGGTGTCGTCCAGCGGCGCGAACCCGATCTCGTCGACAATGACGAGATCATGTCGGAGCAGGGTGTCGATGACGCGGCCGACGGAGTTGTCGGCCA
>DASXRQ010000251.1:0-21706 GCA_036506495.1 Micromonosporaceae bacterium | reverse complement strand
GAACAACGCCGCTGCTACAGAACCGGCACATGTTTCGTCACCGATAGAGAGAAGGCACAGCATGGCTCAGGGCACCGTCAAGTGGTTCAACGCGGAGAAGGGCTTCGGCTTCATCACCGTCGACGGCGGCGGCGCGGACGTTTTCGTCCACTTCTCCGCGATCCAGGGCAGCGGCTACCGCTCGCTCGAGGAGAACCAGCGGGTGGAGTTCGAGATCGGCCAGGGACAGAAGGGCCCGCAGGCCGAGTCGGTCCGCCCACTCTGACACTCACCTGATCCGGGCGCGGCGATCGCCGCACCCGACAATCGTCGAGCCCCGCGTCCTGCCCTGTACGCGGGGCTCGTCGCTGTCCGTGGACGGGCAGGCGGGCGGGTGATCGGCTACAACCCAGAGGCGGTGAGCTCGGCGATCACCGTCCGCAGCGCGGCCGCCACGTCTGGCGCGGTCACCGGGCCGTGCCGCACCGCCTCCCGGCCGGCCAGCCCATGTAGGTACGCGGCCGCAACCGCGGCCCGTTCGGCGGTGAGCCCCGCGGCCAGCAGCGAGCCGAGCAACCCGGCGAGGACGTCGCCGGTGCCGCCCGTCGCGAGCGCCGGGGACCCGGTCGGGTTGGCCCAGGCCCTCCCGTCGGGGGTCGCCACCACGGTGCGGTCCCCCTTGAGCAACACGACCGCCTGCATCCAGGAGGCCAGCCGCAGCGCGGAGGCGACCCGGTCCTTGCCCGGCGGCTCCCCGGCGAGCCGGGCAAACTCGCGGTCGTGCGGGGTGACCACGACCTCCGCCTCCCGCGCCCGCAGGTTCCGCGCCATCGAACCGTCGACGAGCAGCGTCAGCGCGTCGGCGTCCAACACCGCCGGCACCGGCGCCGCGAGCACCGACCGCAGCTCCGTGCTCGCCCGATCGTCGGTGCCGAGGCCGGACCCGCACACCCAGGCCTGCACGCGACCGGCCTCACCGACCCGCTCGGTGGCGATCACGGACGCGTGGCTGGAGAGCACCTGCTCGTGCGCCCCGCCGGCGTACCGCACCATGCCGGTGGGTCCGGCGAGCGCGCCGGCAACGGACAGCACCGCGGCACCCGGATAGGTCCGCGAACCGGTCGCGACACCCACCACGCCGCGGGAGTACTTCTCGGACGCCGGGCCCGGCCGCGGCCACCATTCGGCGACGTCCGCCTCCTCGGGCACCCGGACGACCGGCTCGGCCCGCAGCCACGGGCCGAGCCCAATGTCGACGAGCTCGACCTGGCCGGCCAACGGAGCGGCCGGGCCGACCACGAGCGCCGGCTTGAGGCAACCGAACGTCACGGTGACGTCCGCCGTGACGGCATGGCCGGGTACGTGCCCGGTGTCCACGTCGACGCCGCTCGGCACGTCCACCGCCACTACCGCCGGCCGCGTGCCCGCGCGGGAACGGGCCGTCCCCAGCGCCGCGACGGCCGCGGCGGCCGGCTCGCGCAGCCCGCCGGTGGCGCCGATGCCGACGATCCCGTCGATCGCGAGGTCCATCATGGACGGAAGCTCGTCGATGACGTGGCCACCGGCGGTGCGCAGTGCGGCCAGCCCCCCGGCGTGCGCCTTGTCGGGCACGAGCAGCCGCGCGCGCACGTCCGCGCCTCGCCGGGCCAGCCGCGCGCCGGCGTAGAGCGCGTCGCCGCCGTTGTTCCCAGCACCGATCAGGAGCAGGACACGCGCCCCGTAGACCCCCCCGTCCTCCAGCAACAACGCGCAGCGCCGTGCGATCCCGGCGGCGGCCCGCTGCATGAGCGTGCCCTCCCGAACGGTGTCCATCAGGGCCCGCTCCGCCGCCCGGACGTCGCCGACCCGGTATGCCGGCCTCACCGCTCCGCCACCACCATCGCCGACGCGATGCCGCCGTCGTGGGAGAGCGACAGGTGCCAGCGGCTCACACCGATCTCGGCCGCCGCCGCGGCGACCGTGCCGGAGACGGTCAGCCATGGCCGGCCGTCCGGATCGGCCACAATCTCGCAGTCGTGCCAGTGCAGCCCGGTCGGCGCACCCAGCGCCTTGGCCACGGCCTCCTTCGCCGCGAATCGGGCGGCGAGCGACTCCGGCGGCCGCGGGTTGCCCGATCCGGTGAACCGTTCCGACTCGGTGAACAGCCGGTCGGCCAGCAGCGGCGTGCGGTCCAGGGCACGGAGGAACCGGTCGACGAGCACCACGTCGATCCCCACTGCGACGATCACGGTTGCCACCCTAACGGCGCCGGCTCCGTCGCGGGCGATCCCTGTGGACAACGGGGGGGTGTACGCGGCCGTCCTTTGTCCACAGGGGTTTCGCGCGCCACGACGCGCCCCTACCCTCGGGGCGCGTGTTCGCCGACGACGTTCTGGTCTGCCCCGAGGCGTTGCGTCGATCCGCCGCCACGCTGAGCTCGATCGCGCGGCGGCTGGCGTACGAGGCGGAGGGTCCGCCGCTCGAGGTGCCGGCCGAGGGCCTCCAGTCAGGTGTCGCGCTCGCCGAGCTGACCGCGACCGTACGCCAGCGGCTGGCCGTCCTCTCCGCGTCAACGGTCGACGCCGCGGTGCTGATACGCCGGGCCGCCGGGGAGTACGAGGCGACCGACGAGCGGGCCGTCCGGCGTAGCCGTGCAGTGGCCTGATGGTCGGGTACGCCGAGCTGTGGCGGGCGGACCCCGAGGCATGGCGGGCCGCCGCCGCGGCGTGGCGGATCCTGTCCGCGGGACTGGGCCGACGCGGAGCGGAGGTGACCCTGGTCGCGGCCGGGCTACGCGGACAGTGGTCCGGGCCGGCCGGGTCGGCCGCGGACCGCCGGTTGGCGGCGGTGAGCGAGCCCTGCGGCGCCGCGGCGGCGGACTGCCTCGCGACCGACCAGGTGCTGGCCGAGTTCGCGGTCCGGCTAAGCCGCGCGAAGGCCACTCTCGCCGCGGCCGTTGCCAGGCCGGTCCACCCGCTCGTCCGCGTGGACGAACGGGGTCGGGTGACGGTCGCCGCGCCCGGCGGGCGGCCCGATCCGGAGGCGTTCGCCGCCGCTCGGCGCACCGCGGACGGTATCCGGGCCGCGCTCGACCTGGCCGGCGCCGCGGACGAGGAGGCGGTCCGTCGCCTCGCCGACCTGACCGCGGCGGCGGCGGCCGGATGGCCGATGGAGCGACCGCCGGGCTCCCCCGCCTGTGGCGCGGAGCCGGTGGCGGTCCGCGCGTGGTGGGGCGCGCTGACCGATGCCCAGCGCCGCTGGCTGGTGGTGCGGACGCCGGCACTGGTCGGCCGGCTCGACGGGGTCCCGGCGGCGGCCCGCGACCGGGCCAACCGCGCCCTGCTCGCGGCCGCTCCCGGCCCGGCGACGGCCCGGCTGTCCGAGCGGCTGGCCGCGGACGGCAGGCCCCGGGCGTACCTCCTGGGACTCGACGTCGCGGGAGACGGCCGTGCGATCGTCGCGGTGGGTGACCCGGACCTGGCGGATCACGTGCTGAGCTACGTGCCCGGCGCCGGCACGGGGCTGGCCGACCTGCCGGGCGAGCTGGGGCGGGTCGACCGGATGCTGGAGCGCGCGGCCGTTCTCGCGCCGGACCGGTCCGTGGCCGGGGTGCTGTGGCTGGACTACGACGCGCCAGACCTGATCAACGACGCGCTGCGGGCGTCGTACGCGCAAGACGGCGGGCCGGCGCTGCATCGGTTCCAGGAGGGCCTACGCGCGTCGCACGACGGTCCGGCGCACCTGACCGTGGTCGCCCACAGCTACGGCTCGCTCGTCGTTGGAGTGACCGCCCGGGATCACGGCCTCGCCGCGGACGACGTCGTCTTCCTTGGTTCACCCGGCGTCGGGGTCCGGCACGCCGCGGAGCTCGGCCTGCCGACGGACCGGGTCTGGTCGAGCACCGCCGCGAACGACCCGATACAGCGGCTCGCTCCATCGCTCGTCCAAGCCGCCCGCGAGGTCGCGTTCGCGGCGCTCGTGCCGACCGCCGCGCCGTGGCTGCTCGCCCGGCCGGACGCCGACCTCTGGCATGGACACAACCCGAGCGACCCGTCCTTCGGCGGCCGAGTGTTTTTCAGCGACCCCAGTGACCCGCTGCACGGCCACTCCGACTACTGGCGGTACGGCAACCCGGCGCTCGACACGGTCGCCAGGATCGCGCTCGGCCTCGCCTAGCCTGGGCGTATGCCCGCACCCGACCGCCTGCTCGCGTTCACTCTCGCATCCTTCGTACTCATCGTGATCCCCGGACCGTCGGTCCTGTTCGTCATCAGCCGCGCGCTAGCGTACGGCCGGAGGGCCGCCCTGACCACCGTCGTCGGCGGTGCCGCGGGCAGCTTCACGCTGGCCGCGCTGGTCTCGGTCGGCCTAGGGGCGATCGTGCAGGCGTCCGCCGTCGCGTACACCTCGATCAAGCTCGCGGGCGCAGCGTACCTCGTCTACCTGGGCATCCGGGCGATCCGGCACCGCGGTGCGCTGCGCGCCGCGTTCGAGGCCCAGGCGAACCCGGTCGGCGGTCGGCGGACCTGGCTCGAGGGATTCATCGTGGGCGTGACCAACCCGAAGTCGGCGGTGTTCTTCGCCGCGATACTGCCGCAGTTCGTGGATCCGTCCGCCGCGCATCCGAGCGTACAGATGACGGTACTTGGCGCGGTGTTCGCGGCCATTGCGCTGTGCTCCGACTCGGTGTGGGGCGTGATCGCGGGTGCGGCCCGGGCCTGGCTCGCCCGGTCGGGGCGCCGGCTCGACCTGATCGGCGGCGCGGCGGGGCTCACGATGGTGGGGCTCGGCGTCGGCCTCGCGGTCAGCGGGCGCAAGGACTAACTCAACGCCGGCGTACGCCCTCGACGGCGAGCTTGACGCCGAACCCGATGAACACCGTCGCGGTCAGCCGGTCCAGCCAACGGCGGACCGCCGGCCGGGCGAGCAGGCCGGCCGCACGGCCGACGGCGAACGCCAGCAGCACGAACCAGGCCATGCCCTCGACATTGTGGATGGTCGCCATCGCGATCGAAGCGAGGAGCGGATTCACGCCTCTGGGCAGGAACTGCGGCAGCATCGACAGGTAGAACACGCCGACCTTCGGGTTCAGCAGGTTGTTGACGAGGCCGATGCGGAATGCCGCGGCCGGGTGCATTCCGGGCGGCGGGTGACCGTCCACGATGGACGGCTGCGGGTCGCGGCGGCGGCGCGTCCGCCACAGCGCGCGTGCGCCGAGCCAGCAGAGGTACGCCGCGCCGGCCCAGCGCAGCACGTCGTACGCGAGCCGCGACGCGGCGAGCAGCGCGGTCAGGCCGAGGGCGCTCGCGGTGGCCCAACACAAGCAGCCCAATCCGATGCCGGCACCGGCGGCCAGGGCCGCGCGCCGACCGCCGATCGCAGCGATCCGCAGGACCAGTCAGGACCAGTACGGTGTCGAGTCCGGGGGTCGCCGTGACGACGGCCGCCACGGCCGCGAACGCGACCAGCGACACGACGATGGGGCTCACCCCCTCTGCTCACCCACCCTGCTCGCCCAGCTTCGTCGAACTTGGGCCGTTGGCGGCCTCCCAACCCCCTAGTGTGACGAAGTTGGTTACTCCACTGTGACGGACTTGGCCAGGTTGCGCGGCTGGTCGACGTCGTGGCCGCGGGCTGCGGCGATCTCACACGCCAGCACCTGCAGCGGCACGGTCGTCACCAGCGGGGCGAGCAGGGTCGGCGTACGCGGGACGCGAACCAAATGGTCGGCGAACTGCTCGACCGCGGCGTCTCCCTCCTCCGCGATAACGATCGTGCGGGCGCCGCGTGCGCGTACCTCTTGGATGTTCGAGACGATCTTGTCGTGCAGTACGCCGCGGCCGGCCGGGGACGGCACCACGCATACCACCGGCGTGCCCTGGTCGATGAGCGCGATCGGTCCGTGCTTGAGCTCGCCGGCGGCGAAACCCTCGGCGTGCATGTACGCGAGCTCCTTGAGCTTCAGGGCGCCCTCCAGGGCCACCGGGTAGCCGACGTGTCGCCCGATGAACAGCACGCTGCGGGCGCCGGCCAGGTCCCGGGCCAGCGCCCGGACCGGCTCCATCGTGGCCAGGACCTCGTCGACCTTGCCCGGCATCGCCTGCAGCTGTGTGACCACGGCCGCCACCTCGTCGGCGTACTTGATGCCACGCACCTGCGCGAGGTGCAGGCCTACCAGGTAGCACGCCACGAGCTGGGTGAGGAACGCCTTGGTCGACGCGACGGCGATCTCCGGCCCGGCATGGGTGTAGAGCACCGCGTCCGACTCGCGCGGGATCGTCGAACCGTTGGTGTTGCAGATCGCCAACACCCGGGCCTTCTGCTCCTTGGCGTGCCGCAGCGCCATCAGGGTGTCCATGGTCTCGCCCGACTGGGAGATCGCGACGACCAGCGTGGACCGGTCGAGCACCGGATCGCGGTAGCGGAACTCGCTCGCGAGCTCGACCTCGCACGGGATCCGCGTCCAGTGCTCGATCGCGTACTTGGCGACCAGCCCGGCGTGGTACGCCGTGCCGCACGCCACGATGAAGACCTTGTCAACGTCACGCAGGTCCTCGTCGGTCAGGCGCACCTCGTCGAGCATGATCCCGCCGGTCTCGGTGAGCCGGCCACGCAGCGTGTCGGCGACCGCCTGCGGCTGCTCGGCGATCTCCTTGAGCATGAAGTAGTCGTAACCACCCTTCTCGGCGGCCGACGAGTCCCAGTCGATGTGGTAATCCTGGCCGGCGGTTTCCTCGCCGGCAAAGTCGGTGATCTCGATCCGATCCGGGCCGATCAGCACGACCTGGTCCTGCCCGAGCTCGATCGCGTCCCGGGTGTGCTCGATGAACGCGGACACGTCGCTCGCCAGATAGTTCTCGCGCGGGCCGCGGCCGACCACGAGCGGCGAATTGCGGCGCGCGCCGACGACTGCGCCGGGTGCATCGACGTCGACCGCGAGCAGGGTGAATGCGCCCTCCAGCCGCCGGCACACGCGGCGCATTGCCTCCGCGAGCAGATCCGCAGGCGCGCCGGCGGGCGCCTCGGCCCCGCCGACCGGCGCCTCGGCCCGCAGGGTCGCCAGCTCCGCGGCGAGCAGGTGGGCCACACACTCGGTGTCGGTGTCGCTGTGGAAGTCCACGCCGGTGGATTCCAGCTCGGCCCGTAGCTTGGCGAAGTTCTCGATGATTCCATTGTGGATGACCGCGACCCGCCCGTCGTTGGAGAGGTGCGGGTGCGCGTTGCGGTCGGTCGGTCCACCGTGCGTCGCCCACCGGGTGTGCCCGATGCCTGTGGTGCCGCCGGCCATCGCCCTGCCGTCGCCGTTGGCCGCCGCCTCCGCCAGCGCCTTGTCGAGGTTGGCCAGCTTGCCGGCGCGCTTCTCGATCAGCATCCCGCCGTTGACGACGGCCACGCCGGCCGAGTCGTAACCCCGGTACTCCAGGCGCCGCAGCCCGTCCAGCACGATGCCCAGCGCCGGTCGCCCGCCGGCGTATCCCACGATCCCACACATGGCCCGCACCCTACCCGACCATCGCTCATCGCGCCTGCTCGGAACTCCACGTTTCGAGCATCACAGCTGATCGATTCGGGCGCCCTCCTCGCCGATCTAGGGCGAATTCTGGTGGTTGGAGATTAACTAGCCAGCATTCGCCCTAGATCGACACGAAGGAGGATCGGCGTTTGCGGGGTGAGTGACAATCGGAGCATGTCGTACTCCGCGCCGACCCCGCCGGCGGCCGAGGAGCCCCCGCGCCGGGACGTCCCGCCGGAGGCACCGGTCACGCCGCCGTACGGGTGGTCGCCGGTTTACGCCGTCGGCCAGGTACCGCCGCGCTACCCACCGACCGCGCAGTACCCCGCAGTCGAAGCGCCACCAGCGTACGGGCCACCACCGGCCCGGCGCTCGAGGAGCGGGCTGCTCGTGGGCGTGGCAGCTGCCGTGGTCTTGTCCATGCTGCTGTGCATTGGCGGCGTCGTCGTCGCACTCGCGCTGAGCCGGGGCGGGCATCAGAACGGCACGACGCCGGCCGCGGCGCCGACCGCACGGGAATCCCAGCCGCCGGAGGAGTCGTCGCCGACACCGAGTAGCCCGCCGGCGGCCGCCGACCACGTCATCGTGTACGAGGTCACCGGCGACGGGCCGGCGAACATCAGCTACGTGCAGAACGCGAAGGGCGGCACGAAGGAGCTGGGCAGCGCGGATCTGCCGTGGCGAGTCGAGCTGAACATGGGTCAGGGCGGATTCCTCGCCACCGTGCTGGCGATCCGCATCGCCGGGGCGAAGGGGACGCTGCACTGCCGGCTGTTGGTGGACGGCGTCGAGGTGTCCAAGCGCCAGTCGCAGGGGCGGGTCGCGGCGGTGACGTGTGCCGACCTCGTACTGGGCTGATCGGCACTGGGCTGACCGGCCAGTATTACGCCGCGGGGCTCGCCGCGCGTACCACTTCCGCGATCTTCTCCGCGACGACGCGGGCGGTCGCCTCGGTCGGAGCCTCCACCATGACCCGTACGAGCGGCTCGGTGCCGGACGGCCGCAGCAGCACCCGACCGGTGGCACCGAGCTCGGCCTCGGCCGCGCCGACCGCCTCAGCGACCGACGGCGCCGTCGATCCGGCGGTCCGGTCCCCGACCGGCACGTTGATGAGCACCTGCGGCAGCCGGGTGACGACCGAGGCCAGGTCGGCCAGCGACCGGCCGGTGGCGGCCACGCGGGCCAACAGATGCAGACCGGTGAGTACGCCGTCGCCGGTCGTCGCGTACGCCGGCATGACGACGTGGCCGCTCTGCTCGCCGCCGAGCGCGTACCCACCGGCGCGCAGCTCCTCCAGCACGTACCGGTCCCCGACCTTGGCCTCGACCACGGTGATGCCCTCCGCGGACATGGCCAGGCGCAGACCTAGGTTGCTCATGACGGTGGCCACGAGCGTGTCGGCGGTCAGCGAGCCCGCCTCGCGCATGGCCAGCGCGAGGATCGCCATGATCTGGTCACCGTCGACGACCTCGCCCGCGGCGTCCACGGCGAGCAACCGGTCCGCGTCGCCGTCCAGGCCGAAGCCGAGATCCGCGCCGTGCTCCGCGACCGCCGCGCGCAGCGGCGCCAGGTGCGTCGAGCCGCACCTGTCGTTGATATTGACGCCGTCCGGCTCGGCGTTGATGGGGATCACAGTCGCTCCCACCCGCCGGTACACCTCGGGTGCCACCTTCGAGGCCGCGCCGTTGGCGCAGTCAACGACGACCGTGAGCCCGTCCGCGCGGTGCGGTGCGGTGGACACGAGGCGGGCCACGTAGTGCTCGAGCCCGTCGGGCACATCGTGTACTCGGCCGACGCTGGCGCCGGTCGGTCGCGGGCCGTTCGCGGTGCCGGCGAGGACCGCCTCCTCGATCCGGGCCTCGACCTCGTCGGGCAGCTTGTGCCCACCAGCGGCAAAGAGTTTGATCCCGTTGTCGGGCATCGGGTTGTGTGACGCGGAGATCATGACGCCGAGGTCGGCCTTCAGCTGGTCGGTGAGCGCCGCGACGCCGGGAGTTGGCAACACGCCCAGCCGGAGCACGTTCGCGCCGGCGCTGGTCAACCCCGCCACCACGGCGGCCTCGAGCATCTCTCCGCTGGCCCGAGGATCGCGACCGACAACGGCGACCGGCGGATGGCTGCGGTCTGACTCAGCGAGCGTGGCTGCCGCCGCGATCGCGACGCTGAGCGCAAGCTCGGGGGTGAGATCCGCGTTTGCCCGCCCGCGGACGCCGTCGGTGCCGAAGAGCTGACCCATGCGCAAACAAACCTCCGCCGCTGTGTTGGGAAGACGCGGCGGCCGGGCACACCGCCGTGTAAACGGGGCGTACCCGGCCGCCGGTCAGACGTCCAAGGTCGAGATCAACGCTTCGAGTACTGCGGCGCCTTGCGGGCCTTCTTCAAGCCGTACTTCTTCCGCTCCTTTACCCGCGCGTCGCGGGTGAGGAAACCAGCCTTCTTGAGCACGGGACGGTCGTCGCCGTCGTTCTCGACGAGGGCCCGCGCGATGGCCAGGCGCAGCGCGCCGGCCTGGCCAGTGATGCCGCCGCCGCGGAGGTTGGCGATGACGTCGAACACCTCGACCTTCTCGGTGGTGACCAGCGGTTCGCGAACGAGCTGCTGGTGCACCTTGCTCGGGAAGTACGCCTCGAGGTCGCGGCCGTTGCAGGTCACCTTGCCGGTGCCCGGGACGAGTCGGACCCGGACGATCGCCTCCTTGCGGCGGCCGACGGTCTGGATCCGGCCGTCGGCGCGGCGCACGCGGCTTGGCGCGGGAGCGGCGGCGGCCTCGACGGCCGAGGCGACCGCGGCCGGGGACGGCACAGTGGTGTCGGTCATGCTGGTTCCTTCGCCCGCGCTCACTGCGCGATCTGCTTGATCTCGAACGGCACGGGCTTCTGGGCCGCGTGCGGATGGTCGGCGCCGGCGTACACCTTCAGCTTCTTGATCAGCTTTCGGCCGAGCTTGTTGTGCGGCAGCATGCCCTTGACCGCGAGCTCCACCGCGCGCTCCGGGCGCTTGGTGAGCAGCTCTTCGTAGCCGACCTGCTTGAGACCGCCGGGGTAGCCGGAGTGCCGGTAGGCCACCTTGGTCTGGCGCTTGTTGCCGGTGAGCGCGACCTTGCCCGCGTTCACGACGACGACGAAATCGCCGGTGTCCACGTGCGGGGCGAACGTCGGCTTGTGCTTGCCCCGCAGCAGTGTGGCGGCGTGGGTCGCCAGACGGCCCAGCACGACGTCAGCGGCGTCGATCACGTGCCATTGACGCTCGATCTCACCCGGCTTCGGGCTGTACGTACGCACAGGTCTACCTTGTCTCGTCGTCGGTCTGGGGTCGCGCGCCGGTCCGCAAGCCGCGCACGGACGACAAGCGTACCCGACGGGTACGCCTTCGGCTGTCGCACAACAGCAGGCAACGATACCTGCTGGCGCCCGTTGGGGTCAAAACGCCCTGTTCGGGACGGTGGTCACGCCGGCCGCCTTGTCCGATGGTCAGCAGTCCTGGATGATACGCAGCGCCCGGCACACGCGGTTCATCGTGTCCGCGTCCGCCACGTCCACGCACTCCGTGAACCACTTCTTCAGCGGCGACGAGAGCCGGTCGGGCATTACCACATAACGCCCTATCGGCACCGCCAGTGGGGAGTCGCGCAGCTGCTCGTCCGGCACCACCTCGGCGACGACCACGATCGGCACATCGGTGCCGTTGTAGACGTCCGAGCTGATCACCAGCCCGAGCCGGTTCCGGGCGCCCTCGACTCGCCAGATCTCGCCCCTACGCAGCACCCGGACGTCCCCGGTCGCGGAACATCACGCGATCGGCCATCTCGATCTCACGTTCGTCGGCAAGCGCCGCGGCGTCCAGGTCGACGCCGGCCCGCTTGACGACCTCCGCGTGCGCCGCAAACACCTCGCGCAGCACCTTCTCCCGGGCGGCCTGATTGATCCACGCAGACAGCGAGATGCCTTCGCGTTCCGCGAACTGGCGCGCGTCGGCGATGGTCTCCTCCGAGAATGACAAGGTCACCTTCGCGGTCATGCAGATCAGCGTACCGCTGGTATGACCAGACAGTCATCCTCGCGTGGTCTGACGCGTGCTAAAGCCGCGGTCGACTGGTCCGAAGATTGCCGGACCGCCGGGTGGCGTGCGTGTCCCGCGATCAGTAGCGTGCCCGCATGACGCTTCGCACCTGGGGCAAGGTGCTGCTGACGGCGCTCGGAGTGGCCGCGCTCACCGGCGCCGGCCAGCTTGGTGTCGCATACGGCCTGGGGCTCGTCCGGTTCGCCCGCGCGTTCGAGCCGGGCAGCGAGAACCAGTGGCACGGCCACCTTGCGTGGATCGCGTGGTACGGCATGGTGGCGACCATCGTCGGCTCGGTCGTCGCGTCCCGGGCCCTTCGGCGCTTGCGCCACGCCGCCGGCCTGGGCGGCCGGATGCTGCTGGCGATCGCCGCCGGGGTCGGCGCCCTCGTGGTGGCTCCGCTGTCGATGCAGCAGGCTCGCGCCGCACAACTCCCGATCGCCGGCAGCCCGGCGCTGGTCGCCGGCCTGACGGCCGCGCTGGGCGCGGTGGCCGGGATCCTGGCCGCCACCGCGGTGCTGAGCGAGGGTGCGGTCGCCTGGAACGTGGCCATCATCGTCGGGCTCACGTGGTTTACCGGGCTGGCCTCGGTGGCGCCGTCGCTCGGGCCGACCGATCCGCTCGCGTACGTCCGGCTCGGCGTGCCGGACCTGTCGTCACAGGCCAGCGAGACCGGGCAGCAGGTCGCCGTGCTGGCAATGCCGGTGGCGGCGCTCCTGATCGCGGCGGTCGTCGCCGCTCTCGCGCGCTGGCTCGACCGCCCGCTGCTGGCTGTTGCCCTGTCCGGCTTGAGCGGACCGGCGCTGCTCGCGCTCGCGTACCTGATCGCCGGTCCTGGCGTGCGGAACGGACACAACGATCAGGCCGCGCCCTATTGGGGGTCGCTCATCGCGGTCGCTGCCGGCCTGCTCGGCTCGGTGCTCGTGGCCGTCGCCCGGCGCCCCGGCGCGGCGGCCACCACCCACGGCACCCCGATCGAGCCGACGGACGTCCTCCCTCGGGGCGCCGTGGTTCCCGAGCAGGCGCAGTCGCCCCGGAACTCGCCATCGGCCACCGAGCCAGAATCGTCGGTGTCCGGGCCGCAGTTGCCCGCCACGGCGTGGCCGACGCCCCCGAAGGCCGAGGCACGCCCGACGGCGGAGACCTCCGAGCCGGCGCAGACCTCCGAGCCGGCGAAGGCCACCAAGCCGGCGAACAACCCCGAGCCGGCGAACGCGCCCGAGCCGGCGAACAACCCCGAGCCGGCGAAGGCGGCCGAGCCGCGGCCGGCGGCCGGCGCGCCGGTGCCGATCGCGGTGCCGGCCATCGAGCCGGTCCCGCTCATGACCGTTCCGGAGCCGCGTTTGGGCCCCAGACCGGCCCGGCGCTCCGGCCGAGCGGCCGCCGAGGAGGAGTACCTGGGCTGGGTCAAGGGCCTCGGCGGCCGGGCGGCGACCGCCGGCGACGAGGACGAACGCCGCAATGCCGGCGACGACGGCGCCGACGCGGGCGCCGACGCCGAAGGCGGGCGGCGTCGCAAGCAGCGCCGGCCCGCGGTGGGCTCCGGCCGACACCAGGCGGACTGACCGCGAGCACGGACCGCCGGTCAGAACCAGGACGACCAGCCGAGATGGTCCAGCGGCCCATGGCCGCTTCCGAGCCGCCAGGTCCGCGCGCCGCCGAGCGCTCGGACGACGTACGCCTTCGCGTACACGATCGCGTCCGGAATGGTGTCCCCCAGCGCGAGCCGGGCCGCGATCGCCGCGGAGAACGTGCAGCCGGTCCCGCGGTTGTTGCGGGTGGACACGCGATCGCCGCGCAGGAACCGGGCGCCGGCGGCGGTCCACACCGCATCAACCGCCTCGTCGAGGGCGACCATGTCACCGCCGGTCACGACCACATGTTTCGGACCACCGGCGGCGAGCTGGGCCGCCGCGCCGGCCATGTCAGCGGGTGTGGCCACCTGCCAGCCGAGCAGCGCGGACGCCTCGGACCGGTTTGGCGTGATCACGGTCGTGTACGGCAGGAGGCGCTCGATGGCGGCCACCACCCCGACCCGTCGTCCGGTGGACGCCTCGAGCACCGGATCAAGGACCAGGTTGGGCAAGAGGCCCGCGCGTGCCTTCGCGCCAATGGCCGCCGCGGCCTCCGCGGTGGCCAGCATGCCGACCTTCGTCGCGGCCGGCGGCAGATCCTCCAGTACGGCGTTGAGCTGCGCCGCCACCACGTTGCCGGGCAGCGGATAGACATCCCGTACGCCGCGCGTGTTCTGCGCGGTGACCGCGGTGAGCACCGACGTGCCGTAGACGCGCAGCGCCGCGAAGACCTTCAGATCCGCCTGGAGCCCGGCGGTGCCGCTCGAATCGGAACCCGAGATCGTCAGGGTCAGCGGTGGTGTCATCGGTCGCCTCTCCGCGCTCCGGCCAGTGCCGCCAGCGGTAGCACACCGAGCGGCCGAGGCAACACACTCCGTCGCACCGATCGACGGGCGGCCGGCCTCGACGTCGACGAGTTCGACGCGTACTGCTTCGAAATCCACGCAGGCAGGGACTTGTGCACATCCGGGTAGGTGTGGAAGCTGCGGCGGACACCGCTAGGCCATGTCCCAGACCGGCTCGGATGTCTCGGCCACCTCACCGTCGCCGCCGAAGACCACGAAGCGGTCGAAGGAGCGGGCGAACCAGCGGTCGTGGGTCACCGCGATCACGGTGCCCTCGAACGCGGCCAGGCCGTCCTCGAGCGCCTCGGCCGAGGCCAGGTCGAGGTTGTCCGTCGGCTCGTCGAGCAGCAGCAGCGTCGCGCCGGACAGCTCCAGCAGCAATACGAGGAACCGGGCCTGCTGGCCGCCGGACAGGGTCCGGAAGAGCTGCTCGCCCTGCCGTGCCAGCTCATACCGATCCAGCGCCCGCATCGCGGTGTGCTTGTCCATGCCGGAGCGGCGGTTGTCGCCCCGCCACAGGATGTCGACCAGCGTGCGGTTCATCAGGTCCGGGCGGTCGTGGGTCTGGGAGAAATGACCG
Source organism: Micromonosporaceae bacterium (assembly GCA_036506495.1). GTDB lineage: Bacteria > Actinomycetota > Actinomycetes > Mycobacteriales > Micromonosporaceae > DASXRC01. Next base: position 7,177 of record DASXRQ010000251.1, on the reverse strand, counting down.
GGGCGTACGCGTGCACCGAGCCGGGCGAGGCCGTCATGGGTGACCGGTGCCAGCGCGGCGCCGTCGACGGGCGCGGCGTCCCCGCCCGGTTCGGAACCACCTCGGGCGAGCAGCCGCAGGAAATGTGACTTCCCGGTGCCGTTCGCGCCGAGCACGGCCACCCGGTCGCCGTACCAGATCTCCAAGTCGAAAGGGTAGGTCAGCCCGTCGAGCTCCAGCCGCTCGCAGATCACGGCCCGCTTGCCGGTGCGCCCACCCGAGAGCCGCATTTTGATCTCCTGGTCGCGCGGTGGCAGCGGCGGCGGCCCGGCCTCCTCGAACTTGCGCAGCCGGGTCTGCGCGGCCTGGTACCGCGAGGCCATGGCGTCGTTGTACGACGCCTTCTGCTTGTACATCAGCATCAGCTGGCGCAGCTTCTCGTGCTCCTCGTCCCAGCGCCGGCGTAGCTCCTCCAGCCGGGCGTGCCGGGCCGCGCGCGCGTTGTGCCACGAAGCGAAGCCGCCGGGGTGGACCCAGGCGCTGCCACCCTCCACGGCCACGACCCGATCGGCGGTCTGTGCGAGCAGCTCCCGGTCGTGCGACACGTAGAGCACCGACTTGTCGGACTCGGTCAGCCGGCCCTCCATCCATCGCTTCGCCCGGACATCCAGGAAGTTGTCCGGCTCGTCGAGCAGGAGCACCTCATCGGTGCCTCGCAGAAGCAGCTCCAGCGCGAACCGTTTCTGCTCCCCGCCGGACAGCGTCCGCACCCGACGGTCCCTCGTGAGCTCCCACGGCAGGCCCAGCGCCGCAGTGCTGACGGTGTCGAACAGCACCTCCGCGTCGTACCCTCCGGACTCGCCCCACCCGGCTAGCGCATCCGCGTACGCGAGCTGGGCCTTCTGCGCGGTGCGGCTGAACTTGCCGCGGGCCTCGGCAGCGTGCAGCGTGGCCTCTGCGCGGGCCAGCCGCTCGCCCGCGGCGCGCAGCGCGGGCGCGGAGAGCGACAGGGCAAGATCGTTGAGCGTACGGTCGTCGCCGATCATGCCGATGAACTGGCGCATCACGCCGAGCCCTCCGGAGCGTGCGACGGTCCCGATGGGTACCGGCAGATCTCCGGCGACCATCCCGAGCAGTGTCGTCTTGCCCGCCCCGTTCGGTCCGACGAGCGCGACCTTCGACCGCTCGCCGACCCGGAACGAGACCTCGGCGAACAGCTTCCGTCCGTCGGGCAGGATCCAACCCACTCCGGCGACGTCGACGTACCCCACGCCGGGCATCCTGCCGCATCCACCGGCCGTGGTCGCGCGAGTTATGGGCGGGCGGCCACCGGTCAGGGCGCGGTCACCCGCAGCACCCGGTAACCCTTCTGGCTCGCGTGCCGCTCCACCCGCCAGCCCTGCTCGATGAGCCAGCGATGCAGCGAATCCGCACCGAGGTGCCTGGCGACGACGAGCCAGCCGACCCCGTCCGAGGTCAGCCGGGGCAGCCACCGGCTCAGCAGCTCGTGCAGCTCGGCCTTGCCCACCCGGATCGGTGGGTTGCTCCAGATCTCGGCGAACCGCATATCGGCCGGCACCTCGTCCGGCGTCGCGGGCCGGATCCGGTCGGCGGCGCCCACGGTGGCCGCGTTCCGGGCGACCAGCTCGAGCGCCCGCCGGTTCACGTCCACGGCGTAGACGGTCGCCGCCGGAGCGCTGGTCGCCAACACGCAGGCGATCGGCCCATACCCACAGCCCAGGTCCAGTAGCGGACCGGTCGCGTCCGGCCCGGGCAGGTCGGCCTTGCGCAGGAGTACGCCGGTGCCGGGGTCCAGCCGGTCCGCCGAGAACACTCCACCGGAGGCCGCGAGGGCGTACTCGCGGCCGGCGACCCTGAACTCGACGTCGCGGTGTCGCGGCGTCGCCGTCGGCCGTGACGTGAAGTAGTGGTCGGCGGTCACGCTCGCATTGTCCCGCACCGGGCGGGTTCGTCGGGCCGGTCACTTCCGTTACCCTGTGCGACATGGCGGACGGGCAGGGGTCCAGGTCCGGCGGCGGCCCGCCGCCGTGGACGTGGAGGAGTGACCCGGCCGTCCGCCAACCCGAGCCGCGGGCAGGGCGCCGCCGCTTCGAGCGCGCGCCGGCCGGGCGACCGGCGGCGTTCGGCGCGTGGACGGACCCGCCCGGGTCCGCGCCGGCCACGCCCTTCCGCGCGGGTGTCCCGCCCCGACCCAGGCCGCCGATGCCGGCGCGGGTCCCACGCCGCGCGCCTGGCGTGCCCACGACCCCGCCCATCCCGGCTCGATCACGGCCGCCGACGGTGGGCGGGTCGCGCTGGCTGCGAAAACCGCACTCAAGGGTGTGGCACCGCCTGCTCGTGGTGTTGGCCACCGTGGCGATGCTGGCGGTCTGCGGCCTGAGTTCGTGGTTCATCGTGGCCGACGAACGGCAGGGGCGGACCACACGAGCCAGCAGCGCCGAGCCGGTGCCCACCACCAGGCCCCGGGACATCAGCTCGCGAGCAGTGGACCCGCGGCCGTTGACCGTCGAGGAGGTCTTCCCGGCCGCGAAGGTGGTCGTCAACCCGAAGGAGTCGCCGTACCGAGTGCTCAAGTCGCAGGAGGTGGCCACCTGCCGCGCCGCCGTCGCCGGGGACATCGCCACGCTGCTCGGGGGGCTCGGCTGCAGTCAGGTGGTCCGGGCGACCCTGCGCTCGCCGACGGGCAAGTACCTCGTCACCGGCGGCGTCTTCAACCTCTCCGACGCGGACGGCGCGAAGTACGCCAGCAACAAGCTGAAGTCCATCGTGGACACCGAGAAGGGTCGGTTCAACGGCATGGCCGCGGGCCCGGGCACCGAGCCCATCGCGACCTCATCGGCCCACGTCGGCTGGGACATCCGCGGGCACTACCTGATCTACTGCGTGATCGCCCGTGCGGACGGCAAGGCGTTCGCCGACAACGACCCGTACGCCCGGCAGATCCTGTTCGACATTGTCGAGTGGCACCTGCGGGACACCGTGCTGGAGAAGCGGGCCACCGTGCGGATCGCGCCGCGAGGTAGCTAACCCCGGAGTCGGCGGGTCGCCTCGGCCCTCAGCGCGTACTCGGCCGGGTCGTCGGGGTACTCCACCGCCACCAGCGTGAGCCCGTACGCCGGCGCGACCATCACCTCGTTGGCCCGCTCCCGCCGGGTGAGCAGGGAGGCCGGCCAGTCCAACGACCGCCGGCCGTCCCCCACCGTGAGCATCGCCCCGACCATGCTGCGCACCATCGCCTGGCAGAACGCGTCCGCCTCGACCGTGGCCACGAGGACTCCGTCGTCGTCACGGCGCCAGTCGAGCCGGCTGACCGCACGCACGGTCGTCGCGTACTCCTTGCGCTTGCAGAAGGCCGCGAAGTCGTGCTCCCCGACCAGCCGCGCGGCCGCGGCCGAGAGCGCGGCGAGGTTCAGCGGGCGTGGCCAGGCGAGCGTGTCCCGCCGCCGAAGTGGGTTCACCCCGTACGGTGCGTCGCCGACCCGGTATTCGTAGCGGCGGCCGAGCGCGGAGAACCGGGCGTCGAAGTCCGCCGGGACCGCCCGCACGGCGGTCACGCGCACGTCCGGGGGGAGCAACGCCGCGAGCCGGCGCAGCAACGTGTCGGCGAGGTCATCCCAGGTCTTGTCGGCAAGGTCGACGTGGCCCACCTGGCCGGTCGCGTGCACCCCGGCGTCCGTACGCCCGGCGACCATCAACCCGACGGCGCCACCTCGGCCCGTCAACCGCTCGAGCGTCTCCATGAGGACACCGGCGACCGTACGCCGCCCGGGCTGGGCGGCCCACCCGGAGAATTCGGTCCCGTCGTACGCCACGTCCAGCCGTACTCGCTGCACGGATTCTCCCTCCGAAACGACCCGAGCCCGCCCCCGACGCACGGGGACGGGCTCGATTCTCGTACGGCTGGCTAGGCCTTGGCGTCGTCACCCTCGGGCTCGGACGGCGCCTCGGTGTCGGCTTCGGTGTCGGCCGGGGCCTCGGTGTCGGCCGGGGCTTCGGTCTGAGCGGCCGCCGGCTCGTCCTCGGTCTCGCCGGCCAGGACCGCAACCTTGTCCTCCTGCGCGGCCTTGCGGGCGGCCTTCCTGACCGCCTTGGCCGGCGGGGGCGGCGCCGCGACCTGCAGCTCCTCGACCAGCTCGATGATCGCCATCGGCGCGGCGTCGCCCTTGCGCGGACCCGTCTTCACGATCCGGGTGTAGCCGCCGTTGCGGTTGACGTACCGCGGGGCGATGTCCTCGAACAGGGCGACGAACGTGTCCTTCTCCCGCACGACCCGACGGACCCGCCGGCGGGCGGTGAGGTCGTCACGCTTGGCCATGGTCACCAGGCGCTCGGCCAGCGGACGCAGCCGCTTGGCCTTCGTCTCGGTGGTGGTGATCCGGCCGTGCTTGAACAGCGAGGTGGCGAGGTTCGCCAGCATCAGCCGCTCGTGCGCGGGGCTGCCGCCGAGGCGGGGGCCCTTGGTGGGCGTGGGCATGGTCGCTTGCTCTCCTCAGTAACGGGCAGCTTTAGAGCTGCTCGGTCTCGCGGTAGTCGTCGGTGTCGTAGTCCACCTCGCCGAAGGAGTCCACGACGTGCGCCGGGTCGAACGCCGGGGCCGAGTCCTTCAGCCCGAGGCCCATCCCGGCGAGCTTCATCTTCACCTCGTCGATCGACTTCTGCCCGAAGTTGCGAATGTCGAGCAGGTCCGCCTCGGTACGCCCGATGAGCTCGCCGACCGTGTTGATGCCCTCGCGCTTGAGGCAGTTGTACGAGCGGACGGTCAGGTCCAGCTCCTCGATCGGCAGGGCCAGGTCGGCGGCGAGCTGGGCATCCTGCGGCGACGGGCCGATGTCGATGCCCTCGGCGGTCTCGTCCAGCTCCCGGGCGAGCCCGAACAGCTCGACGAGCGTCGAGCCGGCGGAGGCCAGCGCGGTCCGCGGAGTGATCGACGCCTTGGTCTCCACGTCAATGATCAGCCGGTCGAAGTCGGTGCGCTGCTCGACGCGGGTCGCCTCGACGCGGTAGGTCACCTTGAGCACCGGCGAATAGATCGAGTCGACCGGGATGCGCCCGATCTCGGCGCCCGGCTGCTTGTTCTGCGCCGCGCTGACGTAGCCGCGGCCACGCTCGACGGTGAGCTCCATGTCGAGCCGGCCCTTCGCGTTGAGCGTGGCGAGCTTGAGCTCCGGGTTGTGCACCGAGACGCCGGCCGGTGGCTGGATGTCACCGGCGGCGACATCGCCGGGGCCCTGCTTGCGCAGGTACATGCTGACCGGCTCGTCGTGGTCGGAACTGACGCACAGCTCCTTGACGTTCATGACGAGCTCGACCACGTCCTCCTTGACACCGGGGATCGTGGTGAACTCGTGCAGCACGCCGTCGACCTTGATGCTGGTGACCGCCGCGCCCGGGATCGAGCTGAGCAGCGTACGCCGCAGCGAGTTGCCGAGCGTGTAGCCGAAGCCCGGCTCGAGTGGCTCGATCGTGAACCGGGACCGGGTGTCGCTGATCGACTCCTCGGAGAGGGTCGGTCGCTGGGTGATGAGCACTTGCTTCCTCCTGTACGTCGGGCGCCCGCCATATGACGCCCACGTTTTCCGTCGGACGGCGTCCGGCGGAGCCGAAAGGCAGTGCCGGCGAAGCCGGCTCCTGGCCCCTCCTTCCGGGGTTCACGGGGGCGGAGCCCACGTGGGTTACTTGGAGTAGAGCTCCACGATGAGCTGCTCCTGGACCTGCGTGTCGATGACCTGCCGCGCCGGGAGCGTGTGAACGAGGATCTTGAGCTGGCTGGGGATCGCCTCGAGCCACGCCGGCACGATCTTCGAGCCGGCCTCGGCCTGGGCGATGATGAACGGCGTCAGGTCGCGGGACTTCTCCCGGACCTCCACGACGTCGTGCTCCCGGACGAGGAACGACGGAATGTCGACCTTCCTGCCGTTGACCAGGAAGTGACCGTGCTTGACCAGCTGGCGGGCCATATCCCGGGACTTGGCGTAGCCGGCCCGGTAGACCACGTTGTCCAGCCGCGACTCGAGGATCTTCAACAGCTCCTCACCGGTCTTGCCCGACCGGCGGTTGGCCTCCTCGTAGTACGTCCGGAACTGCTTCTCCAGCACGCCGTACACCCGGCGGGCCTTCTGCTTCTCGCGCAGCTGGAGCAGGTACTCGCTCTCCTTGGTACGGCCGCGGCCGTGCTGCCCCGGCGGGAACGGCCGGGACTCGAACGGGCACTTCGGGCCCTCGCACTTGCTGCCCTTGAGGAACAGCTTCATCTTCTCCCGCCGGCAGCGGCGGCAGTCAGGACCTGTGTAACGAGCCATTGTCGATCGATCCCCTTAGACCCGACGACGCTTCGGCGGACGGCAGCCGTTGTGCGGCTGCGGCGTGACGTCGGAGATCTGCCCCACCTCGAGGCCGACGGCCTGCAGCGAGCGGATGGCGGTCTCCCGGCCGGAGCCCGGGCCCTTGACGAACACGTCGACCTTGCGCATGCCGTGCTCCATCGCGCGGCGGGCCGCCGCCTCCGCGGCGAGCTGCGCGGCGAACGGCGTCGACTTGCGGGAGCCCTTGAAGCCCACCTGACCGGCGGACGCCCAGGAGATCACCGCACCGGTCGGGTCCGTGATCGACACAATCGTGTTGTTGAACGTGCTCTTGATGTGTGCGTGCCCGTGGGCGATGTTCTTGCGTTCCTTGCGCCGGACCTTCTTGACGGCGGCCCCGGCGCGAGCCTTCGGTGGCATAAGTCTTCTGCGCTCCTAATTACTTCTTGCCGGGCTTCTTCTTGCCGGCGACTGTCCGCTTCGGACCCTTGCGGGTACGCGCGTTGGTGCGGGTCCGCTGCCCGCGCACGGGCAGGCCCCGGCGGTGCCGGATGCCCTCGTAGCAGCCGATCTCGACCTTGCGGCGAATGTCCGAGGCGACCTCGCGGCGCAGGTCACCCTCGACCTTGAAGTTTGCCTCGATGTAGTCGCGGAGCTGAACCAGCTCCTCGTCCGTGAGGTCCTTGGCGCGTTTGTCCGGGTCGACGCCGGCGGCACCGAGCGCCTCGGTGGCCCGGGTCCGGCCGATCCCGAAGATGTAGGTAAGCGCGATCTCCATCCGCTTCTCGCGGGGGAGGTCGACGCCGACTAGACGTGCCATGTGTGGGCGTACTCCTCGTGTCTGTCGCGGAGGTCTGTGCCCGACCCACCCCGCC
>DASXRQ010000250.1:0-2501 GCA_036506495.1 Micromonosporaceae bacterium | reverse complement strand
CGATCGCGAAGCTCGGCGTCCGCGACCGCGTCCGACTGGTGATAATCGCGTACGAGGACGGGCTGGTCGGCCCATTATCGTGAGATCGTGCGGCGGATTCTGGTCTACGGAGTGACCGGCTCCGGCAAGTCCACCCTGGCGAAGCACATCGGCGAGCGGCTCGGGCTGCCGTACCACGCGGTGGACGACCTGACCTGGGAGGCGAACTGGGTGCCGGTTCCGCCCGACGTGCAGCGGGAGCGGATCGCGGCCATCTGCGCCACGGACGCCTGGGTGCTCGACTCGGCGTACGGAATCTGGAAGGACGTGCCGCTCGCCCGCGCCGACCTGATCGTCGGGCTCGACCTGCCGCGCTGGCGCTCGCTGGCCCAATTGGTGCGACGGACGGTCCAGCAGATCATCCACCGGACCGAGACCTGCAACGGCAACCGCGAGACGTGGCGCGGCACCTTCTTTGCGAGCGATTCGCTCATCGTTTGGCACTTCCGGTCGTTCGCGCGCAAGCGCCGCCGGATGCGGGCCTGGCAAGTGGATCCGGCCATGCCGACGGTCGTGCTGTTGCACTCGCCCGCCGAGATCGACCGCTGGCTGGCGTCGCTCCCGTCACGCGTCGGCGAGCCGTAGCCGCTCGTCGGCCTGCTCCCGCACCGCCGTGATCGCGACGGGCGGCAGGTCCGGATCGCCTCGCCGCGCGCGTTGTGCAAGGGCAGCCAGAGGCTCGCGGCCCACGCCACCTCGAGTTCCTCGCTGGTGAACGGCCGACGTGTCGCCTGTAGGCGTCGAGGAACGCCGCCGAACTCACCATCGGTACCAGCGTCGGTTGCTCGGCGCAGGCGAACGCGCCACATGCGGAACCGGCGATGGCGGCCTCCGGCAACCACGCGAGGCTGTCCCCATCGTGCACGGCCCAGGGGTCGTGCCGTGCCAGCGCAGGTTCTGCGTCTCCCAATCGGCGTGACCCAGCACGCGCGGCAGCCGGGACGGCGCCATCCGTTCGCGGATCCGGTGGGCCGCATCTTCCACCCCGCCCGGCAGCGAACGGGTGGCCGCGCGATCGTCCAAGTACGGGATCGCCGGCCACGGCCCCGGTCCGTCGTCGTCCCAGCGGACCCACTCCGGATTGGGCAGCGGGGGCAGGACCGCGCCCGGCACGCTACCGCCGACGTCGATGTCCGTGGCGAGCGCGACCAGCGACGCGAGCAGCGTGCCGAACAACGCGGCCGTAGCCGCGTCGTCGCCGCGCAGCATCTCGCCGCCCGGCCGCCATTGCTCGGCGTCGATCACGGTGCCCTCGTGGACGGTGACGCCGGTCAGCGGTGCCGTGCAGGAAAGCGCACATGATTCAACATGGATCAAGACAGCATCGATCACGCCGGGAGGTGGGCCACACGACCATATGGCAAGCTCCGCGCGGTACGCAAGGCCGACGGCGGGTCTGGCGGCGGGAAACTGACATCGATGTCAATCGTGGGCGATCATGTGCGGTCCAGCTCTTGCATATCGACGTACGTGGACGTCACGATGTGTCGCGGACGTCTCGGGGTCCGCCCAAGAGCACCGCGTCATCCGCTCAAGAGCATCGCGTCAACAGACAGCCAATCGGAGGAGACGGCATGCACCGGCCACGATGGGGTGTCGCCCTGGTGTCCGTCTCGCTCGTCGCCGCGGCCGCAGCCGTGGCGTCCGGCGGGGCGGCATCGGCGGCGGCAAGAGGCCACACCGCGGCGGATCCCGCCGCCTTCGCTTCCTCGTTCGAGCCCGACGATCCGCAGCCCACGTGGACCGACACGGTCGACCGGGACGCCGGCGGCAACCCGCGCAGCAGTGGCGTGGACGGCAACCTCGTCGTCGGCATGCCGGGCAGCCTGCGGAGCCACGTCATCGCCATCGCGGTGAACACGCAGCCGAATGCCAACGAGAACGGCAACAACCTGAACGACGGCGACCCTGCCACCAAGTGGCTGGCGGATACGCCGACGAGCTGGGCGCAGTACACGCTCGACGCACCCGCCACCGTGGTGAAATACGCGCTGACGTCGGCGAACGACGCTCCCGAGCGCGACCCGCGCGACTGGACCCTCGAGGGCTCGGCCGACGGCACGGCGTGGACCACGGTCGACACCCGCAACGGCGTCACGTTCGACCAGCGCTTCCAGACCAGGACGTTCGATGTGGCCGCGCCGGCCAGCTTCAAGATCTACCGGCTGAACATCACTGGGCACCCATCCGGCAACCTCACCCAGCTCGCCGACCTCGAGCTCGCCGACGCGAACACCACCACCCCGCCGCCTGGCGACATGCAGAGCCGGATCGGCAAGGGGCCGGCGAGCTCCCCCACCGCGAAGGCGGGCGTGGGCTACTCCGGGCTCAAGGCGTTCCAGATCAGCGGCCGGCACCTGGCCGAAGGCCGCGCGTACTCGTACAACAAGGTCTTTGACGTCGATCTGACCGTGACCGGCGACACTCAGCTCTCCTATCTGGTCTTTCCCGAATTCAACCGG
>DASXRQ010000249.1:0-15410 GCA_036506495.1 Micromonosporaceae bacterium | reverse complement strand
CTGGGACGCGGCGATCAAACGGGTCACCGACAAGTATCCGGACATCACGGTCAAGAAGCTGGTCTCCCCCGACCAGGACCGCACGACGTACGCCAAGCAGCTGCTCACGTCCGGCCAGTTCCCGGACGTGATGATCGCCGTGTCCCCGGCCGGGTTCGCCGAGGCCGGCAACCTCGCCGAGTGGACGTCCGACGAGCTCAAGGACTTCCAGTTCCCGCAGAACGGCGCCGTCAAGGGCAAGGTCTACCAGCTGCCGGCCAACACGCAGACCATCCCGGTCGTGTACTACAACAAGAAGCTGTTTGCCGACGCGGGCATCACCGCGGCGCCGAAGACGTACGCGGAGCTGCTCGACACCGCGGCCAAGCTGAAGGCCAAGGGCATCACCCCGTTCGTCGTCGGGGGTGTGCACGACGCGCTCGGCCCGACGTTCGCCGGCATCCTCGGCACCGAGGTGTACGCGAAGAACCCGAACTGGATGCACGACCGCCGTGCTGACAAGGTGAAGTTCTGCGACCCCGGGTTCAAGGCCGGGGCCGCAAAGCTCGCCAACCTCGCGGCGAAGGGGTACATCGACAAGCGTGATGTCTCCCGCGACTACGCCGCGACGCAGGCGGCGTTCCTCGCGGGCAAGGGAGCGATGTACGCGATGGGCAACTGGCTCGCCGGGGCGCTCGACGCGCCGGCGACGAAGCCGGCGTTCGAGGTGGGCCAGTTCGAGTGGCCGTCCGACGACGGCAAACTGGTCGTGCCGGCCTTCACCGGCGGCGGCCTGACGGTCAGCGCGACGGCCAAGAACCTCGCCGCGGCCAAGAAGTTCGCGCTGGCCTTCCAGCTCGACAAGTCCAACCTGGACAACTCCGCCAAGGCCGACGGGCTGTTCATCGCCATCAAGAACTACACCCCGCCGGCCGACGTCGGACCGGCGTACAAGACGGGGTACGACCTGTTCGCCGAGGGCGTGCAGGCGAACGTCGTCGTGCCCGCGTTCGGCTTCGAGGCCGGCGACGACGGGATGCTCCCGGGCGTCACGGCGAAGTGGGACTCCTCGGCCGTGGATCTGATCACCGGGCGGAAGACGCCCGACCAGGTGTGCGCGTTCCTGGACGCCGAGTGGCAGAAGGCGTCCTAACCCGCGGTCGTACGCGCGACGGCCGGAGCGTCACGGCGCTCCGGCCGTCGCGGCTGCGGCGGGTCTGGCACTTCACGGCGTTCGGCGGGCCGGGCGTTTCGGTGTACGTCTGCTTCGTGCTGGCGCCGATCCTGATCAGCGTCGGGTACAGCCTGACGAACTACAACCCGTTCAACCCACCAACCACGTTCGTGGGGTTGCGCAATTACCGCATCCTGCTGACCGACCCGGAGTTCCTCACTTCGCTTCGGGTGACCACCGTGCTCACCGTCATCGTGGTCGTGGTGCCCAACGTGCTGGGACTGGCGATCGCGGTGCTGCTCGACCGCCGGGGTTGGCTCTACAACGCGCTGCGCAGCGTCTTCTTCGTTCCCGTCGTGCTCAGCTCCGTCGTGGTCAGCATCATCTGGACCCGGCTGCTCGACAACGAGGGACCGATCAACCAGGGCCTGCGCGCGATGGGTGTCGCACACCCGCCCGGCTGGCTGTCCGATCCCCGGTACGCGCTCTACTCCCTCGGTGGCATTCTGTCCTGGCAGATGCTCGGCTTCTGCGTCGTCGTGTACCTGGCCGGCCTGCAGGGCGTACCCCCGGAACTCAGTGAGGCCGCCGCGATCGACGGCGCCGGCCCCGCGCGGCGGTTCTGGCACGTCACGTGGCCGCTGCTCGCTCCCGCGCTGACCATCAACACGGTGGTTCTGCTCATCTCCGCCTTCAAGATCTTCGACCACGTCCAGGTGATCACCCACGGCGGGCCCGGCTCCGGGACCACCGCGACGATCGCGTACAACGTGATGGAGACCGCGTTCGTCGCGAACCGGCGCGGCTTCGCGTCGGCGGAGGCCGTGGTGATGCTCGTGCTCATCGCGATCGGCACGGCGGTCGCGCTGCGGTTGCTGCAGCGCCGAGAGGTCGACCTGTGAGGCGCGTCCTCCGCCCGGCGCTGGCGCTGACCGTGGCCGGTATCTTCTTCCTGCCGCTGTACGTCGCGCTCGCGAACGTCTTCAAGCAGGGACCGAAGATAGCCTCCGAGCCGGCGGCCCTGCCCATCCCGCCGACGCTGGGCAACATCCGGGCCGTCCTCGCGCGGCCCGACCGGCTGTTCTGGGTCAGCCTGACCAACAGCGTCATCGTGACGTCGCTGTCGATAATCGTGCTCACGCTGCTGTCCGCCATGCTCGGGCACTACCTCGCCCGGTCGCGGCGGCGCTGGACCCGCGGGCTCATGCTGCTCCTGCTGTGCGGGTTGATGATCCCGCCACAGGTGATCCTCATGCCGGTGACCCAGGTGCTGCGCGCCACCCACCTGATGACGACTCTGCAGGGTCTGATCCTGTTCAACGTCGGCTACTACGTGCCGTTTGGCGTCTTCGTGTTCTCCGGCTTCATCCGCACGGTCCCCGTCGAGCTGGAGGAGTCGGCGGCCATCGACGGCGCCAGCCCCGGGCAGGTGTTCTGGCGGATCGTCTTCCCGCTGCTGCGGCCGGCCACCGCCAGTGTGCTGATCTTCCTCGGGGTCTGGATCTGGAACGACTTCATCGACCCGCTCATCATTCTCGGCCCGAGCCAGGGCACGACCATCACGACCGGCATCTACCGCTCGATCGGCCAGTACCAGGTCGACTTCGGCGGTGTGTTCGCATTGATGTTCCTCGCGACGCTGCCCGTCCTCGTCTTCTTCCTCGCGCTGCAGAGGCAGTTCGTCAAGGGCCTCACCGGCGGCGCCACGAAGGGCTAGCCCGGCGAGGGTGACCCGGCCTCACCCCGATCGACGGATCCTGGGATGACGATGACAACGACCAGCAACTTGCTGCGGGCCGCACGGCCGTGACCGCCGAGCGGCTCTATCCGGTCGAGCCGTGGTGCGTCCGCGAGCCCCGGCTGGACCTCAACCGCCTCGCGCAGTCCGAGTCGGTCCTCGCGGTGGCGAACGGACACATCGGGCTACGCGCCAACCTCGACGAGGGCGAGCCGCACGGCATGCCGGGGACGTACCTCAACTCGTTCTACGAGCTGCGGCCGCTGCCGTACGCCGAGCCTGGCTACGGCTATCCGGAGTCCGGCCAGACCGTCATCAACGTCACCAACGGCAAGCCGCTGCGGCTGCTCGTCAACGATGAGCCGTTCGACGTCCGCTACGGCGAACTGCGTTCGCACGAGCGAGCCCTCGATCTGCGCGCGGGAACGCTCCGGCGTTCGCTCGAATGGGTCTCGCCGGCCGGACAGGCCGTGCGGGTGCGCTCCACCCGGCTCGTCTCCTTTACCCACCGGGCGGTGGTGGCCGTCGAGTACGAGGTGGAGCCCGTCGACGAACCGGTCCGGATCATCGTGCAGTCCGAGCTGGTCGCCAACGAACAGCTGCCGGCCTCCCGCCCGGACCCACGGGTGGCGGCGGCCCTCGAGTCGCCGCTGCTCGCCGAGGAGCACCTCGCCAAGGACACCGGCGGCCTGCTGGTCCACCGCACCCGGGGAAGCGGGCTTCGGGTCGCGGCCGGCATGGACCATGTCTTCGACGGGCCACCGGGTACCGGCGTCACCGCGGAGGCGCATCCGGACTGGGCGAGGACCACATTCGCGTGCGTGCTTCGCCCCGGCGAGCGGCTGCGCATCGTCAAGTTCGTCGGTTACGGGTGGTCGAGTCAACGATCGCTACCGGCGCTCCGGGACCAGGTGCACGCGGCACTGACCGGCGCCTCCTTCGCGGGATGGGAGGGCCTGGTGCGGTCGCAACGCGAGTACCTTGACGCCTTCTGGGACGCCGCCGACGTCGAGATCGACGGGGACGCGGAGATCCAGCAGGCGGTCCGGGTCGGGCTGTTCCACGTTCTGCAGGCCGGGGCCCGCGCGGAGCGCAGACCGATCGCGGCGAAGGGGCTGACCGGCCCGGGCTATGACGGTCAGGTCTTCTGGGACATGGAGATGTTCGTTCTGCCCGTCCTGACGTACACGCTGCCGTCGGCGGCCGCCGACGCGCTCCGCTGGCGGCACTCCACGTTGGACCTGGCGCAGCAGCGGGCGCAGACGCTCGACCTGGCCGGGGCCGCGTTCCCGTGGCGTACGGTTAGCGGAGAGGAGTGTGCCGGGTACTGGCCCGCCGGCACCGCGGCCTTCCACATCAACGCCGACATCGCCGACGCCGTGCTCCGCTACGTCGGGGCAACGGGCGACGAGGACTTCATGCGGGAGGTGGGACTCGAGCTGTTGGTGGAGACCGCCCGGCTGTGGCGTTCGCTCGGTCACCACGACCGGCACGGTCGATTCCACATAGACGGGGTGACCGGTCCGGACGAGTACAGCGCGCTCGGCGACGACAACGTCTACACGAACCTGATGGCACAGCGGAACCTGCGGGGCGCGGCCGATGCGGCCATCCGGCATCACGACGAGGCGCGCGCGCTCGGCGTGGATCAGGAGGACGCCGCCGCGTGGCGGGACGCGGCAAACGCCATGCATATTCACTACGACGAGGAACTCGACGTGCACCAGCAGGCGCTGGGCTTCACCCACTACCGCGAGTGGGACTTCGCGAGCACGGACCGCGACAAGTACCCGCTGTTGCTGCACTACCCCTATTACCTGCTGTACGGCAGCCAGGTGATCAAGCAGGCCGACCTCGTGCTCGCCATGCACTGGCGTGGCGACGCGTTCAGCGCCGAGGCCAAGGCCCGCAACCTGGCCTACTGCGAGGCGCGTACCGTGCGGGACTCGTCGCTGTCGGCGTGCACGCAGGCCGTCCTCGCGGCCGAGGTCGGGCACCTGGACCTCGCACACGACTACCTCGCGGAGTCGGCGTTGGTCGACCTGGACGACCTGTCCCGCAACACCGGCGACGGTGTGCACCTCGCGGCGCTCGCCGGCGGATGGCTGGCCCTGGTGGCCGGGTTTGGGGGCATGCGCGACCACGACGGCCAGCTCACCTTCGCACCGCGCCTACCCAGCCGGGTGAGCCGGCTGTCGTTCTCGTTGCGCTGGCGCGGACATCGGTTGCGGGTGACGGTGGAACGGGACGAGGCAACCTACGCGCTGCGCGACGCGGTGAGTGACGCGACGGTAGAGCTGGTGCACCACGGGGAGCGGCTGACCGTCACCGCCGACAAGCCGGTGAGCCGGCCCATTCCCGCGGCGCAGGCGGTCGGCGCGGCCCCGCGGCAGCCGCCCGGCCGTCCCCCACGCCGACGCGGCGAGGACTAGGCCAGGATCGCGTCGAGGGCGGCCAGGATGCCATCGGCGCCCGGGTTGGTGTCGCGGGGCGACAAGTAGCTCCAGACGACCGAGCCCTGGCCGTCCAGCACGAACAGCGCTCGCCCGCTGGTTCCCTCAGCGTCGTCGTAGACGCCGTACTCTCGCGCCACCAGACCCTTGGGTTCGAAGTCGGACAGCAGGGGGTATTCGATGCCCCGGTGCTCGGCGAAGGCGCGATGGCACCACACCCCGTCGACGGACAGGCCGAGCAGACGTGCGTGGTAGCGGGCGAACTCGCCCGACACCGCCTGGTAGAGCGACATCTGGTCGCTGCACACGGGACTCCAGTCGGCCGGATAGAACGCCAAGATCACCGGCGCGCCGCGCAGCGCGGCCAGGCCGACCCGGTGATCCGGGCCGGCCGGCAGCGAGAAGTCCGGCGCCGCCTGGCCGGCCGACGGCATCGGGTGACTGTGGGTCATGAGCCCATCATCCGATGCGCCGGGTGACCGCAGATCGCCCCGCTCGGATGAGGTGACCTCACCCGGACGCCGCCCACATTGGGCGAGATGAGTACGCCGCTGCACGTCACCATGGGTCGGCTCGCCGCGCCCGTCGACGCGAACGACCACATCCGGGGCGAATGGCGCGCGCCGGTGACGCTGGTGGAGTACGGCGACTACCAGTGTCCGTACTGCCGGGCCGCTCATCCGGTGGTGCAGGATCTCTTGCGGCTGCGTGCGCGGGCCGTCCGGGTCGTGTACCGGCATTTCCCGTTGACGAACGTGCATCCGCGCGCGGAGCCGGCGGCCGAGTTGGCCGAGGCCGCCGGGGTCCACGGCCAGTTCTGGCCGACGCATGACTGGCTCTTCGTCAACCAGGACCGGCTCGGCGACGAGTTCGTGGCCGAGGCCATCCGCGCGATCGGGTTGCCCGATTCTGTGGCGCGGGACATCGAGGAGCATCGGCATCTGGATCGGGTCCAGCGCGACTTTGTCAGCGGGATCCGCAGCGGGGTCAACGGAACGCCGACCTTCTTTGTCAACGACATTCGCCACGACGGCGGCTACGGGTTGGCCGAGTTGCTGGCCGCGGTCGACTCCGCTACGCCCGCGTCCGGGTCACCCCGCGTCTGACCGGCGCGGCGCCCCACCGCGCGGAGGAAGGTTCGGCGGCTCGGGCGCCACCGGTGGGGTCCGCGGCTCGATCTCGGAAGGGTCCGGCGGGTTCGGCGGGTTCGGCGGGACCGGCGCGACCGGCGGGACCGACCCCGGCCGATCGATGGACGATGCGTCCTCGACACGGGGGGTCCGCACGACGCGCCGCCGGCGCTGCTGCCAGAACCAGATGGTCAGCACAATGATGGTCGCCCCGGCCAGCATCAGGACCCAGCCGACCACGTCGAGATTCAGCCAGCTCGGTTCGACGGTGACGCCGTACGCCAGAATTGCCCCGAGCGCAATGAGGAAGATGCCGCCTCCGATGCCCATCTCTGCCCCCTTTGGCGCGGCGCTGGCGCTAGAGCAGCTGAAGCTCCCGCGCTCGACGTACCGCATCGCGGCGCTGACGTGCGCCTAGCTTCCGGTAGATATTGCGAACATGGGTCTTGACGGTGTTGACCGATAGCGAAAGCTCGCTGGCGATCTCCACATTGGACAACACGCTCTGCAGGTAGCGCAGCACGGTCAGCTCGCGCTCCGTAAGCGGCTCGGCAAGGCCGAGCGAGGGACCGTCCCGGCGGGCCGACCGGTCGTCGTCGCGGCCGAGGAGGTCGGTGAGGAACGACCAGTGCGCCGTCCCGGACTCAAGGTGCTTGAGCAACACGTCACGATCTGGTGCGCCCACGCCGGTGAACGCGCGCCGGAAGCCCTCGGGCTCGGCGAGCTGCAGTGCACGCTCGAGTGCGTCCGCCGCGCCGCGGCGGTCGCCGGTCTGGCGCGACAGCTGCGCCTGGATCAACCCCGCCGCGATCCGCACCGGCGTCGGCAGGCCCGTCCCATCCGTGCCCGACCACGCCGGCACCGAGAGGCTGGCGGCGCGATGATCGTGCTCGCGCAGGCACGCCCGGGCGTACGCCACCATCAGCGCGGGCTCGGGCGATTCGTCGGCGTCCAGCACCAGCCGCAGAAGGTTTCGCGCCGAGCCGGGGGCGCCGCGGGCGGTCAGCAGTTCTGCCTCGGCCGCGGCGAGCAGCTCCTCCAGATGGGCGGAGTGACCGAACGGGAGCCCGGCCCGGTGTGCGGCGAGCAGCGCCTCGTGCACCCGCGCCCACTCGCCGCGCTCGGTCAGAAGCTGCGCGCGCACGACGGCGAGGACAGGTGCGAGCGCCGGATCGGTCTTCGCATCGAACAGGCAGATCGCGGCGTCCACATTGGATTCCGCGTCTTCGAGCTTGCCTCGATGCAGGTCGACAACGGCGAGCGCGAGGTAGGCGAACGCGCAGTGCGTCGGTTCGGTCTGCCCGGGACAGAGCGCCTGCTCCAGTGCCTCCGCGGCGGTCCGTTCGGCCGCGGCGAGCTCGCCCCGTTCCGCGAGAACATAGGACAGTCGGCTCAAGCATGTCGGGCCGAGGCAGAACAGACCGGCGGCGACCGCGCACGCGTTGCCTTCGCGCAGCGCGGCCTCGGCGCCGGTGAGCTGGCCGTTCACCAGCTCGGCGGTGCCGAGCGCCTCGAGGGCGACCGCGGCCGCGGCATCGTCGAACGGTGGCTCGGCGTTGCCGGCTCCGACACGGACCTGACTCAGGATTCCGCGCGCGATCGTCGTCGTGGTGGGCACATCCCCGCGCAGCCTCGCCTGCGCCAGGCGGAATGCCGCGGTCATCGTGGCGAACAACTCCCGTTGCTCCGTGGCAACGAGGCCGCGATCGCCTTCGGCCAGCCGCAGGTAGGGTTCGGCGCCGTCCCAGTCGCCCCTTCCCAGCCGCCCAGCCGCGTGTGCGAGGGCGAATAACGGGTCGGCTCGCACGGCGCTGCGCGGCGGATCAATCGGCTCGACCGTCGGGGACCCGTGGTGGCCGTAGGGCAGCAGGCCGTACCAATGTTGAACCAGGATGCTCGCCGCCAGCGGCCGGTTCTCCGCGGCGAGGGCGTGCCGGAGTGCATCGGCGGCCTGGTCGTGATCGGCGAACCAGCCTGCCGCGCGGGCGTGCAGGCTCCGGATGCGGGTCCGATGATCCCGCCGCAGCTCCCCGCGCAGCGACTCTCCGAGCAGCGGATTCAGTCGATACCACGAGCGTGGCTCGTCGACGGGCGTGACATAGGCACCTCGTTGCCACAGTTCGATCAACAGCCGCTGCCCGTCGAGGCGCCCCGTCAGGGCGTCGAGCAGGCCGCCGCTGACCTGATCGAGGATCGACGCGTCGAGCAGCGCCTCCCGTAGCTCGCGGGGCTGCCCGGCCAGCACCTCCGCGAGCACGTAGTCGCCGATATGCGGGTCATCGCCCGCCGGTACGCCGAACCGGTGGTACGGCGGACGCTCCTTGATCCTGAGGGCGGCGAGACGGACGGCCGCGGGCCAACCTTCGGTGCGTCGGTGCAGGTCGGACAGGCCAGCATCGGGCAGTTTGATGCCCAGTCGGTCGACCGCCTGCGCGGTCTCGTCCGCGGTGAACGCCAGTTGCGGCGGCCCGATCTCGGTGAGCTCGTCGCGCACGCGCCACCGATGCAGTGGCATCTGCGGCTCGCCCCGGCTTACCAAGATCATCTTAAGCCTCGCGGCGGCATGGCGGAGGAGGTACTCGAGCCCGTGATGGATCTCCGCGTTGCCGACCTCGTGCAGGTTGTCGACGATGAGGATGGTGGGCTCGGAGTTGAGCGCGAGGCGGCCCGCCAGGTGGGCGAGGAAGCCGACGCGGCCGTTGGATGGGGGCGTCGGCACGGGGTGTGCGCCATCCGGGGTCAGCGCAGTCGTCAGATAGCGCCAGAAGTCGTCGTCGCCGTCATCCGCCTCGGCGGTCAGCCAAGCGATCCGGCAATGGTGCTCGGCCGCCGTCGCCCACGCGGCCAGGAGCACCGACTTCCCCCATCCCGCCGGAGCCTCGACGATGGTCAGCTCCTTGGCCACGGCGGCGTCGAGCCGGCGCAACAGCCGCGGGCGTTCGATCGTGGTCGCGGGAACCGGCGGGATGGCGAGCTTCGAGCTTAGGAGCGGTGTATCGACGGGTTCGATGGCTGCGGCAGCACGCACCCGCTCCACCTCCGTAGGGATCAACGAGCCTGACGGCGCGGTTCAGCGGAAATCACTAGATTTCCCAACGCTCCATCTCCAAACGCACGATACGCGTTCATCCCGGAGGGATGAACCGCCATCACCCAATCCGAACCGACACTTGGGGACAGAAGGAATCTCTCCCGGAATCTCCGACGGAGGACTGGACCGCACCGTGCGCATCGGAAAGGCGAGCGGCAGCCAGCCGCGGCGCATCGAAATCAAGAGCGGATGACGGGGAGCTGGCATGGCGAAGGCAGTCGGCATCGACCTCGGCACCACGAACTCGGTGATCGCCGCCCTCGAGGGCGGCCAGCCGACGGTGATCCCGAACGCGGAAGGCTCGCGCACGACCCCGTCGGTCGTCGCCTTCACGGAGGCCGGCGAGCGGCTGGTCGGGCAGCTCGCGCGCCGGCAGGCGATCCTGAACCCGAAGGGCACCATCTACTCCGCGAAGCGCTTCGTAGGACGCAGGTTCGACGAGATCTCCGAGGAGGCCAAGGCGGTGGCCTTCGACGTGGTCGAGGGTCCCGGTGGTGTCGCCCGGTTCGAGATCAACGGCAAGCAGTACGCTCCGGAAGAGGTCAGCGCCCTCGTCCTGCGAAAGCTGGCCGACGACGCCGCCAAGTACCTGGGCGAGCGGGTGACGCAAGCGGTCATCACCGTCCCGGCGTACTTCAACGACGCGCAGCGCACGGCCACTAAGGACGCCGGCAAGATCGCCGGCCTCGACGTGCTCCGGATCATCAACGAGCCGACGGCGGCCGCTCTCGCCTACGGCCTGGACAAGCGAGAGCACGAGACGGTCCTGGTGTTCGACCTCGGTGGCGGCACATTCGACGTCAGCGTCCTCGATGTGGGGGACGGGGTCGTTGAGGTCCGCGCGACCGCCGGCGACACGCACCTGGGCGGCGACGACTTCGACCGCCGCGTCGTCGACCACCTCGCCGACGACTTCAAGCGCAGTCAGGGCATCGACCTTCGTGCCGACCCGCAGGCGCTGCAGCGGCTGTTCGAGGCGGCCGAGAAGGCAAAGGTGGAGCTCAGCTCGGTGACCCAGACGCAGGTCAACCTGCCGTTCATCACCGCCGACGCCTCCGGCCCGAAACACCTGACCACGACCGTGACCAGGTCAACGTTCGAGCAGCTCATCGCCGACCTGGTCGAGCGATGCCTGAAGCCGGTCGAGCAGGCGATGGCCGACGCGAAGGTGACCGCCAACGATCTCGACGAGGTGATCCTCGTGGGCGGCTCGACCCGCATCCCGGCCGTCCAGTCCCTCGTCCGGCGGTTGACCGGCGGCAAGGACCCGAACATGAGCGTCAACCCGGACGAGGTCGTGGCGCTGGGCGCCGCCATCCAGGCCGCCGTGCTCACCGGCGAGGGGCCGGACGTGCTCCTGCTGGACGTCACCCCGCTCTCGCTCGGTCTGGAGACGCTCGGCGGCGTGATGACCAAGGTGATCGAGCGCAACACGACCATCCCGGTCCGGCGGACCGAGGTGTTCTCCACCGCCGAGGACAACCAACCCGCCGTCGACATCGTGGTTCTGCAGGGCGAGCGGGAGCGGGCCGCGGACAACCGGGTGCTGGGGCGGTTCCGGCTCGAGAACATCCGGCCCGCGCCGCGCGGCGTACCGCAGATCGAGGTCACGTTCGACATCGACGCGAACGGCATCCTCAACGCATCGGCCCGGGACCGGGACACGGGCGCGGAACAGACGGTGACGATCACCGAGACCAGCAACCTCGACCGGGAAGAGGTCGAGCGGATGGTGGCCGACGCGGAGCGGCACCGCGAGGAGGATGCCCGACTCCGCCAGCTCATCGACGCCCGCAACGAGCTGGAGTCGCTGGCGTACCAGGTCGAGCGCAGGCTCGGCGAGCTCGGCGACGCCGCGCCGGTGCACGAGAAGGCGCGCGCCGAGATGCTGGTCGGCGACTCGCGCCAGGCGCTCAAGGAGGAGGCGCCCCTCGACCGCGTGCGGTCGTTGACCGCAGAGTTGCAGCAGGTCGCGCAGGCATTGACCGCGCGAGCGGCCGGTGGCGCCGCGGGTGGCGGTCCGGCGGAGGGTCCGTCGGCTGGCGCACCGCCACCCGGCGGCGACGATGAGGATGTCATCGACGCCGACTTCACCCCGGGCTGAGCGCGCATGGCTGCACCCGGCACGGATCCACGAGCGACCCACGCGGCCGCGGGCGACGAGTCCGCCGAGCTCGAGGATCGCTGGCGGCGCGCGCTGGCCGACCTCGACAACCTGCGCAAGCGGTACGCCCGTGAGGTCCAGGCCGAGCGCGCCGCGGAACGGGGCCGGGTGGTCGCCGCGCTGCTGCCCGTGCTCGACAACCTCGACCGAGCCCTGGCCCACGCCGACAATCCCGAGGAGGGCCTGGTCGCGGGCGTACGCGCGGTGCGCGATCAAGCGGTCTCCCTGCTGGCGGAGTTGGGCTACCCGCGCGACGACGAGACCGGCGTGCCGTTCGACCCGGTCCGCCACGAGGCGGTGGTGGTCACCTCCGACACCGACGCTTCGCCGGGCACGGTCGTGGAGGTGGTCCGACCTGGCTACGGGCACGGGCGGCTTCAGCTGCGACCGGCCGCGGTGGTGGTCGCCGGCCCGCCGGAGTGAACGCCGTGGCACAGGATTACTACGAAATGCTCGGCGTCTCCCGTGACGCGTCGCCGGACGAACTACAACGGGCGTACCGGCAACTCGCTCGTCGTTACCACCCCGACGTGAATAAGAGCCCCGCGGCCGAGGAGAGGTTCAAGGAGATCAACGAGGCGTACCACGTGCTGGCCGATCCCTCGATGCGCGCCCGCTACGACCGGTTCGGCGCGGACTTCCGGCGGGTGCCGGAAGGGGCGGAGGCCGCGGCCGGCGCCGGTCGCGCCCGCGCCGGCGCGGGCGGCCGTCGTGCCGGTCCGCCGCCGGATTCCTTCGACTTCGCGTTCCGGGACTCCGGAATCGACGTCGACGACCTGTTCGGCGGCCTATTTGGTACGCGGGGCGCCGCCGGACCGATCCGCGGCGCGGACCAGGAGGCGGAGCTTGAGGTCGGCGTCGAGGAGGCGTACCGAGGTGGGCGACGGAGGCTGAGCCTGGACGGCCGTGAGCTGGAGGTGACGATCCCGCCCGGGGTCACCGATGGTCAGCGCATCCGGCTCGCCGGACAGGGCGGGCACGGCCGTGGCGACGCGCCACCCGGAGACCTGTACCTGGTCGTTCGCCTCGCGCCGCATCCCCGCTACCGGGTGGCCGGCCGCGACATCCACGTCGACCTGCCAGTCGCACCCTGGGAGGCGGTGCTCGGGGCCACCGTGCCGGTGCGGACGCCGGGCGGCGAGGCCCAGGTCAAGGTCCCACCCGGGTCGTCGAGCGGGCGACGGCTGCGGCTTCGCGGGCAGGGCCTGCCCAACCCCAGGGGCCGCCCCGGCGACCTCTACGCGGAGCTGCGGATCGCGGTGCCGCGCAGCCCGAGCCCGCGGGAGAAGGAACTGTTCGAGGAGCTGGCGAAGGTGTCCTCGTTCGATCCGCGGAAATCGGGGAGGCGACCGTTGTGACCCGATATGCGCTCGCCGTACCGGACCGGCTCAGCCTCGCGCGGTTCGCGCGCCTGGCCGACCTGCATCCCGACCTGATCGAACGACTGGTCGCACTCGGCCTGCTCGCCGCCGACCGCGACGCGGCCGGGCGGCTGTGGTTCGCACCCAACCAGCTGGCCACGGTCGCCCGAATCCAGCGGCTGCGGGCCGGCCTGGCGCTGAACTACGCCGCCATCGGCCTGGTGCTCGACCTGCTGGACCGGATCGAGTCGCTCGAGGCCGCCGCCCGACGAAGGAGTGACCCACGGTGGACATGAACCGGCTGACCCAGAAGTCCCAAGAGGCGCTGCACGACGCGCAGACCGTCGCGATGCGCCACGGACACACGGAGGTGGACGGCGAGCATCTGCTGCTCGCGCTGCTCGACCAGGCCGACGGGCTGGTGCCTCGGCTGCTCACGCAGCTCGGCGCCCGCCCCGACGAGCTGCGGGCCGAGGTCGAGCAGGAGCTGTCCCGCCGGGCCCGGGTCACCGGACCCGCGGCGGCGCCCGGACAGGTGTTCGTCACGCAGCGCCTCGCCCGGTTGCTCGACGCCGCGGAGCGGGAGGCCCGGCGGCTCAAGGACGAGTACGTGTCCGTGGAGCACCTGCTGCTGGCGCTCGCCGACGAGGGCGCGGCCACCGCCTCCGGGCGCCGGCTCAAGGAGCAGGGTGTGACCCGGGAGGCCTTCCTGTCGGCGCTCACCCAGGTGCGCGGGAACCAGCGAGTAACCTCGGCGATGCCCGAGGTCGCGTACGAGGCCCTGGAAAAGTACGGCCGGGACCTCGTCGCCGACGCGACGGCCGGCCGGCTGGACCCGGTCATCGGCCGGGACGGTGAGATCCGGCGGGTCATCCAGATCCTGTCCCGCAAATCCAAGAACAACCCGGTACTGATCGGCGACCCGGGCGTGGGCAAGACCGCGATCGTCGAGGGCCTCGCGCAGCGCATCGTCCGCGGCGACGTGCCCGAGGGCCTCCGCAACAAGACCATCTTCGGGCTCGACCTGGGTTCGCTCGTGGCCGGCGCGAAGTACCGCGGCGAGTTCGAGGAGCGGCTCAAGGCCGTGCTCACCGAGGTGAGGGCCGGCGAGGGCCGGATCCTGCTGTTCGTCGACGAGCTGCACACGGTCGTCGGCGCCGGGGCGGCCGAGGGCGCCATGGACGCCGGCAACATGCTCAAGCCGATGCTGGCCCGTGGCGAGCTGCACATGATCGGCGCCACCACGGTCGAGGAGTACCGGCGGCGGATCGAGAAGGACGCCGCGCTGGCCCGCCGGTTCCAACCCGTGCTCGTCGACGAGCCGAGCGTCGAGGACACCATCTCGATCCTGCGCGGGCTGCGGGAGCGGCTCGAGGTGTTCCACGGCGTGAAGATCCAGGACGCCGCGCTCGTGGCGGCCGCCACCTTGAGCCACCGCTACATCACCGACCGGTTCCTGCCCGACAAGGCGCTCGACCTGGTCGACGAGGCGTGCGCGCGGCTGCGTACCGAGATCGACTCCATGCCCGCCGAGCTGGACGAGCTGACCCGGCGGGTGATGCGGCTGGAGATCGAGGAGGCCGCGCTCGCCAAGGAGAGCGACCCGGCGAGCGTGGCCCGGCTCGATCAGCTCCGCAAGGAACTCGCCGACCTGCGCGCCGAGGCGGACGCGAAACGGGTGCAGTGGGAGGGCGAGCGGCAGGCGATTCGCCGCGTCCAGGAGCTGCGGGAAGAGCTCGAACGGGTACGCCGCGAGATCGAGGACGCGGAGCGGGCGTACGACCTGAACCGCGCGGCCGAGCTGCGGTATGGCCGGCTGGCCGACCTCGAGCGGCGGCTCGCCACCGAGGAGGAGCGGCTCGCCACCCGTCAGGGCCAGCGTCCGCTCCTGCGTGAGGTGGTCACCGAGGACGAGATCGCCGAGATCGTGGCGGCGTGGACCGGCATCCCGGTCAGCCGGCTCCGCGAGACCGAGCGGGCCAAGCTGCTCAAGCTCGACGAGATCCTGCACGAGCGGGTGGTCGGCCAGGACGAGGCAGTCCGGCTCGTCGCCGACGCGATCATCCGGGCCCGGTCGGGCATCAAGGACCCGCGCCGTCCGATCGGCTCGTTCATCTTCCTCGGCCCGACCGGCGTGGGGAAGACCGAGCTGGCGCGGGCGCTCGCCGAGTTCATGTTTGACGACGAGCGCGCGCTGGTCAGGCTCGACATGTCCGAGTACCAGGAGCGGCACACCGTCGCGCGGCTCGTGGGCGCCCCGCCGGGCTACGTCGGCTACGAGGAGGGCGGCCAGCTGACCGAGGCGGTGCGGCGGCGCCCC
>DASXRQ010000248.1:0-7655 GCA_036506495.1 Micromonosporaceae bacterium | reverse complement strand
AGCCGTACCAGCACGGCCACGGGCGACTCGGCCAGGGCGAGGTGAGCTGGGCGGAGTCGTAGCCGCCGTCGACGACGAACAGGGCGCCGGCCCGCCAGCGGGCAGCCGCCTGCTCAAGCAGGCAGGCCCGATCGCGCTGGCACCACCTGCACGGGGATGCCGTTCAGAACGGCGTTGCCGGACGGCTCGTCGTAGCGACCGTCGTCGGCGAGCAGGTTCGAATTCACGCCGGCGTGCGCCCGTGCCACCGCCATGGCGACGCCGGGCAGGTCATGCCCCCAGCCATGGGGCAGACTGACCACACCCGGCGCCACCGCGTCGGTGAGCTCGACGGGGGCGACGAGGGTGCCGGTCCCCGAGGAGACGAGCGCGCCGCCGCCGTCCTCGAGGCCGATGCGGGCGGCATCGGCCGGGTTGACCTGGAGGGTGCAGCGCGGCTTGCCCTTCACCAGCGTCCCGAGGTTGTGCATCCAGGAGTTGTTGGACCGCAGGTGGCGCCGCCCGATCAGGACCAGCGTCCCGTCGTCCCCGTCGGCCGCGCGCACGAGTGACGCCCGCAGCCGCTCCACGTCGGCCACCAGCGGTAGGGGGGCGAGCTCCACCATCCCCGACGGTGTCCGAAGCACCTCGGGGAGCCGCGGCTGGAGCGGGCCGAGATCGACCCCGTGCGGGTGCTCCAGCAGCGTGTCGAGCGTCAGCCGGTAGGGACCGACGCGGAGCATCAAGTCGAGCATCCGCTCCGGACCGGCGCGGGGCGCCAACTCCGCGAGCACCTGGTCGATGGTGCATCCATGAAGGGGAGAATACGGATCCGTGACCGCGCGCTCGACGAGCACGCGGATCGCGGCGTCGTCCGCTAGGGCCGGGTCGGCGTCCGCGCCGAGGCCCTGTGCGGCCAGCGCGAGCTTCGCCAGGATCTGCCACTCGTCGAGCTCCCCGGGCTCCAGGGGGAAGACCGGTGGGGAGTAGTTGGCGACGTTGCGCAGCGCGAACAGGTAGAACGCAAGGTCATAGTGACCGCGCGCGAGTGGGCTGGGCGGCGGCAGGATCACGTCGGTGTGGCGGGTGGTCTCGTTGATGTAGAAGTCGACGGAGACCAGGAGCTCCAGCGACGCCAGCGCGCGCTGCAGGTGGCCGCTGTTGGGTGCCGACAGTGCCGGGTTGCCGGCGATGGTGATGAGCGCGCGCACCTGGCCCTCGCCCGGGGTCTCGATCTCTTCGGCGAGGCACGCCACCGGGAGCTCGCCGAAGGACTCCGGCAGCCCGCGCACGCGGCTGCGCCAGCGTCCGATCCGCGTCTGGCGACCGTAGCGCGGCCTGCCGAGCGTGTTCGGGCCGCCGGCGGCCGGCTTGGGGAACATCGCGCCGCCGGGGCGGTCCAGGTTGCCGGTGAGCACGTTGAGGACGTCGACGAGCCAGCTGGTGATCGTCCCGAACTCCTGCGTGCAGGTCCCGGTGCGTCCGTAGACCGCCGCCGACGGCGCTGCGGCGAGCTCCCGCGCCAACCGGCGGATGGTGTCGGCGCCGATCCCGCACAGCGGGGCAACGGCGTCGGGCGTGAAGTCGCGCGCCAGCCCCTCGACCACGTCGACACCGGAAACGAACTCCCGCACCCACTCGCCGAGATCGACCAGCCGCTCGGCGAACAAGGTGTGCACCACGGCCATTAGGAACTGCGCGTCGGTGCCGGGGCGGATCGGGACGTGCTCGGAGGCACGCTCGGCCGTACGAGTGCGTTTGGGATCGATCACCACGACCGCGCCGCCCCGCTCATGGATGCGACGCAGGCGCCCGGGCCAGTCGGGGGCGGTCGCCAGGCTTCCGTTGGACTCGAGCGGGTTGGCGCCTAGCAGCAGGAGGTAGGAGGTGCGGTCGAGGTCGGGGACGGGGTGGCTGAGCATCGTCCCGAACATCAGCGCGCTGGAGATCTCCTTTGGCCGCTGGTCGACGGTGCTGGCGGTGAAGACGTTGCGCGTGCCGAGGGCGCGCAGTAGCAGGCGGCTGTAGAGCATGCCTGAGAGGTTGTGGACGGTCGGGTTGCCGAGGTATACGGCGACCGCGTCGCGACCGTGACGCTGGATGATCGGCGGCAGCCGGCGTGCGACCTCGGCGAACGCCTCCTCCCAGGTGGCCGCGCGCAGGTCGCCGTCGTGCCGGATCATTGGCTCGCGGAGGCGGTCGGGGTCGTCGTGCAGGTGGCCGAGTGTGGTTCCCTTGGGGCAGATGAACCCGCGGCTGAAGACGTCGTCCCGGTCACCGCGGATCCGTGTCACCGCGGCGTCGCCGATGGTGAGCTCCAGGCCGCAGGTCGCCTCGCAGAGTGAGCAGGTTCTGAAGACGGTGGTCTCAGCTGGTG
This sequence comes from Micromonosporaceae bacterium, assembly GCA_036506495.1. Classification (GTDB taxonomy): domain Bacteria; phylum Actinomycetota; class Actinomycetes; order Mycobacteriales; family Micromonosporaceae; genus DASXRC01. The sequence continues at coordinate 5,299 of DASXRQ010000248.1, read as the reverse complement.
AGGACAGGCGCCACCTCCTCTGCCTCGGCTGGCTGGCAGGACCTCAGATGTACCACATGCCGCCGCGCGGGCCGCGGCGGTACCCAAGGACCCGGTAGACGGCGTCGACGAGCGCCTGGCCACGGTCCTCGAGGCCGGTACCGCCGCCCTGCCGGTTCATCGCATAGCCGAACGACAGGCGCGCCCTGGGGTCCGCGAACCCGAGCGAGCCACCGTTGCCCAGGTGCCCGAACGCCTCCTCGGAGAGGATGACGCTGTCGCCCGGTGGCAGGTGGTGGTTGTCCACGCCCTTCATGAACCCGCTCGCCCACCGGGTGGGAACCAGCAACGTGGCGTCCCTTGCGACCGCAGCGGTGATCGCGCCCATCGCGGGGACCGCGTCTTCGGGGACGAGGCGGACGCCGCCGAACTCCCCGCCGAGCGCGAGCGGACGGTACATCCCCGCCAGCCCCCGCGCGTTGGTGATCCCATTCGCCGAGGGGATCTCCGCGCCATGGACCTGGCGGGTGTTGACCGCGCCGGGCAGGAGGATGCCGCCGGAGTTCATCAGGACCATCCCGGGGATCGAGGTGGGGTCGGTCAGGGCGGCGGCGTAGAACGGTGGCAGCGGCTGGTCCGGCGCCGGCAGGTCCGGGGAGATGCTCGGCGCGACCCGTGGCTCGTACTCCTCGGGCAGACTGATCCAGAAGTCGAGCTCGAGCGGCTCGGCGACCTCGGTGCGGAAGAAGCTGCCGAGCGAGTGGCCGGTGACGCGCCGCAGGACCTCGCCGACCAGGTGGCCGAAGACGAGCGCGTGGTAGCCGTGGCGCGTGCCCGGCTCCCACAGCGGTTCCATGGCGGCCAAGGCGTCGACAACCGCGTCCCAGTCGCACAGCCCGTTCTCGGGGATCGGTTCGCGGAGCGCCGGCAGGCCGGCCTGATGGTTGAGGACCATGCGGATGGTGATCCCGTCCTTGCCGCCCTTGGCGAACTCGGGCCAGTACCGCGCCACCGGCGCGTCCAGCTCGATGATGCCGCGGGCGGCGAGGATGTGCGCGCACAGCGCGGTGGCGCCCTTGGTGCAGGACCAGACGAGGACGATCGTGTCCTTGTTCCACGGTGCCTGCGTCTGGGGGTCGGCGATGCCGCCGCACAGGTCGACGACCGTCTCGCCGTCGACGGTGGCACAGACCGAGGCGCCCACCTCGCCGCGTTCGGCGAAGTTGTGCTCGAACTCCTCCTGCACCGCCGCGAACCGCGGCTCGACCGTGCCCTGTGCCGTCATGCTGGACCCCTCCCCTTGCAGGCGGGCGAGACATCTTATAGATTCGTCTCACCATGAGACGCTATGGCTATTTGTCTCACGAGTCAAGGGTGGTCGCACCGTGAGGCGTCCGACCGTCCTTGAGCAGCACCTGGCCGCGCACGGCGACGCGCGCCTGGTCACGCCCGCGGATGCGCTGCAGGCGGCACGGCGCCACTTCTTGCGCTGCGAGCGGCTCGACATGAACGAGCTCGCGCGGGAGCTCGGCATCGGCCGGGCCACCCTGTACCGCTGGGTCGGCAGCCGCGACCAGCTGCTCGGCGAGGTGATCTGGTCGCTGGCGGCGCCCGGTCTGACGCAGGCCCGCACCGAAGCCAAGGGGCGCGGTGCCGCCTGGGTGCTTGCCATCTACCGCCGGTTCGGCGAGCTGATCGTCGAGTTCGAACCGCTACGCCGGTTCGTCAAGGCCGAGCCCGAGTGCGCGCTGCGCGTGATGACCTCCAAGGCAAGCCCCCAGCAACGCCGGGTCGTCGACGCGTTCCGCGACATCCTCGTCGAAGCGCAGAAGCGGAAGGGGCTGCGGCTCCGACTCGATCCGGAGACGCTCGCCTTCGCGCTGGTCCGCATCGGCGAGTCGTTTCTCTGGACCGATCTCATCACCGGCGAGGCACCCGACCTGACCAAGGCTCACGAGGTGGCCGGGATGCTGCTGACATGACGATCGAGCTGGTGGACCTCGCCACCATGACGGCCGAGCTTCGGCCGCCGCTGGTGTTGTCGGGGACGCCGGCGGGCGATCGCATGATCTTCGAGGTCGAGTCGGGACGTCTGGAGGGCGACCGCATCCGCGCCACGCTCAAGGGACAGGCTGCGGCCGACTGGCTCACCGTCGGGCCGGACGGCACCGGGGCGCTCGACGTGCGCGCGCTGGTGGAGACCGACGATGGTGCGTTGGTGTTCATCCAGTACAACGGCCGCGTCGACGCCTCGCGGCGGGGCGCCGCGCCGGTGTACAGCGCGCCGCGCTTCGAGACCGGCGACGACCGCTACCGGTGGCTCAACCGCGTGCAGGCGGTCGGTAAGGGAACCTTCGACGGACGGACGCTGAGGTACGAACTCTATGAGGTTCGCTGACGAGGAGGTCTGATGCTCACCGCGGCCGGCTTCGACCTGGCCCAGACCGATCGGCTGCTCACCACCACGCGGTCGGTGCGCCGGCGGCTCGACCTGACGCGTCCGGTGGGGCGGGAGGTCGTGCTGGAGTGCCTGCGCATCGCGCTGCAGGCGCCCAGCGGCGGCAACAGCCAGCCCTGGCGCTGGCTCATCGTCGACGATCCAACGGTCCGCGCGCGGCTCGCCGAGCTGTACCGCCGCAGCCACGACCCGTACTTGGCGGCGAATCGGGCGGCGGCACGGCAGGCGGGCCGCAGCGACCTGGACAAGATCCTCGACTCCTCGCGGTACCTGTCCGACCACCTGCACGAGGTGCCGGTGCTGGTGATCCCGTGTGCGTTGCAGCGCCTGCCGGAGAACCCGTCGGTGTTCGACACCGCCGGGCTCTACGGGTCGATCGTGCCGGCGGTGTGGAACTTCATGCTGGCGCTGCGCAGCCGGGGGCTCGGGTCGGCGTACACCACGCTGCACCTGAACTACGAGCGGGAGGCCGCCGCGGTCCTCGGCATTCCCGAGACGGTCACGCAGGTTGCCATGCTCCCCGTCGCCTACTACACGGGCGACAGCTTCAAGCCCGCGATGCGCCGTCCGGTCGAGCAGGTCGTGTACGTGAACGGATGGCGGCAGAAGGTCAGCGCATGAGGCTGCGTGATCGCGTGGCGTTCGTGACGGGCGGCGCGTCCGGCATCGGCGCGGCCACCGCCCGCCGGCTCGCGGCCGAGGGTGCCCGTGTGGTGGTCGCCGACATCGACCTGCCCGGGGCGCGCGCGGTCGCCGACGAGGTCGCCGGCTTCGCGGTCGCCTGCGACGTGGCGGACGTCGCATCGGTCCGCCAAGCGGTTGCCGAGGCGGAGCGGGCGGCCGGCCCGATCGACATCCTGGTGAACAACGCCGGTGGCGACCGGCTGGCGTTGTTCGTCGACACCGACGAGGCGCAGTGGGACCGGGTGATCGGCGTGAACCTGCGTGGGACGCTCGCCTGCACGCATGCGGTCCTGGGCAGCATGCAGGAACGAGGACGCGGCGCGATCGTGAACGTCGCCAGCGAGTCGGGACGCGTCGGCACGGTGGCCGGCTCGGTGTACTCGGCCTGCAAGGCCGGCGTGATCGGGTTCACCAAGGCGATCGCGCGCGAGTCGGCGCGTCGTGGGGTCCGGTGCAACGCGGTGGCGCCGGGACCGATCGACACGCCGCTGCTGCAGCGGACGATGGAGGCAGCCGGCGATATGGGCAGCGCCCTCAAGCGGCGCATGATTGGCGCCACCCTGATGGGTCGCACCGGCACTCCTGACGAGGTCGCCGCCGTGATCGCGTTTCTGGCCTCCGACGACGCCGCCTACATGACCGGGGAGACGCTGGCCGTCAGCGGCGGTCTGTCGCTCCACTAGAAAGGCGCACTGATGACCTCCACGATCATCCGCAGCCCCTATCCCGAGGTCACCATCCCCGACCTCCCGCTGCCCGCGTTCGTGTTCGCCGACGCCGCCAAGCACGCCGCCAAGCCGGCGCTGATCGACGGCCCCAGCGGCCGCACCATCACCTACCGCGAGCTGGTCGGGAGCGCCCGGCTGGCGGCCGGCGGCCTGGCAGCGCGGGGCTTCCGGCAGGGCGACGTGTTCGCCATCTACTGCCCCAACCTGCCCGAGTACGCGGTGGCGTTCTACGGGGTGCTGCTGGCCGGGGGGACTAACACCACCATCAACCCCCTCTACACCGTCGAGGAGCTCGCCGCCCAGCTCAACGACGCCGGTGCCAGCTACCTGCTCACCATCCCACCCTTCCTGGACAAGGCCATCGAGGCGGCCGGCAGATCGGGTGTCCGGGAGGTCTTCGTGCTCGGCGAGGCCGCCGGCGCCACCCCGTTCGCGGCGCTGCTGCACGCCGGCCGCCAGCCACCCGAGGTGACCATCGACCCGCACACCGACCTCGCCGTCTTGCCCTACTCCAGCGGCACCACCGGCCTGCCCAAGGGGGTCATGCTCACCCACCATAACCTGGTCGCCAACCTCTGCCAGTGTGAGCCCGTGCTGGACGTGCGCCAGGACGAGGTCGGCGTCGCGGTGCTGCCGTTCTTCCACAGCTACGGGCTGACCGTGCTGATGGCGGCGGCGCTGTGGCGGGGCGCCACGCTGGTCACCATGCCGCGCTTTGACCTGGAGCAGTTCCTCACCATCCTGCAGGACCACCGGGTCACCGCCGCCGCCGTCGTGCCGCCAATCATGCTGGCGCTAGCCAAGCATCCCCTGGTGGACCGGTTCGACCTGTCGACGCTGCGATTCATCGGCTCGGGCGCCGCGCCGCTTGACGCCGGGCTCGAGGAAGCCTGCGCCAAGCGGCTCGGCTGCCTCACCGGCCAGGGCTACGGCCTCACCGAGACCAGCCCGGTCCTGACCGCCCACCCCAGCGAGGAGGCCAGGATCCGCCACGGCTCGGCCGGGCAGCTGGTGCCCAACACCGAGGCCAAGGTCGTCAACCTGGCCACCGGGGCGGCGCTAGGCCGCAATCAGGACGGTGAGCTGTGCTTTCGCGGCCCGCAGGTGATGCGCGGCTACCTCAACCGGCCGGCGGAGACCGCGCAGATGCTGGACTCCGACGGATGGTTGCACTCCGGCGACATCGGTCACGTCGACGACGACGGCTACTTCTATGTAGTCGACCGGGTCAAGGAGCTGATCAAGTACAAGGGGCTGCAGATCGCGCCCGCCGAGCTGGAGGCCGTCCTGATCTCCCATCCAGCGATCGTCGACGCCGCTGTCGTGCGGCTGCCCGACGAGCAGGCCGGGGAGGTCCCCAAGGCGTTCGTGGTCGCCACCGCCGAGCTGACCGCCCAGCAGGTCATGGACTACGTCGCCGAGCGCGTGGCCCCCCACAAGAAGGTCCGCC
>DASXRQ010000247.1:0-3252 GCA_036506495.1 Micromonosporaceae bacterium | reverse complement strand
GGCGTCGTACGCGGTGAAGTTATTCCGGAACCGCCAGATCTCGTCGAGCAGCGGGACGCCGTCGTAGCGGGTAAGCGTGAGGCTCGCGTAGTCGTTCAAGGCGGTTCGGCCGCGGGAGGCCGTCAGCTTGCCCGCGAGCACGTGCCCACGCAGTGCGTTGGCGACTTCGAAGTCGATCTGGTGGGGCCGCACAGATCTTCGACGGCGAGGAGTGCGAGCAGCCGGGGATTGACCGACCGGCCGACGAGCGCGTGCACCATGGCCGGCGCGTCAATAACGATCACGCCGCCTCGCGCAGCCGGCGGATCTCCGCGACCGTCTCCTCCACCGTCGGGTTGCCGGCGCGGTTGCGGCGACTCAGCCGCTGGACGATCTCGGCGTTCGTCGGGTGCCGGGCGAGCCGGTCGAGCTGAGCCCGAAGATAGGCGGCGAGAGTGAGGCCCTGCTCGGCGGCTCGCGCGCGAAGGGCGTTGACTGTCGCGTCGGGAACGTCCCGGATCTGCACGAGTGCCACGGGTCCACTGTATGCGAAATGATGCGGCGCATCTGCTCGCCGATCGCGCCACAGCGAGCCGTCCGCGACGCGATCGGTCAGCGAGCATGTGGGCCTAGGTCCACTCGAATTCGCGCATAGCCAACCTCCTTCATGTCCGGGCATCGACGAACGGGCGGTTGAGGTGCGGCGTGGCCAGCAGGGCGCGGCGGTCTCGAGCCCGATCGAGCAGCTTCCGCCGGGTGTCGCGAGCGACGTCCTGGTCGGACTCGAATACGTAGCCGACATCGGGGCTCACCAGCTGAACGGCGTGCACCAGCACGTCGCCGGTGAGGACGATCTCCGCGCTGCTCGCGGTGACGACCACGGACTGGTGGCCCGGGGTGTGGCCGGGCGTCGGGATCGCCGTCATGGTGGCGCTGTGCCGTCCGCGGGAACGCCGGCCGTCGAGCCGGGTACGGCCGTCGATAACGTCGAGCTGGCCGGTGCGCCGCAGCGGCTCGATGAGGAACGGCACGATGGTGGTGTCGCCCGAGTCCTCGAGCGCTGCGACCTCGACGGGCTGGATCAGGTAGCGGGCGTTCGGGAACATCGGTACGCCGTCCAGCCCGACCGACCAGCCCACGTGGTCCTCGTGCGCGTGGGTCAGCACGACGGTTTGCACGTCGGCGACGTCGATGTCGGCCGAGGCGAGCACCTCCGGCAGGTGCCCGGGGACCGGCGCCCAGGCCGACGCCGGACTCCCCACGGGCCCGACGCCGGCGTCGATGAGCGTTATCCGGCCGTCGGGGGAGCGCACAGCGAAGCACCGGAAATCGAGATGCCAGCTGCCGTCGGCGCCGAACGCGCCCGGATCGACGCGTCGCGCCTGTTCCCAGTCTGCCGCGGTCGCGGTGGGGAAGGCCTGCTCCGGCGTGAGGAAGAACGGGCCGTCGGCGTCGGCCAGCGCGACGACCTCGAGGTCGCCGACGGTCCGCGTGGCCGCCGCCGCGCCGCGGAGCGCGCCGCCCCGCAGGGCGGCCGGCGCGAGCGCGCCGGCGCCCAGGGCCACCACCCCGAGCATGAACTGGCGTCGCTCGATCGGGATCTCGTACCCGGCCATGACCTGCCTCCCCGTTGGGTCGTCGAAGCTGTCGCCGCCTAGGGGAGCAACCGGCACGCGGGGTACGCCAACGATTCGAAGCGACTCGAACGTTCCACTGTCGTGATGACGTTCCGCGTGGATGCCGAGCGGCTCGCGAGATCCAGGTTCGTCGTGTCCCCGCTGGTGGAGCTGACCAACGGCCTTGAGGTCCTGGTCAGGCCGCACCGCGCGCCGTACGCGACGGACTGGGTGCGGCGGACGCGCCGTCGGGTCGACCCGGCCTCCGTCGCCCTGCTGTTCGGGTTGGTCGGCCACGACTCGTGGTACGTGCCCGACTTCCTGGTCCCCTTGCCCGACCGGTACGCCCCGGAGCTGACCGACGAGCTCGCCGCGGTGGCGGCGACACCCGCGTATTTCGTACGCCATCAGCTGCGGATGGCCTTCCGGATCGGGCCTCCGCCGGCCGCGGCGCTGCGCCGCAGCCAGCGCGGTCGGGACCCGCGCAGTCCACTGCCGGCCGCGGTCGCCGAGGCACTCGACACCGGCGGCGAGGCCGCGCTCGCCTCGCGGGTCGCCGAGCAGCTCGCCCGGTGCTGGCGGCCGATGCTCGCCGACTCGTGGGCGACGCTCCGTCGCGTACTCGATGAGGATGTTCGGCATCGCGCGACCACGGCGACCCGGGTGGGTTTCGCGGAGGTCATCGGTGACCTGCATCCCAAGGTCCGGTGGGATGGTCGGCGGGTCATGCTGCAGCATCCCTACGAGCTCGACGTGGACGCCGCGCCCGGCCTCGTGCTGGCGCCGTCGGTGTTCCTGCCCCGGCCCGCCGTCTGGCTCGACGAGCCCGGCCAGGCGATGCTCGGCTATCCCGCGCGGGGACGCGGCGCGGTATTCGCGACCGCCGAACCGGCGCCGAACGAGTCGGCGATCCTGGGGCCGCGGCGGGCGGCGTTGCTCAAGGATCTCGGTACGCCCCGGTCGACGAAGGAACTGGCAGCGCGGCACCGCCTCAGCGCGCCGACCGTGTCGTACCACCTGAGCCGGCTCCGCGAGGCGGGCCTGGTGGCGGCGCGGCGGTCCGGGCAAAGCGTGCTCTACGAGCGGACCGGCCGCGCCGAAAGCCTCCTGACCCTGCTCGATGTGACGCCAACGGCCTAGACCTGCTCGCGCGAACACCACCAGGTGGTGCGGCCGCCGAATGTCCCACGCTGCATCAGCGCGCCGCACCGTGGACAGCGCGCGTCGGTAAAGCGCGACGCAACGATCGACAGCGAGTGCACACCGCCGCCGTCTGCGGCCGACTCGACGGCGCGCCGCACCGCGCGATACAGCCGGTCGACGTCCCTTCCGGATAGGTCGTCGACCCGCCGACCAGGATGGATCCGGGCCAGCCACAGCACCTCGTCGGCGAGGAGATTGCCGAGCCCCGCGAGCACGTCCTGGTTGAGGAGTCGTGCCTTCACCGGCGCCGTCCCGCGCCCCATTGCCGCCCGAAACTGAGCCCGCGTGATCTCGCCAGCGTCCGGCCCGAGCGTCTCGACCGGTGGATCCAGGCGTACGCGGCCGAGCCGGCGCGGGTCGACCAGCATGAGGAACGCGCCGTTGGCGAACGTCAGCGAGAACCGCGCGAACCGATGATCTCCGGCGGCCCGGCCGCGCTGCCAGTAGTCGCCGC
>DASXRQ010000246.1:0-9886 GCA_036506495.1 Micromonosporaceae bacterium | reverse complement strand
GTCGAAGACACTCGGCACGATCACCGTCGGGTTGAGCTTCTCCTCGCCGACCGCGTCCGCGATCGCCCGCGCCGCGGCCAGCGCCATCTCCTCGGTGAACTGCTCGGCGTGCGCGTCGAGCATGCCGCGGAAGACGCCGGGGAAGGCGAGCACGTTGTTGATCTGGTTGGGCTGGTCGGACCGGCCCGTCGCCACCACCGCGGCGTGCTTGCGGGCCTCGCGCGGATCGACCTCGGGGTCGGGGTTCGCGAGGGCGAAGACGATCGCGTCGTCCACCATCGCGGCGATGTCCTCGCCAGTGAGCAGGTTCGGCGCGCTGACACCAATGAACACGTCCGCGCCGCGCAGCGCGCCGGGCAGGTCGCCGGCGTAGTCGTTGCGGTTGGTGTGCTCGACCAGCCACTGCCAGGACGGGTTCAACCCGGTCATGCCGCGGTGCAGGGCACCCAGCCGGTCGTACGCGATCACATCGCCGACGCCCTGGCGCAGCAGCAGCTTCATGATCGCCGTACCGGCGGCGCCCGCCCCGGAGACGACCACGGTGACGTCGGCGAGCCGCTTGCCCACGACACGCAGCGCGTTGGTGAGCGCGGCGAGCACGCAGATCGCGGTGCCGTGCTGGTCGTCGTGAAAGACCGGTATGTCGAGCAGCTCGCGGGGCCGCGCCTCGATCTGGAAGCAGCGCGGTGCCGCGATGTCCTCGAGGTTGATCCCGCCGTACGCCGGCGCGATCACCTGGACCGTGCGGATGATCTCGTCGGTGTCCTGGGTGTCGAGCACGACCGGCCAGGCGTCGACGCCGCCGAACCGCTTGAACAGCGCCGCTTTGCCCTCCATCACCGGCAGCGCGGCGGCCGGGCCGATGTTGCCCAGACCCAGCACCGCCGAGCCGTCCGTCACCACCGCGACCGTGTTGCTTTTGATCGTCAACCGTCGGGCGTCGGCCGGGTTCTCCGCGATGGCGAGGCACACCCGGGCCACCCCCGGGGTGTACGCCCGGGACAGCTCGTCGCGGTTGCGCAGCGCGACCTTCGGCGTCACTTCGATCTTGCCGCCGAGGTGCAGCAGGAAGGTCCGGTCGGAGACCTTGCGGACCTCCACCCCGTCCATGCGCTCCAGCGCCCGCACCACCTGGTCCGCGTGAGCCGAGTCGGCGGTGTCACAGGTGAGGTCCGCGACGACGCTGACGTGATCCGAGTCGACGACGTCGAGCGCGGTGACGATCGCCCCGGCCTCACCCACGGCGGTGGTGAGCCGGCCGATCGCGGAGGCGTCGGCGGTCACGCTGACCCGGATCGTGATCGAGAACCCGGCGCTGGGCAGGCGGGTGGTCACGGGACGCGTACTCCTTGGTCGGGGGGGCTGGCGGTCACATTCTTCCCCCTGGCGTCGGAACAGTCGCAGCTTGGTAGCGGTTTAACCGGGTGCGGGCGGCGAGCCGTCGTGACACGATGAATGGGTTCGGATGATCACGCCCGCGTCGAGGAGATAGATCTTGCGTAATCCAACGAACTTCGTTCCGGAGTTCGACGAGGATCTCGACGCCACAACTGGTGATCTTGAGCTTGCGGAGCGGCATGCACTGCGCCGCGTCTCCGGTCTGTCGACAGAGCTGGCGGACATCAGCGAGGTCGAGTATCGGCAGCTCCGGCTCGAGCGGGTCGTCCTCGTCGGGGTGTGGACCGAGGGCACCGTGACCGATGCCGAGAACTCGCTGACCGAGCTCGCCGCGCTCGCCGAAACCGCGGGCTCGCACGTGCTCGAGGGGCTCATCCAGCGTCGCGGCCGCCCCGACCCGTCGACCTTCATCGGCCGGGGCAAGGTCGACGAGCTGCGCGCGGTCGTGGTGTCGAGCGGCGCGGATACCGTGATCTGCGACGGGGAGCTCTCGCCGGGCCAACTGCGCACCCTCGAGCAGGAGACCAAAGTCAAGGTGATCGACCGGACCGCGCTGATCCTGGACATCTTCGCCCAACACGCGAAGAGCCGGGAGGGCAAGGCGCAGGTCGAGCTGGCGCAGCTTCAGTACTTCCTGCCGCGGCTGCGCGGCTGGGGTGAGGCGCTGTCCCGGCAGGCCGGTGGCAGTGGCCGCGCCGGCGGCTCCGGTGGTGTGGGCCTGCGCGGCCCCGGCGAGACCAAGCTTGAGATCGACCGGCGGCGGATCCGCACCCGCATCTCCCGCCTCAAGCGGGACATCGCGGCCATGCGGACGATCCGCGACACGAAGCGGTCGACGCGCCGGCGCCGCTCGGTGCCGAGCGTCGCGATTGGCGGCTACACCAACGCCGGCAAGTCGAGCCTGCTCAACCGGTTGACCGGGGCCGGCGTGCTCGTGCAGGACGCGCTGTTCGCCACCCTGGACCCGACCACGCGGCGCGCCCGGACGAGCGACGGGCGGGTCTACACGCTGTCCGACACGGTCGGGTTCGTCCGGCACCTGCCGCACCAGCTCGTCGAGGCGTTCCGCTCGACGCTCGAGGAGGTCGCCGACGCCGACCTCGTGGTGCACGTGGTCGACGGCACGCATCCCGACCCGCAGGCGCAGGTCAGCGCGGTGCACGAGGTGCTGGCCGAGGTGGGGGCCGAGCGGGTGCCGGAGATGCTCGTCGTCAACAAGATCGACGCGGCGAGCGAGGAGACCCTGCTCCGGCTGAAGCGCGACTGGCCGGACGCGGTGTTCGTGTCCGCGCGCACCGGCGCGGGCCTCGACGACCTGCGCGCGGCGCTCGAGGCGCGGTTGCCACGGCCCGCGATCGAGCTCCGCGCGGTCGTGCCGTATGACCGGGGCGACCTGGTTTCCCGGGCGCACCAGCGGGGCGAGGTGCTCGCCAGCGCGCACGTCGAGCGGGGAACCGAGCTGCACGTACGCGTCGACGAGGAGCTCGCGGCCGAGCTGGCCCCGTACCTGGAGCGCGTTCCGGCGACCGGTCGGAGCGTTGTGAGTAATTGATCACGGCGCGCCGTAGCCGTTACGTCCGCCGTGCGACACTGTCCCGATGCGGCGTGTCGTGTCCTTTCTGCTCGCGGCGCTTGGGGTGTTGGGGGCCGGTCTCGCGGCCGGGGCCCCGGCGGCCTGGGCCGCGCCGACCCCGGCCCCGGCCGGCCAGGCGCCACCCGCGGGCAAGACGGTGTGCACGATCACGAGCCCTCGACTGAACGAACTGTCCGGCATCGTCGCGACGGCCGACGGCTACGTGGTGATGAACGACAGCACAAACATCCCGGACCGTAAGCGGATCTTCTTCCTGGACGCTGGCTGCAAGATCACCGACGAGATCTCGTACCCCGGTGGTCCCCGCGACCCCGAGGATCTCGCGCTGTCGCCCGACCACAAGACCCTGTGGATCGGCGACATCGGGGACAATGACGCGACCGACGCCGCCAAGACGCGCTCGACCGTCGCGCTGTGGAAGATGCCCGTCAGCGGCTCATCCAAGCCGGTGATCTACCGGATGAGCTATCCGGACGGCGATCACCACGACGCCGAGGCGCTGCTGATCGCCGGGAACGGCACACCGGTCATCATCACCAAGGAGCTGTCCGGCAAGGCGCTGCTCTACTCGCCGACCGGGCCGTTGAAGGCCAACGTCCAGACCGGCGTGCCGCTGAAGCGGGTCGGCGAGGTCACGCTGCCGAGAGGCAGCACCACGGACAACCCGATGAAGGCGGCCGGCCGTGTCCTGATCACCGGAGCCGCGCGCTCGCCCGACGGCAGCAAGGTCGCGCTGCGCACGCTGGCCGACGCGTACGAGTACGACGTGACGAACGGTGATGTTGTCGCGGCGCTGACGACGGGCACGCCGCGGATGACGCCGCTGCCGAACGAGGCCTGGGGCGAAGCGATCAGCTACACCCCGGATGGAAAGTCGTACGTCACCGTGTCGGACGTCGGCAACCTCGCGAACCCGCCCGCGCCGGTGATCCTGCGGTACGCACCGACGGACTGGCTCGCCCACCACGCCGCCACGGGTACGGGACCGACCATCACCCAGAAGGACGACCGGTCCTGGTGGCAGAAGATGTCGCTCAAGCAGATGGAGTACGGCATCGCCGCGTTCGGCCTGCTGGGCGCGCTGCTGGTCCTGCTGGGCGTGTTCGGCATCCTGCGGGCTCGCAAGCGGCCGGCCGGCACCGACGGGCTCGGTGGTGACAACGCCGCCACGGCGATGATTCCGCAGGTACGCGACGACTACGGCTACGAGCAGTACTACGACGCGTACGGCTACTCCGACGCGTACCCGCAGCAGACCGGCGGTGGCCAGGGTGGCGGGCGGATCTACGGCGGCGGGCAGTCCGCCCCGACCGGGTACGGCGAGCCGGAGTACCCGTACGACCCGGCGGGGTACGGCTACCCCGAGAACGACCGGGGCCGCTACTAGCGGTCAAATGCGGCGCAGCACGGCGACGACGCGGCCCAGGATCGTGGCCTCGTCGCCGGCGATCGGCTCGAACGCCGGGTTCTGCGGCATCAGCCAGACGTGCCCCTCGCGGCGTCGGTAGGTCTTGACCGTGGCCTCGCCCTCGAGCATGGCCGCGACGATCTCGCCGTTGTTGGCCGTGGGCTGCTGCCGCACGACGACCCAGTCGCCGTCACAGATCGCCGCCTCGGTCATCGAGTCGCCCTTGACCTGCAGCAGGAAGAGCGTGCCCTCGCCGACCAGTTCGCGCGGAAGAGGGAAGACGTCCTCAATGGACTGCTCGGCGAGGATCGGCCCACCGGCGGCGATGCGGCCGACGACCGGCACGTACGCCGGCGTCGGGCGGGCCGCGCGCGCCGCCTCGTCGTCGACCAGCTCGCCCGGGGTGCGCACGTCGACCGCGCGCGGCCGGTTGGGGTCACGCCGGAGGAGTCCCTTCTTCTCCAGCTCCTTGAGCTGGTACGCCACGCTCGACGGCGACACCAGCCCAACCGCCTCGCCGATCTCGCGCACGCTGGGCGGGTAGCCGTACTGCTCGACCCAGTCCCGGATGAACTCCAGGATGCGCCGCTGCCGCGAGGTCAGCTCGGCCGCCGCGAGCTCGGGCGCCGCGCCGCCGACCGGCGTCACCGCCCGCAGGTGCGGCTCGGCGGGCCGCTGGCGGCCCCCGGCGCGGCGGCGACCTCCGCCCCCGGCGCTCTGTCGAACGGATGCGGATTGGCGGCTGGCGCGGTCGTCGGTCGACACGTCCGTCCTCCTCGTGGGTGGTTCGCACGTGCGGTGCGCGTGCGATGGGGCGGGCTGGGCGGTTGCGGCGTCCTCGCCCCCGGATGGCCGGGAACGGTGACGGGAAGCACGCTATCGGGGAGATCCGATAGTTTCAAACATCTGTACGACGTGGCGCGGCGTGTCGCGCGCTTGGGGCTCGACATCCGTACTCCTGTTCTGATACACCATCGTACGTCCGTTCGATCGAACTCGTGTTCGTTCTCATTGTCGTCGGCGCGTCGCCGGCGGCGTTACGGAGGTCGCGATGGGCACGATGGCGATGTCTCCCCTGCGGGCGGTCGCTCCCGTCCGCGGAGATCGGCGTCGCGGGCGACCCGGCGTTCGGCTCACCCGGCGCGGCCGGGCGGTCGTGCTGGTGCTGCTGCTCGCGCTCGCCGGGCTCGTGGCCGTGCTTGCGGCGCCGGCGTCGCGAGCGGCCGACCCGTCCGGCGCGGCCGAGACCGCGGTCGTCGAGCCCGGCGACACACTCTGGTCCATCGCTGCGCGGCACCGGCCGGGACGTGATCCGTTCGGCACGATCGACTTGATCCGCCACCTCAACGGGCTGACCGACTACACGATCCACCCCGGCCAGCGGCTGAGGCTGCCGCCGCCGCGCTAGCGGCCGGATTCAGACGTGTACGCGACGCGCCGATGGGCCCGATTGACTTGCGGATCGGCTCCGGGAGGCATACCGTCGAACCCAACATGTAGTAGTTACACGGCTGTAAGTTGTCCACAGGTTGGGGTCAGGTACCCACCGGCCATCCGCACGTTGTACACAGCGGCGTCCACCATCGGGTGGTCGGCCGTCGGGAGCGGCGTGCGCACCGATCGACGCCACAGAGAGGGGCACGGCACATGCGCTGCCCGTACTGCCGGCACCCCGACTCCCGTGTCGTCGACTCGCGCGAGGCCGACGACGGCCAGCTGATCCGCCGACGGCGGGCCTGCCCGGAGTGCGGCAAACGGTTCACGACCGTCGAGGAGCCGGTGCTCGCGGTGGTCAAGCGCAGCGGCGTCACCGAGCCGTTCAGCCGCCTGAAGATCATTACCGGGGTCCGCAAGGCGTGCCAGGGCCGGCCGGTCGATGAGGACGCGATCGCGCTGCTGGCGCAGCGGGTCGAGGAGACGATCCGCGCGCGCGGCGCCGCCGAGGTGCCGAGCCACGACGTCGGGCTGGCCATCCTCGGGCCACTGCGGGACCTGGACGAGGTCGCGTACCTCCGCTTCGCGAGCGTCTACCGGTCGTTCGAGTCGCTGGGGGATTTCGAACGGGAGATCGCGAGCCTGCGCGCGGGCTCGGCGGCCCGGACGACCTGAATTCTGTCAGACCACAGAGAGACCATCACGGTGTTGTGCCGTGGGAGCTGAGGGGGAGATATGGCGGGGGACTCGCGTCGTAGTCGGTCCAGCGTCGACGGGCGTTCGACGGCCTCGCATGGCCTGGGCGTCGAGCGCGTCTGGACGACCGAGGGGGTCCATCCCTACGACGAGGTGACCTGGGAGCGCCGGGACGTCGTGATGACGAACTGGCGCGACGGGTCGGTCAACTTCGACCAGCGTGGGGTGGAGTTTCCCGACTTCTGGAGCGTCAACGCCGCGAACATCGTGACGACGAAGTACTTCCGTGGCGCGGTGGGCACGCCGGAGCGGGAGTGGTCGCTACGCCAGCTCATCGACCGGGTGGTGAAGACCTACCGGGCGGCGGGGGAGCGGCACGGCTACTTCGCCGCTCCCGCCGACGCCGAGGTGTTCGAACACGAGCTGACCTGGATGCTGCTGCACCAGGTGTTCAGCTTCAACTCGCCGGTGTGGTTCAACGTGGGCACGCCGTCACCTCAGCAGGTTTCCGCGTGCCTTCCGTATGACTCGCTGGTCAGCACGCCCGCCGGCCCCGTGCCGATAGGCAAGCTCGTCGAGGACGACGCGGTCGGAACGAAAGTGTTCGACGCTCACGGTGTCACCCGGATCGTGGCCACGACGGCCAACGGCGTGCGCGAGGTGATCCGTCTGCACACCAAGGCCGGCTACACCCTCGACGTCACCCCCGACCACCTGGTATGGAAGAGCTCCGGCGCCGGCACAGGCCGATTCGTCCAAGCGGGCACCCTGCGCCCCGGTGACCGGCTCGAGCAGCACGATGTCAACGGCGATGAGAGGGAGATCGCACGCACGGCGATCACGAGCATCGAGCCTCTCGGCCTCATGGACGTCTACGACATCCAAACCGAGAGCGGTGAGTTCCTCGCCGGCAACCTGAGGGTGCACAACTGTTTCATCCTCGCCGTGGACGACTCGATGGATTCCATCCTCGACTGGTACAAGGAGGAGGGGCTGATCTTCAAGGGTGGCTCGGGGTCGGGCGTAAACCTGTCCCGCATCCGCTCGTCGAAGGAGCTGCTCTCGAGCGGCGGCACCGCCTCCGGACCGGTGAGCTTCATGCGCGGCGCGGACGCGAGCGCCGGCACGATCAAGTCCGGCGGGGCGACGCGGCGGGCGGCCAAGATGGTCATCCTCGACGTCGACCACCCGGACATCGAGGAGTTCATCGAGACGAAGGCGCGTGAGGAAGACAAGATCCGCGCACTGCGGGACGCCGGCTTCGACATGGACCTCGGCGGTCGTGACATCGTCAGCGTCCAGTACCAGAACGCGAACAACTCGGTCCGCGTCTCGGATGAGTTCATGCATGCCGTCGAGAGCGGAGGCTCGTTCGACCTGCGGGCGCGGCTCGACGGCCGCGTGACCGACACGGTCGACGCGAAGCAGCTGTTCCGCAGGATTGCGCAGGCGGCGTGGGAGTGCGCCGATCCGGGCCTGCAGTACGACGACACGATTAACGACTGGCACACCTGCCCGGAGACCGGACGAATCACCGCAAGTAACCCGTGCAGTGAATACCTCCATTTGGACAATTCGTCCTGTAACCTCGCCTCGCTGAACCTGATGAAGTTCCTGCGGGACGACGGCTCGTTCGACAGCGAGACCTTCGTCAAGTCGGTCGAGCTCGTCATCACCGCGATGGACATCTCGATCTGCTTCGCGGACTTCCCGACGCAGAAGATCGCCGAGACCACGCGGGCGTACCGGCAGCTGGGCATCGGGTACGCCAACCTGGGCGCGCTGCTGATGGCCTCCGGCCTGCCGTACGACTCGGACGGCGGGCGGGCGCTCGCGGCCGGCATCACGTCGCTGATAACCGGCACGGCATACCGGCGGTCGGCCGAGCTCGCCGCGGTGGTCGGCCCGTACGACGGGTACGCCCGCAACGCCGAGCCTCACAAGCGGGTCATGCGCAAGCACGCGGCGGCCAACGACGAGATCAAGCCGGGCGGCCCGGTGGCCTCCGCGGTCGTGGCCGAGGCGGCTCGGCAGTGGCGGCGGGGCTACGAGACCGGTGAGAAGTCGGGCTGGCGCAACGCGCAGGCCAGCGTCATCGCGCCGACCGGCACGATCGGCTTCATGCTCGACTGCGACACCACCGGGATCGAGCCCGATCTGGCGCTGGTCAAGTTCAAGAAGCTGGTCGGCGGCGGCTCGATGCAGATCGTCAACCAGACCGTCCCGCGCGCCCTGCGTACCCTCGGCTACCAGGAGGAGCAGGTCGAGGCGATCGTCGAGTACATCGCCGACCACGGTCACGTGGTGGACGCCCCCGGCCTGAAGCCGGAGCACTACGCGGTCTTCGACTGCGCCATGGGCGAGCGGTCGATCGCACCGATGGGGCATGTGCGCATGATGGCCGCGGCGCAGCCGTTCGTCTCCGGCGCAATCTCGAAGACGGTGAACATGCCGGAGTCGGCCACTGTGGACGACATCGAGCGGATCTACTTCGACGCCTGGCGGTTGGGCATCAAGGCATTGGCCATCTACCGGGACAACTGCAAGGTCGGCCAGCCGCTGTCGGTGGCGAAGAAGGCGGCGGAGAAGGCGACGGAGCCGGCGTCGGCGGTCGAGAAGGTCGTCGAGTACCGGCCGGTGCGCAAGCGGCTGCCCAAGAAGCGGCCGTCCGAGACGGTGTCGTTCTCGGTGGGCGGCGCCGAGGGCTACCTGACCGCGTCGTCGTACCCGGACGACGGACTGGGCGAGGTATTCCTGAAGATGTCCAAGCAGGGCTCCACGCTGGCCGGCGTGATGGACGCGTTCTCCGTGGCCATCTCGATCGGCCTGCAGTACGGCGTGCCGCTGGAGACTTACGTCTCCAAGTTCACAAACATGCGGTTCGAGCCGGCCGGCATGACCGACGACCCGGACATCCGCATGGCGGCTTCGGTGATGGACTACATCTTCCGCCGGCTGGCGCTGGACTTCCTGCCCTACGAGCGGCGGGCGGAGCTGGGCATCTTCACGGCCAAGGAGCGGGCCGCGCAGCTACGCGCCGAGGCCGAGGCGGAGGCCGGCGTCGACCTCACTGCGCTGGCCGCCTCGGCGCCGATCGAGACGAAGCCGAGCGTGGCCGAGGCGGGCAAGCCAACCGAGGCGGCCACGCCGGCCGGGGCGACTGAGCCGAAGGCCGCCGGGGAGGGCAAGCCCGAGCCGACGGCCGACGTGGCCGCCCGACCCGCGCCCCGGGTCGGCTCGTCGACCGAACTGCTCGAGGCGGTCAGCGGCAAGGCCGCCGACGCACCGCTGTGCTTCACGTGCGGCACGAAGATGCGCCCCGCCGGCAGTTGCTACGTCTGCGAGGGCTGCGGCTC
>DASXRQ010000245.1:0-2014 GCA_036506495.1 Micromonosporaceae bacterium | reverse complement strand
CGGCCAGTCCGGCTCCGAAGTGAACAGCGTGCTCAGGTCCGGCTCGGGCGGATGGTACGGGTGCCCGGAACGGGCCAGCACGAGCCGGCCGGCGGTGGCCTTCTGCTGCGCGAAGCGGTACGCGGAAAGCACCGCCGCGGCCACCCCGTGCGGGCCGACCGCGTCCCACCAGCCGTCCACGATGGTGACCGCCGAGAGCGAGCCGTCGATGTGGACGACACAGTGGACCGTGCCGCTCTCGTCGGCGCCCTCCACGTCGGGCAGCGGGCCCCCCGGACGCAGCCGCGCCGCCGTGTCCTCGAGGTTGTCCACGAATATCCGCACGTCCCGGGCCCTGCCGTCCTCGGGCTCCATCCACGACCCCCGTCTCATGTCGCACCTGTCGATGCATGATAGGGCGTCGTGGCCAGGCCGTGGGGGCCACGGCCCGGTCACCTGATTGACAGACCTCTATGGATAGACACCTAATAGAACGTGTTCCCACACGGACACACACGCGTTCCCGAGGTGCACCATGCGAGCCGTCCGGAATATCCTGGTTGCGACGGTCCTCGCTGCGGCCACCGTCCTCCTCCTTCCCTCCTCCCCCGCCGCCGCCCTGAACAACGGGCTCGCGCTCACTCCACCCATGGGCTGGAACGACTGGAACACGTTCGGCTGCAACGTCGATGCGCAGCTCGTCGAGCAGACCGCCGACTACATCGGCTCGTCCGGCATGCAGTCGGCCGGGTACCAGTACGTCAACATCGACGACTGCTGGATGGCGTCGACCCGCAGCACCACCGGCCATCTCGTGCCGGACCCGGTGAAGTTCCCGAACGGCATCTCCGGCGTCGCCGCGTACGTGCACGGCAAGGGTCTCAAGCTGGGTATCTACGAGAGCGCCGGCACGGCCACCTGCGCCGGCTACCCCGGCAGCCTCAACCACGAACGCACCGACGCGGCCGACTTCGCCGCGTGGGGGGTGGACTACCTCAAGTACGACAACTGCAACAACCAGGGCGTCGACTACCAGACCCGGTACAACGCGATGCGCGACGCCCTGGCCGCGACCGGGCGCCCGATTGTCTACAGCCTCTGCGAGTGGGGCCTGGAGCACGTGTGGACGTGGGGCGCGAACACCGGAAACCTATGGCGTACGACCGGCGACATCCAGGCCAACTTCGGTAGCATGCTGTCGATCTACCACGCCAACGTCGGCCTCTACCCGTACGCCGGCACGGGCGCCTGGAACGACCCGGACATGCTCGAGGTCGGCAACGGCATGTCGTACCAGGAGGATCGGGCGGAGTTCAGCCTCTGGGCCGAGATGGCGGCGCCGCTGATCTCCGGCGCGGACCTGCGATCGGCGTCGCCGGCCACGATGAGCATCTACAAGAACACGTCGGTGATCGCGGTCGACCAGGACTCGCTCGGCGTGCAGGGCCGGCAGATCTCGTCCGCCGGCGGTCTCGACGTGTTGACCAAGCCGCTCGCCGGCGGCGACGTCTCGGTGGTGCTGTTCAACGAGAACACCTCCCCGGCGACGATCTCTACCTCGGCGTCCGCGGTCGGCGCGCCCCCGGCGTCGTCTTACCGGCTGACGAACCTCTGGTCCAACGTGGTCACGACGACTGCGGGCACGATCAGCGGCGCCGTGCCCGGGCACGGCGTCGTGATGTACCGGGTGTCCCCCGGCAGCGGCACGAGCGTGGGAACGGCCAGGCGATTCGTCAGCGCAGCCTCGGACCGCTGCCTCGACGTGTACGACAACCAGACCACACCCGGCACCAAGATCGAGATCTGGGACTGCAACGGCGGCGCGAACCAGTCATGGACCCCGACATCCGCGGGTGAGCTGCGCACCTACGACGGGACGCAATGCCTGGACGCCGCCGGCGCCGGTACGACATCGGGCACCCCAGTGCTCCTGTGGCCCTGCCACGGCGGCGCCAACCAGCAGTGGCGCCTCAACCCCGACGGTACGGTGACCGGCGTCCAGTCCGGCCTCTGCCTCGACGTCACCGGCGGCGAC
>DASXRQ010000244.1:0-4018 GCA_036506495.1 Micromonosporaceae bacterium | reverse complement strand
CGGGCACGTGCGCGCGGATCGCCTGGCTCTCCACCCGGGGCGTGCCGTAGCGCCGCGAGTCCTCGATGTATCCGGCCAACTCGGGATCGGTGATCGAGTCGGGGTCGACGTAACTGATGCGAGGCATGACACGCTCCTTCGACTGGCAATCGATTGCCAGTCTCGCGCCGACCGCGCCGATCCGTCAAGGCGACCCGGTGCCGTCCGGGTCGTACAGCTTGGCGGAACCGTCCGATCCTGCCTCGGCGGCGCGATAACCGAGTGCCGCCGCCCAAAACGCCGCCATCGCGGCGACGTCCTGGACGTCGAGTGTCCGCCTCAATCCGCGGTGACGTAGAGCGTGAGCGTCACCGAGACGTAGCGGCCGATGATCGCCCGGCCCGCCGTCACGCCCGCGGCGAGGCGGTCGACGGTGGTCGCGGCCGTGAAGCGATAACCGTCCACAGTGGGCGCCATCTCGGTCACCGCGAGGGTCACCTCGGCGGAACCGCCGCGGACGCTGAGCACGCCGATGATCTGCGGGCCGTCGTCACCGAAGGCGATCCGGGTGCTGCGGAAACCGATCGTCGGATGGTTGGCGGCGTCGAGGAAGCGCCGGCCGCGGACGTCTTTGTTGCGCCGTTCGTCGTCGGTGGTGAAGCTGCCCGCGTCGAGCTCGGCGGAGACGGTGGAGCGGTGCGGCTCGCCGGCCACCATCACGGTGCCGGACCGGACGGTCATCGTGCCGTCGACCGGCTTGAGGCCGAAGACGTGGGTGGCGGTGAAGCTGACGGCCGACCGGTCGGGGTCGACGAGGTAGGTGCCGGGGTGGATGTCGGTCTGGGTACGCAGGTTGTCTGTCATGCCTCGATCGTCGCGACGGGCCGGGTGGCCGGCCTCAGTGCTCCTACGTAGGTGCGGTACGCAATCGCGCGGCCCACGCGGCGACCTGGGTGCGGTTGCGCAGCCCCAGTTTCGCCAGCACGTTACGTACGTGCGTCTCGACCGTGCGCTCGGAGAGCACCAGCTTCTCGGCGATCGCCCGGTTGGCGAGGCCCTCGGCCACCAACAGCGCGATCTCCCGTTCCCGCGCGGTCAAGGTGCCGACCCCGCCACGTACGCCGCTCGCCTCGTTCGCCAAACTCGACGCGTCCAGGGCGACGCCGGGCATGCCGAGCCGCCGCGCCGTGGCGGCGGCCTGTTCGGCCAGGCGTTGCGCGCGCGGCCGGTCACCCGCCGCGCCGCGGGCCAGCAGCACCCGGGCGTGGGCGAGCTGCGCCTGGGCCAGGAACGGCGGAGACCCGATCCGTTGCTCCATCGCGACCGCCGCGGCCAGATGCCGCTCCGCCGCCTCGGTCTCGCCGATGGCGGCGGCGATGACGCCGAGCGGTCGCGCCACGGCGCCGTGGCAGGCGGTCGTGTTGTTCAGGTAGAGCTTCGCGTACGGCAGCGCCCGCGCGTAGCAGTCGCGCGCCGCGGCCAGGTCGCCCAGCCAGACCGCGACTTGGCCGGCCGTGACCAGGATGTACATCCGGCGACCGTCGCGCGGCAGCACCGGCACCATGGCCTTCAACCGCTGCCAGCTTTCCTCGCCCTTCTCGCGGTCTCCGAGTTCCATCGCGATGCGACCGAGTTCTGCGGCGGCGATGGGAACGTCCACGAATCGGGACATCTGCACCCATGTGTCCCCCGCCCAGTCGAGCTGGCGCGTGTGCGTCGCGATGCCGCCGACGAGCGCGAGGTACGACGCGTACGACGACTCGTCCTGGGACCGTTCGCCGAGCTCGCGACCCTCCACCGCGAGCGCTTTCGCCTCAGCGAACCGTCCGGCGAGCAGCAGCCGGGTGGCGCGCGCCCGGAGCAGGTGCCAGCGGGCCACCGGCCAGGCGAGCCGCTCGGCCAGGACCGTGAGCCGCTGCAGCTCCGCGTCGAAGGCGGCCATGTCGCCGAGCATGAGCAGCATGTCGAGCCGCCACCCGCGGCCCCAGAGCTCGGCGTCGGGGCGACCGCTGTCCCGGGCCAGCGCGATGCTGCGGTCCGCGAGCGCCAGCACCTCGTCGACGTGGTCCGCCGGCTCGAGCACCTCGTGCCGCGCGTGGATCGCCGCGACCATCGCCTCGGGCCGGCCCGAGCGTTCGGCCATCGCCATGGCGTCCCGGCTGATCGGCTCCGCGCGTGCCATGTCGCCGGTCTCCGCCAGCAGGAACGCGTACTGGGCCAGGACGCGGGCGTGGGCCGCGCTGTCCGAGCCGACCAGCAGCTCCAGCGCGCGTTCGCAGAGCACCACGAGCGCGGGCGCGAGCGGGCCGGAGAGGCCGCGCACCACGAGCGCCGCCTCGGCGGCCAGGTCCGGCAGGTGCCGGGACTCGGCGATGTCCATCGCGGCGGCACAGTCGGCGAGCGCCACGTCGAGCTGCCCGTCGTGGTACGCCGCCTCGGCCCGGGCGACCAGGAGCGCCGGGTCGCCGGGACTTATCTCGAGCGCCCGGCCGTACCAGTGGACCGCCTCGGCATGGTCGAGGCCGCGACCGGCCGCACGCGCCGCCGCGCGGCAGGCTTCGTCCGCGGCCCGCCGGGTCCGCGCGTCGACCGCCGCGCGCACCCGGTGCCGAGCCACCTCCGCGGCGGTCGCGCCCGCCGCGGACAACGCGTCGGCGATCCGGCCGTGCCAGGCGATCCGCTCGGCGCGGGCCAGCTCCCGGTAGCGCGCCTGGCGGACCAGGTCGTGCGCGAAGCGCAGCGTCGCCGGCCGCCACGGGTCGTCGACGAGCACGCCGGCCTCCACCGCCTCGGCCAGCAAGGCGTCGACGACGGACGGCTCGGGCGCCGCGGCGCGCAGCACCGGCACGTCGATCTCGGCGCCCAGGGCCGCGGCGCCACCGAGCAACTCGCGACACTCCGCGGTCAGTTGCGCGGTACGCCGCGCCACGAGCCGCCGCAAGCCGTCCGGCAGATCGACGTCGGTGGCCGGGCGCCGCAGCCGGTCGCCGCGGGCGAGCAACCGCGCCAGCTCGCGGACGTACAGTGGGTTGCCGCCGCCGAGCCGGTGCACGACGGCGGCCCACGAACTGTGCACCGGAGCGCCGGCCTGCTGCGCAAGGTACGCCCCGACGGCTGGCGGCTCGAGCGGCCCCAGCGGCAGCACCTCGACGCTCGGCAGCCCGGCGAACTCGGCCAGCGGGAAGCCGTCGTCCGGCTGCCGCACGGTGCCGATGACCAGGATCGCGGTTCCGGTGATCTCCACGCAGAGGGTGCGCAGCAACGCGATCGACGCGCTGTCCGCCCAATGCAGGTCCTCCAACACCAGGACGAGCGGGCCCGCGGCCTCCAGCGCCCGTACGGTCCGTTGCGCCACCCGGAACCGTGCGGCCGCCGCCGACTCGCCCGCGCCGTCGTCCGCGTCTAGCAGATCCGGGGACAGCCCGGCCGGCGCCGACTGCAGCAGCCGCAGCCACGGCCAGTACGCCGGCGCGCCCTCGTCCGGCTCGGCCCGGCCGGTCAGGACCGTGGCACCCGCGGCGGCCGCCCGCGACACCGCCTCCTCGACCACCGCCGTCTTACCGATGCCCGGCTCGCCGACGAGCAACGCGGTCGCGCCGGAACCGGCGGCCGCGGCGGCGCGCAGGCGATCCAGGGCGACCACCTCAGCCACGCGCCCGACCAGCCCCGATCCCACCGGGACATTCTTACTTGAGCGGGATGTCCACGGCGATCTCGTCGCCCAGCCGGTACCCGTCGCTGAGCTCGAGGTCGTCGCCGCTCCAGAACCGGCCCGGGTCGTACCAGTTGGGTTGCCGGCCGCGCGGCAGCAGGCCCATCGCCTCGTACGTCACCGCGACGACCTCGGCGCAATAGGCGGTCTCCAGGGCCGACTCGGTCCCCTCCGGCTGCTGCCAGGGAGCCGGGACCTTCGGCACCCGCCCGCGCAGCCAGCGCCAGGCGAGCTGCGCGGACGACGGGAACGGCGTGCCGTCCAGGCGGGCGACGGTGCGCAGCGCCCTGTCCTCCATCTCCTTGGTGACCGGCTGCTCGAGTTGGC
>DASXRQ010000243.1:0-23563 GCA_036506495.1 Micromonosporaceae bacterium | reverse complement strand
GCCGAGAAGTGGACGAAGACGTCCTGCCCCCCGTCGACCGCGATGAAGCCGTAGCCCTTCTCGCTGTTGAACCACTTGACGGTGCCCTGTGCCACGGTGCACTTCCTCACTTCGATGGTGCTGGGTCGCGAGACCCCCGGCCGGAGCGTTCGCTGGCCGGGGCCGCCGCATTCGCTGGTCCGGGCGGGTCAGTCGATGACAACGGCCGAACACGCACGCTACACGAGGACCCGCGGTCTCGCACTCCCCCAAATCAGACATCCGGCGCCGCGAAACAACCAGACGATCAAGGCCGCAGCGTACGACTCCGCCGGCTCGTTGAATCGATGTGACCGAACTGTCCGACGTCGCCGCACGGGATCGCCGTCAGCGCCGGGACCGTCGGTTGCTGACCGGGACGGCGGCGCTCTCGGCCACGCTGCTCGTCGCCGGACTCGCCGCGAGCGTGAGCCGTGGCGGCCCGCGATCGGTCACGCCGACCCCCGGTCCGGTGTCCAGCCCGAGCCCGGTGACCACGCGGCCGGCCGGCAGGCCGGTGCAACGGCCGGTCGCGTTACCCCGGCCGATCCCGGTGACGAGCGGCGGCTTCCTGTCGTGGGCAATGCTCGATAGGCGAACGGGAGAGATCATCGGCTCCGCCAACCTCACGGCGCCGTCGGACACCATGTCGATGATCAAGGTTTGGCTCGCCGCCGACTACCTGCGCCGAGCGGACGCGAGCGGCCAAACGCCGCCGGCCAAGGCGCTGCGGCGACTCAGCACGATGATCCGCGACAGCGACAACAGCGCCGGCCAAGAGTTCTACCGAGTGCTCGGCGGCGCGGCGTCGATAGAGCGACTCGTGCGGATATGCCAGCTCACCGAGAGCGGCGGATACCTCGACCGGTGGAGCAACACCATCGTGTCCGCCCGGGACACCGCACGGCTCGGCGGCTGCCTCGCCGGCGGCCGCGCGGCCGGCCCGCGCTGGACGCCGTGGCTGCTCGACCAGATGCGCGGCGTGCGCGGCGACGGCGACTTCGGGGTACGCGACGCACTCGCCGACGAAGTGGCGACGAACGTGGCGATCAAGAACGGGTGGCTCCTGCGGGACGAGGACGATCTCTGGCACATCAGCTGCCTCGCGATCGGCGACACCTGGGTGATCAGTGTGCTGGCGCGGTACCCCGGCCGGCTCGGCCTGGCGTACGGGGCCCGGCTGTGCCGCGACGTCGGGCAGCAGCTCGTGGCGAACTAGCGCCGCCGACAAAGATCGCCGCCGACCAGGACCGCCCGCTGGCCGCGCGACCACCGCCGGTACCGACCGCCGGCGTGCCACGATGGCCGTCGTGACGAAATGGACCGTGCGGCGGGTACGGCCGGATGACGCGGCTCGGATGCGCGCGCTGCGGCTGGAGATGCTCGCGGATGCGCCGCTGGCATTCCTCGAGACGCTGGCGGAGGCGGCGGCCCGCCCGCACGAGGAGTACCGAGCCCGGATCGCGCGCAACGCCATCGGCGACACCATCTCGCAGTTCATCGCCGAGGTGGACGGGCGGTTCGTCGGGCACGCCGGTGGCATCGCCGCCCCGCACGAGCCGCTGCTCACGGTGGTCTTCGCGGTCTACATCACGCCGGAGTATCGCGGCACCGGGCTGCTCGCCGACCTCGTTGACGCGGTGGCCGCCTGGTCGCGGGATGCCGGCCGGCCGGAGCTGCTGCTCGAGGTCGTGACCGGGAACGAACGGGCGCGTCGGGCGTACGAACGATTGGGTTTTGTCGATACCGGTGTGCGGGCGCCGCACCCGACGATCCCCGGTCTCACCGAGGTGCAGATGCGGCGCGTCGCCTAGCACACGGTCGTCAGCTGTGCCGGCGGGACTGGACGATCCGGAACCGGCTGGCCACGTACGCCCCGTCCGTGAGTGCCGCGTTCGCGGCCGGGTTCGCGCCGCTCGCGTGGAAGTCGGAGAACGCCGCGGACTGGTTGACGAACACTCCGCCGGTCAGGTTGCACGATAGGTGGACGCCCGCGTCGACGGCCGCCGACTCGGCCGCGTCCAGCACCTTCTCGTCGGTCGAGTAGACCGACGCGGTCAGTGCACCCTTCCGGCCGACGGTGTCACGGAAGATCTCCAGGCTGTGCGTGGTCGACTCGGTGGCGATGACGAACGAGATCGGCCCGAACCATTCCCGGCCATAGGTCTGCCCAGCGTCCGCGTCCAGCTTGACGAGCATGGGGGTACGCACGACGGCCCCCTCGTATCCCGGATGCGCCACCTCCTGCGAGGCCAGCACCACCTCGCCGAGCGACGCGGCCTGGTCCAGCCGGGTCAGCACGCCGCCGTTGACGATGGCCCCGGTCAGCTCCACCGCCCGGGCGGGGTCGCCGGTCAGCTTGCCGATCGCGCCCGCGATGCCGGCGGCCACCTCGTCGAAGCTCTTGTGCCCCTGCTCGGTGGTGATGCCGTCGGCCGGCACGAGGATGTTCTGGGGGGTCGTGCACATCTGGCCGCTGTACAGCGTCAGCGAGAAGCCGATGTTGCGACACATGCCGGCGAAGTCGGCCGTGGAGTCCACGACGACGGTGTTGACCCCGGCCTTCTCGGTGTACACCGCGGCCTGCCGGGCGTTCGCCTCGAGCCACTCCCCGTACGCCGTGGAGCCCGTGAAGTCGATGATCTTCACCTCGGGGCGGGTGGCCAGCGAGGACGCGAGCCCCTCGCCCGGCGCCTCCGGGGCGAGCAGGACCAGGTTGGGATCGAAGCCGGCCTCGGCCAGCACTTCCCGTGCGTATTTGACCGTCAGCGCGAGCGGCAGCACGGCGCGCGGGTGGGGCTTGACGATGACCGGGTTGCCGGTCACCAGGCTCGCGAACAGGCCTGGGTAGGAGTTCCACGTCGGGAACGTGTTGCACCCGATGACGAGTGCGACGCCACGCGGCACGAGACGGAAGGTCTTGGTCATGCGCACCGGGTCGCCCTTCCCGGCGGGCTTCTCCCACTCGGCGCTCGCCGGGTGCCGGGTCATCTCCGCGTACGCGTAGGCGACGGCCTCGAGCGCCCGGTCCAGCGCGTGCGGGCCGCCGGCCTGGAACGCCATGACGAACGCCTGCCCGGTCGTGAACTGCACGGCATTCGCGAGCTCGAACACGTGCGCGTGGATCCGGGCCAGGATCTCCAGGCACACGGCGGCTCGGGTCTGCGGCCCGGCGTCGCGCCAGGCCGGCATCGCGGCCGTGGCGGCGCTCAGCAGCTCGTCGACGTTGCCGTGCGGGTAGCTCACCCCGAGCTCGAGCCCGAACGGGCTGGCCTCCGTCGCCACCCACCCCTCGGTACCCGGTTGCTCGAGCGGGAAGCGGCCGCCGAGATAGGCCCGGAAGGCCGCCTCGCCATCCGCGGCGGCCGTGTCGCCGTACACCCGCGGGCTCGGCGACTCGGGGTACGCCGACCAGTACCCCCGCTCCGCGATCGCGGTCAGCGCGCGCTCGAGCGTTTCGGCGTGTTTGGCGAACAGAGAATGCGGGGTCACCGTCATGAACCCATCATGCCGCACTCCTGAGATGCTGTTGGCGTGCGTCGGTGGCACCTCCTTCGAACCGGCCTGACCTGCCTCAACGGCACGACGGCCGTCGCCCTCGTCATCGCTGCGGCGGCCCGCACGGCGCTGCGGCGCGGGCCGGACGGGATCCTCATCGCGGGCGGCTACCGGCTGCCGGTACCCAGCCAGCAGTGCTTCACGATGGGGTGCGTGATCTTCACGCGGGACGAGGCCGCGGCGCTGCTTGAGCCCGCCCACGCCGGGCTGCTCGGCCACGAGAGCCGGCATGTTTGGCAGTACGCCGTGCTCGGCCCGCTCTTCTGGCCCGCGTACTGGCTGGCGTGCGGGTACTCGTGGGCGGTCACCGGCCGGTACAGCCCGCGCAACGTCTTCGAACGACACGCCGGGCTCGCCGCCGGCGGCTACCTCGATGCGCCGCTGCGGCCCTGGGCGGCCCGGTTCGCCACGGCGCTCACCCGCAAACCGGTGCCGTGAAGGGCGTCGACCCCGCCGGCACTCCGCGTCGCGACCGGGACCGAGCGGACCGCCTTCGGACCGAGTTACTCGGCCCCAAGAGGTACGCCACGCTCAGTCTCGACGAGGTGATCCAGGCGGGTCGCATCCTGACCGGCGACCCGGACGGCCTCTCCTTCTACGGGTTCCCGCCCGCCGATTGGTACGCCCGCGGCATCCGCCTGCTTGGGCGTACGTGCGTCGAGGCCACGCCCGACGTCACCGCCGCTCCGATCGCCGAGACAGTGCGCGCCGTGCTCGGCCGCCGCGACGGCGTCGGTGTCATCGATCCGTTCGCCGGCTCGGGCAACCTCATGCTGCACGTCGCCGAGGCGCTGTCCGCTCCCGCGCGCGGGCTGGAGGCCGATGAGGCGGTGTGGGCGCGAACCCGGGAGAACCTGCGCATCCTTGACGCGTCCGCGGTGGTCCGACTCGGCGACTGGTTGTCCTACTTCGACGATCCGCTACCGGTCGAGGTCGCGGTCTATGTACTGTCACCGCCCTGGGCCGGCGCATTCTCGTTCGCCACCGGCCTCGACGTCACCCGGACCGAGCCGCCGATCCCGTCGATCGTCGACACGATCTCCGTCCGAGACCGCTCGGCGCACCGCTTCGCGGTGGTGCAGCACACGCCCGTCGAGCCCGTCCTGAACCTGTCGGCGGTAACTGACCGTCACCCCGTCGTGGGAGCGGGCCAGGGCAGCGTCGTGGTCCGCGTGCGATAGCGCCACGGTGACGCCCGTGACCGAATGGCGAGGCCGGACATGTTGGTCGGGAGGACGCCCGCACAACGCCTCCGGCGCTGGGTCGTAGCAAAGTCTACGGCGGTACGTCCTCCCGCACGGAGCATCCTGCGCGGTCCGTCAGGCTCCGTCAAGTGTCGATAGGCGTGTTTTCTCGACGGACGGCAAAAGCCTGACTACGCCTCGCATCCGGATGATCCCTTGATCGGATGAGGCCGGGCCACCGTTCAGCCGAGCAGGCCGGCGTCGCGCGCGGCGCGCAGCGACGGCCGCACACGATGGGTCGGACCCACCAGCTCGGACACGGCGTCCAGCGTCTTCAGGCCTTCGCCCGTGTTGAAGACGACGGTCTCCGCGTCCGGGTCCAGCCGCCCGGCCGCGACGAGTTTGCGCAGGACCGCCACCGTGACGCCGCCCGCGGTCTCGGCAAACACTCCGGTGGAACGCGCAAGCCGCCGGATCCCATCGCGGATCTCGTCGTCGTCGACGTAGTCCATCCATCCGCCGGTGCGTCGCACCGCCTCCAACGCGTACAGGCCGGCTGCGGGGTCACCGATGTTGAGGGACTTGGCGATGCCGGTTGGCTTCACCGGCGTGATGGTGTCGGTGCCGGCGTGCAGGGCCGCGGCGATCGGATTGCAGCCGGCCGACTGCGCGCCGAACACCCGCCATCCGTCCGCCGGCGCCTCCGCGAGGCCGACGTCCACCAGCTCGCTGAACGCCTTGTCAATCTTGGTGAGCAGCTCGCCGCTGGCCATCGGGATGACCACCTGCTCCGGGATCCGCCATCCGAGCTGTTCGGCCACCTCGAAGCCTAGAGTCTTCGAGCCTTCGGCGTAGAACGGCCGCACGTTCACGTTCACGAAAGCGGTGTCGGAAAACTCGTCGGTCTCCACCAGCTCGCCGCAGAGGCGGTTGACGTCGTCGTACGACCCGTCGACCGCGACCAGGTCGCCGCCGTACACGGCGGTGGTCACGACCTTGCCCCGCTCCAGGTCGGCCGGGATGAAGACGATCGACGGTACGCCGGCGCGGGCGGCGTGCGCCGCGACCGAGTTGGCGAGGTTCCCCGTGGAGGCACACGCGAATCGGGTGAAGCCGAGGCCACGGGCCGCGGTCAGCGCGATCGAGACCACCCGGTCCTTGAACGAGTGGGTCGGGTTGGCGGAGTCATCCTTCACCCAGAGCGGCGCGCGCAGCCCGAGGTCGGCGGCGAGCCGGCCCGCGCGTACCAACGGAGTGAACCCGGGATCGAGGGTGACCCGCGTCGCGGGGTCCTGCCCCGCGGGCAGGAGCGGTGCATACCGCCACAGGTTGGGTGGTCCCGCCGCGATCTCCTCGCGGGTGACCGCGCGCAGGGCGTCGGGGTCGTAGCCCACCTCGAGCGGACCGAAACATTCGAAGCACACGTGCTGCGCGGCGAGCGGATACTCGGCGCCGCAGCCGCGGCAGACCAGGGCACGGGCGGGAGACGTGTGGGGGGCGTTGACGGTGACCGTCACTCGAGGCCTTCCTCTCATCTTCCCCGGATGAACCGGGACGGAATTGGCACCTCGACCGCGTGGCCTCGTCGGTGAGTCGCGCGGAGTGGTTGCCGGGGCGTCATCGGGCCGTTCCCTCAGCCCCTCTGGATGAGGCATTCAGTTGTGCCTCACACTGTACGCCGACGTCGTCGGAGTGATCTAGCGTGGGGTTGTGCAGGAGGTCGCGGCGGCGTGGTTCGCCCGGCGTACGACGACGGTGGCCGACTGGCCGATCGACCGGCTCGTCGCGGCCAAGGGCGCGTGTCGGGTGAGCGTGGTCCTGCCCGCGCTGGACGAGGAGCCGACGGTTGGCGAGATCGTCGCGGGAGTCCGCGCGCTGGCCGATCGCACCGGGCTCGTCGACGAGATCGTCGTCGTGGACTCGGGCTCGGTCGACCGCACCGCCGAGATCGCCGCCGCCGCGGGGGGCAGCGTGCACCATCGCGACGACATCCTGCCCGAGCTCGGCTCGTACCCCGGCAAGGGCGAGGTGCTCTGGAAGGCGCTCGCGGTCACCTCGGGGGACATTCTCGTGTACGTCGACGCCGACCTCACCGACTTCCGGC
Source organism: Micromonosporaceae bacterium (assembly GCA_036506495.1). GTDB lineage: Bacteria > Actinomycetota > Actinomycetes > Mycobacteriales > Micromonosporaceae > DASXRC01. The sequence goes on along the minus strand of DASXRQ010000243.1, from coordinate 16,699 downwards.
AGTCGTTCGTGACCGGCCTGCTCGGTCCGCTCCTGTGCGACGAGACCGTGCTGATGGTCAAGGGTTTCTACGATCGCCCGCTGCTGGATGTCACCGCGGCCGGTGGCGGCCGGGTCACCGAGCTCGCCGCCCGTCCGTTGCTGGCCGCGTTCTTCCCCGAGTTGTCCGGCGTGGTGCAGCCCCTCGCCGGGGAGTACGCCGCGCGCCGTCCGCTGCTGGAGGAGCTGCCGTTCGCGGCGGGGTACGGCGTGGAGACGGGCCTGCTGATCGACGCGTACCGAGGGCACGGGCTGGACGCGATCGCGCAGGTCGACCTCGGACACCGCACCCACGGCCACCAGGACACCGCCGCCCTCGGCCGGATGGCTGCCACGATCCTGCAGACCGTGCTGCGCCGGGCCGAGGTCGAGGAGCCACTCGCGACGACGCTGACCCAGTTCCGGCGCCGGTCGGACGGTTCGATCGAGCCCGTGGACAGCGAGGTGAGCTGGCCGGACCGGCCGCCGATGTCGGTGGTCCGCGGCCGGCGCTCCGGCCCCAAGAGCCCAACTCCGTCAGAGTCGGGCGGTCGCCGCGCCTAGGACACGATGTCCTTCCGCAGGAACCGCCACCAGGCGAGCGACCAGAACACCGTGGCGTAGCAGACCGCCGAGATCGAGCCCCGGACGACATCGTCGGTCTGCATGGGCGTGGACAGGAGGCCGAGCCAGGCATCGGTGAAGTGGGTCGGGAGGAAGCTGCGGATGGCGCCGAGCGCGGTGACCTGGTCAAGAATGCTGGACAGGATGACGAGCAGCACCGCCCCGCCGACCGCGCCGAGCGGGGCATCGGTGCTCACTGACAGCAGGAACGCGACCCCGGCCACGACGAGGAGCCCGACCGCGAGGTACGCGAGGATCAGGAGCAGCCGCAGCACGCCGTCGCCGGCCGGGATGTCCGCCGCGACCGTGCTGCGGAGCGGATGCCAGCCGTATCGCAGCGTGCCCAGCAGCAACGCGGTGCCTCCGAGCAGCAACAAGGCGAGCGCCGAGTACCCGAGCGCGACCACGAGCTTGACGCCGAGCAACCGCGCCCGAGGGACCGGCGCGGCGAGCAGGTAGCGCAGGCTCCCCCAGCTCGCCTCGCTCGCGATCGTGTCACCGCAGAACAGCGCGACCACGACCACGAGCAGGAACGACGCGGATACGAAGATCGTGAACAGGGCGAAGTTGAGCCCACCGGAGGTCGCGTTTTCGACCAGGCTGCCGAACTCGCCACCGCCGTTCTCGTCGTCACCACCGCCGCCGAACTGGAAGGCCAGCAGCACAATCAGCGGCAACAGCACCATAAAACCGAGGGCCAGCTGCGTACGCCGGCGCGACGCCTGCCGGCGCCACTCCGTCCACACCGACAGCGTGCTCCGCGGCCGGTAACCCAACGCCGCCCCGCCCGACACGTCCACCGCGGACATCACCGGTCTCCCCCTCCCCGGGTCGTCTCCCCCACGAGTGCCAGGAAGGCGTCCTCCAACCGCCGTCGCGGCACGACCCGGTCCACACCTATGCCGGCCCGGACCAGGGCGGCCACCACCTCGCTCCGCGCGGTCCCGTTCACGTCGACGACGAGGCTTGACCGGCCGTCGGCGGTGACCGAGCCGATCCCACCGAGCCGGCCGAGCACCGCTTCGGCCGCGGCCACATCCGAGACCTGGAGAGTGACCGTGGGTGACTCGCCCACGATCTCCTCGACTGGACCGGCGGCCACGATCTCTCCCTTGTGGACGACCACCACGTGGGTGCAGGTCTGCTCGACCTCAGCGAGGAGATGGGAGGAGACCAGCACGGCCCGGCCGCCCGTCGCGTACCGCCTGAGCACCCGGCGCATCTCGGCGATCTGCGGCGGGTCGAGCCCGTCCGTCGGCTCATCGAGCACCAGGAGCTCGGGCAGGCCGAGGATCGCCTGCGCGATCGCGAGCCGCTGTTTCATGCCGTGGCTGTAGGTGCGCACCTTGCGGTGCACCGACGCGCCCAGCCCGGCGATGTCGAGCGCCTCATCGAAGCGAGCGTCCGCCTCGGGCCGTCCGGTGGCTCGCCAGTACGACCGCAGGTTGTCCAACCCGCTCAGGTGCGGCAGGAAGCCCGGTCCTTCCACGAGGGCGCCGAGCCGGGACAGCACCGGCGCACCGGGACTCAACGTGTGCCCGAACACCAGAACCTCGCCGGCCGTCGGCCGGGTCAGGCCCATCAGCACCCGCAGCGTGGTCGTCTTGCCCGCGCCGTTCGGACCCAGCAGACCGACGACCTGTCCACGCTGGACGGTGAAGTCCACCCGGGACACCGCGAGAAGGCCGTCGGCGTACTCCTTGCGCAGGCTTCGCACGACGAGCGGCGTGTCGGCGTACTCGGCGGCGAGCGAGCGATCGGCGCGGCGGTGCCGTCGGCGCGCGACCGCGACGGCGGTCACAAGCCCGGCCGCGAGCACGACGAGCAAGGCGCCGAGCACCCACCGCCAGACGATGGCTCGGCTCGGGATCGGCGTCCCCGGCACGGCGGGCAGCGCCACCGTACCCGTGTCACCCGCGCCGAGCGCTACGGTGTAGACGGTCGGCCGGATCGGCGTCGCGTACGCCTCGTCCGACGTCGCCACCACGACGCGCAGCGCGTGGCCGGCGTCGAACCGGTGCACGATCGCGGGCAGCGTAACTGCGACCGGGCGGCCGCGCGCGATGTCGGTGGGCAGGCCGGTCAGCCGCACCGGGGCGATCAGCCCGCTCGGCAGCGTGGCCGCGCCATCGGGGCCGACGTCGTATAGCTTGACGAACAGCACCGCCTCGCCGGTGGGCGACGCGGCCCGGATCGACACGGTCGGGGCGCCCAGCACCTCGACCGCCCGTGGCAAAGACGCGGAGTCGAACCAGGCGTGCTGGCCGGGCAGGTCGGTGACCACACCGTTCACGAACGATGCGAGGCTGCCCGCGAACGGCACCGAGGAGACCGCTGCCGGTGTGCCGGCCGGGGGGTTCGCAATCTGTTGGGTGGGGCCGGCCACCGGCACCGTGCTGACGGAGGATCCGCCGAGCCCGCGGTACGCCTCGGCGGAGTAGCCGTTGCTGACCAGGCCGCGGGCGAGGGGGTCGAAGCCGGCAATGCGCGACCAGGTAAAGCTCGTCGCGGGCCGCCCGCCCTCGCCCTTGAGGTAGTACCCGAGCCACTGCGCGGTCAGGTACCTCAGCCGGTCCTGGTCGGTGCGCGGGCCGGCGCCGCCGTCGTGGCCGCCGGTGAACCAGGCGACGCGCACCGGCGTGCCGTGGACTGCGATCCCGCGCGCGTTCGCGTCCGCCTCGGACAGCGGGAACAGCGAGTCCGCCTCACCCTGGATGAGCAGCGTCGGCGCCGTGATCCGGTCGAGCACCGTCGCCGGGCTCGACCGGCGCAGCAGCGCCACCTCGTCGGCGGTGGCTCGGCCGGCCGTGGCGAGCCGGAGGTACGCCTGGCAGACGTCCCGCGCGAACCGCCCGCACGATGGATCCACGGCGCGGCCGACCAGGATGCCCGAGTCCACGCCGGCGGGGCCGGTGCCGCTCAGCCCGGTCTGCGCACCGGGGCCGCCGGTGCCGTACCCGAAGAACAGGCCGGCCCACTCCTTCTTGAAGACCCCCTCCACGGGTGGCCGGCCGCTCGACTCCGGCAGGAATGACCGTGCGAGATCGTGCCAGGCCATCATCGGGACGATCGCGTCCACCCGCCGGTCGTAACCGGCCAGCATGAGCGCGAGCCCACCGCCGTACGACCCGCCAACGACGCCCACCCTCGGGTCCCCGGGGGCATCCCGGCGGACCTCGGGGCGGGCCGCCAGCCAGTCGAGCAGCCGCTGCCCGTCGCGTACCTCGTAATCGGGGCTATCCAGGTGGATCCGGCCGCCGCTGGCGCCGAACCCGCGGGCGGTCCACGTCAGCACCGCGTAGCCGAGCCCGGCGAGGTCCTCGGCGTCCGTGGCCACGCTCAGCTTGGTGCCGCCGAAGCCGTGGGCGAGCAGCACCGCGGGCACCGGGTGGCGGGCGGACGCGGCCTTCGGCAGGTAGAAGGTCGTGTCCAGGTTTGCCGGCTCGTCCCCGCCCGACACCGCGATCATCCGCTGTTCCGTGCGGTAGCTGGGTGGCTGCGGCCATGCCGACCACGCCGCCAGCGCGGCCACGACCGCGAGCACAACCGCACCGGAGATAATCCGGCGTCGGGTCAGCCGCGGCATCGCACGGCGCATTCGCGGCAGCGCAGAGGGCATGGCCCTTACGGTACGGCGGACCAGCAGCGACCACCCCCTCCCGGTCGATCTAGGGCGAATTCTGGTTAGTCGATCTCTAACCACCAGTACGTGCCCTAGATCGACCGGGGGATCAGCCAACCGGCCGTGCCAGCTACCCTCGGCCCCATGGCAGAGCTGACGTTGACCGCGAGCCTGCGCCCGGCCGCGCTGGACGCCCGCCGCGGGATCGTCCGGCTGCACCCGGAGGTGCTCAGCGCGCTCGGCCTGCACCCCGGCGACCCGGTCCGGCTCACCGGCCGTCGTTCCACGGCGGGCATCGCGGCCCGCGCCGAAATCGACGCCAGCCGGGCACTGCTGTACGCCGATGACTTGATCCTCGGCAACCTCGGCGTTCGGGACGGCGGCCAGGTGCGCGTCGCGCCGGCGCCGGTCGTCGGCGCCCGGTCGGTGACGCTCGCCGGGCCGGCCGACATCGAGGCAGCGGTCTCCCCCGAGATGCTCCGGCTCGCGCTGCTCGGCAAGGTGGTCACCGTCGACGACAACGTCTCGCTGCTGCCGCAGGACGTGCTGCCGGCCTCAGGCGTCCGCGGGTTGGTCGAGGCCGCGCGGCGCAGCCTCGCGAACACGGTGGGGTACGCCTGGACGAGCACCCTGCTCACCGTCGTGTCCGCTGATCCGGTGGACGCGGCGTTGGTCACCATGGACACGGTCGTGGGATGGCGCGACGGTCAGGTCACCCACGCGCCCGGCGAGCCGGCCTCCGCGGCGTCCACTGTGGAGGCCGCGAACGCGCCACCACCGGCCGTGGACGACCTGCCCGGGCTGCGGGCGCAGGCGCACGAGCTCATCGAGCTGTTGGACCTCGGCTTCCACCACGGCGAGGTGCTCGGCCGGCTCGGGACGGCGGTGTCGCTCGGCGTACTGATCACCGGGCCCGCCGGATCGGGCAAGTCGACCATGGTGCGCTCCGTCGCCGCGGTCGTCGGCGCGAGCGTGGTCGCGCTCTGGGCGCCGGAGCTCGCCGCGCTGACCGCCAACGACGCCGCGGCCAGGCTGCGCGACGCGGCGTCGGCGGTACGCCGGCACGACGCGGGCCTCCTGCTCGTGGCCGACGTCGAGGCGCTCGCCCCCCGCGAGCAGCCCGGCCCGCTGGCCACCGTGTTCCGCCAGGTCGTCGGCGACGTGATCCGCGCCGGCGCCGCGGTCGTCTGCACGACCAGCCGCCCCGAGTCGGTGGACCCGGCGCTGCGGGCGCCCGACCTGCTCGCACTCCAGCTCGCCGTGCCGCTGCCGGATGCGGCCCTACGTCGGGAGCAGCTCGCCGTGCTGACCCGGGGGATGCCCCTCGCCGAGGACGTGCGCCTCGACGACGTCGCGGCGCGTACCCCGGGATTCGTCGCCGCCGACCTCGCGGCCCTGGCCCGGGAGGCCGGCGTGCGCGCGGCGCTGCGGCAGAAGGCAGACGCCGGATCGCCGACGGTGGCCATGGCCGACTTCGAGGCGGCGCTGGAGGTCGTCCGCCCCACGTCAATGGCCGAGTCCACATTGGAGATCGCCGAGCTGACACTGGACGACGTCGGCGACATGGCAGAGGTCAAGCAGGTGCTCACGGAGGCGGTGCTGTGGCCGCTGACCTACCCCGACACGTTCGCCCGGCTGGGTGTGCAGCCACCGCGGGGCGTGCTGCTGTACGGGCCGCCGGGGTGCGGCAAAACGTACCTCGTCCGGGCGATCGCCGGCTCCGGACGGGCTAACGTGCTCGCGGTCAAAGGCGCCGAGCTGCTCAGCAAGTGGGTCGGCGAGAGCGAGCGGGCGGTGCGGGAGCTGTTCCGCCGGGCCCGGGAGGCGGCACCGACGCTGGTGTTTCTCGACGAGGTCGACGCACTCGCTCCCATCCGTGGGCAGGCCAGCGACGGCGGCACGACCGACCGGGTGGTCGCGTCACTGCTCACCGAGCTGGATGGGGTTGAGGCGCTGCGCAACGTCGTGGTGGTGGGTGCGACGAACCGGCCCGACCTGGTCGACCCCGCGCTGTTGCGCCCGGGGCGCCTGGAACGCCTGATCTACGTGCCGCCACCGGACGCCGAGGCGCGGGCCGAGATTCTTCGCGCCGTCGCTCGCAACGTTCCGCTCGCCACCGACGTGGACCTCGCCGGGCTGGCGGCCGGGCTCGACGGGTTCTCCGCGGCGGACTGCGCGGCCCTCGTACGGGAAGCGGCGCTCGCCGCGATGCGGGAGTCGCTCGACGCGACGTCGGTGACGGCGGCGCACGTGGCCGCGGCGCGGGAGCGTGTCCGTGCCTCGCTCGAACCGGCTCAGGTCGCCTGGCTGTCCGCGTACGCGGAGCTGCACGCCGCGGGTTGACGTCCCCCCAATGACGTCGGTCCCTACGCGACGCGGCCGGTGCCTCGGGAGCGGGATCGAGCCGAGCGCAGCCGACGCAGCCGCCCGACGACCACCGGGTCGTGCGCGAGCGCCGCCGGATTGTCGAGCAGGCCGTTGAGGATCTGGTAGTACCGCGTCGACGACAGGTCGAACGTGTCCCGGATCGCCTGCTCCTTCGCGCCGGCGTGCCGCCACCACTGGCGCTCGAACGCGAGGATCTGCCGGTCACGCTCGGTCAACGCCGGCCGCGCCGGCTCCGATGACGGCCGCTGCGCCGGCGGGCCCTCCGCCGGCGGGCGCTGCTGGGACGGCGGGCGCTGCGCCGGCGCCGGCGGCGGGTCTTCGATCATCCGCGAGTCGATGATGCGCGAGTCGACCATGCCCTCGTCAACCATGGTGGGCTCCTCGCTCGCGGACATCGACTTGAGTCACCATCTTATCGACGGATCCCGGTTCGGCGGCCGGGGGCGGGGAGACCACCCCGCGGTTAAGCCAACCGACCGATCAGGTGACGTCCCGCCGGCGCATCGTCCACAACGCCGCCCCGAACAGGACCAGCGCCGTCACCCCGAAGAGGACGCCGGAGCGCTGCCACGTGAGGTCCATTGTCTTCGGCCGGCATTCACCCATGACGAACTGGCACGACCGCCAGTCCTGGAGCGTCACCTTCTTCGTCATCCAGGCGTATACGTGCGTGGGCAGCAGGTACGCCTCCGCGAAGCGGACCCGGGCCAGTTGCAGCGCGATGCCCAGGCCGAGCTGGCCGACCACGATGACCGCGATCGCCCCGGCGAGGGCGAACGCCGTGTGCCGGCCGATCGAGGCCACCGCGAATCCGACCAGTGCGGCGAGGAGCACCACCGCGAGGCCGCGTAGGCCGGTCAACGCGAACGACCGCCAGACGCCCGCGGTCATGCCCGCCGTCGTGCCGCGTTCGGAGCCGATGGCCCAGAACGCGGCCAACCAGGCCCCGCCGAGTACGACGGCCGTAGCGAGCACGCCCGCCATCAGCGTGCCCAACTTGGCCAGCAGCACCTGCAGCCGGCGCGGACGCCACAACAACAGGTTCATCATTCCGCCGGTGTGCCATTCGGCGCCGACGTACGAGGCGCCGACGACGAACGCGACCATCGCCAGTACGCCCGCGAACACGAGGATCGTCACCGGGAACATCTCTTTGAAGTTGAACGTCGCCGGCAGGTACTGCTGGGCCTGGAACGCCTCGCGCGGCGGGATGAGCTGGCTGCAATCCTCGGGGAAGTGCATCTTGTCGGGCGTGTCGCCGGCCTTGGCCCGCTCACAATCCGCCCGGACGCCCTCGCTGAACTGGACCTGCTGCTGGTAATCGCGCTCGGCCGCCCGCTGGGCGGCGGCGTACTGCGCGGGTCCGATCTTCTGATGGCTGAAGAACATGCCCACGGCCACCGCGGCCAGCACGAGCAGGCCGATGAGGACCATGTACCTCGTGAAGCGGCGCTTCACCAGCCGGCGCGCCTCGGCCCGGACGAGACTCACGCGGGCACCTCCTCGGTCTGGGCGGCCTCGTCGACCTGCCGGTGCAGGCCGGGCACCGGCGCGGTGCCGGTCAGCTCGAGGAAGACGCTCTCCAGGTCGACCGTGACCGGCGTCAGCTCGCTGAGGTAGAGACCTCGCCCGGCCAGGATGCGGGTGACCGCGGCGGGACTGTCCAGGCCGGTCACGAGCAGATGGTCGTCGTACGCCGTCACCTGGCCACCGGTCGCGGTCAGCGCCTCGGCCGCCGCCGGCAGGTCGGACGCCGACTCGAGGCGGACCCGCTGGGCACCGGTCGAGTGCTGCGCGAGCACCTCGGCGACGGGTCCGGCGGCCACCCGCCGGCCGTTGGAAATGATCGTCACGGAGTCACAGATCTGCTGGACCTCGCCGAGGATGTGACTCGACAGGACGACCGTCGTGCCGGCCTCGGCGAGCCCGCGCATCAGATCGCGCATCTCCCGGATGCCACCCGGATCGAGCCCGTTGGCCGGCTCGTCGAGGATGAGCAGCGTGGGCTCCTTCAGCAGCGCCGAGGCCACCGCCAGCCGCTGCTTCATGCCGAGCGAGTACGTCTTCACCCGCTCCTTGGCCCGGTCCCGCAGGCCCACGAGCTCGAGCACCTCGGGCACCCGGCGCTGGGGCACCTCGCCGGCCTGGGCGAGCAGCGAAAGCGTGTCCCTGGCCGAAAAGTGCGGGAAGAACTGAGGACTCTCCACGATCGCGCCGATCCGCCCGACGACGGTCGGCAGTTCGGCCGGGACCTCGTGGTCGAGGACCATCATCCGCCCGCCGTTCGGACGGATCAGGCCGAGTAGCGTGCGGAGCGTGGTGGTCTTACCGGAGCCGTTCGGGCCCAGGAACCCGTGCACCTGACCCGCCTCGACGGTCATGTCGAAACCGTCGAGCGCCCGCCGCGGCCCGCGACGCAGGCTCCGATACGTCTTGCGCAGCCCTTGGATTTCGAGTACGGCAGCCAAGCCGGCCTCCCCCGCGTCGATCCGATGATGGCCGACACCATAAGCGGTATGCACAACCGACGCTGTCCCGCCGCGCGGGTCAGGCGCAGATGACAGTCAGGCCGGCCGCTCGGAAAGCGTCGACCGTCTCCGCGGCGGCGCCGGAGTCCGTAACGAGCGTTTCGATGCGGTCGATCGGACAGATTCGGGCGAACGCGTGCCCGCCCAGCTTCGACGAGTCCGCGATGATGACCACGCGCCGGGCGCGCGCGACCATCAGGGCGTTCATCGCGGCCTCCCCCTCGTGGTGGGCGGCCGCGCCGAGCGTGACGTCCAGCGCGTCGACGCCGAGCAGCGCGATGTCGAGCGTGACCTCGCGCAGCAGCGCGCCGCCGAGCGGGCCGACCAGCTCGAACGACTGCGGCCGGACGATCCCGCCCGCGACCACGATCTTCATGCGGGACCGGACCAGCAGCTCGTTCGCGATATTCAGTGCGTTGGTGACGACCGTCAGCTGCGCACCGTCCGCGCTGGTGTTCAGGTCGGGTCGGACCGCGAGCGCCCGGGCGACCTCCGTCGTCGTGGTGCCGCCATTGAGGCCGACCACCATCCCGGGTTCGACGAGCGCCGCGGCCGCCGCGCCGATCCGCTGCTTCTCCGCCGAGTGCTTGGCCGTCTTGTAGCGCAGCGGCAGGTCGTAGGAGACCCCGTTCGCGACCGCGCCGCCCCGCGTCCGGATGATCATCTGTTGCTGCGCAAGCTGGTCGAAGTCGCGGCGGATCGTCGCCTGCGAGACGTTGAGCCGGCCGGCCGCGTCCTCCACGCTCACCCGGCCGCTGTCGGTCAGCAGCTCGAGCAGGGCGTTCCAGCGCACGTACCGGTCCACCCGGCCCTCCGATGCACGAATGGTGATTGAATGCATGCACAATAGTGCGCGAAACGCCTTCATGCAAAGCGTTGACCTGCGCAAACGACACGCGCGTTGCAGATGTGACGACGGCCTGCGCAGAATGACGCGCGAAAAGACGGCAAAACGAGCTGTATTGTGCAGCCCGGCGCGGCGAGGGAGAGCGATGGCGTACGTGGACGACGAGATCGCGAGCCAGCCCGATTGTTGGCGCCGCGCGGCCGAGCTGGCCGCCGCGTCGGTCGAGGCGCTCCCGCGCCCGGGCCAACGGGTGGCGGCCGTCGGTTGCGGCACGTCGTGGTTCATGGCGATGGCGTACGCCGGGCTGCGCGAACACGCCGGCCAGGGCGAGACCGACGCGTTCCAGGCATCCGAGTTCCCCGCGAGCCGAGCATACGACCGGGTGGTGGTCATCTCCCGCTCGGGCACCACGACCGAGGTGCTCGACCGGCTCGCCGCGCTCAAGGGTCCGAGTACGGCGATCGTCGGCGACGCCGGCTCCCCCGTGGCCGCCGCCGCGACCGACCCGGTGGCGCTGGACTTCGCCGACGAGCACTCGGTCGTCCAGACGCGGTTCGCCACCAGCGCGCTCGCGCTGCTGCGCGCGCACCTCGGCGCGGACGTCTCGTCAGCCGCGGCCGACGCGGAGGTCGCCGTGCGCGGGCCGCTGCCGATCGACCCGACAGGCGTTGAGCAGGTGACGTTCCTCGGCCGTGGCTGGACCCTCGGGATCGCGCAGGAGGCGGCCCTCAAGTGCCGCGAGGCCGCCGGGTTCTGGACCGAGGCGTACCCCGCGATGGACTACCGGCACGGCCCCATCGCGATCGCCGGCCCCGGGCGGGCGGTCTGGGCGTTCGGGGAGATCCCGGACGGACTCGCCGACGACGTCGAGCGGACCGGCGCGACGTTCGTGCCCGACCGGCGCGACGGTGACGGCCACCGGCCGCTCGACCCGATGGCCGATCTGATCCTGGCTCAACGGTTCGCGGTGGCCCTCGCCGCCCACCGAGGGCTGAACCCGGACGCCCCCCGGCACCTGACCCGGTCGGTGGTGCTGACGTGAACGCGAGCGATGTCGTCGTCGCGCTCGACGTCGGCGGCACGGGCATCAAGTGCGGGCTCGTCGACGGGTCCGGTGCGCTCCGGTACGCCGAGCGCCACGCCACCGACGCGGCGCGCGGCCCCGACGCGGTGATCGCGACCATCCTCGACCTCGCGGAGTCGCTCGCCGGCAAGGCGCAGGCCGGTGGGGACACGCCTCGGGCGGTCGGCATCGTGGTGCCCGGTATCGTCGACGAGCCCGCCGGCGTGGCCGTCTGGTCGGCGAACGTCGGCTTTCGCGGCGTACCCCTGCGGGATCTGGTGTCCGCGCGCCTCGCGCTGCCGGCGGCTCTCGGCCACGACGTCCGCGCGGGCGGGCTCGCCGAGGCTCGGCTCGGCGCGGGCCGCGACGCCGAACACGTGTTGTTCGTCGCGATCGGCACCGGCATCGCGGCCGCCCACGTGGTATCCGGGCGCGGTTTCGCCGGAGCACACGGCGCCGCCGGCGAGCTGGGCCACATCGTCGTGCGACCCGGCGGCCGGCCGTGCGCCTGCGGCGGGCACGGGTGCCTGGAGGCCGTCGCGTCGGCGGCCGCGGTGGGCCGTCGGTACGCCGAGCTGACCGGGAAGCCGGCGACCGCGGCCGCCGTGGCCGGTCTCGCCGGAGCCGGCGACGCGGGCGGTGCGCAGGTGTGGCGGGAGACCGTCGACGCCCTGGCCGACGGGCTGCTGACGGCGCAGGCGCTCTACGACGTCGAGGTGATCGTCGTCGGTGGCGGCCTGGCGGAGGCGGGCGACGCGTTGCTCGACCCGCTCCGCGCGGCGCTGCGGGAGCGCATCACGTTCCATCGCGAGCCCCGCCTGGCGCGTGCGACCCTCGGGGACGAGGCCGGCTGCCTCGGCGCGGCCCTGCTGGCCCTGGACACGCTGGAGGACTGACGTGCGGATCACCGGCCGGATCGTGACCCCGGCGGGCGTGGTCGACGGCCACATCGATGTCGACGGCGAGACCATCGCGGCGGTGGAACACGACCCGAGAGTCCACGGTGGACACTGGCTGGTGCCGGGCTTCGTGGACATTCACAACCACGGCGGCGGCGGGCACACCTTCACCACCGGCGACGTGACGTCCGCGCGCGGTGCCGCGGCGTTCCACCTCGGCCGGGGGACCACCACGCTGCTGGCCAGCATGGTCAGTTCGCCGTTCGAGCTGATGCGGGACGCGACGGCCGCGTACGCCGCACTTGTCCACGAGGGCGTGCTCGCCGGCATCCACTACGAGGGGCCGTACCTGTCGGTCGCCCGGTGCGGCGCCCAGAATCCTCGGTTCCTGCGCGATCCGTCCACGGACGAGCTGACGTCGCTCCTCGAGCTGGCGGCCGGCACGGTCCGGATGGTGACGATCGCCCCGGAGCGGCCCGGCGCCCTCGATGCCATCAAGCTGCTGGCGGCGCACGGCGTGGTCGCGGCCGTCGGCCACACCGACGCGACGTACGAGCAGACGGTCGGCGCAGTCGACGCCGGCGCGACCGTCGGCACCCACGTGTTCAACGGGATGCGACCACCGCACCACCGCGAGCCGGGGCCGGTCTTCGCCCTGCTCGGCGCGCCCGGCGTCGTCTGCGAGCTGATCGCCGACGGGGCGCATCTGCACGACGGCACGCTGGCGTTCGCGACGACTGTGGCCGGCGCCGGCCGGGTCGCGCTGATCACCGACGCGATGGCCGCGGCCGGGATGGCCGACGGGGCGTACGAGCTGGGCGGCCAGGCGGTGGCGGTGGCCGACCGGGTGGCCCGGCTGACTCGGGACGGCTCGATCGCGGGCAGCACGCTGACGATGGACGCGGCACTTCGCCGGGCGGTCCACATCGGAGTGTCCATCGAGGACGCCTGCCGGATGGCCTCGACAACACCCGCCCGGGCAATGGGCCTCGGTGCCCGGGTCGGGGCGTTGGCTCCGGGGCTCCGCGCGGACCTTGTCGAGCTCGACGATTCGTTGCGCGTCGTACGCGTGATGCGGGCCGGCGCGTGGCGGGAGGGGCTCGCCTGACATGCCCCTCGCACCGACCGGTGACATCGTCGCCCGCGCAGCGGCCCGACGCGCGGCGGTTGGCGCGTTCAATGTCATCACCCTGGAGCACGCCGAGGCGATCGTCGAGGGCGCGGAGCGCGCCGGGCAGCCGGTGATCCTGCAGATCAGCGAGAACGCGGTCAAGTTCCACCGCTGCCGGGTCGGGCCGGTGGCGGCTGCGGCGCGGTCGGTCGCCGAGCTGGCAACGGTGCCGGTCGGCCTGCACCTGGACCACGTCGAGTCGATGGAGCTGCTGCACGAGGCGCCCGCGCACGGGTTCGGCTCGGTCATGTTCGACGGTTCCACCCGGCCGTACGCCGACAACGTGTCGGCAACGGCCGCCGCCGTGGCGTTCGGGCACGCGCACGGGCTGTGGGTGGAGAGCGAGCTCGGTGCGGTCGGGGGCAAGGAGGGGTCCGCCCACACGCCGGGTGCGCGTACCGACCCCGCGGAGGCCGCCGCCTACGTGGCGGCCACGGGCGTCGACGCGCTCGCGGTCGCGGTCGGCTCGTCGCATGCGATGGTCGAGCGGAGCGCTGCGCTCGACCACGAGCTGATCGCCGCCCTCCGGCGAGCGGTACGCGTGCCGTTGGTCCTGCACGGCTCGTCCGGCGTACCCGAGGACGAACTGCGGCGGGCGGTCCGCGGTGGCCTCGTGAAGGTCAACATTGGTACGGCCCTCAACGTGGCCTACACCTACGCCGTCCGCGAAGCGCTCGGCTTGGACGGGCGAGTGTTCGACCCGCGCAAGTACCTCGCCCCGGCCCGGGACGCCGTCGCGGATGTGGTCGCGCACACCCTGACCTTCCTCGCCAGCCCCTAGCAGGCGCCGATCTTGCACTCTTGGTGGCTGCGTAGGGGCGGATATCACGCCAGATCGGGCACCACATGTGCAAGATCGACGCAGGTGAGGGGTCAGCGTGTCGCGAGGTGGCGGGCCGCGAAGAACAGCGCACCGGCGGCAAGCACTCCGAATCCGGCAATCACGCTCGACACGGGCAGGCTCAGCGCCAGCACGAGACACCCGACCAGGCCGACCGCGGCGATGGCCTGCACCGGCAGCCGGCGGTCGGGGTCGCGGCCGAGAGTGAGCGCGGCCGCGTTCGCGATCGCGTAGTAGACGAGCACCGTACAACTGGAGAAGCCGATGGCGCCGCGGATGTCGCCGAGCGACACGAGGCCGACGACCGCGGCGGCGATAACGAGCTCGGCGCGGTGCGGCACCCGGCTGCGGGGGTGCACCGCGTCGAGCACGCCCGGAAGGTCGCGGCGCCGGGCCATCGCGAGGACGGTCCGTCCGACGCCGGCGACGAGGGCCAACAACACTCCCGTGACCGCGACGGCCGCGGCGGCCCGGACCACCCACGTGAGCCCGGGCAACCCGGCGGCCGACACCACGTCGGCCAGCGGCGCCGCCGCCTGGGCCAGCCGCCCCGGCCCGAGCACACCGAGACTGACGACAGCCAGCACCAGATAGACGGCCAGCACCAGGCCCAGTGCGATCGGGATGGCCCGCGGGATGGTCCGCGACGGCTCCCGTACCTCTTCGCCCAACGTGGCGATCCTGGCGTACCCGGCGAAGGCGAAGAACAGGAGCCCGGCGGCGGTGAGCATGCCGCGGACGCCGGCCACGCCGGCATCGCCGAGGTGGGACCACCGCAGCGGGCCGGCGGCGATGCCCACGACGGCGACCGTGCCCAGCACCGTGAGCGTGAGTGCGACCAGCCAGCGGGTCGCCCGCGCGGTCTTCTCGACACCGCCGAGGTTCACCGCCGTCACGGTGGCGACCGCGACCACCGCCACGAGCCGGGCCTGGCTCGGCCAGAGGTACGCCCCGATGGTCAGCGCCATCGCCCCGCAGCTGGCCGTCTTGCCGATCACGAAGCCCCACCCGGCGAGGAAGCCCGCGAAGGCGCCGAGCCGTTCACGACCGTAGACATAGGTGCCGCCGGACTCGGGGTACCGCGCGGCGAGCTGCGCCGAGCTGGTCGCGTTGCAGAAGGCCACGATGCCGGCCACCCCGAGCGCGATCAGCATCCCCACGCCGCCGGCCACGGCGGTGGCCGGCGCGAATACGACGAAGACCCCGGCGCCGAGCATCGAGCCGAGGCCGATCACGATGGCGTCCCGCAGACCGAGCCGGCGCGCCAGGGTGGTCACGATGGCGAGCCCGTGAACAGCGCCGGTTTCGCCCATTCGCCCAGCCGCCGCGGCAACGGCAGGTCATCCCACGGCACGCGAGCCAGCAGGCGGTCGAGGAAGAGGCCCAGCAGCAGTCCCGCGACCGAGTCGGTGAGCCAGTGGAAGCTCAGGTACGTCGTGGTGACGAAGACGATCGCGGGCGGGGCGACGCGGATCGTCCGGTACGCCACCGGCGGCAGCCCGCGGCCGGCGTACGCCCGCAGCAGCGCCGAGAGCAGCAGCGCTAGCACGCCGTACCAGACGATCGCGTTCACGACGTGCCCGGACGGGTAGGACACGGCAGACTCGCCGGCCGGCAGCTTGTGGTTGAACAACCCGACCGGGTCGGACAGCGTCGACGACGGCGCCGCGCGGTCGGTCCACACCTTCAGCGGACCGATGGTCAGGTACGTCAGGAGGAACGCGAGGGCGACCACGAGCAGGGGTCGGATCGAGCGCACCCGCCACGCGATCGCGAGCGCCAGCACGAACGCGAGCGGGGTCAGCAGCTTGCCGCCCTGCCCCAAGAGGTTGAAGGCCCGGGCGATCCCGTCCGCGGCGTCCGGCCGGTGCGCGTTGCACCAGTCGCGGACGGCCAGGTCGAGGCCGAGCAGACCCCCCGCCGCGAGCGTCGCGGTCAGCGCCACGAACGCGCCGAGCAGGACGGCGTCGAACCACCACCCGGCCGGGCGGACCGGTCGGGTGGTGAGCCGCCGCTCAGCGATCTCGTGCACGCCCCTCAGGCTAGAGCGTCGAGCGTGACCGCGGATCTCGGCGGTGTGTGACGGGCCACCGGGTGCGGCATCGCGCCGCCCCGCCCGGCATGCTTGTCGCGTGCGGATTACCTCGGCCCTCGTGGACCCGGCGCTGCTCGACCTGCCCTGGTCGACGCCGCTGGAGGACTGGCCGGCCGACCAGTTGGTCGCGTTGCCGCAGGGCCTGTCCCGGCACGTCGTCCGGTTCGTCCGGCTCGCCGGAACCGTGTACGCGGTGAAGGAGACCACCGAGCGGGTCGCCGAACGGGAGTACGACCTGCTCCGGTCGCTCGAACGCATTGGGTTCCCGGCGGTCGAGGCCGTGGCGATCGTCGCCGACCGGACCGACCCGGCCGGCGAGCCGCTCGAGCCGGTGCTGGTAACCCGGCACCTGCAGTTCTCGCTGCCGTACCGCGCACTGTTCTCCCACACGCTGCGCCAGGAGACGATGACACGGCTGCTGGACGCGCTGGCCGTGCTGCTGGTCCGTATGCACCTGACCGGCTTCTTCTGGGGCGACTGTTCCCTGTCGAACACGCTGTTCCGGCGCGACGCCGGCGCGTTCGCGGCGTACCTGGTGGACGCGGAGACCGGTGCGCTGCGGCCGCGCCTGTCCAATGGGCAGCGCGAGGAGGATCTGGACATC
>DASXRQ010000242.1:0-1578 GCA_036506495.1 Micromonosporaceae bacterium | reverse complement strand
GCCGTCGTCGGGCCTCCGCTGTACCGTCGGTGAACGTGAGTTCCTCCACCGGTGTCCCGGACGACGACGCGTACTGGCAGCGGCCGGAATCGGAACCCGAGGCATTCCGCCCACCGCCCGCTGCTCCGGCGCCCGGGCCGGAGCCGACGTATGCGGGGCCACCGCGCGCGGAGCCGCCGCCGGCGAACTGGCGGCCGCCGGTCGTGCCGCAGCCGCCTCCGCCACGGTCGATGCCGGAGCAGGACATGGACGCGCTCGACGAGGAAGAGGGGTCCGCGAAGACCGTCACGTACGGCATCGGACTCGTGGCGGCCGCGATTGCCGTGATCCTCATGTGCCTGCTCTGCGCGCGAGCGATCTACTAGCCGGAACGCGCAGTCCCGGCCACCACCCCACATGACGGCCGGAAGCCCGCGATCGGTCAATAGGTGCCCCAGACGACGTGCGCACCCGAGTCACCTGTCCGCAACACGTAATACCCGGAGATAGCGGCCAGCGCCACCATGATCACGCCGAGTCCAATGTCGGCGACCCGAGGTAGCGACGTGCGAGGGCGCCGCAGCGTCGCGACGACCATGACCAGCGTGACGACGCCCAGCGCGATCGAGAACCACATGGTCCGCGTGCCGAAGCTCATGTGCTGGTCGAGAAGCTCGCGGCCCTTCGCGCTGACGCCCCGGCCGACGACGCGGTTGTAGAACTTAAGGCCGGACTCCCGGGTGACGAACGCGCAGAGCGGCGCGACGATCGCAAGCAGGAGGACGGCCCACCCGATCCGTGATCGCCACCGCGGCACGACCGCGTAGACGAGGGCGCCGAGGGCGAGCAGCGGTATCAACACCACGGCGGCGTGCAGCACGAGGACGTGGACCGGCAGGCCACCTATCTGGTCAAACACTGGCGTCTCCTTGATCACGGAATCGGGCGCCATCATGGTGTTATCTGACGCCGCAAACATTCCCCGCATGCGCGTACGCGTCGATCACCACTCCGGTTCAGTGCAACCTCGCGATGTTCCGAAATCGTGCCCCAACGGTCGTCAGGTTGAGGGTTCCGGCTAGTGCGTGCTGTCATTGACCGATGTCCACCGGTGAAGAGCTGCTGCGCACGGCCGGCCTGCGGGTCACCCGGCCGCGGCTCGCCGTGTTGGACGTGCTCACCCAGGGCGGCCACCTCGAGGTCGATGAGATCGCCCGGCAGGTGCGCGTCCGCCTCGACTCGGTATCGACGCAGGCCGTGTACGACGTGCTGGGGGCGCTGTCCCGCGCTGGCCTGGCCCGGCGGATCGAGCCTGCCGGCAGCCCGGCGCTTTTCGAGGCGCGGGTCGGCGACAACCACCACCACATCGTGTGTAGAAGCTGCGGTGCGATCGAGGATGTGGACTGCGCAGTCGGCGACCGGCCGTGCATCGATCCAGGTACGCAGCACGGCTTCGAGGTGGACGAGGCCGAGGTCACCTTCTGGGGCCTGTGCCCCGACTGCCAGGCCCGCCGCCGAGAAGACACCGCCGCCTGAGACCGGCGGGTGCCCCGGCGACAGCGCCGCCGACCGCGCTGCCGACGAGCGGCATCCCGGGCA
>DASXRQ010000241.1:0-2664 GCA_036506495.1 Micromonosporaceae bacterium | reverse complement strand
GTCGAGATGCTCGTCCTCGAAGCTGGTCAGCTCGCCCTTGACGAACCCGAACCGGCGGCGGGTCGACACGCCCTGCGGGTCGCGGACGCTGGCCCGATAGAACGAGCGGGACAGCGGCGCACGCCAGTCCAGGACCATCGGCTCGCCGGCGTCGTCGGTGACGTGACGTCGCCCGATGTGATAGTCGACGTCCTCGATGTCCAGGCGCCCGAAGAAGAGCGGCGTGTTCGGGTCGTCGGCCAGCTCCGCGACGCGGCGGGAGAGCGTACGGCCGAGGACCTCGGCGCCGTACGGGTCGCCGGCCACCTCGGAGCCGGCGTCGAAGAGCGCCTCCGCCCGGCCGCGCATCCGGCGCAGGGCGGCCCGGGACTCGGCGAGGTGGGTGCGTTCGGCGGCCAGTTCTCGGTCCAGATCGAGCTCGGGCAGGTCGGGTTGGGCAGGCAGCGTCATCCGATGAACCTCTCGGCGGTCGGTATGGGTTCGGCTGACCTGGGCCGCCCGGCGCTCCGTCTCGTCCGCGGCCTCCGGAGAGGTCGAGGTCTCGTCGAGGTGCGGTGCCGGCTGTGCCCGGTGCGAGGCGCGCGGCGCCCCGCGCGCGAGCGTTCGATGTTACGCGCGGTGGCGGTGACGATGCCAAGCGATTAACGCGAGATCATGTCTTGCATGACGCAGAGCAGGGTGACGATCACCGACCCCCGGGTCATGCGGGCGATGGCGCATCCCGCCCGCATCGAGATCATGGAACACCTGGCCAGCACCGGTGCCGTGGTCACCGCGACCGAGATGGCCGCCATGGTCGGGCTGTCGCCGAGCGCGACCAGCTATCACCTGCGGGAGTTGGCCAAGTACGGACTCGTGGAGCAGGCTCCGTCGCGCGGCGATGCGCGGGAGCGCGTGTGGCGCAGTACCAGCTCGGGTTGGAACCTTGAGGGCGACGTCGAGGAGCCGGGCGTACGGGACGCCGAGCAGGCGCTGGTCGATGTGTATCTGAGCCGGGACTTCGCCAGGTTGCGGAACTGGTTCGCGCGGCAGCACACCGAGCCGAAAGAGTGGCGCGAAGCCAGCACGATCATGGGCCAGATGCTTCTGATCACGGCCGACGAGCTGCGCCGGGTGAATGAGGCGGTGCGGGACGTGCTGGCGCCGTATCAACGTCGCGAGCGGATGGCGAACGCCCCGGAGGACGCACGCCCCGTGGCGGTCCACTACGCGACGTTTCCAGTTGATTGATCCCGGGTCCCGCTCACGGGTCTGGACTTGTGCAAGCAGATGTGAAGGAATATTTTCGAAGGATGTCCTTCGCATCTGGTCCGTCGCACTGGCGGGACGTCCGTCTCGTGGCCGCGGCCCGTGCGATCTCCACCTGCGGGGACTTCCTCGCCGCGACCGCCCTGGCCCTGGCGTTGCAGCAGGCCGGAGCCGGAGGAATGGCCGTCTCCGGGCTGCTGGTCGCCGCGAGCCTGCCGCTCGCCGTGCTAGCACCCGTCGCCGGCCGGATCGCCGACCGGGTGGACAGCCGGCTCATCCTGGTGGTCGCGGGATTGGCTCAGGCGGCGGTCTGCTCGACGCTGGCGTACGTCCACCGGCCGACCCTGATCATCGCGCTGGTCGCGTTGCTGGCCTGCGGCCTCGCGGTCACTCAGCCGACGCTGGCGGCGCTCCTGCCGGCCATGGTGCGACGCGAGGACCTGGCGAAGGCCATGGGGATCAACCAGACCGCCGGCACGATCGGGATGCTCATCGCTCCCGCAGCGGCGGGCGTCCTGGTCGGCCAATTCGGTACGGGGTTGCCGCTGCTCATCGACGCCGGCACCTACCTCGCCTTGGTTGCGGCGGGCCTATTGCTGCGTACCCGGCGTAACCATGGGACGACCCGGTCGGCCGCGGTACGGGAGCGGGTCGCCTGGCGACTGCGCGGCGATCGTCTGGTGGCCACGATGGTCATCGCGCTGGCCGCGGTCGTGGGCGGCGTGGGGGCGATCAACGTCATCGAGGTCTTCTTCATCCGCGAAACGCTGAACGCCTCAACGACCGTCTTCGGGCTGATCAACGGCTCATGGACGGCCGGCTGCCTGATAGGCGCGCTGCTGTTCGCCCGGGTCGGCCGCGGCCGTGACAACCCAGGGCGGCTGGTCCGGGGAGTGCTGTTGATGCTGGCCGGCACGTGCGCGATGGTCGTGGCGGGCGCTGGCGTGTGGACCGCCTTAGTGCTCATCCCGCTCTGGCTCGTCGGCGGCGTCTTCAACGGCGGCCTCAACGTCTTCACCACCGTGGTCATGGCCCACCGCGTGCCACCCGAGGCGCGCGGCCGTGCCTTCGCGGTGATGGGATCGGCCGTTCAAGGCGCCGGGATGGCGGGACTGGTGCTGGGCGGCGTACTCGTCGATCGCTTCGACCCGCGCCTGCTGGTCGCGGCGTCGGGCGCGGCCGGTCTCGCCGCCGTCGTGTTCTGCTTGCCGGCGATCCGGCGTACGTCCGGGGTCGGCTCGCCGCCGGCACGGACCCCGGCGTGCGCGCCGCGGACTGGCGTGACCAACGTCCCCGGCGTGCGTGTGCGGGTCCGGGATAGCGTCGGGTCATGAGCGACAACGTCCAGCGCCCCCGGGTCGGGCACATCCAGTTCCTCAACTGCCTGCCCATCTACTGGGGTCTGATGCGCTCCGG
>DASXRQ010000240.1:0-49312 GCA_036506495.1 Micromonosporaceae bacterium | reverse complement strand
TCCTCGACGCGACCGAGGGTGACCAGGTGCTCGGCGCCCAGCCGGGCCGCGTCCACCAGCTCGGCCCGCCCGAGCCGGTCGCCCGCCAGCGCCAGCGCGGTCGCGATCCCCGACAGGCCGTGCGAGAAGTTGGGCAGCTGCGGCCGGTCGGCCAGCCGGTCGGCGGCGGCGACCATGGTCCAGTTCAGCCCGGTCGGCGTCTGCTCCGCCCGCTCCAGGAGTACGCCGGCCGCCAGCCCGGCCACCTCCTCACCCAGCGGCCCGCCGGCCCAGATCGACCCCAGCACCACGCCCGCGGTACCGAGCACGACGTCGTGGATCGGCGCACCGGCCAGCAGCATCGGCCGACCGATCAGGGTCTGCGGCCAGCCCTCGGGCGTGGCCAGCTCGCGCAGCCGGGCCAGCGCGGCGCCCACCCCGTCGGGCTCGCCGAGCAGGCCGAGCGCGCCGGCGTGGCTGGTCAACCCCATGAAGTAGCTCGGGTCGGTCGTATGCGCCACCACACTCGCGATCCGGGTCGCGATGCCGTCGGCCAGCCGCTCCTCCTCGGCGGTGAGGTCACGCGCGAGCCGGAGCTCCGCGAGCGCCGGCGGCAGCCCGCCGATCCCGCTGTGCATGCCGTCGCGGCGGCCGGAAGCCTCGACCTCATCGGGCGTCTCCGGGATCCACGGACCGTCGTCCCAGCGCACCTGGTCGAGCACCCAGCGCCATCCGGCCTCACCCAGCTGTCGGTAACCCTCGCCGCCCACCCTGCGATCATGACAGCCAGCAGGTTGTGCCCCTGACGACCCGCTCGACCGCGTCCTCAGCCGCACGACTCGGCGCGGTGGGCGAGCAGCAGCCGGCGCTCGGGATCGTTGTCGCACAGCCCGATCGCCACGTCGTACGCCGCCCGCGCCTCGCCGATCCGGCCGGCCCGGGCCAGCAGCTCGGCCCGCACCCCGGGCAGCCGGTGACCCGGGAGCGTGAGCCCGTCGAGGGCGCGCAGCCCGGCCAGCGGACCGTCCGCCTCGGCGACCGCGACCGCCCGGTTGAGCCGTACGACGGGGGAGTCGGTCAATCCGAGCAGCTCGTCGTACCGCATCACGATCCGCGCCCAGTCGGTCTCCGCGGCACTGGGCGCGATCGCGTGCTCGGCCGCGACCAGCGCCTGGAGGAGGTAGGGCTCGGGAGCCGCCGACACCAGCGGCCGGAGCAGGTCGAGCGCCTCGTCGATCTCGTCGTACCGCCACAGCGAGCGGTCCTGGTCGGGCAACAGCACCAGCGAGCTGCCGGCCAGCCGGGCTTCGCGCCGTGAGTGCTGCAGCAGCACGAGTGCGAGCAGCGCCCGCAGCTCGGCCGAGCCCGGCAGGAGGTCATGCACCAGCCGGGCCAGCCGGACCGCCTCGGCCGCCAGCGCGAGGTCGCGCCCGGGCAGGTACCCGTCGGTGAAGGCCAGGTAGACGACCGCCGCCAGCGCGGTCACCCGCTCACCGAGCTCACCCGCGCCTGGCACATCGAACGACGAGCCCGCCAGTCGCTGACGGGCCCGGGTCAGGCGTGCCGCCATCGTCGACTTCGACACCAGGAACAGCGACGCGATCTGCTCGGTCGGCACGCCTAGCACCAGCCGCAGTGTCAGCGCGGTGGCCGACCCGACCGGCAGCGACGGGTGCGCGCAGAGCAGCACCAACCGCAGCCGCTCGTCGGTGATCTCGTCGGCCGCCGCCACCACCGAGGCCGGGTCGGCGAGGTAGCCCTGGGCCGCGCGCCGGGTCCGTTCGTCGACCACGAGCAACGGCTCCTTCCTGGCCACCACCGCCTCCGACCTGATCCGGTCGAGGACGCGGCGGCGGGCGGCGGTGAGCAGCCACGCCGCCGGCCGATCGGGTACGCCGGCCTCGGGCCAGGTCCGGGTGGCCGCCTCGAAGGCGTCGGCTAGCCCTTCCTCGGCCAGGTCCAGGCGCCGGAACTGCGCGACGAGCAGGGCCAGCAACCGACCCCACTCGTCGCGATGGACGTCCTGGAGCGTCAGGAGTGGTCCACGCACTCCCGGACCTCGAGTCGGGCCTCGCCCTCGGCCAGCTTGCCGACGACCTTGAGCAGGTCGTCGAGGTCGTCGGACTCGATCACGTAGAAGCCCGTGATCTGCTCGACCGTCTCGGCGTACGGCCCGGCGGTCACGGTGACGTCGTCGAGCGCACCGCTGACCACGTGGGCGGTCGACGACGGCGTGAGCTCGGCGCCGCCGGTCACCTTGTGGCCGCGCGCGGCGAGCAGCTCGGCGAACTCGCGGTGCTTGTCGTAGGCCCGGGCCTTCTCCTCGTCCGACGTGCGGGCCCAGGCAGCCTCGTCACCGGGGATGAGTACGACGTACTCGGTCATGGTCGTTCCTTTCGTCGATTTCGGAGTCTGTCACTGTTGTGACGGCCGGGATACGCCGAAATCGACAGACTGCCTCGTTGGCCTCCTGGCCAGGCGCCGTCAACCTGTAGTTGTGGCGTGGTTCGGAAGCGTCTGCCACAAGTGGGGACTGATGAGCATCAAGAGCAAGGTCATCGGCGGCGTACTGACCGCTGGCATCGTCGGGGGGCTCGGCACCGGCCTGGTCTGGAAGGGCAAGCGCAAGCTCGAGGCGCAGGCGGCGGTCGCCCGCATGCTCATCGGGCAGCCTCACGGCGCGCCGCCCGACGCCGACCGCACCTACAAGAAGGCGTACGGCGACCGCCTCGACCTGGTGCTGCTCGGCGACTCGATCGCCGCCGGCCTGGGCGCCGACCATCCGCGCGACACCCTGGGCGCGCGGCTGGCCAAGGGGCTGGCCAAGCAGTCCGGCCGAGCGGTCCGGCTGCGCACCGCGGCTCGCGTGGGCGCCGAGACGTCGATGCTGGCCGAGCAGCTGGAGAGCCTGCCGCCGTCGTACCGGCCGGACGTCGCGGTCGTGGTCGTCGGCGGCAA
This sequence comes from Micromonosporaceae bacterium, assembly GCA_036506495.1. Classification (GTDB taxonomy): domain Bacteria; phylum Actinomycetota; class Actinomycetes; order Mycobacteriales; family Micromonosporaceae; genus DASXRC01. Next base: position 46,375 of record DASXRQ010000240.1, on the reverse strand, counting down.
CGACGTCACGCACCGGATCCCCGTCGCCGACTCCGTCAGCCAGCTCGCCGCCGCCGTGGTCGCGCTGCAGGAACGCGGCGCCGCGGTGGTGGTCGGCACCTGTCCCGACCTGGGCGCCCTGCGCCCGGTGCCCCAGCCGCTGCGGGCGCTGGGCTCGCGGGCCAGCCGTCAGCTCGCCGCCGCGCAGCGCGACGCCGTGATCAAGCTGGGCGCACACGCGGTCGAGCTGCACGCGGTGGTCGGGCCGTTCTTCATCACCAACCCCGACGAGATGTTCAGCCTGGACCGGTTCCACCCGTCGTCGATGGGCTACCGGCGCACGGCGAAGGCGATCCTGCCCTCGCTGCTGGTCGCGCTGGGGATCAGGAAGCGGGTGCCGTTCGGCCACCACCTGCCGATCGGGCAAATACCGGTCGGCTGAACCACCGTCGGTCTGGCTCTACTGACGGCCATGCGCAACCCCGCCACCGACACCGTCCTGCTCGCCACCTTCGAGGGTCTCCCGGACGGCGAGCCCGAGGGGCACCTCCTGGTGGACGCGTTCGCGAAGCGCGGTGTCAACGCCCGCTGGATGGTGTGGGACGACCCGACCGTGGACTGGGCCGAGGGCCTGGTGGCGGTCCGGGCGACGTGGGACTACGACAGCCGACTCGCGGAGTTCCTGGCCTGGTCACGTGACATCCCCCGGTTGCTCAACGGCTCGGCGGTGTTCGAGTGGAACACCGACAAGACCTATCTGACCCGACTGGTCGACGCCGGGCTTCCCGTCGTACCGACGCTAGTGGCGACCGCCGACAACCTCGCCGACGCGGCGGCCACCTGGGCGACCAGCGTCGTCAAGCCCACGGTCGGTGCCGGGGGCGCGGCGTGACGATCGTCGAGGGCGGCCGGGTCGAGGGGTACGACGCGGGGCCGGGCCCATGGCTGGTGCAGCCGCTGGCCGAGTCGGTGCGCACCGAGGGGGAGACCTCGGTCTTCGTGTTCGGCGGCCGCCCGGCCGGCCAGGTGCGGAAGGTCCCCGGGGCCGGGTCGATCCTGGTCCACGAGCACCTCGGCGGTGAGTACGCCGCCGTACCCCTCGACGCGGAGGCGACCGACCTCGCGGTGCGAGCGGTGGCGGCCGGCGAGCGCGAGGCGGAGCGCCCCCTCACCTACGCGCGGGTGGACATGCTGCGGCTGGACGACGGCACTCTCGCGCTCAGCGAACTCGAGGTCATCGAGCCGGGGATCTACCTGGACGTCGTCCCGGAGAACGCCGGGCACTTCGCCGACGCCGTTCTCGCGGTGCTCTGAGACGATGCTCCGACGCTTAGTCGGGCACGGTCGCCCGCAGCTCCTCGATCGTGCGGTCGATCTCGTCGATGGCCTCGTGGAGCCGGCGCTGGAGCTCGGGGTGGCGGGCGAGGCGAAGACTGCCCTGCAGGAGCAGCCCGATGCCGAAGAGGTGCTTGGTCGCCAGCGACAGGAGCCGGTCGGCCAGCCGGTCGTCGTCGGTGCCGGAGGGACTGCCGAGAGCGTCCGCCCCGGAGTAGCCGGCCTCTGACACCAGTCGGCGCGCGGTGCTCGCGATGTCGGATCCGGAGGCCTGGGCCAGGCGGATGAGCACGGCGAACGCGTGGTGCGAGTTCACGCCGTGCCGCAGCATCAGCAGGCCCTTGGCCCGCTCGATCGCGATTCGCCCGGACTCGGGAACCGAGCTCGCGTCTTGCGGGCGCGGCGTCATCCCTCGGACACGGGTCACATTGCCTGTACTCATCCGCCCTCCCCCCGGATCTGTGACCACCAGGGGCTGGGGTGGCTGGCCGTTCAACTTCAACTCACCGGCCAACATACGCCCGGTTTGTCCGGGATGCTATGGATTGTGGCACTTTCCCGCGACTGCATGCGGGACGGCCGGGTACGCCGCCGGGGAGGCCTCAGCTCGGCACTCGGCGGCTGAACGTCCACCCGGCCCCGAGCACCGCGACGCCCGCACCCACCGTCAGCGCCCACGGGATCCCGGCCGACTGGGCGACCAGCCCGAGCAGGATCGGGCCACCACCCAGGCCGAGGTCCAGGCAGGCGCTGGCCATCGCCGCGGCGGAGCCCCGCTCCGAGGCGGAGGCGAGCGAGAAGATGGCGGAGAAGAACGCCGGCGTACTGAAGGTGACGCCCAGGCCGAGCAGCACCGTGCCCGCCAGTAGGCCGGCCGGGCTCGGCCAGGCGGCCGTCAGCAGCAGGCCGGCGGCGATCCCCCCGAGGGCCGCCGCGCCCAGGGGCAGCGAGGGCAGCCGGTCGGGCACCTTGGCGAAGACGATCCGACCGGTCACCACCACGGCGCCGTACACGAACAACGGCAGGCTGGTGTTGCGCATCCCGATCGACTCGGCGTGCAGGGCGGCGAAGGCCAGGAAGCCGCCCATCGCCACGATCGAGGCCAGGAACCCCAGCGCGATCGGCACCGACCGGCGATGGATCAGCGGGGCGGGCTGCGCGGGAGGTTCTCCGGTGCGGGTCTCGGAGATGGTGGCAAGCACCAACGCGGCGAGTACGGCGAGCAGCGCGGCGGCGTACCAGGCGCTGGCGAAGCCGTGCCGCTCCGCGAGGTACTCGCCCGCCGGTGGACCCACCGCCAGCCCGAGATAGAGCGCGAGCGAGTTGTAGCTCAGCGCCTCGCCGATCCGGTTGGGCGGTGCCAGGTCGGCGACCGCCGCGAAGGTGGCCACGAACACGGACGCCTCGGCCACCCCGGCCAGCAGTCGGAGGGCGACGACCGCCGCGAGGCTGTCCACCCGGGCGGTGAGCAGCAGGGCGACGGCGGCTACCGCGGCCCCGCCGACCAGCAGCGGGCGGCGCCCGTGGGTGTCGCAGAGCCGACCGGCCAGTGGTCTCAGCAGCAGCGCGGACAGGGCGAAGGCGCCGAACGCGAGCCCGGCCCCGGCTCGGCTCGAGCCGACCGGTCCGGTCGCGTAGACCGGGATCAGGTAGAGCGCCATCCCGCCCGAGGCGAGGTAGGCCAGCTCGCCGACCCCGAGCAGGACGAACGTCGGGGTGAGCAGCCGGTCGGCGACGGGCGTGTCGGGTGGCGACGTGATGGCCATGGAGTCAGCGTGGCCTCGCGGACGGGGCGGCCGCATCGGTAGACCTACCCATCTGTTCAGGTGCGGTCGAGCAGCCCGTGCTCCATCGCAAACAGGGCCGCGCCCGCCCTGGTCGAGCACCCGATCCGGGCGTAGATGTCCTGCACGTGGTGCTCGGCGGTGCGCGGCGAGATCACCAGCGCCCGCGCGATCTCGCGGTTGGAGCGGCCGCGGGCGAGGAGCCTGAGTACGTCGACCTGCCGCTCGGTGAGGCCGGCCGGCCAAGACCGTCGTACGACGGAGGGGTGGCCGGCCGCCTCCAGCACGGCACCGACCGCGTCCGCGTCGAGGCGCCCGGCCCGAGCCTCGGCGGTGAGAGTGGCCCGGGCCTCTTCGGGCGGCAGGCCGGCGGCCGGCGGACGGTCCTCGACCAGGCACCGGTAGCGGTCGGCGGCCGCCAGCACCCGGGCTGGCATGGACAGCTGCGCGGCAACGGCGGCCCGGTAGTAGCCGGACCCGTCGAGGCACTCGTGGTGCTGGCCGGCGATCCGGGTCGCGTCCGCGAGAGCCGGGACCCGGGACAGCACCTGCTCGGTGTGCCACGGGTGCAGTTCGGCCTGGGCCCGCTCGGCCGCGGTGAGCGGCTTGGCCTTGTCCCAGATCCGGCTCGACACCCCGATCCGGCCCAGGTCGTGCAGGTGTCCGGCGATCCGCAGGGTCGGTACGTCGCTGAGCCCGAGCCGTTCGCCGGCCGCCGTGGCCAGGTCGGCCACGGCCGCCGAGTGACCTTGCAGCCAAGGGCTCTTGAGGTCCACCAGATCCCCGAAGACGCGGGCTACCCCGACCAGGTCCGCCGTCACGAGGTGAGGCCGCGGCTCGAGGGCGAGTACGACGTCGTACCCGTCGAGGTCGGGCAGGTCGGCCAGGAGCTCGTGGGTCACCAGGTCGGCCAGTGAGGGGTCCAGGTAGGTGCCGGCGCGACGGCGTACCTCTGTGATGGCGCGGTCCGGCCCCGACAGCAGGCAGAAGATCGAGGCCACCGAGGCGACGTGCAGGAACCGCGTCGGGAGCGGGATCTGCTCGCCCGCCACGCCGGGCGACCCGGAGCCGTCCCACGACGTCATCATCTGCGACAGGCCCTCGGCCACTGACCCGGGCAGGCCCAGCCGGCGGGCCGACTCGCGGGCCACGTCGCAGGTCGCCCGCGGGGCCGTGGCGTCGAGGCTCCGGGCCGAGGCGATCGCGGTCAGCGCCGTGCGCGCCCGCGACCGGCCGGTCGCCTCCGCGACCATGGGCGCGAAGGTCGTGAGGAGCTCTCTCGGCCGCGCGGGATTGGTGAGGAACTGGGCCCGGATCACCGACACGTCGTCGCCGAAGACGGCCGCGATCTCGTGGGAGTACGCCGTACAGCCGAGGTGCTGGAGGAGGGCGACGTACAAGATGTCGCGCAACTCGTCGTCGGGTCGGCCCAACGTGCGCGCCAGCCGCACCGCGACCACACAGCGCTTCAGCGACTCCTCGAGCGGCGCGCCGGTGCCGAGGTCGGTGGCGACCGACAGGCCACCGAGCAGTTCCAGCAACCGCAGCATGGCTCCACGGTCGCACCTGCACCCGACCGTGCGTGACAAATCGGCCCAGTCGGCGTCCGGAGTCGGCGTCCGGCGTTTGCACTCGCGGTGGTCGAGTGCTAAACATGACGCTGGCACTCTCGTCATGAGAGTGACAACGCAGTGCCACCAATTGGATCGGCCAGTTGAGGTCCACCAGCGCCGGCGAGAAGGGTTCGCCGGGTCAGCCGGGATCGTCCGTCGCGGGCAGCTGTCCGGTCTTCCTGAACTCTGAAGCGTGAGGAATCGCAAGAGTTATGCCGAAGCTGATTGCTTTCAACGAGGAGGCCCGCCGCGGTCTCGAGCGTGGCATGAACACGCTCGCCGACGCGGTCAAGGTCACGCTCGGCCCCAAGGGTCGCAACGTCGTCCTCGAGAAGAAGTGGGGCGCGCCCACCATCACCAACGATGGTGTGTCGATCGCCAAGGAGATCGAGCTCGAGGACCCGTACGAGAAGATCGGCGCCGAGCTCGTCAAGGAAGTTGCCAAGAAGACCGACGACGTCGCCGGTGACGGTACGACGACCGCGACGGTCCTCGCCCAGGCGATGGTCCGCGAGGGTCTGCGCAACGTTGCCGCGGGTGCGAACCCGATGGCGCTCAAGCGTGGCATCGAGGCCGCCGTGTCCGCCGTTTCCGAGCAGCTGCTCGGAATGGCCAAGGACGTCGAGACCAAGGAGCAGATCGCGTCCACCGCGAGCATCTCCGCGGCTGACTCCACCGTCGGCGAGATCATCGCCGAGGCGATGGACAAGGTCGGCAAGGAAGGCGTCATCACCGTCGAGGAGTCGAACACCTTCGGGCTCGACCTCGAGCTCACCGAGGGTATGCGCTTCGACAAGGGCTACATCTCGGCGTACTTCGTGACCGACCCGGAGCGCATGGAGACGGTCCTCGAGGACCCGTACATCCTGATCGCCAACCAGAAGATCTCCAGCGTCAAGGACCTGCTGCCGCTGCTCGAGAAGGTCATGCAGTCCGGCAAGCCGCTGCTGATCATCGCCGAGGACGCCGAGGGTGAGGCGCTGGCGACCCTGATCGTCAACAAGGTGCGCGGCACGTTCAAGTCGGTCGCCGTCAAGGCTCCCGGCTTCGGCGACCGTCGCAAGGCGATGCTGCAGGACATCGCCATCCTCACGGGTGGTTCGGTCATCAGCGAGGAGATCGGTCTCAAGCTCGAGAACGCGACCCTCGACCTGCTGGGCAAGGCCCGCAAGGCGGTCATCACCAAGGACGAGACCACGATCGTGGACGGTGCCGGTGAGGCCGAGCAGATCCAGGGCCGGGTGAACCAGATCCGTGCCGAGATCGAGAAGAGCGACTCGGACTACGACCGGGAGAAGCTGCAGGAGCGGCTGGCCAAGCTCGCCGGCGGCGTCGCGGTCATCAAGATCGGTGCTGCCACCGAGGTCGAGCTGAAGGAGCGCAAGCACCGCGTCGAGGACGCAGTGCGGGCGGCCAAGGCCGGTGTCGAGGAGGGCATGGTCTCCGGCGGTGGTGTCGCGCTGGTCCAGGCGGCCAAGACCGCCTTCGACAAGCTCGACCTCGTCGGCGACGAGGCGACCGGCGCGAACATCGTCAAGGTGTCGCTGGAGGCGCCGCTGCGCCAGATCGCCATCAACGCCGGCCTCGAGGGCGGCGTCGTGGTGGAGAAGGTGCGCAGCCTGCCGCCCGGCCAGGGTCTCAACGCGGCCACCGGTGAGTACGTCGACATGCTCGACGCGGGCATCATCGACCCCGCGAAGGTGACGCGGTCGGCGCTGCAGAACGCGGCCTCGATCGCGGCGCTGTTCCTCACCACGGAGGTCGTCGTGGCGGACAAGCCGGAGAAGGAGAAGGCACCTGCCGCGCCAGGCGGCGGGGACATGGACTTCTGAGTCCGATCGCCGCACAAATTCGGCCGCCGGCCGGGACCTCGCGTCCCGGCCGGCGGCGTCTACCCGTCGTCGCAGGTCTTGCCGTCCCCCGAGATGCCGCTCCGCGGCCACGGCAAGGCCGGTCGACGGGTGGCTCAGTCGCGCTCCTCGTCCTCCGAACGGCTCGTCCGATCCTCATCGGCGGACTCGGCCGCCTCGGTCTCCTCGGACGATTCGGACGGCTCCGACGGCTCGGACGGCTTCGACGTCCCGGCTGGGTCGAGCCGCCCACCGGCGGTCTCGGCCGGCATGTGGGCCATCCGCGACTTCGCTACAGTTCGCAGATCTTCCTCGCGGTCCTTGTCCTCGGCCATGTCTCCCCCTCGCGAGGTCTCCATCTCCCAGGCCACCGTAGGCGAGCGAGCCGCCGTTATCTGTGGAACCGGGATTTCCGGTGGCTCGCCTGGGCCGCCCGACACTCGATCAGCTACCGTGCCGGCCATGACCAGCCCACGAATCGCCGCGCTGCTCGCCCGGACGCCCGTCGTCGATGGCCACAACGACCTGGCCTGGCAGCTGCGCCGGCGGTTCCGGTACGACCTCGACCGGATCGACGGGAGCACCGACCAACGGGCCAACGGACTGCACACCGACCTGTTGCGGCTGCGCGAGGGCGGCGTGGGCGCCCAGTTCTGGTCCGTCTACGTGCCCGGCCGCATCGCCGGTGACGCCGCGATCGCCGCCACCCTCGAGCAGATCGATTTCGTGCACCGGCTCGTCGAGACGTACCCCGGGCACCTGGCCCTCGCGACGACCGCCGACGAGATGGAGGCCGCGCATCAGGCGGGTCGGATCGCTTCGCTGGTCGGCATGGAGGGCGGCCACTCGATCGCATGCTCGCTCGGCGCGTTGCGAATGTTGTACACACTGGGCGCCCGATACCTCACGCTCACGCACATACAGAACACGCCCTGGGCCGACAGCGCAACGGATGAGCCGGCGGTCGGCGGCCTCTCACCGTTCGGCCGCGAGGTTGTGCGTGAAATGAACCGGCTGGGCATGCTCGTCGACCTCTCCCACGTGGCACCGTCCACCATGGACGCGGCGTTGGACGTCTCGACCGCGCCCGCGTTCTTCTCCCACTCGAGTGCCCGCGCGCTGTGCGACCACCCGCGCAACGTCCCCGACGCCGTGTTGCGCGGGGTGCGGGACACGGTCGGCGTGGTGATGGTGACATTCGTGCCCGGCTTCCTCACCGAGGAGTGTCGCGGGTGGATGGGCGGGCTCGTCGCGGAGGAGGACCGGCTGGCCGAGGCGTACTCGGAGGACAGCCCGCCCTTCGAGGCGGCCGTTGCGGCGTGGGTGAAGGCCAACCCACGGCCGCCGTGCGACGTCGCGGACGTGGCCGACCATGTGGAGCACGTCCGAGCCGTCGCGGGCGTCGACCACGTGGGGCTCGGCGGGGATTTCGATGGAATCGTCAGTACGCCGGACCGGCTCGCGGACGTCGCGGCCTACCCGAACCTGCTCGAGGAGCTCGCGGGCCGAGGCTGGGCGGACACCGAGCTCGCGAAGCTGACCTGGCACAACGCCGTCCGCGTCGTGCGCGACACCGAGGCCGCCGCCCGCGAGGCGCGCCGACGTCGCGGTCCATCGCAGGCGACGATCGAGCAGCTGGACGGCTAATCGGGGCCTGGCGGTGCCTTGGGGGGTGCACGGGGGGCGGAGCCCCCCGTGGGTGGGGGTCCGCCGCGATCAGGATGTGGCGAGCAGTAGGGAGAAGAACACCAGCACGACGATCGCCGTGCCGCCCGCCAGGCAGATTCGCCGGGGGATCGCCGACGTGTGGCGCGTGTCCGCTTCGATCATCAGTCCTCCTCGGATGGTCTACGGGTACCTACGTGGCGGGCCGGGCGAAGGGATTTCTCGCCGCAATAGATCCCGGCGGGCCCGCGGCGCGTACTACCAGGTGTGGGGGTGTCCGACGACGAGGCTCTGCTCGCCGGGATGGCGGCCGGGGACCCGCAGGCGGCGGCGGCGTTCGTGCGCCGGTACCAGGCCCGGGTGTACGGCCTGGCGTTGACCGTTGTCGGCGTGCCCGCGGTCGCCGAGGACGTCGCTCAGGAGGCGTTCGTGCGGGCGTGGCGGTTCGCCGGGGGCTACGACCCACGGCGGGGGGCGGTGGCCACCTGGCTGCTCACGATCACCCGCAACGCCGCCGTGGATGTGCTCCGGGTGAGCCGGGACTACCCGTACCAGCCGGACGCGCTGCTCGCGGTGCTCGCCGCCCGCGAGCCGGCCGAGGACCGGCTCGCCGACCGGGTGGCCGACGTGGACCGGGTACGCGCCGGACTGCGCGCCCTGCCGACCGTCCAGGCCACGGCGGTCGTCATGGCGACCTTCTACGGGCTCACCGCCCAGGAGATCGCCGACCGCGAGAAGGTGCCGCTCGGCACCGCGAAGACGAGAATCCGGCTCGGGTTGGCCCGGCTGCGCGAGCTGATCGAGGTGTCCGATGGCTGAGGAGTACGGCTGCGAGGAGGCCCGCCCACTCCTGGTGGAGCTCGCCACCGGCGTGCTGACCGGCCAGGAGCGAGGGCGGGCGCTGCGCCACGTGGCGGGCTGCCCCGCCTGCCGGCGCGAGCTGGCCGCGCTGTCCCAGGTTGCCGACTCCCTGCTGCTGCTCGCGCCGGGCGCGGAGCCGCCGCCCGGATTCGAGGCCACTGTCATGGCGCGGGTCGCGACCGACGCCGCGCCCGAGCCCGTCGGCACCGTCACACCCGAACCCAAGGACGTCGAGCTGGCACGCCGGGCGCCGACGCGGGCCAACCCGCCGGCGCCGACCCGCCCGCCGGCGCGGACCCGTTCGCCCGGCCCGGGGCGCGTGCGGCCCGGGCCGCGCCGGTGGCGCCGGTGGCTGACCCGGCCCGTGCTGGCCGTCGCCGTCGCGGTCGTGGTGGCGGCCGGACTCGGCGCGTCGGTCGTCCAGTGGCGCACCGCCGATGACCGAGCGCTGGCCGAGCGCTACCGGCAGACCCTGGCGATCGGCGAAGGCCGCTTCCTCAAGGCGGTGCAGTTGACCACCGACGCCGGGGCGCCGGTCGGAACGGTCTTCCTGTACGAGGGCAGGCCGTCCTGGCTCGTCGCCTCCGTCACCGCGGCGCCGGCGGACGGGGCGTACGCGATGACGGTGGTCGACCGGGATGGCATCTCGCATCCCGTGGGATTCTGCCCGGTCGCGGACGGCCGGGGGACGTCCGGCTATGCGCTCTACCGCCACGTGTCCGACGTGGCCGCGGTCCAGCTGCGCGCGCCCGGCGGGGAGCTGCTCGCCGCGCGTGCCTGATCCCGGGCCTACATCTCCTCCAGCTGCCGGCCCTTCGTCTCCCGCACCTCGCGGAGCACGAACAGCAACGCCAGTGTGGCGAAGACCGTGTAGAGGCCGTACGCGAAGGACAGCCCCGCGTCGGCGAGCGCGGTCGCCCGGATCCGGTTGTTGAACATCTCCCCGAGCCGCACCCAGACGACCGGTCCCCAGCTCATGCCGAAGGCGAACACGTAGACGTTGGCCGCGACCAGCGCCGGCAAAGCCGCCTATTCCTGGCTCGATACGAACCTAGCCGCGCGCCTTCGCCGCTCGCACGGCGGCGTACGCGTCGACGATGCCCGCCCCGGCGACGTTCGCCTCCGCCCCACAGGTGTCTCCGTTCTGGGACGGTTGCGCCGCACGGGCCGTCTCTCGCAGGATGCGGGCGGTCGCGTCGACGTCACCGATCAGGTCCGGGTTGGCGGACCACATCAGCGCCACGACGCCTGCGACGTGTGGCGTGGCCATCGACGTGCCGTCCAGCTCGCCGTACCCGCCGCCCGGCAGCGCGGACAGCACGTGCGCGCCGGGCGCCACGAGGTCGGGCTTGGCCGCGCCCGGCGCCGGTCCACGGCTGGAGAAGTCGGTGACCCGGCCGCGGCGGTCGACGGCGCCGACGGTGAACGTGTCGGCGTACGGCGCCGGCGGGTCATCGATCGATCCGCAAAACGGCCCGGTGTTGCCCGCCGCCGCCACGAAGAAGATGCCGGCCGCGCGGAGTGCGGCGATCGCCGGGCGCAGAACCCCGGCGTCGCAGCCTTCGGTCGTCGGGCAGCCCCACGAGTTCGTCAGCACGTGCGGCGCCCGTTCGGGCCGTCCGTCGGCGAACGGGTCTCCGCCGGCCGGGAACGGCGCCAGCATGTACTGCAAGCAGTCGAGGTAGTGCGCGGGGTTGCCCAGGTTCCGGCCCAGGTTGACGCAGCCGACCCACTGTGCGCCCGGTGCCACCCCGACGCCCCCGCGGCCGACCGCGATGGCCAGCGTGTGCGTGCCGTGGCCTCCACCGTCCGTCGGCGTCCGGGTGGCGTTCCACGGGTCGTACCACGAATCGGAGCCACCCCGAAACCCGTCCCGGAGCGCCGGATGTGTTCCGTCGATCCCGGAGTCGGAGCTGCCGACGACCACGCCGCTGCCGTCCACGCCGAGCTCGCTCCAGACCCGGTCCGCCTCGATCATATTGACGTTCCACTGTGGACGATCAGGGGCCGGCTGGTCGCCGTGCATGACCGACGGCGCCGCGGGCAGCGGGCGGAGGCGCTGGCTGTACAGGATCCGGTCGACGTCGGCGCGCCGCGCCAGCCATGGTCGCAGTTCTGGGCCGGCATGCACCTCGATGGCGTTGACGAGGTAATACGGCGTGTACCTCAGGTGAAGGCGGTCCAGCTCGTGGCGCAGTGGAGCCTGGCTGCGCTCGGCGTGTGCCACGAGCATGCGGTACACGGCCCGTACCCGGTCCGCCCGCCCGCCCGCGCCCGTGGTCGCCGGGATCGCCCCCAGGTCCGCCTGGTCCCGCAGCACCACGAACAGCCGCTCCCCGTGCAACCCCGGGTGGCCTGGACCCAGGTAGACGGCGACGCCAGCGAGCCCCAGGACGAGCGCGAGCCCGGCCGCCAGCGGGGTCGCGATCCGGACCCCCAGGGTACGGCCGAACGCCACGGCGTACGCGACGCCGACGACGAGTACGGCGGCGAACGAGCCGAGTGCGGCGATCGCCGCCCAGTACGGGACGTCGTGGGCCAGCAGGACCAGCGTGATCTCTTCCGGGTCGGTGAACGCCAGCGGGCCGAGCGCGGCGAGCGCGACCAGCCACCGCACCGCGACGTTCGACCTGCCCGCCCCGGGGGACAGGAACGTCCCGCCCCGGCCAGTCGGGCCGGCCACGCGCTGCAGGGCGGCCGCGGCGAGGGCGGTCGGCGGCAGCACGATCAGCTCGGCGAGCTGGACCCCGGCGGGCCCGACCCCCGCGGCCAGGAGCACGAGGGCGACCCCGGCGACGAGGCCGCCGACGAGGACCAGTCGCACGGCGCTCGGCCGGCCGGAAGGGCGCCGCGGTTCGGCGTACGGCGCCCAGAAATCGACATTGAGGATCTCGCCGGCCAAGCCGCCCACGGCGGCCGCCGCCGTCACGGCGAGCGCGGTCTCGAGTGCACCCCCGAGGCCCGCCAGCGCGAGCCACGGTAACAGCGCCGCGAGGCCGGCGGCGATCGCGAGCAGCCGCGCCGACGGTTGGGCGCTGCCCTCGAAGCGGAGCGCGGTGAAGCGGCGCAGGACGACCCCGCCAACCACCGCGACGAGCGTGAGCGTGCCGAGGTACGGCTCGCTCTGCGCGATCGGGATCGCCCGGACCAGCCCGAGCACGCCCAGCGCGAGCGCGCCGAGGAACCAGGCGCGGCCGGCCGCCCGGATCGCCGGCGAGCGTGGGATGGCGGTGAGCAGGCCCGCGGGCACGGCGATCAGGGTCGAGCCGACGACGGACCCGACCGGCCACAGCCAGCCCTGCCTCGGCAGCCCGGCGATGAGGAGCACCTGCTCGATCAGCCATCCCGCGGTCTGGCCGAGCCCCGCGACGGCCACCGCCCATCCTCCGATGAGGATCGCCGCGACGATGGCGCCCGCACCGGATCCCGCGGTCGGCGGTGCCCCTCGCGGGGGCGGTGGCGGCTCCAGCGTCCCGACCGCGGTGGGCGGCGGGCCACCGGGCGGCGCGGGCGCGGGCGCACCGAACGGGTCTGGCGGTCCACCGGCCTGGGCCATGGCCAGAACAGTAGGACAGCGGTGCCGCTCTCGTCGGTCGCCCTCGATCACGGGTAGTGCCTGGTTACCGTGGACGGGTGCGTGAACCCGAGATGTCCCGGTACGCAGCCAGCCAGCTGTCCCCGCTGCGCCGGCAGGTGGACCTGAACCGGCTCCGCCACGAGCAGTTCGACGTGCTCGTCATCGGGGGCGGCGTGACCGGAACCGGCGCAGCCGTCGATGCGGCCTCCCGTGGCCTGTCGGTGGCACTCGTCGAGGCCCGCGACCTCGCCGCCGGCACCTCGAGCCGGTCGAGCAAGCTGATCCACGGCGGCCTTCGCTACCTGGAGCAGCTGGAGTTCGGGCTAGTGCACGAGGCACTGCGCGAGCGCGGCCTGCTGGCCACCCGGCTCGCCCCGCACCTGGTCCGTCCGGTCCCGTTCCTGGTCCCGCTCGAGCGGGCCAGCCTGCCGGTCCGCGCGTGGCAGCGGGCCTACCTCGGCGCCGGTGTCATGCTGTACGACGCGTTCGCGGGACTGGTCGGCCGCGGGCGCGGCATGCCGCTGCACCGGCAGCTGTCCCGGACGGGCGCCCGACGCGTCTTCCCCAGCCTGCGGGAGGACGCGATCAGCGGCGCCATCCGCTACTACGACGGCCAGGTGGACGACGCCCGGCTGGTGGTGACCCTGGCGCGCACCGCGGCCAGCCTCGGCGCCGCGGTCGCGTCGAGCGTCCGCGCCGTCGGGCTGCTGCGCCACGCCCGCGAGGTCACCGGCGTACGCGTCCGCGACATGGAGACCGGCGAGGAGATAGATGTACTCGCGCGGACGGTCATCTCGGCGGCCGGCGTATGGAGCAACGACATCTCCGCACTCCTGCCCGACGCCCGGCCGGGCCTGCGGGTACGTGCCTCGAAGGGCGTGCACCTCGTGGTGCCACGCTCGGCGATCACCGGCGACGCCGGGCTGATCCTGCGTACGCCCAGCTCCGTGCTTTTCGTCATCCCGTGGGGCGGACATTGGGTCGTCGGCACGACCGACACCGACTGGCGCCTCGACCGAGACCACCCGGCGGCCTCCGCCCGGGACATCGCATACCTGCTCAACGCCGTCAACGCCGTGCTCGACCGACCGCTGTCCACATCGGACATCGAGGGGGTGTACGCGGGGCTGCGCCCGCTGCTCGCCGGCGAGGCGGAGTTGACGTCGAAGCTGTCCCGCGAGCACGCGGTGGTGGAGCCGATGCTAGGGCTGTTCCTCGTGGCCGGCGGCAAGCTCACCACTTACCGGGTGATGGCCGCCGACGTGGTGGACCGGGCGGCGCGCCGCCTCGGTGCCGCCCGACCGTCCCGCACCGAGCAGCTGCCGCTGCTGGGGGCGGACGGGTACGCGGCGATGTGGCGGGATCGCGCCGACCTGGCTCGCCGCCACAGTGTGCCGGCAGGCGTGGTGGAGCACCTGCTCGAGCGGTACGGCACGCTGACCACGCACGTGCTCGCGACGCTGCACGCCGATCCGGCGCTGGCGATGCCCCTGACCGGCGCGCCGGAGTACCTGTGCGCCGAGATCGCGTATGCGGCCTCCGCCGAGGCCGCACTCCACCTCGACGACGCGCTCACGCGGCGTACCCGGGTATCGATCGAAACGCCGCACCGGGGTGAGGAGTCGGCATCGCACGCGGCGTCGATCATGGGTGCGGTGCTCGGCTGGGACGCCGCGACGCGGGCCCGCGAGGTCGAGCACTACCTCGCTCGGGTGGCGGCCGAGCGCGAGTCGCAGCGGATGCCCGACGACCTGACCGCCGACGCCGCCCGGGTCGGCGCGCCCGACGTGCGTGGCTTCGGCGCCGATCGCGGCGCCGGGCTGCCGGGCTGACTCACCCGCGCCGCAGCGCGAGCACCTCCGCGAGCGCCTCGTCGACCGCGCGCATCGTGTCAGGCGAGACCGCGCCGGCGGGGGCGACGAACCATCGACGGCGCAGCTGCATCACCGTCGCCGTCAGTACGCAGCCGGTCAACGGGTCGCTGGCCCCGAGCGGCACGACGGTCGGCACGTGTCTATCTCGGACGGTCGTCGAGATGCGCACCGCGATGAGATGCTCGAGCGCCTGGTTTCGATTCACGGCGTCGTTGGAGACGATGAGCCAGGGTTTCCGCCCGATGCCAGGGATGGCCAACCAGTACACCTGTCCGCGGTGCGGATGGATGGCACGGCGCGCGGCCAGCGAGGTGACGGCCGGGCTCACGCCTCGTGCCTGTCGCCGGCGCCGAGCGAGTCCGCGGCGAGCACATCCAGTTCGGCCCGGATGGACTCGTGCGCGTAGATCTCGGCGAGTTCCGCGTAGCCCGCGTCGAGCGCCGTCTGCCGGAGACGGTCGATGCCGGCGTCGATGAGCACCCGGACCAACGCCGCCTCGGCCGGCGAGTCGCCGAGCTCGATCCCGTGCTCCGCCGCCCAGTCGCGAACCGTGTCCCGGAACGACCCGGGACGCCCGAACGCCGCCAAGGCCCGTTCCTGTGCATCGGTCAGGGTCACGGTGGTGCGCTTCATGCATCACATTCTTGCATCGTAGATGCGATGCGGTCGCCGCATCTAGATGACCTTGCCGGGATTGAACAGGCCGCCCGGATCCAGGGCCCGTTTGATCGCGTGGTGCACCCCCATGCCGACCGGTCCGATCTCCGCTGCGAGCCACTCGCGCTTGAGCAGGCCGACCCCGTGCTCGCCGGTGCACGTGCCGCCGAGCGAGAGCCCGAGGGACATCACCGCGTCGAAGACCGCGCGGCCGCGCGCGACGCTGGCCGGATCGGCCCGGTTCACGATGAACTTCGGGTGCATGTTCCCGTCTCCGGCATGACCGACCACGCCGATCGGCACGGCGTACTCGTCGGCGATCTTTTCGATCCCGTCCAGGAGCGGCGCCAGCTGCGAGCGGGGCACCGCGATGTCGTCGACGATCACTGCTCCAGATCCGTCGGGGTACATCCGCGCGGCGAGGTGCTCCATCGCCGGGTACGCCAGGCGTCGGGCCTCCTGCAGCGCCGCGGCCTCGGTCGCGTCGCTCGCGGCGTACACCTCTTCGGCGCCCGCGGCCGCACACACCTCCGCGATCCGTTCGAGGTCGGCGGTCGCGCGAGGGCCGGTGTCGGCCGCCGCCAGCAGCAAGGCCTTCGCGTCGGTCCGCAGGCCCATCGGCCGGTACGCCTCGATCGCGCTCAGGTGCGTACGGTCGAGCAGCTCAAGCAGGCTGGGCGTGAGTCCGCCTTCGGCGATCGCGGCGACCGCCGCCCCTGCGGCAGCGGTGCTCGGGAACAGCGCGACCAGGGTGAGCGCCTCCTCGGCGGCGGGACGCAGCGCCAACGTGATCTCGGTTATCACGCCGAGCGTGCCCTCGGATCCGACGAAGAGTCGCGTCAGGTCGTACCCGGCCACGCCCTTGGGCGTACGCCGGCCGCACCGCAGCACCGATCCGTCGGCGAGCACGACCTCGAGTCCGAGCACGTATTCGGCCGTGACGCCGTACTTCACACAGCACATGCCGCCGGCGTTGGTGGCCACGTTGCCACCGATCGTGGACGTCTCCCATGAGCTCGGATCGGGCGGGTACCGCAGGCCGCTCTCGGCGACCGCTCCGGCGAGCTTGGCGTTCACGACGCCGGGTTGCACCACCGCGATCCGGTTGACCGGATCTATCTCGAGGATCCGGTCCATCTCGGTCAGTGACAGCAGGATCGCGCCCTCCACGGCGTTCGCGCCGCCGGCGAGGCCGGTCCGCGCGCCCTGCGGCACCACCGGTGCGCGGTGTCGCGCCGCGGTCCGCACGACCGCGGCGACCTGTTCCGTCGAGCGCGGCCGGACCAGCACCGCAGGCGTCCCGTGCTCGCACAGGTCCGCCTCGTCGCGCACGTGGCTGCTCATCACGTCCGGGTCGGTCAGCACGGCGTTGTCGGGCAGCGCCCTGCGAAGCTCAGCGATCAGTTCCGATGCCACGTCCCGAGGCTATCCGTTGGGCTACCTTGGCCAGCGTGCTGTACGTCGACCGGCCGGCCTGGCCATCCCGCGGTCGGCTCTGGTCGCACCTGGTCAGCGACGTGTCGTACGCCGAGCTGCACGCGTTCGCGGAGATGCTCGGCGCACCCCGGCGGGCCTTCGACCGCGATCATTACGACGTCCCGGCGGAGCGGGTCCGGCTGGCGATCTACCTCGGCGCGCGAGTGGTCTCGAGTCGGGAGATCGTGGCGCGCCTGAGGGCCGCCGGACTCCGCCGTCCCAGACCTCGCGGGGGCGGCCGCGGCACAATCCAGACGATCGAGTCGATCTAGCTTTCGTCGTGGGTGATCGCGGCCGAGGGGTACAGGGTGGCGAGTTCGCGGCGAAGGTTGGCGCGCGCCGGCGCTTCCCAGCTCGGGTGCACCCGGTAGAGCGCCGGCCGCGAGAGCAGGCGGGAGAGCAGCGCGGCTCGGCCGGCGCGGAACGCGTCCTCCGGGACGTGAGCGTACTCCCGGCGGATGGCCGCGGTGTAGAGGTCGTACTCGGCGGGCGGCCGTGTCAGCACGGCCAGATCGGCATCGCAGAGCAGCGCGGCGTTGCGGTCGCCCGACCGCGGGGCGTGGGTCGCGGTGAGCTCGACCAGTCGCACCACCTCGGCGATGCCCGGGGCGGGCACCCGGAGTTCGCCGAGCACCGCCGCCGCCAGCGCGGCGCTAGCCCGTTCGTTCTCGTCGCCAGCCGCCCGCGGGTCGTACACGGCGTCGTGCCACCATGCCGCGAGCCGGACCAGATCCGGGTCCGCCGCCTCCCCGGCGTCGCCGTCGACGATGGACAACACCGCGCGAAGGTGCTCGGTGGTGTGGTAGTGCCGGTGCGGTTGCCTCCACCGCCCGAGCAGGTCGGCCCCGGCCGCGTCGACCGCGTCGGTGCCGACGTCCGCCGGAGCGCCCGCGCCACGTACCGCCGATCGCCACCTGGATAGCACGGCCCCATTCTCCCCAGCCAATGGATGATCATGACGTTTCCGCCCGACACGCCTGGGCGCGTCAAGCGGAAACGTCATGATCGTCGGGGCTGATTAGGCTGGCCGCATGGCCGACCTCCCGCCGGGCGGATCCCTGACGCTGCCGCCTCAGCCGCCTCAGCCGCCCCCGCCGCCCCCAACGGCGCAGCCCGCGGCGAGCGCGTCCGGGTCGCGGCGCACCGGTTGGCGGCGCGGCCTGCTGCTCGGTGCCGTGATCACCTTCATCGCTCTGTGCGCGATCGGGATTCTCACGTACCTCGGCTGGAGCATCGGTGTCGACGCGCTCGTCATCGGGCTGGTGGCGGCCATCCTGCCGGTGCCGGTCCTCGTCTCCTGCTTCCTGTGGCTCGACCGGTACGAGCCGGAGCCCGTGTCCTACCTGATCCTGATCTTCTGTTGGGGCGCGTTCGTCGCGACACTCGTGGCGCTCGGGGTCAACAGCGGGGCCACCTGGCTGTTCGGCCGCGCACACCTCCCCGACGCGCTGGTCGGCGTGCTCGTCGCCCCGTTCATCGAGGAGCTGATGAAGGCGCTCGGGCCCATCCTGCTGCTCGTCTTCCGGCGGCGGGAGTTCTCCGGCATCACCGACGGCATCGTCTACTGTGGCCTGTCGGCGACCGGCTTTGCGATGGTGGAGAACATCCTCTACCTCGGCGGTGTCGGGTACGCGGCCAACGCCGACCAGTACGGCCCGGCCAGTGGTGCGCAGGCGGTGATCGCGCTGTTCATCGGCCGGATTCTGCTGACCGGCTTCGCACACCCGCTGTTCACCGCGATGACGGGCATCGGGCTGGGCATCGCGGCCCGGTCGGCGGACCGCCGAGTGCGCTGGATCGCACCGATCGCCGGACTGCTCGTCGCGATGATGCTCCACGGCTCGTGGAATCTGATGGCCACACTCACCGCGCAGACCGAGCAGCCGCTCGTCTTCCTGTACGGCTACTTCGCCGTGATGATGCCGATCTTCCTGACCGTGGTCGGGGTGGCCATCTGGTTGCGCGCCTGGGAGGGCCGGCTGACCGAACGGATGCTGCCGTTCTACGTGCGCGCCGGCTGGCTCTCGCCGCCCGAGGTGGCGTCCCTCGGCACGCTCGGCCGCCGGCACGCCGCGCGCCGATGGGCGCGGCGCGTCTCGGGCGAGGCCGGGCTCAAGGCGATGCGCGGCTTCCAGTTCGCCGCGACCCAGCTCGCTCTGCTGCGGGACACCATGCAGCGCGGCTTAGACACCCGGCCCGCCGAGGTCGAGGCCAGCGCGACCGAGGAGCGGCGGCTGCTCGACCTGATCAGCGGGTACCGCCACGCCTTCGTCGGACGCGACCCGCAGACGTCGCACGCGGTCTGGGACGGGAGCCGGTACCACGTGACGTTCCCCGACGGAGTCCGCCGCACGCTCGACGCCCCGATCGAGCCCGTGGTTCCGATCCCGGTCGTGCTCGCTCCGCCGGCGCCGTACCACCCGGGCTACCCGCCGTATTCGGTCGCACCGGGGCAGCCACCGCCGTACCCCGTCGGTCCGCCGCGGCCGGCGTACCCGGTGGCCGCGCCCACACCCAACTGGGGCCCAGGCCAGCCGGGCCCAGGCCAGCCGGGCCCAGGCCAGCCGGGCCCAGGCCAGCCGGGCCCCGGCCAGCCGGGCCCCAGCCAGCCGGGTCAGCCGCCCGGCGGCTACAGGTAGAGGCCGGTGGCGTCCGGCTCGACCCGCTGCGCGGCGACGGCGTGCACGTCCCGCTCGCGCAGGAGGACGTAGTCTCGCCCATGCAGCTCGACCTCGGACCGGTCCTCGGGGTCGAAGAGGACGCGGTCGCCGGCCACGATCGACCGGACGTGCGGGCCGACACCGACCGCCGTGGCCCAGGACAGGCGCCGCCCGACCGAGGCGGTCGCGGGGATCACGATGCCGGCGGCCGAGCGCCGTTCGCCCTCGGCACCCTCCAGGCGTACGAGTAGGCGGTCGTGGAGCAGGCGGATCGGCAGGCCGGTATCGGTGTGCGGAGCGTGGGTCACAGCCCCGAACGTACAGCCGACGTATCGCGGCCACGATGAGAGGGAAAGTAGGGGATAACTCGGGGCCAGCCACCGGGGAAACGGGTGACCGACCCAGCTACCGTGAGGGTGATTCACCGCGGGAGGAGTGGGCGCTTGGGCCGCTTTGGAGAAGTTCGAGCTAACGTGCGCCGTGCGTACGCCGCGAGTCGCGCGTCGATGCGGACTACGAACGGCGAGCTGGACCGCGCGCCGGAGATCGACGCGGCGGATCCGTCGAACGTCGGACCGGACAACGGGCTCGCGACGGAATCGCGGCCGAGCCCGGGGGAGACGCGGGACTCGCAGCCGGTTCTGGTCCACCCGTCGACCGTGAGCCGCGACGACGCGGACATCCCGCACGACCTCCGCATCGCGGCCGCTTGGTCCTGGCGGCTGCTCGTCATCGGCCTGCTCGGGGTCGCCGTGATCTTGGTCGTGGGCAGACTGCGCCTCGTACTCATCCCGCTGGCGATCGCGCTCCTGCTCTCGGCCCTGCTCTCGCCCGCCGTCGGCTGGCTGCTCCAAGCACGCTTCCCGCGGTCGCTGGCCACGGCCGTCGTGCTCGTCGGGGGCATGGCCGCGGTCGCCGGCACGCTCACGCTCGTGATCACCCAGTTCATCGACGGCGTGCCGCAACTGACCGACAACGCGGGAAAGGGCGTCCGGCAGATCCAGGACTGGCTGCGCTACGGGCCGCTACACCTGTCCGACCAGCAGCTCGAGAGCGCGATCAACCAGGTCCAGAACTGGGTGACCACGAACCGGGAGGCCCTGACGAGCGGGGCTATCGC
The DNA here is from genome assembly GCA_036506495.1 of Micromonosporaceae bacterium. Classification (GTDB taxonomy): domain Bacteria; phylum Actinomycetota; class Actinomycetes; order Mycobacteriales; family Micromonosporaceae; genus DASXRC01. The sequence goes on along the minus strand of DASXRQ010000240.1, from coordinate 25,924 downwards.
CACCGCGGCCACGGTCTTCGAGGTGCTCACCGGCGCGTTGCTTGTGCTGTTTGCGACGTTCTTCTTCCTCCGCGACGGCCGGCGGATCTGGCGGTTCATCGTGCGGTTCTTCCCGGCCGGTGCCCGCACGCCGCTGGCCGCCGCCGGCGAGGCCGCCTGGGGCACGCTCGCGGCGTACGTGCGGGCGACGGTACTCGTGGCGTTCATCGACGCGGTCGGCATCGGTCTCGCACTGCTGATCTTGCGGGTACCCCTGGCGTTCCCGCTCGCTGCGCTCGTGTTCCTCGGCGCGTTCATCCCGATCGTCGGTGCGACCCTGTCCGGAACGGTCGCCGTTCTGGTCGCTCTCGTCGGTAGAGGGCCGGTGATCGCGCTGCTCGTGCTCGCCGCCGTGATCGCGATCCAGCAGCTCGAAGGGCACGTGCTGCAACCGCTGATCATGGGAAGGGCGGTCGCGATCCACCCGCTCGCGGTGATCGTCGCGATCGCCACCGGCGTGGTACTCGCCGGGATCATCGGAGCCCTGGTCGCGGTGCCCATCGTGGCCGTGCTGAACACCGGCGTCCGCCGCCTGATCGAGCACCGCCGGGAGCCGCCGCCCAAAGCGGTGGTGGTCTCCGCGGACCCGGCGTTCAAGGGGAACTAGTGGGGGCCGCACTCACACGGTCTCACGGTCTGACCTATGCGTTCACGACGAAGTTCATTCCGTCGTGCGCACGGGCGGCACATCCGCCTGGATCTTGAACACGTCGTCGATCGCCTGCCGGGTCCGGTCTTCGTCGTCGCCCCACAGATGGCTGTAGGCCCGGAGCGTTGTCCCGCTCCGTGTGGCCCAACCGTTTCAGCGACGACCTTTGGGTTCAGACCTGCTTGACGGGCCGGGTCGTGGCCCCCGGTTTCCTATCCGGGCACGCCCGCGTACCGCACGCAGTCGTCGTCCGCAGCGACTCGCCGGGCTCGGCAGCAGGCCGCTGATCGCGCTGGGGGCGCGGCGTCTGTCCGACTACGCCGAGCCCGGCGCCCCGGAACCCACCTGCTGGAGCAGCTCCCGCGGATAGAGCACGTCGATCCCGAGCCGCCGCCGCCTCGCGGCGTTGCCGCTCATCCTGACTGACCAGCACTGAGCCTTGCGAACGGCCGGTCGATGCGATCAGCGCGTCCTTCGTGTGCTTCAGTTTGCCCGATCGCAGACGCTCCACGGCGACGACGCCGGCGTCGCTAAGTTCGGCCTGACCGATTTTGGAGAAGGCGACAGCGAATGCACCGGTCGGCGTGTCGCGACACAGGGCCAGAACCTGCGCTCTGGCGCGCCGACCGGGGTCAGGGTCCGCAGCGATCTCGGCGTCGAGGACGTGGGTTGCAAGCATTTCGAGCTTGCCCGCTTCGACGGCTCCTCCTAGCATTTCCAGCCCGTCCGGGAGATGGCTCAACGGGTGGACTGCGCTGGAGTCGAGTACGACGCGTATCACGGCCGGAAAGCTAGCAGGGCGGGCGAATGCTCCCGCCACTAGATTTGCCCCTCGATGCGGTCGCTGGGCCAAGATCCGGGGCGGCCGCGTGTCTGCGGCTACGGCCTGGCTGCGCCGGCGTGCCGGTTGCGCAGGGGACGCCCAGCGAGTCGCAGGAATGCAAGACTGGCGGCGTGGCCACCGTCCTTGACCGCGAGATGTTCACCGAGGCCGAGGCTGCGCGCCTCCTGCGCCTGGCTCAGAGCACGCTGAATTACTGGCTTGAGGGTGGTGTACGCCGCGGGAAGAAGTACAAGCCTGTGCTACGGATCGAGTCAACCGGCCGTCGCGCGGTGACCTGGGCGGAGTTTGTCGAGGCGGGCCTGCTACGCCAATACCGCCGAAAGCTCCAGGTACCGATGGCCGAGCTGAGGGCTTTCATCGATCTGTTACGCGGAAGTTTTGGCGTTCCATACCCGTTGGCTGACCGGCGCCCGTTTGCGGTCAACAGAGAGCTCGTTCTCGAGGCGCAGCGGGAGGCTGGCCTCGAGCCGGAGTTCTATCTGGTCGCAGAGATTAGTGGGCAACTGCTACTCACCGCGCCATCGGAGAAGTTTCTGGAGCGCGTCGAGTGGGACGGCGACCAAGCCGCCGGCTGGCGGCCCGCCAGCGACGAGGAATCTCCTGTGCGGATCAGGCCTGATACGCGTTTTGGTCGGCCTGCCGTAAAGGGCATCAGCACCGCGGCGATTTGGGAGCAGCATGACTCCGGCGACGAGGTTGACGACCTCGCTGCGCTGTACCAGCTGACGGTGTCCGATGTTCAATGGGCGCTCTCGTACGAGGACTCCCAGCGGGCCATCGGGCCAGCGCGCGCCGCGTGAGGGTCCGACCCGCGGCGGAGGTCCGCTTCTACGTCGACGCCGACATCCTGGGCTTGGCGCACGTGCTTGCCGGCCTCCGGGCCGATGTCACCTACCCGGGCGACCAGGGCGCAACGATCAAGCGCAAGACCCGCGCCGCCTGCCCGGTTCAAAGCCCAGCCGCGAAGGACCCTGAGTGGATTCCTGTAGTGGCCGCGCGCGGATGGTTGATCCTCACGAGAGACGGGAAGATCCAGGCGCACCCCGGAGAGCTGGCCGCCGTGCGGGAGAACGTCGCCCGGATGGTCGCATTAGACACTGAGCAGGCTCGTGGGACCTTTGAGCAGCTGGAGATCGTGATGTGTCGCTGGCGGCAGATCATGGACCTAATCGACCAGCCAGGACCGTTCATCTATGTGGCTTCACGGACCAAATTGCGGCGGGTACCGCTCGACTAGGCTCGACTAGTGCTGCCCCGGATACTGGCTGTACACCCGACATTCGGGGCGTGTGTGCGCGGACGCGTCTACGCACCTTCGCAGGTCGGAGACCTAGGCGGATCTCCTCAAGGGGAACTAGCGAGCCGGCGGAGCGCGCCGAGCACGACGTCCCGCTGCGTCGTGTACCAGAACGTCGGCAGCGAGCTGCGCAGGAACGGGCCGTACCCGCGGGCGCTTTCAAGCCGCGAGTCGAGGACCGCCACCACCCCGCGATCGTCGGCAGAGCGGATCAGGCGGCCGACGCCCTGTGCGAGGCGGACGGCGGCGATCGGCACGCTGACCGATGCGAAGCCGGAGCCGCCAGCCGCGTCGGCGGCCGCCGCCCGCGCGGCGGCCAACGGCTCGTCCGGCCGCGGGAACGGCAGCCGGTCGATGACGACCAGCTGGCAGGCGTCGCCGGGCACGTCGACGCCTTGCCAGAGCGACAGCACGCCGAACAGGCAGCTGGCCCGGTCCTCCCGGAATCGGCGGACCAGCAGCGGCAGCGCCTCCTCGCCCTGCAGCAGGATCGAGAGCGAGGTCCGCGCCCGGACGACCTCCGCGGCCTGCTGCGCCGCCCGCCGGGACGAGAAGAGTCCGAGGGTACGCCCGCCGAGCGCCTCCACCAGCCGGACCAGCTCCTCGCCGGCGGCGTCCGAGAGCCCGGACGTGGTCGGCCTCGGCAGCCGGGCCGCGACGTACAGAATGCCCTGCCGCGCGTAGTCGAACGGCGAGCCGACGTCCAGCGCGCGCCAGTCGGGCGTCGTCGCTTCGCTGCCCCCTTCGGCGGGCGCGGTCAGCCCCAGCGCGCGGGCGATCGTGTCGAAGCGCCCGCCCAGCGTTAGCGTGGCCGACGTGGCGACGACCGTGCGGTCCGCGTACAGATGCGTGGCGAGCATGCCCGCGACGGACAGCGGCGCGACCACCAGCGCGCTGCGCCCGGGGCCGGGGTTGTCCGCCTTCTCCACCCACGCCACGTCATGGTCTGCCTCAGCGAGGAGGCGCTGCGCGGTCGTGGACAGCTCCTGGAGGACGGCCTTCGCCTGCTGCCGGCGCACCGGATCCTTATCGTCGGCCTTGATGTCGCCGACGGCGTCGAGCGCGGCCCGGGTGGCCGCGTCCAGCACGGTGCAGGCCTCCCGCAGCGGGTCCGGCAGGCTGGCGACGATCCGCCCGGCCGGCGCCTGGCCGAGTCCCGTGCCGAGAGCGTCGCCGGCCGTCGAGAGCGCCTCGTACGCCTCGGACGGCACCAATGGCCGGGCCCGGCGGGCGGCCCGCTCGATCAGCTCGGGGGTCAGCTCGGCCTGCGCGGCCGATGTGACGCGGTCGGCGAGGTCGTGCGCCTCGTCGACGACGAGCAGCTCGTGCGGCGGGACGATCTGCCGGCCGGTCAACATGTCGACGGCCAGCAGGCTGTGGTTCGTGACCACGACGTCGGCCTCGCGGGCGCGGGCACGCGAGGCCTCCGCGAAGCAGTCCGCGCCGAACGGGCACCTGGCGGCGCCCACGCACTCCCGCGCCGGCATCGAGACCAACCGCCAAGCCCGATCGTCGACGCCGGGATCCAGCTCGTCCCGGTCGCCCGTGTCCGTCTGGCCCGCCCACTCGCGCAGGCGCTGAATATGCTTGCCGAGCCGGCCGGCCTCGCCCAGCCAGCGGGTACCGGTCGCAGCCGCGTCGAAGAGGGTGTCGTCCGGGTCGTCCTCCGTGGAACGCTCCAACCGGGCCAGGCAGAGGTAGTGATGCCGGCCCTTCAGCACGGCGAACGTCGGCCGTCGGCCGAGCAGCGGTTCGACCGCCTCAGCGAGCCGGGGCAGGTCATGGTCGACGAGCTGGGACTGCAAAGCGAGCGTCGCGGTCGAGACCACGATCGGTCCGTCCACCAGCAGCGCCGGCGCCAGGTAGGCCAACGATTTGCCCGTGCCTGTGCCCGCCTGCACAACGAGGTGGACGCCCGTGCCGACGGCCTCCTCGATCGCGGCGGCCATGGCCTGCTGCCCGGCGCGGGCCGTGCCGCCCGGCACCGCGGCGACCGCGGCCGCGAGCAGATCGGCGGCCGTCGGCCGCGCGGAGCCGGGACGGCGCGGTGCCGAGGCGACGGCGGCGGTGGGCGGCGCGGTCACTCAGCGACCGTACCGCCAGCCACCCACATCGTGGCGGATCCCCGGTGTGTGCGCGGGTGGCCGCTGCTGCTCGGCTAGGGTGCCGTCATGCCGAGCGAGACGGTGCGGGTCGTCTACCGCAAGTACGACGGCAGCGAGCACCGTGACTACCCGGCCCACCGCCTCGCCGAGGACGCGACGGGCACCTGGCTCGGCATACCCACCGGCACGGCCTCCATCTACCACGGTCGTCCATCGGTCGAGCGGATCCCGTTCGTCCTCTTCGTGCCGCACGACCGGTGGTGGACCGCGATGTTCAACCCGCCGCCGCGCACCAGCGAGGTCTACTGCGATATCGCGAGCCCGGCCCGCTGGAACGGGAGCAACACGGTACGCCTCGTGGATCTCGACCTCGATGTGGTGCGTCGCCGCAGCTCCGGCCGGGTCGAGCTGCTCGACGAGCACGAGTTCGCCGACCACCGGCTCCGTTTCGGGTACCCGGACGAGCTGGTCGGGGCGGCGCGGGCGACCGCCGCCTGGCTGGTCGAGGCGTTGAGCGACGGGACCGAGCCGTTCGCGTCGGCGTACCGGCCGTGGCTGAAGCTGGTCGTCTGACGCGGACCGTTACCTTTGCCATCGACGCGCGCCGCCCTCGCCGGTGGGCAAGGATCCAATCGTGAGCCAGCCTCCCGAGAACACGACGTCGGGCCCCTCGATCCGTTCGCTGCTGCGGGTCGGGCCCGCACCGGACCTGACCGCGATCGACCCGCGCGGCACGCCCGGCCTGCCCGGCCTGCCCGACGCGAAGCAGGTGCACCGGGACCCAAAGGTTTGGGCCCGGGCCGAGCTCGCGAGCCTCGGCGCCGAGCTCGCCAGGCAGCAGGAGATGCTGTACGCCACGGTCAAGCGCGCCGAGCCGGGCTCGTTGGCCGCCATCCGGCGAGTGCTGCTGATCCTGCAGGCGATGGACTGCGGCGGCAAGGACGGGACCATCCGGGTGGTCGCCGGCGCGCTGAACCCGCAGGGTCTCGCCGTCCACGCCTTCGGACCGCCGACCGCGGAGGAGCTCGAGCACAACTTCCTGTGGCGGATCCGGCGGGCACTGCCGCCCGCGGGGTACGTCGGGGTGTTCAACCGTTCGCACTACGAGGACGTGTTGATCGTCCGCGTACATTCGCTGGTACCGCGGCGGACCTGGCGGGCCCGCTACGACGCGATCAACCGCTTCGAGCGGCGGCTCGTCGACGACGGGTATGCGCTGCTGAAGGTCATGTTGCACATTTCCTACGGGGAGCAGCGCCAGCGGCTGCTGGCCCGGCTCGCCGATCCCACCAAACACTGGAAGTACAACCCGGGCGACGTCGACGAGCGTGCCCGGTGGGACGACTACCAGGCCGCGTACGCCGACGCGCTGGCCAGGTGCGGCACGGACGAGGCGCCGTGGCACGTGGTCCCCGCCGACCGGAAGTGGTACCGCAACTGGGCGGTCGCCAACCTGCTGCTGGAGACCATGCGGGACATGGCCCTGACGTACCCGAAGGCCGACTTCGACGCGGAAACCGAGCGCCGCCGCCTCGAGGCCGAATCCGGCAGCGCCCAGCAGATCCCGAGCGGCAAGCCTCGACGGCAAGATGAACAGAGGATGAACGAAAGGTGAACGCGGGGCCGATTGCGCATGCGGCCGCGAGTGATCGGTAAGGCATTGCCTAGCATTCCCCTTCGGTTCACCGCTCTCTAACCCGTCGGCCGTTGCGAGGTCTGGTCTTGAGGTTTTCACTCCGCCCCACGGAGGGCGCCTTCTACGAGTTCTTCACCCGTGCGGCGCAGAACCTCGTGCGCGGCACCGATCTGCTCACGGAGCTCGCACTGCCAGGTGCCGACGTGCAGTCGGTGAGCGAACGGCTCGTGGAGGTCGAGCACGACAGCGACCAGATCACGCACGAGCTCTACAACAAGATCAACTCGACGTTCGTCACTCCGTTCGACCGGGAGGACATCTACCGGCTCGGCTCGCAGCTCGACGACGTCATGGACCACCTGGAGGCGGTGGGCAGCCTCATCTACCTGTACGGGCTGACCAAGCTGCCGGCGCTGCCCCGGGAGATGCACGAGCTGGTCAGCGTGCTCGACCTGCAGGCAAAGGTGACCGCCGACGCGATGCCGCGGCTGAGGTCGATGAAGGATCTCAAGGATTACTGGGTCGAGTGCAACCGGCTCGAGAACGAGGGCGACCGGGCGTACCGGATGCTGCTCGTGCGCCTGTTCTCCGGCGAGTACGACGCGCTGACCGTCCTGAAGATGAAAGAGGTGGCCGACGAGCTCGAGGCGGCGTGCGACGCCTTCGAGCACGTCGCGAACACCGTCGAGACGATCGCGGTCAAGGAGTCCTGAGCTTCGTGGATCCGCTGCTCGCCGGGGCAATCGCGGTCATCGCCGTGGCGATGATCTTCGACTACACCAACGGCTTCCACGACGCGGCGAACGCGATCGCCACCAGCGTCTCCACCCGCGCGCTCACGCCCCGCGTCGCGCTGCTCATGGCGGCTCTCGGCAACTTCGTCGGCGCCCGCTTCGGCGCCAAGGTCGCGGGCACGGTCGGTAGCGGCCTGGTGGACCTTCCGCCCGGTCTCGCCAGCCTCGGCGTGGTATTCGCCGGCGTCGTCGGCGCTACCGGCTGGAACCTACTCACCTGGTACTTCGGCTTGCCGTCCTCGTCCTCGCACGCCCTGTTCGGCGGGCTCGTCGGCGCCACCCTGTTCGCCTCCAGTGGCGAGGTGCTCTGGAGCGGCATCATCGACAAGGTCATCCTCCCGATGGTGCTCTCGCCCCTTGTCGGCTTCGTGCTCGGCGCGATGCTGATGCTCGCCGTGATGTGGCTGTTCCGGCGGGGCAACCCGGGCAAGCTCAACCGCGGCTTCCGGATCGCGCAGAGCTTCTCCGCGGCGGCCATGTCCGTCGGGCACGGCATGCAGGACGCGGCGAAGACCATGGGCATCGTCGTGCTCGCGCTGTACACGGCGGGCATGCAGAGCAGCAAGACCCACATTCCGTGGTGGGTCTTCTTCAGCTCGGCGACGGTGCTCGCGCTCGGCACGTACGCGGGTGGCTGGCGGATCATCCGAACGCTCGGCCGGCGGGTGATCCACCTGGACCCGCCGGCGGGCTTCTCCGCCGAAACCGTCGCCAGCGCCGTGCTGTACTACAACGCACTCGTCCTTGGCGCGCCGATCTCGACCACGCACACGATCACGTCGGCCATCATGGGCGTCGGCGCGACGAAGAAGTTCTCCGCCGTCCGCTGGGGCGTGGCGGGCAACATCGTCACGGCCTGGGTGCTCACGTTCCCCGGCTCGGCGCTCATGGCCGGCCTCGTGTACCTGCTGGTCCGCCCGATCTTCTGACGGTCCTCGCCTGACCCCCTGCTCGGTCGATCTAGGGCTAATGCTGGTCAGTTGATCTCCAACCACCAGTATTCGCCCTAGATCGACCGATAGTCCACGCCGATCTGCGCGCGAACCGCGTCCAGGATCGCCATGACCTCCAGCGTGGCGGCGTGCGGCACGAGCGGGCTCTCCAGCTCGCCTGCTCGCAGGCACCGCTGCACCTCGGCGGCCTCGTGGTGGTAACCAGGACGGGCCGTCGGCTCCGCGACGATCTCGGCTTCGGCGCCGGCCCGGCGCAGGATGAACCGGGCCGGCGCATAGAAGCCGGGCGGGAGGTCGATCCGACCGCGGCTGCCGGTGATCGCCGCCGTCACCCCGGTGTCGCCGACGATCCCGCAGGTCAGGGCCGCGAGCGCGCCCGAGGCGTACCCAAAGATCATGCCGGTGTTCTCGTCGACGCCGTCGTTCAGCCTCGCCCACGCCCGGATCTCCGCCGGAGCACCGAGCAACAGGTGAGCGATCGTCACCGGATACACCCCGACGTCCAGCAGCGCGCCGCCGCCCAGCGCGCGGGCGCGCAGCCGATGGGTGGGTGGGAAGGGGCCGGCCATCCCGTAGTCCGCGCGCACGGTGGTAACCTCGCCGATCGCGCCGTCGGCGACCAGCGCCCGGACGCGCCGGATCAGCGGGTCACACCGCGTCCACATGGCCTCCATGAGGAACCGGCCCGCAGCCTTGGCGTACTCCGTCAGGGCCTGGCTCGAGGGACGGTCCAGGGTGAGCGGCTTTTCGCAGAGCACCGCCCGGCCGGCCGCGAGACAGGTCCGGGCGGCGGCGTCGTGCGCGCTGTGCGGCGTCGCCACGTAGACGACGTCGACGTCGGGATCGCCGGCCAGCTCGGCCCACGAGCCGTACGCGCGCGGGATGTCGTGCCGCCGGGCGAAGTCCGCGGCGGCCGCGACCGACCGCGACCCGACCGCGATCACCTCGGCGTCGGGCAGCAGTCGCAGGTCCCGGACGAACTCGGTCGCGATCCAGCCGGTGGCGAGAATCCCCCACCGGATCGGAGCGTCGGTCATGGCCCGCATCCAACCACGCAGCCCGGCAGACAACGCCGCCAGTACGCTCGGAGGGTGGCCAGCGACGCGTACCTCATCGATGCCGTCCGGACAACGTTCGGCCGGCACCGCGGCGGCCTCGCCGGCATCCGCACCGACGACCTTGCCGCGCAGCCGCTCGTCGAGCTGCTCAAGCGTCACCCGGACCTGGACCCGGCGCGGATCGACGACGTGATCCTCGGCGACACGAACGGCTCGGGCGAGGACAACCGCAATGTCGCGCGGATGGCCGCCCTGCTCGCCGGGCTGCCGGTGACCGTGCCGGGCGTGACCGTCAACCGGCTGTGCGGCTCCGGCGGCGAGGCGATCGCGCAGGCCGCCCGGGCCATCCGGTCCGGCGACGCCGAGGTGGTCGTCGCCGGCGGAGTCGAGAGCATGAGCCGGGCGCCGTTCGTGCTGCCGAAGCCCGACGTGCCGTTCCCGACCCAGGCGCAGCTGTACCACACACAGGTCGGCTGGCGGATGGTGAACCCGCAGTTCCCGGCGCAGTGGACGCAGCCCCTCGGGGCGTGCGCGGAAGCGGTCGCCGCGGAGCTGGGCATCGACCGGCTGGAGCAGGACGATTACGCGCTCCGATCGCACGAGCGGGCGGCCGAGGCGTGGCGGAAGGGCCTGCACGACGGGTTCGCGGTGCCGGTCGGGACGGTTGCACGGGACGAGTCGATCCGCCCGGACACCACCGCGGAGAAGCTGGCCGCGCTGAACCCGGCGTTCACGACGGGCGGCACGGTCACCGCGGGCAACTCCTCGCCCATCAACGACGGCGCGGTCGCGGTGCTCGTTGGCGGTCGGTCCACAGTGGAACAGCTGGGTGTCGAACCACTGGGTACCGTCGTCGCGACGGCCACCGTGGCGGTCGAGCCACACCGCTTCTCGATCGCACCGGTGCCGGCGATCGCCAAGGTGCTCGGTCGGACCGGCCTGACCCCCGCCGACATCGCGGTCTGGGAGATAAACGAGGCGTTCGCGGCGATGGTCCTGTCCTGCCTGCGCAAGATGCCCGACGTCGACACCGAGCTGGTCAACCCCCACGGCGGCGCGATCGCGATCGGACACCCGCTGGGTGCCTCGGCACCGCGGGTCATCGTCGACGCCTGTCGCGAGCTGCGCCGCCGCGGCGGGGGTTACGGCATCGCCGCCGCGTGCATTGGCGTGGGTCAGGGCATCGCGACGGTGGTCAAGGTTGACTGAACCGTTCGTCCTGCCCGGGCGGTTGATCGAGCACGCGCGGCGCTTCTACGCGTCCGGGCAGGAGCCCGTGAGGCCGCGGGTGGCGGCCACCGTCGTGTTGCTACGGCCCGCGGGGGCGGCCGGATTCGAGGTGTACGCCATTCGGCGCGCCGCCGGGATGGCGTTCGCGGCCGGGATGTATGCGTTCCCCGGCGGTTCCGTGGAGCCGGGTGACGCGGGCGTACCGGCCGCGGCCGTGCGGGAGGTCGAGGAGGAGACCGGCGTACGCCTGGATCCGGACGCGCTCGTGCCGTGGGCCCGCTGGATCACGCCCGAGTTCGAGCCGCGCCGGTACGACACATACTTCTTCTTGGCCCGGATGCCCGACGACCAGCGGGTGGCCGACCCCGGGGGAGAAGCCGACCACGCCGAGTGGGTCACGCCGGCCCGGGCGCTCGAGCGCCTCGAGGCTGGCGCGGTCGCGATGCTGCCCCCGACGGCCGTGACGCTCCGCGAGCTCGCCGCGTACGCGTCGCTCGAGGCGGCCCTCTCGGCGGCGGCCGGCCGGGACGCGAGCATGCCGGTGCAGCCGCGGCTCGAGCTCGACGCCGACGGCGGCGGGCGCCTCGTGATCGACTGAGCAGCCCCGCCGCGGAGAGCGCCGCCACGCAAGTCAGAGCGTGTGGCTATGGACTTCGGCTGCCGGGTCAGCGCTGGTGTCGGCGTTGGCTCCGTCCCAAACCCGGACCCGCCAGTACCCCTCGGCCACGTCCTGGTTAGTGGCTGTCCAGCGAGCCACCTCCGCCGCACTATCGCCGACGGTGGTCTGCGGCGGGGCCAGCGCCTGCCATTCAGCGCCGTCGGCATTGCCGGCTTCGACCAGCACCGTGTACTCGGTCATGCGTTCCCCTTCGACTGACTAGGCCCCACGAGATGGATCGTCCTCGTCCGCCGCGGTCAAGGCAGTGAGAATGACGGACAGATCAGCCGAAGCGGCCGGTGATGTAGTCCTCGGTTCGCTTGTCAGTGGGGTTGGTGAAGATCTTGCCGGTATCGCTGAACTCGACCAGCCGACCGTGCCTGACCTGGTTTTGGTCGACCTCGGCGGTGAAGAACGCCGTGTAGTGGCTGACCCGGGCGGCCTGCTGCATGTTGTGGGTGACGATCACGATCGTGTACGTCTTCGTCAGCTCGTGCATCAGGTCTTCGATCTTGCCGGTGGCGATCGGGTCAAGGGCCGAGCAGGGCTCGTCCATGAGGATCACGTCGGGCTTGACCGCGATCGTGCGGGCGATGCACAGGCGCTGCTGCTGACCTCCGGAGAGGGCCATGCCGCTGGTCTTCAGCTTGTCCTTCACCTCGGCCCACAGCGCCGCGCCCGTGAGGGCCTCCTCGACCAGGTCGTCCATGTTGCCCTTGATCCCGTTGATCTTGATGCCGTAGGCCACGTTCTCGTAGATCGACTTCGGGAACGGATTGGGCTTCTGGAAGACCATGCCGATCTTGCGACGCACCTGGATCGGGTCGACGTCGCGGGCGTAGATGTCCTGCCCGCGGTAGGTGACCGTGCCGGCGACCCGAGCCCCGGCGATCAGGTCGTTCATCCGGTTGAGCGAGCGAAGGATCGTCGACTTGCCGCATCCGGACGGTCCGATCATTGCGGTGATCTGGTTTTGCCGGATCGGCAGCGTCGTTCCGCGCACCGCTTCGTAGTCGCCGTAGAAGACGCTGACGTCGCGCATCTCCATCACGGGGGTTCCGGCGCCCTGGGGTGCGGCCCCGACGTCCGGCCCCCACGTGTCGCTCGGCGCGGCGATGTGCACGTTGGGGCGGTCGTGCGTTGACGTCATGGCGTGTCCCTCGGTCAATGGCGTCGGGCCGATGCGAGTCATACTCAGCGTTCCTTGATGGCGTAGCGGTTGGCAACGAATCGGGCGATGATCGTGGTGACCAGGACGATCACGATCAACGTGAGCGCCGCACCCCACGCCCGGTCCTGCGCGATCGGGAACGGCGAGCTCGCGTTGGAGTAGATGAGCTGCGGGAGCGCCACGTTGGGCTGGAACAGGTTCCACTCGGGTTTGGAGACAAGGCCGATGACGAGCACGATCGGCGCGGTCTCGCCGGCGGCACGGGCGATCGCGAGGAGCGACCCGCTCGTGATGCCGGAGATCGCGGCCGGCAGCACCACCGTGATGGTGGCCCGCCATTTCCGGGCGCCGAGTGCCAGGCTCGCCTGACGCAGCTCGTCCGGAACCAGCTTCAGCATCTCCTCGGTGCTGCGGATCACCACGGGCAGCATGAGGCAGGCCAGCGCCAACGCGGCGGCGAGCCCCGACTGCGCATCGAACAGCAGCACCCACGAGACATAGATGAACAGGCCCATGACGATCGACGGGACGCCCGTCATCACGTCCGACATCGTGCGGATGATGCGGGCCAGCCGGTTCTGCTTGCCGTACTCATTCAGGTAGATCGCGCCGAAGACGCCGAGCGGGATGGCGATCACGGCCGCCAGGCCGGTGATCAGTAATGTGCCCTGGATGGCCGGCCCGATGCCGCCGAACCGTCGGCTGGAGAAGGTGACGTCAGAGCGGAGGAAGTCACCGCTGATCACGGCGGCACCCTTGCTGATCACTGTGTACGTCACCAGGCCGAGCGGGACGAGCGCGATGAGGAGGGCCAGCGCGATCGCCGATGTCGCCACGCGGTTGGTCAGCCGACGACGGCGCGAGAGCGAACGGCCGGTGAGGTCGACGGTCGCGCCGGAAAGGGGACGGGTGACCGCGGTCATGACGCGGCTCCCTTCATGCGGATCTCGGCCCGGTTGACGACGAGCCGGGCGAACAGGTTGACGACTACGGTGATCGCGAACAGCACGACACCGAGGCCGACGAGCGCGGCAGTATGCTCGCCGCCTGACTCGCCCCACTGACGCACGATCACCGCCGGCATCGCGTCGCCGCCGGCGAAGATGTTGGGCGTGACCTGGACGGCCGCACCGATCGTCAACGCGACCGCGATCGTCTCGCCCATGGCGCGGCCCAGTCCGAGCATCACCGCGCCGACCAGCCCGCCGAAGCTGTGCGGGAAGACCGCGCCCCTGATCATCTCCCAGCGGGTCGCGCCGAGTGCGTACGCCGCCTCCTTGTCCGCACTGGGCACGGTCGCGAAGACCTCTCGGCTGATCGAGGTGATGATCGGCGTGATCATGATGGCCAAGATGATCCCCGCGGTCATGAAGCTGCGCCCACCGCCGACGGGCGATCCGAAGATCTTGCCGAGGACCGGGATCCCGCCGAACACGTCGTTGAACCACTGGTAGATCGGGACCAGCGCCGGCGCCACCACGAGAATGCCCCACAGCCCGAAGACGACCGACGGCACCGCGGCGAGCAGGTCTATCACGGCGACGGCGGGGCCGCGCAGCCGGCGCGGCGCCAACTCGGTCATGAACAACGCGATCCCGATCGAGATCGGGACCGAGAGGATCAAGGACAGGAGCGCCACGACACCCGTGCCGTAGATGAAGGCGAGGGCGCCGAACTTGCCGGCCGGCGGGTTCCACTCCGTGCTCGTGAGGAAGCGCAGGCCCTGGTCGGACAGGGCCGGCCAGGCCTGTCGGGTGGTCGTGATGAGGATCAGCCCGAGAATCGCGAGCACGAGCAGGCCGGCCGCGAGGGCCACCGACTTGAAGAGCCGGTCAGCCCTCTGGCCGCCGCCCTTGCTGGTCAGCGAGGTCCTCGGCTCGGCTGGTGGTGCGGTCTGCGTCTGGGTCAACGTCTTCACTCCAGTGCCTCGGCGCCTCCGGGGGAGGGATCGATGATCCCACCCCCCGGGGTTGCGTGCCGGTCAGTCGTTCGGCGTCGCGATCAGCTCTGGATCTTGTCGAGTTGGGCGAGTGCCTTCTGCTGGAGCGCGTCCGGCAGGGTCGCGAAGTTGACGTCCTTCGCGATGGATTTGCCATCGGTGAGGATGTACGTCACGAAGGCCTTCACCAGCGCCGCCTTGGTCGCGTCGCGGTAGGACTTCTTGACCAGGATGTAGGTGGGCGCCGTGATCGGGTAGGCGTCCGCGCCGCTCGCGTTGAGCGGGTTGTACGTGAGGTCGTCCTTCACCTCAGCGCCGGCGAGCGCCGCCGTCGCACCCTCGATCGTCGGCCCGACGAAGGTGCCGTCCTTGTTCTTGATCTTCGCGAACGTCAGGCCGCTCGCCGTAGCGTCGCTGAGGTCGACGTAGCCGACGCTGCCGTCCGCCTGCTTGATGATCTGCGCGACGCCGGTGTTCTTCTCGCCGCCCTGCGTGGTTGGCGGCCAGTTGACGGTGTCGCCGCTCTTCAGCTTCCACACGCCGGGCGCCGCCGCGTCCAGGTACTTGGTGAAGTTGCTGGTCGTGCCCGAGCCGTCCGAGCGGTGCGCGACGGTGATGTTCTTGTCGGGCAAGCTCTTGCCGGGGTTGTCCGCGGCGATCGCCGGGTCGTTCCACTTCTTGATGTCGGTCTGGAAGATCTTGGCAAGGGTGATCGGGCTGAACTGAAGGTCGGACACACCCGATAGGTTGTACGAGACCGTGATCGGGGCCGCCACGGTCGGAACGTAGAGGAACGAGTCGGCGGCGATGCCGTCGGTGTCCTTGACCGTGCTGTCCGAACCAGCGAAGTCCGTTAGACCCTGTCCGAACTCCTTCTTACCCGTGCCGGAGCCCACCGAGTTGTAGTTGACCGTGAGGTTCGGCGCCGCGGTCTTCAGCTGGTCGATGACCTCCTGGTAGTACGCGTTCGGGAAGCTGGCGCCCGAGGCCTTCAGGTTGCCGGACAGGCTCGCGATGTCAGAGCCACCGTTCGACGATCCGTTGCTCGACGTGTTGTTGTCGTTGCCGCCGCAGCCGGCGAGTGCGAGCGCGGCGAGCGCGACACCTGCCACACCGGCGAGGACGCGCCGCGAAAGCACGTTGCGGTTCACCTCAGGATTGCCTCTCTGTAGGGGTTACGCCGGCCGTACCCCGGCCGACGAGGCGACGGTAGGAGCGGCAGGTAGCCGGACGGCCGGTCGCGGGTTAACCAGAGGTGAACAGGTGTGGCCGCTTGAATTGCGGCTGACTGAGGGTGAGATGTCCGCCACGTGAATTGGCCGATCAGACGCGGCGTCTCAGGCTCACGTCGGTCGACCAGCGGGCGAATCCGAGCTTCGTGTACAGCGCGACCGCGGTGATGTTGGACTCGTCGACGTAGAGCATCGCCTGGTCGAGCCCCACCGACCGCAGGTGGCGCAGGCCCGCGAGGGTAAGCGCGGTGCCGAGGCCCAGGCCGTGGGCGGCTGGGTCGACGCCCAGCACGTAGATCTCCCCGATCGGGTCGTGGTCGTGTGGCTCGGTGCTGTCCGAGAGGACCTCGGTGTGCCGCGAGCCGTGCACCTTCGTCCAGTTGAAGCCCAGCAGCCGGCCGCCCTCGCCTTCCGGCCGCGCGGCCAGCCGCGCCTCCCACAGCTCCGCCGATGCCTCGGCCATCAGGAACCCGGCCGGGTCGAACCACGGCTCAGCCGTCCGGATCCGTAGATCGCGTACCGTCCACTTGCCCTGCTCCGGGTGCTCGGCGAACGCCCGCGCGTTGACGGCGATCCAGGCTGCGTCGTCCCGGCCGGGGCGGAACTCGTGCAACGTTACCCCGTCGGGCAGTTCCGGCTCCGGCACGGGTGCGAAGAGCGAGCGGCGCATCTGCCAGAGCACCCGCGCCCGGTCGAAACCCATCGACAGCGCGAGCGCGCTCGCGGACGGATGGTCGCCGTGCGCCCACAGCCGCAACCGGCCACGCGGATCCACCTGCTCGGCCGCCTCGATCGCCGTGTTCACCAGCGCGCGGCCCAGCCCTCGCCGCCGGCGCAGTGGGTGCACGACCAGCTCCGCCGAGGCACCCTCGACCAGGTCCGTGGTGTCCACATGGGCGTACCCGGCGAGCGCGCCGTCCGGATCCCGCGCCAGCAGGTGTACGGCCGGAGCGTCCCCGCCGTGCCGGATGTGCAGGACGACGTGCTCCGAGAGCGGGTACGCCCCGTCGGTGTCCCCGGCCGCCTGGGCCAGGGAGAGCACGTCCCGCACCTCCTCCGGACCGAGGTGTCCGACCCGCTGAATCGGTGGGGTGGCTGCGGGAGCCGCCGCGGTGGTCACCCGGCCACCGTATCGGCGGGCCCACGGCCCGCGCCGTCAAACGGTGAGCGGTGCGACCTCGGCGGCCGGCAGCGATCGGGCCGGCGGAACGACGAACTTGTATCCGACCTGCCGGACCGTGCCGATCATGGACTCGTACTCCGAGCCGAGCTTCGCGCGGAGCCGCCGCACGTGGACGTCCACGGTGCGGGTGCCGCCGAAGTAGTCGTACCCCCACACCTCGCGCAGGAGCTGATCCCGGGTGAAGACCCGACCCGGGTGTTGGGCGAGGAACTTGAGCAGCTCGAACTCCTTATAGGTCAGGTCGAGCGGCCGGCCCTTGAGCTTCGCGGCGTACGTGTCCGGGTCGATGGTCAGCTCGCCCGCGCGGATGAGGCCACCGGTCCCCGCGGCGGCGCTGCTGAGCCGGCCGGCGGCCAACCGCAGCCGCGCCTCGACCTCGGCCGGGCCAGCGGTGGCGAGGATCACGTCGTCGACGCCCCAGTCGGCGTTCAGCGCGATCAGCCCCGCCTCGGTGACCACGGCGATGAGCGGAACTCCCAGGCCGGTGGCGTGCAGCACACGGCACGTGGCCCGCGCCTCGGACAGCTCCGAGCGGGCGTCGACGAGGACCGCGTCCGGGCTCGGCCCGGACACGAGCGTGCGCACGTCGCGCGGGGCGGTGCGGATCGAGTGCGGCAGCAGGTCGAGTGCGGGCAGCACCGCGGACGGCTCGGCCGCAGGGGCCGGCACGAGGAGCAGGATCTCCAACGACATCACCTCCGCGACGCGGATCTGCGAAGCCCGGCGTCGCTGACGGGGGTGGTTAAGCCACGAGAATAACTGATCGCTACCGGACGACATGGTGGTGAACTCGTGCGCCGCCCGGTGGCCGCGCGACCCGGCTGCTCCCGATCTGGCACCATCGGTGCGTGTTCCCCTCGTCCCCCACGGAGGCCGGCCGCGACCCCTGGCCCAGCAGTCGTCCGGCCCCGCCCCCCGGACCCCCACCGCGCGACCGCCGTGTCGGCGCCGATGCGCCGGGCGGTGACCAGAGCGCCGACACCGGTTCGCACCCCCTTGGCCTGGTTCCGGTACGCCGGGTTCTCTCGCTAGCCATCGCTGGCTTCGCCGCGCTGCTCGGCATCGGCCTGGTGTTCGGCGCGCAGACCGCCGGACCCGGGGCAGCCCGCATCCCGTACGCCGTCGTGATCTTCGGGGTCCAGCTGCTGTTCGTCCTCGCCTGGACGATGGCGATGCGCCCAGCGGCGCTGCCGGTCGTCGCATGCGTGGGCGCGGCGACGGCGGCCGCGGCGGACATCGCGGCGGTGCGACCGGAGGTGGCGGCGCTGGCACCGCTCGGGCTGGTCGCCGCCGGGGGCTTCGTCGCGGGTGTCCTCGGTCAGCTGTTCCGGTCGGCGGACCGCGCCCGCGTGACCGAGTCGTTGAGCGCGACGCTCGTCATCGTGGTGGGCGTCGTCGCGTTCGCGACGCTGATCGTGCTGACCCGGCTCGCCTCCGGCACCCAGGCGATCGTGGTGTGCCTGACCGCGACCGGGGTGTCGCTCGTCGTCGCCCGCGTCGTCGACACCCTCGCTCCCGTGCCGCGGCTGGCGCCGCAGGTCCCGCGCGGGGCACTCGGCGTGGTCGTCGGCGCGATGCTCGGTACCCTCGCCGCGGCGGTGCTCGGCAGCTACGTCTACCCGTTCACGCCGACGAGCGGCGCGGTGGTCGGACTCGTCGCCGCGGGCGCGGCCGGGCTGGCCGACCTCGGCGCGGACTACGCCGAGGCCGGCCGGCAGATGGCCGGCGACGCGCCGACGATGTGGATCGCGCGGCACATGCAGGGGCCACTGGGCGGGTTCGCGTTGGCCGCCCCGCTGGCGTACCTGATGAGCGTCCTGTTTCTGGTGCCGCATAGCTGATCTTCGAACCGGGTATCTGGCGACAACGACCCACGTCGAGGAGGACGAGTGGCCGACACGGTGGTACGCCGGCGGAGCTGGACCGCGCGGCTGATCAGCGTCCTCGTCGTACTCGTCATCGTGCTCGGGGGGCTGCTGCTCATCGCCGACCGGGCTGGCGCGGCGCTCGCCGAGCGCACCATCGGCGACCAGGTGAAGAAGGAGGTCGCCGCGCGGGGTGTCACCTCATCGGAGCCGGACGTGACGGTCGGCGGCTTCCCGTTCCTGACCCAGGTTGCACGCGGCCGATACGACAAGATCACGATCGTGATGCGGGACGTGGCGGGCCAGGGCGTCCAGTTGCCGCGGCTCGACGTCGAGGCCACGGACGTGACTGCCGGCGCTCGTACGCTGATGAGCGGGGAGGGCCGGGTCGTCGCGGAGCGGGTGTCCGGAACCGCGACGATCGGGTACGCCTCGGTCGCCGACCTGATCAAACAACCCGGGCTGCGACTGTCCGAACAGGACGGTCACCTGCTGGTGAGCGTGCCGGTGGAGGTGCTCGGGCAGAAGCTCACGCTGACCGGCACCGCGGCCCTGGCCATGGCGGGCGGCAAGATCCGGGTGCGGTTCCACGACCTCAAGGCGGACGGCGTGCCCGACATACCGGCCGCCCAGAGCCTGATCAACCAGATCGCCGAGAGGATTTCGGTCGACGTCGCCCTGCCCGCGCTGCCGTTCGATCTGGCCGTGCAGAAGGTCACCCCGCGACCCGACGGCTTGGCGATCACCGCGACCGCTCGGGGCGTACCCCTGAACGGTTGAGCGGACTCCCGCATGGTGGTCGTGTGTGTCCGAGGCACGGAACGGCTGGTAGGCTTCCCGCCCATGGGCACGCTGCTCACCAAGCGGCGCGCGGTCGACCTGTGCCGCGTGGCCACCTGCCTCTGTCGCCCCGTCATCTGACGGCGGGGCTGCTTCGCACGCGTACCCTCTGATCTTCCTTACGCCCGGCAGCGACGCCGTCGCACGTACGAGATCCGTCCCCTTCTCCTGGATCCCGCGCGGCGCGACACCTTTCTCATCCGCGCGGCGACTCCACCGACATCCTCGACAGGGAGCACGCCATGAGTCGCGATACCGCACTCGTCTCGGCCGACTGGGCCGAAAAGAACCTGGACGCCCCGGGCGTCGTCTTCGTCGAGGTCGACGAGGACACGACCGCGTACGACGGCGGCCACATCCCCGGCGCCATCAAGCTGGACTGGAGGGCCGACCTGCAGGACCCGGTGCGGCGGGACTTCGTCAACCAGCAGCAGTTCGAGGCGCTGCTGTCGACCCGCGGCGTCGGCACCAACGACATCGTGATCCTGTACGGCGGCAACAACAACTGGTTCGCCGCGTACGCCTACTGGTATTTCAAGCTCTACGGCCACCGCGACGTGAAGCTGCTCGACGGCGGCCGCAAGAAGTGGGAGCTGGACAACCGCCCGCTCGTCAAGGACGCGGTGTCCCGGCCCGCCACGCAGTACACCGCCCAGCGGGCGGACCTGTCGATCCGCGCGTTCCGCGACGAAGTGGTGGCCGTGATCGGCGTCAAGAACCTGATCGATGTCCGTTCGCCGGATGAGTACGCCGGCCGGCTGCTCGCCCCGGCCCACCTGCCCCAGGAGCAGGCCCAGCGCCCGGGGCATGTGCCCACCGCGCTGAGCGTGCCCTGGTCGAAGGCGGCCAACGAGGACGGGACCTTTAAGTCGGACGATGAGCTGCGGTCGCTGTACGCCGACGCCGGGCTGAACGCGTCCAAGCCGACAATCGCGTACTGCCGCATCGGCGAGCGCTCCTCGCACACGTGGTTCGTGCTGCGCGAGCTGCTGGGCCACCGCGACGTGAAGAACTACGACGGATCGTGGACCGAGTACGGCTCGCTCGTGGGCGTGCCGGTGGCACTCGGCGACCACCCCGGGGAGGCCTGAGATGAGCATTGACGCGGGTTGCGCGGCGCCGGACCAGTCGGCGCCCATCCCGGCCAGCGTGGACCTGGAGAAGGAGACCGTCATCACCGGCGTGCTCCGGGCCGGCACCGGGGAGCCGATTCCTGGGGCGTACGTGCGGCTCCTCGACGCCACCGGTGAGTTTGCCGCCGAGGTGGTGACGTCGTCGGCGGGCCTGTTCCGGTTCTTCGCGGCCCCGGGCGACTGGACGCTGCGCGCGCTGTCCCGAGTTGGCAACGGCGACGCGGTCGTCAGCGCCGGTCGGGGAGTCAACGAGGTGGCGCTGAAGGTGGGCTAACGCCATGATCGTCGGGTGAGGGCGCGCTGGATCGGTGCGCACTCGGCTGTGCCACGATGGCGGGCGTGACGACGCTCGCCGAGCCGGCGCAGGACGCGTCCCCGCCGCCGCCGCGTCGCGGGCGGAGGTGGTTGATCGCGGCCGCCGCCGCGTGGGCGCTGCTGCTCGCCGGGACGGCGTACTGGTCCGCGCGGCACGACCCGGCGACCGTCCGCGAGCAGCGCAGCGTCGGCGAGGCCCTGCCGGTGGTGGAGCGGGCCGCGGGCCGACTGGCGGCCGCCGCCGGGCCGGACGCGGTGCTGGAGATCGTCGCGCCACGGCTGACGACCGGGTGCCGGATCACGTCCGCCCGGGCGGGAGCCACCCTCGAGCAGGATGTGCGGATCTTCGTGCCGCCCGCGGAGGCCGCGGTGCAGCTGGACCGGCTCGGCGACCGGCTGCCGGAGGCGTACCGGGTCAGGGTGCGACACCCCGCTCACGGCGACCACACCCTTCGCGCGGATGCCGGCGAGTTCGTCGGCATCCGCGGCGGGGTGACCGGGCCGGGCATCATCACGCTGACCGTGGCCACCGGCTGCCGGCCCGACGATCGACCGGTGCTCGCGGACACCCTGGTCCTCGCGCCGCCCGAGCTGGTGGCCGCGGCGAGTCCGGTGGCGGCCGCGCTCGGCGTGGGCGCGGGCGAGTCGGTCGGCTCGACCCGCGTCCAGTGCGACGACGCGGGTAACGTCGCGCGAAGCGTTCGGCTGACCAGCCAGCCGGGCACCGTTCCCGGTCCGCTGCCGGTCGCCCTGCACGATCGGCTGGCCGGCACGACGCCGGCGCTCTCGACGGCCGACCTCGTCGCCTACCGGCACGGCGGTGTCGCGTTGGTGGCCCAGGCTCGGGACGGCCGCGTGACGGTCGTGGCGACCCAGCCCTGCCCCGCTCAGTAGACGGCTCAGTAAACGGCTCAGTAGACGAGGGCCTGGGCGCCGTCGGCGAGGACCTCCTCGACGAACGCGGCCGCCCCGGCAATGCGTACGCCCGGCAGCACGTCGTCCTGGGCGATCCCGCGGCGGGCGGCGCATTGGGTACAGGCGGTCACCCGGCCGCCGGCGAGGACGGCGGCCAGCAGATCGGGCAGGGGTGCCGAGTGCGGCAGCTCGAACTCGGCGGCCCGCCCGGGCAGCGCGAACCAGGTCGATTCACCGGTGAGCCACAGCGAGACGTCGGCCCCGGCCGCCACCGCGGTCGCCGCGACCGTGAACGCCTGCGCGCAGCGCTCGGGCGCGTCCACCCCGGCGGTGGCCTTGACGACGAGGGTGCGAGCCATGAGAGCCACCCTAGTGGGGCCCGGGCCTACGATGAGCTGGTCATGGTTACCGAGATCGGGTTCGTGAGCCTGCTCGTGGCGGGCTTCGGCGTCCTCGCCGGTGCCCTGGTCTACCTGGCCGTGCGCATCTCGAGGGGGCGCTGGTGACGACCGCCGACGGCCCGATGCCGCCGCCCTGGCTGAACGCGCCGCCAGTCGACCCGTACCCGTACGAAGAGGTCCACGACCTGCGTACCGGGCCAGACCTGCACCCGGCGCTGCGCGGGCTCCTGCCGTACGTGGGGCTCTGGCGCGGCCGCGGACGCGGTGGCTACCCGACGATCGAGGACTTCGACTATGCGCAGGAGATCCGGATCAGCCACGACGGTCGGCCGTTCCTGCACTACGAGTCGCGCTCGTGGTTGCTCGACGAACAGAGCAAGCCGATCCGCCCGTCCGCCCGTGAGATCGGCTGGTGGCGGCCGGTGATGCGCGACGAGCGCCCGAGCGATGAGATCGAGGCGCTGATGATCAGCCCCACCGGGATCATGGAGCTCTACCTCGGGCGGGTGGACGGGGTACGCGTCGAGATGGCCACCGACGCCGTCGTGCGTACGGCCACGGCCAAGGAGGTCACCGCGGGCAAGCGGCTGTTCGGCATCGTGGAGGGTGCGTTGCTGTACGCGCACGAGATGGCCGCGGTCGGCCAGGGCCTGAACCCTCATCTCTCGGCGCGGCTGGTCCGGGTCGGCGGCTGACGACCGCCGTCCATCGACGCGTCAGATCGGGAACCCGAGCAGCTCGCGGATCGCGGTCGTGTGCCGGGCGGCCTGCCGCGGCACATCGTCGATGGCGCGGACCTCGGCCAGCCCGCGGACCGAGGAGGTGAGCCAGACGCCGTCTGCCCCGACCAACTCCGTCGGGGTCACCATCCGCTCCGCGGCGGTGAAGCCGACCTTGCCGGCGTTGTCAAGTAGCCAGCGGGCGGTCGTGCCGGGCAGGATGCCGGTCGCCTCGGCGGGGACGGTGTAGAGCACGTCGTCCTCCAGCCACACGAGCGTCGACGTCGGGGCCTCGAGGGCGTACCCGTCCGTGGAAACCCACAGCACGTCGTCCACGCCGTTCGCGAGCGCCCAGCGCTGCGAGGCCATGTTCACCGCATACGACAGCGACTTGACGCCGCCGAGGAGCCACGGCGCGCCGGTGCGGACATCGGCGGTGACGCCGAGCGTCGCGGTGGCGACCGCGATTCCCTCGCGCCGGGCGTGGCGTACCGGATCGCCGACCGCCGTGACCGTGGCGAAGACCGTGACCGGGCCGCCGTCCTCGGCCCCTCGGGTGCAGACTAGCCGCATCGCCCCCTCGAGCCCGGCCGGCCACGCGTCGCAGGCCTGCCCAGCGAGGTCCGCCAGCTCGGCGGCCGGCGGGAGGATGAGGTCGAGCCGGGCGGCGGACCGGGCCATCCGGGCAAGGTGCTCGTCGAGCAGCCACGGTCGCCCGTCGCGCACGTTCATGGTTTCGAAGACGCCATCCCCGCGCAGCACGCCGAGGTCGTCGGCGCGCAGGATCGGCACGTCGGCCGGCACGACGCCCCGGCCCAGGACGGCGACTACCCGCTGCTCGGACACTCCCGGGAGCCTAGTCCCCGGCCACGCCGAGCACGCGACCTCCGGCACCGATCATGCAACCGGCAAAGGATGCCATGATCGGCATATCATCGAGCGGTGTCCGAGTCCTCGCTCGCAGAGATGCTCCGCGCCCGTGGCCTGCGGCTGACCGCGCCCCGGCAGCTGGTGCTGGAGGCCGTGCACACGCTCGGCCACGCCACCCCGGAGCAGGTGCACGCGGCGGTGCGCGAGGTCGCCGCGGGGGTGAACATCACGACGGTCTACCGCACGCTGGAGCTGCTCGAGGAGCTCGGTCTGGTTACCCACACGCACCTGTCGCACGGCTCGCCGACGTACCACACCGCCGGAAAACAGCAGCACGTCCACCTCGTCTGCCGGTCCTGTGGCGCGGTAGACGAGGTGGAGCCGAGCATGCTGACGCCGCTCGCGCGCACACTGGATGAGCAGCGCGGCTTCCTGGTGGACATCGGCCACCTCGCGCTGTTCGGGCTGTGCCGCACATGTGGGGAGCGGGAATGACCGTGGTCATGGTCGAGGCGCTGGAGCCGGAGTCACGCGACGCCGGTGTCGCCGCGCACTACGGCGATCCGATGCGTGAACAGCGGATCCTCGCCACCGATGCCGGCGTTGTCGACCGATCGAACCGCGGCGTGCTAGCAGTGACGGGCGAGGACCGGGTGACGTGGTTGCACAGCCTGACCACCCAGCACCTCACCGACCTGCGCGCCGGCGAGGGAACCGAGCTGTTCGTGCTCTCCCCACACGGGCATGTCGAGCACCACGCGCTGGTCGCCGAGGACGGCGGGACCACGTGGCTCGACACCGAGCCCGGCGCGGCCGGCGACTTGCTCACGTTCCTCGAGAAGATGCGCTTCCTCAGCCGGGTGGAGCCGCGCGACGTCGGCGCCGACTGGGCGGTGCTCTCGGTCGTCGGCCCGAAGGCCGACGGCGCACTCGCCGCCCTGGGCGTCGGTCCGCTCGGCGAACCCGACCTGGTGCCGGTGCCGGGTCCGAAGTTCGCCGCCGGCGCCGTCCCGCCACGCCCGACGGCACGGTACGCCGTGGCGCCGCTCTCCGGTGGCGGGTGGGCCCGTCGGAGCCGGCTCGGCGTCGACCTGCTGGTCCCGCGGCCGACCGTGGGCGAGGTCATGGAACGCCTCGGCGTCCCACCGGTTGGTTTGTGGGCGTACGAGGCGATCCGGGTCGCCGCGCGTGTACCGCGGCTCGGGTTGGAGATCGACCACCGCACGATCCCCGCGGAGGTCGACCCGCGATCCGCCGCGGTGCACCTCGACAAGGGCTGCTACCGCGGCCAGGAGACCGTAGCGCGGGTGCACAACCTGGGCCGACCACCGCGCCGGCTCGTCCTGTTGCACCTGGACGGTGTCGCGACCGATCAGCCACCGGCGCCGGGCACCGCCGTTGCGACCGGGGACGGCCGGGCGGTGGGCTTCATCGGTACGGCGGTGCGCCACCACGAGCTCGGCATGGTCGCGCTGGCGGTGATCAGGCGCAACGTGTCCGACGATGCGCCGCTGCGTGTCGCCGAGTCGACCGCGGCCATCGACCCGGGCGACCCGGGATAGGGCGTGCGTGCGAATATCGCCCGCATGACCACAGGGACGCTGATCACAGTCGCTCCGACCGGGGCCGAATCGGCGAAGGCCGATGTGCCGGCGCTGCCGGTGACCCTCGACGAGCTGGTTACCACGGCCAAGGAGTGCGAGGCGCTCGGCGCCAGCGTCATCCACATCCACATCCGCGACGCCGAGGCGAAGCCGACCTTGGACCCGGGCCGGCTGCGGGACACGGTCACGGCGCTGCGCGAGTCCACTGATCTGATCGTTCAGCTGTCGTCGGGTGGCGCGGTCACCGACCCGGAATCCGACCGTCTCGCGGTGCTCGACGCCGCACCGGACATGGCGTCCTGCACGATGGGCACGGTCAACTTCGGCGACGCCGTGTTCCTGAACCGCTGGGAGTTCATCGTCGACCTGCACGCCCGGATGCAGGAACGGGCCATCGTGCCCGAGTACGAGATCTTCGATCTGGGCCACCTCACCGCGCTGCAGCGCCTGCTGAACACGTACGGGCTGCCGGCG
>DASXRQ010000239.1:0-5101 GCA_036506495.1 Micromonosporaceae bacterium | reverse complement strand
CGTGATGGCGTACCGATGCGCCGGATAGATGGCCGTGTTCTCCGCGGCGGTGGTGTTCCAGAATCGTGCCGAGTCAACCAGTCTCATGGCTTCCCCGTTCCATACGGTGCCGTATGGTGACGACCATACGCTAGCGTATGGGGCGTGTCGAGACTGAGCCGAGATGATTGGGCCTCCGCCGCCCTGGACGCGCTGAGCAGTGGAGGCCTCGCCGCCGTGGCCGTGGAGCCCCTGGCGGTCCGTCTCGGCGCCACGAAAGGCAGCTTCTACTGGCACTTCCGCAGCCGGGACGAGCTCATCGCGGCCGCTCTGCAGCTGTGGCGGCAGGCCAGCACCACCGCCGTGATCGAACGCCTGGAGGCCGCCGCTGTACCCCCCGAAGAACGCCTGAGGCAGCTCATCACGCATGTGTTTGCGCCACCGGCGCGTACCAGCGCGGATCTGGCCCTGCTCGCGGACGCCGACCACCCACTCGTGGCGCCAGCCCTGGCCGACGTCACCGAGCAGCGCCTGGGCTATATCACCACGCTGTTCCGGCAACTCGGCTTCCCCCCGGCACGTGCTCGACGCCGAGCGCTGCTCGCCTACAGCGCCTACCTCGGCCAGCTCCAACTGCTCCGCAGCGCCCCCCATCTCCTTCCCAAGCCGGGACCGGCCAGCTCCGCGTACGCCGACCACGTCGTCGCAGCGCTGCTCGCCGACCAGCCATCCACCAATGCGGCACCCACTTTGCGAGTCACCGGAGGCACCGCGACAGCCTGATCGCCGGGTCCGACGGGCACCGAACCAGCGCCGATCAGCCGGTCAGGACCGGATGATGCCGGCGTGCGTGAAACACCACCGGCAGACCTCCGGTG
Organism: Micromonosporaceae bacterium; assembly: GCA_036506495.1. GTDB lineage: Bacteria > Actinomycetota > Actinomycetes > Mycobacteriales > Micromonosporaceae > DASXRC01. The sequence goes on along the minus strand of DASXRQ010000239.1, from coordinate 4,244 downwards.
GCGCCCGCGGCCGCACGGCCCGGGCGCCACTCAGCGGTACGCGGCCGAACTCGCCCGGCGCCTACGGCAGCGCAGTCACCGCCACTGAAGCGGCGGCCATGACGGCCAGGCCGGCGGCGAGCGCGCCGAGAATCGAGCCGGTCAACCGGCTCACGAGCGCGGTCGCGGCGGCGGCAAGGACCAGGGCAACGATCTGTCCGGTGTGGAACGATGTCGTCACGCCACGCAGACTCGTGGCGAGGATCGCGGCGATCGTCACCGGGAAGACCAGGTCCGCCGCGCGGTCCACGACCGCCGGCAATGTGACTGCGTTCGCGGCGAGGATGAACGACAGGCGCAGGAGCAGGGTGCCGGCACCGGCCAGGACGAGCACGAGCCACAGGTTCACGCCGACACTTCCGTTCGACGGCGGGCGATGCTTCCCGCCCAGACTCCAGCAACGATCGCGATGGCAAGGCCGGTTCCCCACGGCAGCGCCGCGACCGTGAACGCGGCAACCGCGGACGCCGCGGCGGCGGCCAGCGCGGCCCGTCCGCGCACCTTGCTCGCAAGGATCGCGACGAAACACAGCGGCGCTGCCGCGGCCAGCCAGGCGGAGTCCGGCACGACCGCCGGGGCGAGAACGCCGACCGCCGTCACGAGCTGCCACCAGACCCAGAGCAGCAGCCCACCGCCCAAGTAGTAGCCAGCCTTCTCGCCCGCCGAACCGGGCCGGTCGTGCCGTTGCTGCGCCAGCATGAACGACGGGTCGACGAGCAGGTACCCGGCGAGCAGCCGCCAGCGCATCGACCGGTGCCGCCAGTGCGGCGCGAGCGCGGCGCTGTAGAACAGCAGGCGGATGTTGACCGCCATCGCGGCGAGGACTGCGGCGGCAGCGGCAGACCCGGCGCTGTACGTGGCCACGGCGGCAAGCTGCGCCGACCCGGCGTAGATGAGCCACGACGCCGACCATGCCGCGAGGTGGTCGGTGGGTGTTTGTCCGAGCGCCAGCCCGATCGTGAGACCTTGCGGGGTCACCGCGAGCATCAGCGGAACCATCCCGCGCGCACCGGCGAGCAGCGCGCGCGGGGTCGGTGCGGGTGAGCCGGCGCCGGACGGGGAGCCGAGATCAGCGGGTGGGTCCTGAGTGTGGACCACCGCGGCAGAAGTTGTCATGCCGGCGACTCTCGCCGGATCCCAGCGCCGGTACTTGGCGCCCGCGGGGCGGTCACGTGGAGAACGCGTGGCGGTGCGGCACCACGCGGTCTCCACGTCTTCTCCAAGTTCGACGCGGGCGCAGGCCGCACATTCGAGGGCGTCCGATCGACCACTCGAAGGAGAACCGAGATGAGGCAGCGCGGGAGTACCCACGACGTCGTCGTGGTCGGCGCCCGGTGCGCGGGCTCGGCCACGGCGATGCTGCTGGCCCGCCAGGGGTACGACGTGGTCGTCATCGACCGGGCCCGACTGCCCGGCGACACGGTCTCGACATTGTCGATCGCCCGTGGCGGTGTCGTCCAGCTCTCCCGCTGGGGGCTGCTCGACAGCGTCCTGGACAGCGGCGCGCCACCGATCCGGCTGGTGACGTTCCGGACGGGCGAGACGGAGGACATCCGTACCGTCAAGCGGCGCGCCGGCGTCGACCTGCTGGTGGCGCCGCGCCGGTACATCCTCGACGCCATTCTCGCCCAGGCCGCCGGCGCCGCCGGCGCCGACCTGCGCACCGGCCTGACCGCGACCGGCGTACGGCGTGGGCCGGACGGCCGGGTCTGTGCGGTCATCGCCCGGGACGCCGCCGGCGCGCCGGTGGAGCTGTCCGCACGGTTCGTCGTCGGTGCTGACGGGGTACGGTCGCGCGTCGCCCGTGAGGTCGGCGCCGAGGTGATCGAGAGCCATCCCGCCGACAACGCCACGTTCTACGCGTTCTTCGCGGGTGTGGACTGGCGAGGCTTCGAGTTCCACCTGGGGCAGGGCGCCTTCGCCGGCGTCTTTCCCACCCACGGCGGTGAGGCGTGCGTGTGGCTGTGCTGCCCGGTGGCCAGCGCGGCGCCGATCGCCGGTGCCGGCGGCCGGCGCGTCGAGGCGCTCGTCGATCTGATCGGCCGAGCCTCGCCCAGCCTGGCCCACCGGCTGCGGAGTGCCCGGGTGGCGTCACCGGTGCGCGGCGCGGTCGGGCTACCCAACCACGTACGCCGTGCGGCGGGACCCGGGTGGGCGCTGGTGGGCGACGCCGGCTACCACCGCGACCCGATCACCGGACACGGCATCACGGACGCCTTCCGTGACGCCGAACTCCTGGCCGTGGCGCTCGACAGGACCCTCTTGGGAGGCGCCGACGAGCGCGAGGCGCTGGCGGCGTACCAGCGGCAGCGGGACGGGGCGCTGCGCGAAACGTTCGACCTCACCTGTGCGCTGGCCCGTTTCCCGGCGCCGGAGCGGTTCGTAGCGCTGCAGAAACGACTGAGCCGGGCGCTCGAGGCGGAGGCGGAACGCCTCGCCTCGATGCCGGCTCCCACAGCTGCGGCGATGGCCGTCGCGGCCTGAACATCCACTCTCACAGGAGGACACCCCGAGATGACCACCACAGCCGACAACACCACCCGCAACGGCGTCGACACCGCCGCCCTGTTCACCACCATCGGCGCGGTCAAGGCCCAGCCGGAACTCGCGAAGTTCCGGTTCCGCGCCGCCAACCGGTGGGTCGACGGTACCCACAATCGCGGCACGATCAACGGTTACTACGGCGCCGGCCAGGAGCACGTCCGGGAGGGGGACTTCACGTTCCCCGCCGATCACCCGCCGGTGCTCACCGGCAGCGACCACGGGCCTACTCCGGTCGAGTACCTGCTGCACGCACTGGCGGCCTGCCTGATGGCGGGACTGGCCAACATCGCCGCCGCGCGCGGGGTCACCCTGACCGAGGTGGAGGCGACGGTGGAGGGCGACATCGACCTGCGGGGCATCCTCGGGCTCGACGGCGAGGTCCGCAACGGGTTCGAACAGATCCGGGTCCACTTCACCGTCGCGGGCGACGCGCCCGCCGAGAAGCTGCGCGAGCTGGTCGAACAGTCGCGCCGACGCTCGGCGGTGTTCGACATCGTCACCAATCCGGTGCCGGTCACCATCGACGTCACCACTCGCTGATCAAGTGGCCGGCCGGCTAACCCCGTACGGGCCGGCCGGCCGGCCCCGCCGGGTCGACGGCGTGGCGGCTAGCCCGTACTGGCCGGCCGGCCGGCCCCGCCCTGGTCGACGGCGCGGTACACCGGCATCGACCCGAGCACCGAGACATTCTGCTCACCGCGCGGTTGCAGCAGGAGCCCGGACCCGGCGACCAGATCCCGCACGGTGGCCGAGGCCCAGAGCTCTGCGGGGGGCGCCAGCTCGGCCAGAGCAACCGCGGCTGCGACGCCGTACCCGTCGACCCGCTCTCCCCGCCTCGGGACCTCGGCGACATGCACCCCCATGCCGGTCCGGCGGCGGGGGTTCTCGGCGAGGTACCGCATACCCGCCCTGATCGCGGTGGCCGGACCGTCGTACACCAGGACCTGCCGGCCGCTGCCGGTGCGGGCGCGGCGGACCGCGCCGGCGCCCAGATCCACCGCGACGCGGCCGGCGTCCGGTCCGGCGGGGACCAGAAGCGCGGCGAGGGCCAGCGCGGACGGCGCCGGAGCCGGCGTCTCCGCGAGGAACGCCTCGACCGGGTCGAGGATCTCGTCCGGATCGCCGGAGACGAAATGGTCGTCGCCGGGCAGCTCCACCAGCCGGGCGCCCGGGATGTGTTGCGCGAGGTACCGGCCGTTGCCCAGCACGCTGACCGGATCACCGGTGCGGTGGACCACGAGGGTCGGTACCCGCACCGCCGGCAACGCCTCCCGGACGTCGACCAGATCGTTCATCCGCATCAACCGGCGCACCGTCGACGGGGTGGCGGCCGCTCGCGCTCGTTGCCCCCACCACCGGCACATGTCGTCGCCGGCCGACGGGCACCGCCACCGCATGTCCGACTCCCAGTCCCACCCGGTGACCAGTTCTTCGGTGAACCGCTCGCGCTCCTCGCGGGTCTGCGCCCACGGATAGTCGGGGCTCCACACCCGCTTGGCGTATGCGCCGTAGAGCACCAGGGCCTCGACCCGATCCGGGTGTGCGGCGGCGAACAGGGTCGCCATCGGGCCGCCTTCGGAGTACCCGAAAAGCACCGCGGACTGCGAGCCCGCCGCGTCCATCACGGCGAGCACGTCGTGCATCCGCGTCTCCAGGTCGGG
>DASXRQ010000238.1:0-20644 GCA_036506495.1 Micromonosporaceae bacterium | reverse complement strand
CGGCGGCGCTTAGGACGGCGGCGCTCAGGACGGCCGCGTCCGGAGGCGCGAGACGCGTCTACCGTCCTCGGATGGCTGCCAATCCGCCGAATCGCGGCTGTCGGCGGTCCAACCGAACGCCGCCGCGACAGTGACGGCGATGAAGAAGAGGAGCAGTACGAGTTCCACGGTGGTGACCCTTCGGCTTGTTGTCCTTTCGGTCACCGGTGCGCACCGGATGTCCTTATTAGTGTCCGCGATGGCCATCCGGGCCGAAAGTGGCAGGCTTGCCATACCCCATCGATTTCCTGCCATGATTCGGCTAGTCTGGACCGCATGCTGACGAAGGTGGCCGTCCTGGCGCTGGACGATGTCGCGGTGTTCGAGCTCGGCGTGCTCTGCGAGGTGTTCGGCACAGACCGCATTGGCGACGGCTTCCCCACGTACGACTTCGCCGTCTGCACCCCGGACGGCGCGCCGGTGCGTACGCGGTCGGGCTTCCTGCTCGTGCCGCACGCGGACCTGACGCCGCTGGCCGAGGCCGACCTCGTCGCGGTCCCCGCACACCCAGTGGGGTCGGCCATTCCGGACGAGGTGCTGGCGGCGCTGCGGGCGGCGAGCGACCGCGGTGCCCGGATGTTCAGCGTGTGCTCCGGCGCGTTCGTGCTCGGCGAGGCCGGCCTGCTCGACGGGCGGCAGTGCACAACCCACTGGAAGTACGCCGACGAGCTGGCCCTTCGATTCCCGAGCGCCGACGTCCAGTGCAACCGGCTCTATGTGGCCGACGGCAACCTGCTCACCAGCGCCGGCACCGCCGCCGGCATCGACGCCTGCCTGCACCTCGTACGCCAGGAGCACGGCTCGGCGTTGGCCACCAAGCTCGCGCGGCGGATGGTCGTTCCGCCACACCGCGACGGCGGCCAGGCGCAGTACATCGAGGCGCCGATTCCCAAGACACCGGAGGCGCCGACGCTCGAGCCGGTGCTGCGGTGGCTGGTCGAGAGCCTCGGTACGCAGCTGACCGTCGAGGACATGGCCGCCCGGGCGCACATGGCGCCGCGCACGTTCGCGCGTCGGTTCCGGGCCGAGACCGGCACCACCCCGCACGACTGGGTGACGGGCCAACGCGTGCTGCTGGCCCGGCGGCTGCTGGAGGAGACCGGCCTGACCGTCGACGCGGTCGCCATCCGAGCCGGGTTCGGCGACGCCGCCGCCCTGCGGCACCACTTCACCCGGCGGGTCGGCGCCACCCCGCAGGCGTACCGGGCCACGTTCCGCGACCGCGAGTCCGCCGCCTGAGGCGCGCGCGGGTTCAGAACCCTACCGCGTACCCGTCCGCACGTGGCTCCGAGCCCCCGACGTAGCCGCCGTCCGCGAGCCGCCAGATCGCCTGCCCGGAACCGAAGGCGGACGGATCGGGCTCGATCGCTATCTTGTGCCCGCGGCGCCGGAGGCCCGCGATCGTGGCCGCACCGTCGGCGCCCGCCGCCAGGCCGGGCTCGACGAGCACGGTCCGACCGGCGTGCCAGTACCAGCGTGGCGCCGCGAGCGCGGCCTGCGGGTCCAGCCGGTCGTCCAGTGTGGACGCGAGCAGCTGCACGTGGCCCTGCGGCTGCATGTGTCCGCCGACGACACCGAACGGGCCCACCGGTTCGCCCCCGCGGGTGAGGAAGCCAGGGATGATGGTGTGGAACGGACGCTTGCCGGGTGCCACGACATTCGGATGCGCCGGATCGAGCCGGAAGCCAGCACCGCGGTTCTGCAGCCCGAAGCCGAAGCCGGGCAGCACGACATACGAACCGAACCCGAGGTAGGTGGACTGGATCAGGCTCACCATCATGCCGTCGCCGTCCGCCGCACATAGGTAGACGGTGCCACCTCGGGCCGGGTCGCCGGGGCATGGCGTACCCGCCCGGGGGCCGATCAGTGCGCGGCGTGCGTCGGCGTACTCCTTGGTGAGCAGCGCCGCGGTCGGCACGTGGACGCGTTCCGGATCGGCGACATAGGCATGCGCGTCTGCGAACCCCAGCTTCATGGCCTCAATCCGCCAATGCAGGCGCTCCTCGGGCGGCATCGCGTCGAGGTCCACCCCGTCCAGCACGTTGAGTGCCAGCAGCGCCGCGACGCCCTGCCCGTTCGGCGGCAGCTCCCAGACCTCGTGACCGTGGTAGCGCGCGGACACCGGCTCGACCCAGGTCGACGCGTGCCCGGCAAGGTCCGCGGCGGCGAGCAGTCCGCCGGTCGCCGCCGCGTGCCGCGCAAGTGCCTCGGCGATCTCGCCACGGTAGAACGCTTCGGCGCCGCTGTCTGCCACCAGCCGGAGCGTCCGGGCGGCCGCCGGGTTGGCCCAGCGTTCGCCGACCCTCGGCGCTCGTCCGTCCACCGTGAACACCCGCGCCCACTCGGCGAACTCCTCGCCCACGAGCCGCTCGTGAACCTGGACCGCGCGGTCCCAGTGCCGCGCGACCCTGGGCGCGACGGGGTAGCCGTGCTCGGCGTACCGGATCGCGTCGGCGAACAGGTCCCCGAACGGCAGGGTGCCGAACCGGACGTGCAGGTCGCGCCAGCCGGCGGGGGCTCCGGGGACGGTGACCGGCAGCCACCCACGCGCGGCCATCGCGCCGTGCTCGCCGACCGCGGCCTGCGCCCCGCCGTGTGCCGCGGTCGCCGCCGGTTGCCGCGCCGCCGTCGCCCGTTCCCAGGTCAGAGCACTGGGTGACCGGCCGGAGGCGTTGAGGCCGTGCATCCGCGTGCCGTCCCAGACGATCGCGAACAGGTCGCCGCCGATGTCATTGGAGCCGGGCTCGAGGACGGTGAGCGCGACCGCGGTCGCGACCGCGGCATCGACCGCGTTGCCGCCACTCCGGAGCGCCGCGAGACCCGCCGCCGCCGCGAGTGGTTGGCTCGTCGCCACCGCACCGTGGGCGGCGTACAACGGCGGGCGCGTCACGACGTCGCGGCCGAAGTCGGCCAGCGCTCGAGGCGGTCGCCGACTCGGCCAACCGCGATGCCGCCGGGCAGCCACACCAGGCCCTGTCCCCGCCACGCGGTCACGAGCGCGTCCAGCGCCGCGACGTGCCGGTGCGACAGCGCCGCGCCGGGCGCGCCGAGACCGCGTGCCCAGCCGTGCAGGACGCGTGAGCGCAGCGCCGCGGGCAACCGCAGCAGCGCGGGTACGCGCAGAGCGCCGTCCGGAGCGGCGGCCTCTCCCAGTGCGGTGGCGGCCAACGCGTCCAGCGCCTCGGCGTCGGCGGCGAGGAGCCGCGCGGTCCGGGCCAGGTTGTCGACGACGTCCGGTCCGAGCGCGTCGACCAGGGCCGGCAGCGCGGTGCCGCGCACGCGGGCGCGGGCAAATGCCGGGTCGGCGTTGTGCGGGTCCTCCCACGGCGTCAGCCCGAGCTCGGCGCACGCCGCCCTGGTCTGCTCTCGCGACACGTCGAGCAGCGGACGCAACAGCGCGACGCCGTCCACCTCGCGCCGTGTCGGCATGCCGGCGAGGCCGCGCGGTCCCGCGCCGCGCGCGAGCGCGAGCAGCACGGTCTCGGCCTGGTCGTCGCGCGTGTGTCCGACGAGAACGGCGGCGGCGCCGAGCGAGCGGGCCGCCTCGGTGAGGGCGGCATATCGCGCGTCGCGTGCGGCCGCCTCCGGGCCGCCGGCCCGGGCGGCCACGTCGACGGTCAGCACCTCGGTCGGGTCGAGGCTCAGGGCGCGACCCCACTCCGCGACCGCCTTGGCCCGCGCCGCCGAGCCCGGCTGCAGGCCGTGGTCGACGGTCACGAGCCCGGCGCGCAGGCCGAGCCGTGGCGCGACAAAGGCGGTGGCGGCGGCGAGCGCCAGCGAGTCGGCGCCACCGGAGCACGCGACGAGAACGAGCGAATCCGCGCGTACGCCCGCCAAGGCCCGCCGGACCGCGACGCGGACGGCGGCGACCGGCGGCGCGAGGGTGCCCACGGCGCGGCGTCCGCCCGTCAGGCGGCAACCGGGCCGTAGACCCGGGCCACCCAGGCCTCTGGATCCGTCAGCTCCTCCAGCCGGGGCAGGGTGAGCGGCGAGCCGAAGACCTTGTTGAACCCGGCCATGCCGACCCGGTCGACGACCGCGTGGACGAACTTGCGGCCCTCGGCGTACTGGCGCATCTTCACCTCGATGCCCAGCAGCCGTCGGACGACCTTCTCCAGCGGGTTGGCCGCCTCGCGACGGCGGCTGAACTTCGCCCGGATGTCGGCGACCGTCGGAATCACCTCCGGCCCGACCCCATCCATGACGTACTCGGCGTGGCCCTCCAACAGGGTCATCAGGGCGGTGAGCCGGTCCAGCACCGCCTTCTGGGCGGGCGTCTGCACCAGGTCGAGCACCGATGCGCGGCTGTTGGGATCGCGGATCGCGTCCGCGAGCGCGCCGACGGCCCGCCGAAGGCGCTCGGCGAGCTGATCGGCACCGACCTGCGACGCGTCGACGAACGCCTGCACCTCGCCGAGGAAGTGTGCCCGCATCCACGGCACCGCGGTGAACTGCGTGCGGTGGGTGACCTCGTGCAGGCACACCCAGAGCCGGAAGTCGCGCGGGCCGACCTGCAGCTTCCGCTCCACCTCGACGATGTTCGGCGCCACGAGCAGCAGCTGCCCGGGGTCGGAGGAGAACACCTCGTACTGGCCGAGCACCCGGCCGGAGAGGTACGCCAGGACCGTGCCGGCCTGGACACCGGTGATCCGCGACCCGATCGCCTCGGTGAGTGGACCCGGTTGCCTGTCTCCGCTCAGCCTGCTGACCAGCGGCGTGATCACCTCGCGCAGGCCGGTGATGTTCACGCCGGCCCAGTCGCGCCGGTCCACCACCCGCACCGGCGGGTGGGCCACCTGTGACTGCAGCCCGGTGTACGCCACGACGTGCCCGGCCGCCTCGTCCGTCAGGCGGCGCAGGTCGGCGACGACCTCCGAGGCCTCCGCATAGGACACCCGCGGGCCCGACTTGCCCAGAGCACCCGCGGTCGCCGCGGCCAGATCCCAGTCGACGAACTGCGCCATGAACCCCACCGTACCCGCGGGTCGCATCCCTACCTGTAGATCATGGGAACGGATCGCGTGGCCTCGGCGTCAGCGGCAGCCGCAGGTCGCCAGTGTGGCGGCGATGCGGTCCAGCGCGGCCTGCGCGTCGAGCGTGGCAGACGGCACCTGATCGGCGAGCACGGCGAACGCGAGGAGACGCCCCTCGGCGGTCTGCACGATTCCGGCGATGCCGTTGACGCGGTTGAGCGTGCCGGTCTTCGCCCGAACGGCGCCGGCACCGGACCGGCTGCCGTCGGCCGGGGTACGGAACCGGTCCTTGAGCGTGCCGGACCAACCGGCCACCGGAAGGCCGCCGAACAGTCCGGCCACACGCTCGTGTCCACTGGCCGCCAGCGAAAGAAGGTCGGTCAGCAGGGTCGGGGTGATGCGGTTCCGCCGGGACAGGCCGCTGCCGTCGGACAGCTGGGCCTGGTCCGGGTCGAGGCCGAGGTCGGCGAGCTCGGCGTCCATCGCCGCTGCGCCGCCGGCGTACGAGGCGGGCTCCTTCTTCGCGAGGGCCACCTGCCGGGCGAGCGCCTCGGCGAGCACGTTGTCGCTCTCCGAGAGCATGAGCTCGACCAGCCGGATCATCGGCGGCGACTCGACGACGCCCAGCTCGGTGCCGGGCGCGGGCACGCCACCCGTGGGCGTGGCGCTCGCGGTCGCGCCGCCGGTCGGTGCGCGGCCCCGGGCGGTCGCCGCCACCGCGTTCTGCGGCATTCCGAGCACCCTGGCGAACGCGCGCCCGGCGGCCAGGTCCGGTTGCGCGTACCGGTCAGCGTCCGACGTGTCCTTCGGGTCGATCCGCCCACCGTCGGTCATCAGCGCGGTCATCGGCGCGGCGAACCCGCCGGTCACGATGTCTGGGTCCCAGCCCGGCCCGTACAGCGGTCCGCTGTAGAGCGACGTGTCCACGATCACGCGCGTGGGAGTCACCCCGCCGAGGGCGGTCTTGACGCGTGCCGCCAGCCGGTCGAGCCGGGCCGCGCCGGGGTACGTCCCGGTTCCATTCACGGCGAGGGTCGGGTCGCCGCCGCCGATCAACACGACCTCACCGGGGCGGAGGCCGGCCACGACGCGAGTTCCGATGCGGTACGCCGGACCGCGAGCCTCCAGCACGGTGGCCGCCGTGATGAGCTTTGTTATCGACGCCGGCGTGGTCGGCACGTTGGCCCCCGAGGCGTACAGGGTCCTGCCTGTCGTGCCGTCCACGACCGACGCGCTGACCCTGGTGCCGAGGCCGGCGTCGTGGACGAGCGTGTCTATCGCGGCGCGCACCCCGCCCGCGGTCGGCACCGGAGCGTCGACCGCGGCACCGGCCAGCACCGGGGACGGGGCGGGCTCGCTCGGCCCAGGCACCGGGGACGGCCGCGTCGGGTCCGAACTGCCGAGCCAACCCGCGACCGGACCGGGACGGACGACGACGAGCCCGACCGTGGCGAGCACCAGCACGAGGACGGTCGACAGCAGCCCGACGAGCAGGCCCCGGCGGCCCAACGTGGCCTTCAGACCCCGCGCGCCGGGCGGACCGGGGCGTTCCGCCGGCGTACGTGCGGCGCCCGGCGGTGCGGCGCCCGGCGGCTTGGACGGGTCCGGCGTCGACGCGGGTGGTCCGTCCGGCCGCGGAGCAGCGGCGGGCAGGGTCAGCGGGGTTCCCGGTGGCAACGCCAACTGGGGGATCGCGGTTCCGGGCCGGGTCGCGCCCGCCGGCGGGCGCGCGGACACCGAGCCGACGGGCCGCGCCACGCCCCGGACCGCGGGCGGCGAGACGGTCGCTCGGGCCCGGAACGGCGTTCTGGGTGGCCGGGCGGGGGCCGCGGGCGGGCTCACCGGATTGGGCGGTGTGCTCACGGGCACCGGCGGGCTCGCGGCCGGTGGTGGTGCGTCAACCCGTGGCGCGGTGGGCGGCCTGGCCGGCCCGGCAGGTGCGCGGTTCGAGGACGGCGGCCCGCCGGTCGCGTCGTCAGCCACCGGGGGTGCGGCGGCGGCCGGGGGGTTCGGGTTCGGGCGTACCGCCGCGACTCCACGCGTCCGACCGGTTGCCGGCCGGATGACGTCGGCCGGTGTCGCCACCGGCGGACGAACGGTCGCCCGCCCGACGGGCGCGGCCTTCGGCGGCACGACGACGCTCGGGTGCGGCTTCACCGCGCGCGGCTCTGGAGAGGGCGCGGCCGACCGCGAGGGCGAGGACTCGGCCGGCGCGTCGGATTTCGGCGGATTGTCCGGCTCGGCCGCCGGACCGGAGCCCTCCTCCTGCTCCCCGCCCGGGCCGTATTGTGAACGTTGCCTCCCCACCGGCCCCTCCTCCCGCATACCGACCGACCTAGGCGACACTACTTCCTACCGGCCTCGCTCCGGGCTTCGACGTGGTGACCTCACACCGGCGGCGCTTGGCCGGACGGGTGAGGTCCGGCGTGGGCGAACGAGGGAGCGTGAGATGGACTTCGACGTCACCGTTGAGATCCCCAAGGGTCACCGCAACAAGTATGAGGTAGACCACGCGACCGGCCGGATCCGGCTCGATCGGACGCTGTTCACCGCCACCCAGTACCCGGCCGACTACGGCTTCATCGAGGGCACCCTCGGTTTGGACGGTGACCCGCTCGACGCGCTCGTGCTGGTGCAGGAGCCGACGTTCCCCGGCTGCCTGATCCGCTGCCGCGCGATCGGCATGTTCCGGATGACCGACGAGAAGGGCGGCGACGACAAAGTGCTCTGCGTACCGTTCGCGGACCCCCGCCAGGAGCACCTGCGAGACATCCACCACCTCGGTGAGTACGACCGGCTGGAGATCCAACACTTCTTCGAGGTCTACAAGGACCTCGAGCCGGGCAAGTCCGTCGAGGGCGCGACCTGGGTCGGCCGCAAGGACGCGGAGGCGGAGATCCGCGCCTCGGTCCGCCGCCAGCAGGACGCGGAGAAGCGGGGCGACGCATCCGCGCACTAGCCGCCCCATCGCCCACCCGCCTGCCCGGTGCGTGCGGTCAGCCGGCGAGTCCCCGGATCTGGTCGTACAGGCCGAGCACCGCGCACGCCACCGGAACCACCGAGATCACCAGGATCGTATCGATGAGATCCGCGGCGCGGACGAGGTACGGCGACGGCGGACGTCGAGAGTAGGTAACCCCCGCGGAGACAATCACGAGCGCGAGCCCGACGGCCGCGACCGCCGCACCGAGGAGCTCACGCTCGGTGGCGTCGAGGACCAGACCCACGGCGAGCACGACCAGCGCGCCGAGCCCGGCCACCACGAGCGGCACCCGCTGCCGGACGCCGACGAACAGTCGCGACCGGAGCACAAGCGCGACACCGGCGACGCCGACGAGCAGCCTCCCCGCGAGCCCGCCGGCCGCGACGAGCACCGCCGCGCCGGCGACGCCGAGGAACGCGTACCCGATGAGCATGCCGGTCAATACCTCCTCGGTCCGAGCGACCGCGGCGAACACCCGAGCGCGCTCCGGCCGCTCCCGCGCCGCGTCCAGTGGACTCGCGCTGGCGGCCCGAAACCCATCGCCCGCGTCGGCGCCGGTGGGGAGGGTGACCGGCGGCATGGGCAGCTTGCCGAACCGGATCGCCAGCAACGGGAGTAGGCCGACCCCGCAGACGAGCAGCGAGACGAGCAGCGCCGCGGCGCCCGAGGCGGACAGCGGCATGCCGGCGAGCGCGGTGAGCCCGCCGAGCAGGCCGGTCGTGACCCCGCTGGCGAAGATCTGACGGCCGGCGCCGACGCCGACCATCCCGAGCACGGCCGCGAGCATCAGCCACAGGCAGCCGACCAGCAGCTGAGACTCACCGAGCCAGCCGAACGCGCCGAGCACGCCCACCCGGTCGCCGGTGGCGACGAGCGATGCCCCACCGGCGAACGCGTAGGGCAGGGCGTACGCCCCGAGCGCCGCGGCCGCGGTCGCGTTGCCGTACGCCCGGGACGCCACGACGGCGGCCAGCAGCAGCACGGCGGCGGCGCCGAGGCCGACATATGCGCCGACCGTCCATTCTGGACCGCCGCCCACGACCGCCACGAGCCCCGCCGCGAGCGGGGCACCCGCGGCCAGCGCGGTGGCCAACCTCGTCGCCTCGGGTGACCAGGCGGGACCCTGCCGCCGGGCACCTGCCGCGATCGCCTCGACGACGTCGTCGTACTCCAGCTCCGGCCACTCCGCGCGGGCCGGCACCAGGTGCAGGACCTCGCCGTCGCGTACGCCTTGGGCGTGAAGGCCCTGCGCCGGCGCGAGCGCGGTGCCGTCCGCGCGGCGCAGCACCCACCCGCCGTGCTGCTCCCCATCGTCGGCGAGACCCTCGCCGGCGTGCCGCAACAGCTGGGGCAGCAGCTCCACGAGCGGCACGTGCTCCGGCAGCGCGACGTCCACCCGACGGTGCGGTGCATTGATCGTGACGCGGGCCAGGCCGGTGGGGGCGCTCATCGGTGTACCTCCATGGCTGCGCGAACGACCGCACTTTACCTACGATTGGCCAGTCCGCCGGTTCCCGTAGCCGGGTGGGGCTCGTCGGAACGAGCCATGGGGAGGAAACCGGGCATGAGCACGGTCGTGGTCAAGCGTCGGCCTCGACGGCCCGCGCCGGAGATTCCGACCGGCGAGCTGCCCATCGACGCGCCGCCCGAGATACCGCAGCCCACCGGCGCACGTTGGACGCAGATGCTGATGACGCTGCCTATGCTCGGTGGCACGGTCGCGATGGCGATGATGTTCGGCCGCGGCGGTGGCGCGTACTCGTACGTCGTGGGCGCGATGTTCGGCCTCTCCTCGCTGGCCATGCTGGCCACGTCGTTCGGCAGCGCCTCCGGCACGCCGAAGAAGGCGGAGATGATGGCCGCCCGCCGGGAGTACCTGCGGCACCTGGCCAGCCTGCGCAGGCGGGTTCGGGACACGGCCGCCCGGCAGCGGGCGGGGCTGTTCTACCGGCACCCCGATCCGGGGCAGCTCTGGTCGACGGTGGCGAGCCACCGGCTGTGGGAGCGGCGGCCCGGCGATGCCGACTTCGGGGTCGTACGCGTCGCGATCGGACCCCAGACGCTCGCGACGCCGCTCGTGCCGCCGGTGACGCGGCCGCTCGAGGACCTCGAACCGATGACCGCCGGGGCGCTGCGCCGTTTCCTCGACGCGTACTCGGTCGTTCCCGACCTGCCCGTGGCCGTTTCCCTGCGCGGGTTCGCCCGGGTGTTCGTCCGAACCGAGCCGGCCGCCGGTGCGGCCGGCGAGGCGGCCGAAACAGACGTGCGCGGGCTCCTGCGCGCCGTGCTGACCCAGCTCGCGGTCGCGCACGCACCGGATGACCTGCTGGTCGCCGTGTGCGTCGGATTGGAACGGCGACCGGCGTGGGAGTGGGTCAAGTGGCTGCCGCACGCACACCACCCGGCCCGCGGTGACGCCCTGGGCCAAGTCCGGCTCGTCGCCGGGTCGGCCGCCGAGCTCGAGGCCCGGCTCGACGACCTGCTGGCCAGCCGACCACGGTTCAACCCGGTCGGGCCGGGTTCGAACGGCCCGCATCTGGTAGTGGTGCTCGACGGCGGCGACCTCGCCGGCTCCACGCACCTGGTCAGCGACGGCGGAATCGACGGCGTCACCATCTTCGACCTGGATGGCACGCCGCCCCGCATGCCGGACCGCAACACGCTCGTCCTCGAGATCGCCTCGCGGCCCACGAACGCGCTGCGCACGTATTCGATGGAGGGGCACGCGGAGGTCGGCGTCGCCGATCGGCTCACCCCCGAGGAGGCGGAGGGGATCGCCCGAAGGCTGGCCCCACTCCGGCTCGCGGCCGCCTCGAGGTCGGCGGACACGCCGCTCGCGGCGGAAACCGGCCTGGCGGAACTGCTGGACCTGCCCGACCCGTACGCGTTCGAGGCTGCCCAGGGCTGGGCACCCCGGCCCAACCGCGACCTGCTGCGGGTTCCGATCGGCATCGGTGCGGACGGTACGCCGGTGGAGCTGGACCTCAAGGAGTCGGCGCAGGACGGCATGGGTCCGCATGGGCTGCTCATCGGCGCCACCGGCTCGGGCAAGTCGGAGCTGCTGCGCACGCTCGTGCTGGGACTGGCCGCGACGCACTCCTCCGAGGTGCTCAACTTCGTGCTCGTGGACTTCAAGGGTGGCGCCACCTTCGCCAGCATGGATCGCCTGCCGCACACCGCCGCGGTCATCACGAACCTCGCCGACGAGCTTCCGCTCGTCGACCGGATGGTCGACGCGATCAACGGCGAGCTGATCCGACGGCAAGAGCTGCTGCGCAAGGCGGGCAACTTCGCCAGCCTGCGCGACTACGAGAAGGCGCGTGCCGCGGGCGCCGCACTGGCTCCGCTGCCGTCGCTGCTCATCGTCTGTGACGAGTTCTCCGAGCTGCTCTCCGCCAAGCCGGACTTCATCGACCTGTTCGTGCAGATCGGACGAGTCGGGCGCTCGCTCGGCGTACATCTGCTGCTGGCCAGCCAGCGTCTCGAGGAGGGTCGGCTGCGAGGGCTGGACACGCACCTGTCGTACCGGATCGGGCTGCGCACGTTCTCCGCGCTCGAGTCGCGCACCGTGCTCGGCGTACCCGACGCGTACGAGCTGCCGCGCTCGCCCGGCCACGGCTACCTGAAATTCGGCACCGAGCCGCTCACACGGTTCAAGGCCGCGTACGTCTCCGGTCCGTTCCGGCGCCCCGGCACGGGCGGGACTGGCGCCGACGGGCCCGGGGCAATTCCGCAGGTCATGGAGTACGGAACGCATTACGTCCCGCCGCCGGAGCCGTTCGTCCCGCAGCCGGTGCCGGCCGCGCCCGACCCGAGCACGGAGAGTCTGCTGGACATCATGGTCGGTCGGCTCGCCGGCCGGGGCACCCCCGCGCACCAGGTCTGGTTGCCGCCGTTGGCGGAGGCGCCAACCCTCGACGACGTTCTCGGACCGGTGGCCGTCGACCCGGTCCGCGGGTTGACATTCGCCAACCCGGAGTTGCGGGGCGCGTTGCAGGTGCCGGTCGCTCTCGTCGACAAGCCCTTCGAGCAGCGGCGGGATCTGCTCTGGCTCTCGTTGGGCGGCTCCGCGGGCCACGTCGCGGTCGTGGGCGGCCCACAGAGCGGCAAGTCCCAGTTGCTCCGCACGCTGATCTGCATGCTCGCGTTGACGCACACCCCCGCCGAGGTGCAGATCTACTGCCTGGACTTTGGCGGTGGTTCGCTGGCCGCGCTGCGCGAACTCCCGCACGTCGGGGGCGTCGCCGGCCGACTGGACACCGCGGCGGTACGCCGGACCGTCGGGGAGGTCGCCACGCTCCTGGCCGATCGGGAGCGGCGGTTCGCCGCGCTGGGCATCGACTCGATGGCGGCCTACCGCCGCCGTCGGGCAAGTGGCGGTACCGGGGCTGGCGGCGACACGGATGACCCGTTCGGCGACGTCTTCCTTGTCCTGGACGGCTGGGCCACGCTGCGCGGCGAGTACGACGACCTGGAACCCGTCGTCACCGACCTGGCCACCCGCGGCCTGTCGTACGGAATCCACGTCGTGGCCGCGACCTCCCGCTGGATGGACTTCCGCCCGGCGATCCGCGATCTGTTCGGCTCCCGACTGGAGCTGCGGCTGGGCGACCCGAGCGACTCGATCGTGTCTCGGCGCTCGGCGGCCAACGTGCCCGAGAAGACCCCGGGTCGCGGCATCACGGCCGAGAGCCTGCACCTGCTCACGGTGCTGCCCGAACTGGCGAGCCCGCTCGCGCCCACCACCGAACTGGTCAAGGCCGCGGCCCGCGCGTGGACGGGCCCCACCGCGTCGCCGGTGCGCCTGCTGCCCGCCTTCGTGCCGTACGACCGGCTCGACATCCAGGCGGCGACCGGCCTCCGGCTGCCGATCGGCATCGCCGAGGCGGACCTCCGCCCGGTTGACGTCAACTTCTCCGCCGCGCCACACCTGCTGGTGTTCGGCGACGGCGAGTGCGGCAAGTCGTCGTTCCTCCGCGCCCTCGCGACCACCATCACCCGACGGTTCTCGCCCGAGCAGGCGCGGATCATCATCGTGGACTATCGGCGCAGTCTGCTCGGCGCCATCCAGTCCGGGCACCTCATCGGGTACGGCAGCGCGGCGACACAGACCGGCGAGCTGATCGGGTCCGCGGCCGGCTACATGGACCGCCGACTGCCCGGCCAGGACGTTACTCCGCAGCAGCTCCGCGACCGGTCGTGGTGGACCGGCCCGGAGTTGTTCGTGCTCGTCGACGACTACGACCTCGTCGCCACCGGGCCGGCCAACCCGCTCCAGCCGCTGCATCAGTACCTGGCCCAGGCGCGTGACATCGGCCTGCACCTCGTGCTGACGCGGCGATCGGGTGGCGCGAGCCGGGCCCTCTACGAGCCGATCGTTCAGCGGCTGCGCGAGCTCTCGTCGCCCGGAATCGTGATGTCCGGTGATCGGGACGAGGGCCCGCTGGTCGGCAACGCGCGGCCATCGCCGATGCCGCCGGGCCGTGGTTGGCTGGTGACCCGCAGGGAAGGAGTACGCCTCATCCAGCTCGCCCACCTGCCGCCCAGCTAGCCCGGGTCCCGACCCGGAACCGACCGTTGGTGCCCTCCGCGGCCGGCTACGGACGGAGTACCCTCCCCCCATTGACCGTTCGCCGGAGCGGGCTCCCGCCCGGCCCAGCATCTGAACCAGCCGGGAAGGGCCACGATGTGACCGAGCTAGCGCACCGTCGTAGGGGCGCCGTCTCGCGACTGACCGCGACGGCGCTCCTCGGTGTGATCGGTCCAGTCGTTCTTGGACTCTCGCCGGCGGCGGCCGCCGAGCCGCACCCCGCGGTCGCGGTCGCGGCCACGAGCGTGCTGTCCGACCCGATCCGCGATGACCAGTGGCAGCTGGACGCCTTGCGCGTCAGGGTCGCGTGGCGGTACGCGTCGGGAGCGGGCATCACGGTCGCCGTGATCGACTCCGGCGTGGACGCCACGCACCCCGACCTCGCGGGTCAGGTACTGCCGGGCGTCGACCTGGTGACCGGCCTTGGCGATGGCCGGATCGACCCGGTCGGGCACGGCACGACCGTCGCCGGCCTGATCGCCGGCCGCGCCGACGACCGTCGCGGCGTCGTGGGACTCGCCCCGGCCGCGCGCATTCTGCCGGTCCGGGTCCTTGACGAGCTGAATAAGTACGACGACGCGCTGACCGTGGCGCGGGCCGTGCGGTGGGCGGTTGACCACGGCGCCCGCGTCATCAACCTCTCGCTCGGCGGATACCGCTACAGCGAAGCCTTGGCCGAGGCGCTCGATTACGCGTTCGCCAACGACGTCGTGGTGGTCGCGTGCACGGGTAACATCGCGCCGCTCGCCCCGCAGGGCGTGTGGTACCCGGCGCGCGAGCCCGGCGTCGTCGCGGTCGCCGGTCTCGACCACGCCAGCGGCGACACGTTGTGGGCCAACTCCATCTCCGGCCTGCAGACCGTGCTCAGCGCACCGGCTACCAACCTGGTCGGGGCGCGGCCGGGCGGGTACTGGCAGGTGCAGGGGACGAGCTTCGCCGCGCCGCTCGTGTCCGCGACCGCCGCCCTGATCCGGTCCCGCTGGCCGAGCATGTCGGCCGCGAACGTCGTCAACCGCCTGATCAGCACCGCCCGGGACATAGGGGTGGCCGGTCGCGACCGGGTCTACGGCTTCGGCGAGGTGGATCCCGTCGCCGCGCTCACGGCGACCGTGCCCGACGTGACCAGCAACCCACTGGACGACCAGCCGCCTCCGGGCAGGTCCGGGTTCGGCCCGGCACCGGGCGTCGAGCCGGGCACGCCCGACGCACTCGTTCCCGTTCGCGGCCAGCTCGCCGGCGGCCCGGTCGATCCGACGTGGCCCCGCGCCGCGAGCGATGGCGACACCCCGCGCGTCCTGCTCGGCGGCGCGGCCGCCGTGGGCGCGCTGATCGCCGCGGGCACGCTCGCCTTTGTGCGCCGTCGGCCGACGACGTCCGCGGCCGACTGAGGGGAGCACCGGTCGCGCGTCCGCTGCATTGTGTCGGGGTCAGGTGCAGCGGCCGGTGCTCGCGG
This sequence comes from Micromonosporaceae bacterium, assembly GCA_036506495.1. Lineage (GTDB taxonomy): Bacteria > Actinomycetota > Actinomycetes > Mycobacteriales > Micromonosporaceae > DASXRC01. The sequence continues at coordinate 5,606 of DASXRQ010000238.1, read as the reverse complement.
AGCCGGTTCGTTCCCGACCGGCGGCTCCCACGCCGGACGCCTCATCCGCGGTGACCGCGAAACCGGTCTTCGGGTCGTCTGCGGCGGCCGCGAAGATGACGCCGAGAACCCGTCCGTCGGGCGCCATCAGCGGCCCGCCCGAGTTGCCGCTGCGTACGAGCGCCTTGATCGTGTAGATCTCCCGCGTCACGTTGCGTGAGTTGTAGATGTCGGGCCCGGTGATGCGCCGGACATCCCGAATGCGGGCGCTCTGGGGGTTGTACGGCCCGTCGAGGGGGAAGCCGAGCACGATCGCATTGTCGCCGCTGTGCCCGTCGCTCCTCGCGAACGGCATGACCGGGGCGCCGAGCCCGGGCACGTAGATGACCGCGAGGTCGCGGTTCGGGTCGTACAGCACGACCCGACCGTCGTGCCGCTCGCCGTGCACCTCGACCGCGATCGACCGGGTGCCGGCGACCACGTGGGCGTTCGTCATCACGTGCTTCGGCGCGTACACGAAGCCGGACCCCTCAATGCGGCGGGAGCAGCTTGGGGCGCTACCGAGCACCTTGACAACGGAGCGTCGTGCCTGGGCTACGACGGGTGACCCGGCGAGTGCCGGATCGGGCGCCGGCACCTCGGTGACCCGGGTGGGCGCCAAGCCGCCGAACACATCCGGGAATCCGCGGGTGTCCAACGTGTCCCGCAGCGCTTCGGAGAGCGCCTCGGCCTGTGGTGGCATCACCTTGTCGATGCCGCCGAGCAGCACGCTGTGGCGCACCGAGCGGGCCAACCACGGCATCGACGAGGAGCCGAGCGGCAGCGCGACCAGCCAGGCGACGAGCGCCACCGCGACGATCGAGACGACCGCGCCACCGACGTCGTCGACTTTCTGCCCGGTCTCGCTCGTGATGGCGTGCCGCAGGTGGGCGCCCAGCCAACCGGCCAGGGCCTGCCCCATGACCGCGATGCCGAAGACGGTCACGAGCGAGACGATCACGCGGATCGGCTCGTCGGCGAACTGGCCCGCAAGCAGCGGACCGAGCTGCAGCCCGATCAACGCACCGCCGATGAACCCGGCGAAGGACATGATGCCGATGACGAAGCCCTGGCGGTACCCGCTGGCCGCGAAGACGAGCATCAGCAGGACAAGTAGGACATCGATCACCGACACCCGTCCAGGGTAAGGGGGGCCCACGAACGCCGACACCGACGCGCGTCGCGAGCGAGACCGCTCACAGGTCAGTCGGAGGGGCGTCGCCGTTGACCGCCGCCGCCGGCGCGGGGTCCGACCGCAGCGGCGGAAGATCGCCGATGCGGTCCGTCGGCCACGGCCGCGCCCACCCGCCCATGTCGAGGAGAGCCGAGAGTACGCCCGCGGTGAAACCCCAGACCAGCATCCCGCGCACCTGGAACGCCGGGCCGATCCAGCCGCTCGGGTGCCGCACCTGCAGCCGGTTGTCGGGATCGACGAGCTCGGCGACGGGCAGCCGCGCGACGTGCGCCACCTCGGCCGGGTCACGCGGGCGCACCGGGTGCGGCCGATGCCACCACGCGAGCACGGGCGTGACGATGAAGTCGCTCACCGGGATCCAGAACTGTGGCAGCTGCGCGAGCACGGTCACGCTGGTCGGGTCGAGCCCCACCTCCTCGTCCGCCTCCCGGAGCGCGGTCGCCGCCGCGTCGGCGTCACCCGGCTCGGCCGCCCCGCCAGGAAACGCGGGCTGGCCGGCGTGCGTACGCATCGTCGCCGCGCGTTGCAGCATCAGAACATCCGGCCCGCCCGCCGAATCCTCGCCGAGCAGCACGAGCACCGCGCTGTCGCGGCCAACGCCGCCCGGCCATGCCAACAGGCCGAAGTCCGCGCCGCTCGCCGCGCCGACCCGCGTGAGCAACGGCTCCCACCACGCGGGCAGCCCGTCGACGGTCACGAGACCACCACGCCGAGGTACTGCTCGACGAGCGACGCCAGGGTGTGGTCGTCCAGCGGCTTCCCGTTGTAGACGTGCCGGACGTCCCCGGCACGGTCGACGAACAGCGTCACCGGCAGCGCCGCACGCCGCACGGCTCGGCGCAGCTCGGCGTGCGCGTCGAAGAGGGCCGGGAAGCGAATCCCGAGATCGTTGGCGAGCGAGATCGCGGCCGGTTTGCTGTCCTCGGTCACCACCCCGACGACGGTCACCCGGCCAGCCGCGAGGTCCGCGTACCGCTGCAGGGTTGGCAGCTCGTTCCGGCACGGACCGCACCAGCTCGCCCAGAGGTTGACCACCGCGGGTCCCCGGAGGGCTCCGGTGTGGACGGTGCTGTCGTCGCCGAGGCAGGGCAGGTCGAGCGCGGGCATCGGCGTGGGTCGGGCGGCCGAGCCACCGCCGCGCGTGCGGCCACCGGTGAGGGCCGGCAGGGCCGACGGAGGTGGACCGACGAGGGCCGCGCACCCCACGAATGGCACCGGCTCGGCCGCCCCACCGCCGGTGGCCGCCGTGCCACCGGCCCCGCCGCACCCGGCGAGCACGAGCAGTGGTACGACGAGCAACCGGCCGGCCAGCCTCACGAGGCAGGGACCTCCTCGAGAACCGGGTCCGGCTCGTCGGGTTCGTCGGCAACGCGTTGGGCGGCGGGAACGAGCGTCGGGTCGACGCCGGCGAGCTCGGCCAGCTCCCGCACGCGTGGCCCCTTCAGCAGCTTGACGGCGGTGGCCGGGTCGGTGGGTCCGGCGCCGTACGAGGGGCACCACCGCGCGAGCGAGCAGGCACCGCAGGCCGGTTTCCGCGCGTGGCACACCCGACGGCCGTGGAAGATCACCCGATGGGACAGCATCGTCCAGTCGCGCTTCTCGACGAGCTTGCCGACCGCGAACTCGATCTTCACGGGATCGGTCTCGTCGGTCCACGCCCACCGCCGCACGAGCCGCGCGACGTGGGTGTCCACGGTGATGCCCGGCACGCCGAACGCGTTGCCAAGGATCACGTTCGCGGTCTTGCGGCCGATGCCCGGCAGCGTGACGAGGTCGGTGAGCCGGCCCGGCACCTGCCCGTCATAGCGCTCGACGAGCGCCTGGCCCAGCTTGATCAGAGAGTCCGTCTTGTTGCGGAAGAAGCCCGTCGACTTGATCATCTCTTCCAGCTCGGCCCGGTCGGCCGCGGCGTAGTCGGCCGCTGTCGGGTACCGCGCGAACAGCTTCGGCGTGGTCTCGTTGACCCGCTGGTCGGTGGTCTGGGCGGAGAGGATGGTGGCGACCGCCAGCTGCAGCGGACCGTCGTGGTTGAGCTCGGTGTGCGCATCGGGGTGCGCCTCGGCAAGGGCCCGCGCCATCCGCCGGGCGCGCCGCTTCCGGGCAAGGTCCGATTCGGCGATCTTCGCGGGCGATCGGCTCACTGGGCCAGGGTACGTCGGCCAGTTATCTCGCGACTTCCACGCCCCGTCGGGCCTGGCCCACGCCCACGCAGGCGTGGATCTTCCTGATATGGCGGCCCAACCGTCGCCGCCGACCATCAGAGCTCAGCCGGTCCTGGGTGGACTGATGGCGCCGTCGGAGGTCAGTCTCGCCCCGGTCGACGGGAAGTCCGACCGCGTCAGCTCGCGCACCAGGCCGGCGCCACGGCGGTGTGTGTCCACGGTCGGTCTGCCGGCGCCGTTCAGGTACGTCGACGCGAGCTGCCCGCGCTCCCACGAGCCGTCCGGCCGAAGGGAGACCTTGAGCACCCCACCAAGGCCCAATCGGCCGGACTTGCTCAAGGTCCCACCGCCGCCGGCGAAGTTGCCCAGGCTGTACGCGATCAGCCGCCCCTTGTAGAACTCCATGCCGCGCAGCACGTGCGGACCGTGCCCGACGACGAGGTCGGCGCCCGCGTCGATCACCGCATGCGAGAACTTGATCGGATCTCCCCGGTTCTCCCCGAGGAAGATCTCGGTCCCGGGCCGGACGTGTGCCTTATCGGATCCCTCGGCGCCCATGTGCACCTGGACCACGACCAGATCGGCCCGGCCGGCGGCCTCCCGCACCACCCGCTTCGCCTCGTCGATGTTGATGAGGCTGTTGTTCCAGGGGTACGAGGAGAAGCCCACGACGGCCACCTTCACGCCGTGGACCTCGACGACGGTGATCTCCTCCGGTGCGCCGGTGTGCTTGAGGCCGTACCGGTCCAACGCCTCCTGCGTGTTGCGGTAGCCGGCCGGGCCGTAGTCGTTGCCGTGGTTGTTGGCCTGGTTGAGCAGCGTGAATCCGGCGTCGCGCAGGAGCTTGGCGTACGAGGGCGGCGCACGGAACTGGTGGCAGCCACTGCTGGAGGCGCCGCATTTCGACACGCCGGTGTCCTCGGTGAGCGGCTCCTCCAGGTTGCCCATCACGACATCGGCCGCGAGCGTTGACCTGACAGAGTCGAAAAACCCCGCGCCGCCGCCGGCGGGCAACCTGCTAGGCGCGTTGGCCATGATGATGTCCCCGGTCGCCGAGAACGAGACCGATGTGCCCGTCGCGGTGCTCGACGCCGTGGGCGCGGCCGAAGCCGATGGCCCGGACTGCGGCGCGGAGCGCCATCGCCCGGACGTGTGCGAATCGGAACGCGCGGCGAGAGCGGTCACCCCGACCAACGCACCGCCGAGGAGCACGGCGAGCACGGAGACGACCACGAGCGTCGGCCGGCGAACGAACGTGCGCCGCCGGCCGGTATCCGTCATCCCGTCGTACATCGCCCCGAGACCATACCCGGCGGCTCACGCGGGTCGCGACCGCCGAGCGGCCGACGTGGCTCAGCGAACAGGCCGCTCGGACCAGGGAATGCGGTCGGCCGTACCGCCGCCCAACACGACGCGGTGCACCGCCCGGGCGATCCGGGCGCCCCAGCTCGACCGCGGGCCGCCGTACGCGGTGACCGGGCCGGCCGGCCGGCACACCACGCAGATCGCGTCCGTCGGCGTACCGGTGGCGGCCACGCCGAGCTCGAACAGCGCCTGCACCTTGGCCTCGGTGACGGTGGCGACCGCGTTGACGAGCGCGGCCTCGGACAGCCGCGCGGGCACGCGTACCACGATATTGATCGTGCCGACGGCGGCCGGGCCGTCCTCGAGCGCGGCGGCCCACGTCGGCGTGCTGAGCCCGACGGTAGCCCACGCCTCGACGCCGCCATCGGTGGCGGCCACGACCTCGCCGACGTCCACGCCGGTCATGAGTCCGACGCCGGGCCCGTGCAACCCGAGCCCGTCGGCGAGCTCCAGGAGGTGGACGTCCGGGTCGTTCCGGTCGTACGACATCGGCACCGTCGCGTTGAGAACCCATCCGCGTGCCCCGATGCCGCCCCCCAGCGGACCGGACGAGATCGCCAGGTGCGGACCGGGCAGCCGCCAGACCAGCAGTGGGACGTCGCGGTCGCCCTCCGAGCGGCTGGTCAGCGTCGGCTGCACGTGGGCACGATACCGACCGACACCCCCCGCCACCCTCGGCACGGGGCGCCCTTGATCCGGGGGGGCGCGTCCGGTTCCGACCCGGTTGCGCCTACACTGATCGCGCGCGGCATCCGCGCAGGTGGAGGTGCGGCGATGGACGAGGTACTGGCCCGCAGCGGGATCTTCCAGGGCGTCGACCCGGAGGCGGCGGACGCGCTCGCCAAGGAGATGGAGACGATCGAGAT
>DASXRQ010000237.1:0-13133 GCA_036506495.1 Micromonosporaceae bacterium | reverse complement strand
CGTCGTGGTCACCGAAGGCGAGTCCTTCCGCATGCGGGAGGCCCGCACCCGAACCGCACGGAGTCGATCATGACCTGACACGGCCAAAGGTGGGGACATTCAGTGACCACCAGCGGGGACTTTCACATGGCCCTTGACAGACCGCGAGCTGCCGATCATCCGCCTAACACCCCGGCAGCCATAACCAGGCCCGCCGCGCAAAGCAGCGGCCTGAAAGGAACGCGTTAGTCTCACCAACCACCCTGGAGCACGCCGGCCCACGACCGGCCCTGGTCCGACAAGGATGATGAAGATCAGCACACAAGGATTCGCGAGGGTTGACCTCAGTGGGGCGGACGGGACTCGAACCCGTGACCGAGCGATTATGAGTCGCCTGCTCTAACCTGCTGAGCTACCGCCCCTGGCGCCCCGGGATCGTATCCCGGGCGCGTGGGAGGCGACCACCGCGATCGCCGACCCGGTTGACGGCCGCGCTCACTCGGTCCCGCCGCGGGGCCGGCCGCCACGTGGCGGCCGGCCCGGAGCGTCGGTGGTCAGAACGTGGAACTGGTGCTCGTGGACTTCCCCGTCGCCCTGTTTGTGCCGGCGGTGCCGGAGGTGGTGCCGGCTGTGGTGCCCGTCGAACTCGCCAGCTCGTCCTCGGCCGCCACGTCAGCGTGGCTGCCCATCCGCTGGCCGAGCTTGGTGTTGCTCAGCTTGTCGCCGACCATCTCCTTGCCCTCGGTGTAGAGGCGGTTGGCCTGGGCCTGCGCGACCCCGGCCGCCTCCTGGACTGTCGGGTGGTCCCATGCCTTGCGGGCATTGCGGACCAGCTCGTCGTACTTCTCCCGGCCCGCGCGAGCGCCCAGGACGAAGCCCGCGGCGAGCCCGCCAATGAACCACAGCTTTCCGCGCATCGCGGCTCCTTCCGTGCCTGACGCGGCGTTTCGTGCCGGGAGTTCCCGGTGATACTCCTGTCCCGCTCGCGTCCTGTGTCGTTCTGTGCATACCCATCCTCCACCTCCGGCATGCGCACGCGGGACCGGGGGGCCGGGATATATGTCCGAAATCCATGGCGGCCGGTTCACCAGAACCCTCCCGGTGGTGCGGGCCGGTTGTCCGGTACAGTTGTGCAGTCGCCGGCACCGAGGAGATCCGGTTGCCGGCCCACGGCGATCCCCCGTAGCTCAATTGGCAGAGCAACCGGCTGTTAACCGGTAGGTTCCGTGTTCGAGTCACGGCGGGGGAGCCAGCCCGCCCACCGCCGCGTCTCCTGTCTCCCGGCTTGCGCTTTGCCTCGACAACGAGTCCATGATCGACCGGGCAAAGGCAGTCAGGCTGGTTGCGGCGCGCAGTCCGCCGCCGCCCGGCCGGCCGCGTACCGCAGGCCGCCGAGCAGGTGTGCGCGGAAGTCCGGTTCGGCGTACGAGCCAGTGGTGTGCCCGCCGCCGGTGTAGAACGATCGGCCGCCCTGGTACGCGTGGCACCAGGCGATCGGGTGGTCGGCCCCCGTCCGTCCTCCGGAGTACGAGGACTCCACGAGGCTCGCCAGGACCCGAACCGCCGGCCGGGGGTTGGTGCGGTAGTCATACCACTCGTCGGTGCGTACCCAGGTCTCGCCGAGGTGCGCGGTGGCTGGGTTGCGGCGGTCCTCGACCCGCAGCGTCGCGCGCTGGATCGCGGGGTGCCTGGCGAAGTATGCGCCGACGAGTCCGCCGTAGAAGGGCCACCTGTACTCGGTGTCGGCCGCCGAGTGGACGCCCACGAAGCCGCCGCCCCCGCGGATGTACGCCTCGAAGGTGCTCCGCTGGGCCCGGTCGAGCACATCGCCGGTCGTGTTAAGGAAGACGACCGCCGCGTACCGTCGCAGGCTTTCCGCGGTGAACGCCGTGGCGTCCTCGGTTGCCGTGACCGCGAACCCGTTCGCGGTGCCCAGTTCCCGGAACGCCCGCACGCCGGCGGTGATCGACTCGTGCCGGTATCCGGTCGTCTTCGAGAAAACCAGGATGTCGTACGCGGACGGGCCTGCCGACGGCGCCGTACGGCAGGCAGCGAGCACGAGGGCGGCGAGGGCCACGCCGACGGCCGGTCGCAGCACCTGCGTCACCGCTGCTCCGCCGCGCCGACGAGGGAACGTTCAACGTCTGTCCACGACGACCTCAGCTCCGCCGAGCGGACCACCGCGTCGAGGACGAGCTGGACCTGCAACGCGTCGGCGAACGACGGGGTCGAGTCGGTGCCGCCCGCGATCGCCGCGATCAGGTCGCGCATCTCGTGGGTGAACGACTGCTCGTACCCGATGATGTGCCCGGCCGGCCACCACGCGGACATGTAAGGGTGCGTCGACTCGGTGACCAGGATGCGGGTGAAGCCCTGCTCCGGTCCGGGAACCCGCGCGTCGTAGTACTCCAACTCGTTCAGGCGCTCGACGTCGAACGCCACGGAGCCCAGCGAACCGTTGATCTCCACCCGGAGACCGTTCCTGCGCCCGGTCGCAAACCGGGTCGCCTCGTACGTGGCGACCGCACCGCCGTCCAGCCGCGCGATGAACAGCGCGGCGTCGTCGACGGTGACCGTCCCGGTCCGCCGGAATTCGTCCCCGTCCCGCGTCGCGGCGGCGGCACTCGCGGCGAGTCCGCTCGACTCCGCGGCCAGCGGCCGCTCCTTGACGAACGTCTCGGTCAGCGCGCTCACGCCGGCGATCCGCTGCCCGTCACGTACTGCGTGAGGTCGATGATGTGTGCGCCGATGTCGCCGAGCGCGCCGGAGCCCGCCTGGTCACGCCGCAGACGCCAGACCAACGGAAACTGGGGATCGACGATCCAGTCCTGCAGGTACGCCGCGCGTACGTGCCGGATGACTCCGAGTCGGCCATCGGCGATCAGCTGCCGCATGAGGGTGACGGCGGGCACCCGGCGGTAGTTGAAGCCGCACATTGTGCGTACGCCTGCCCCCCGCGCCCGCTCGGCGGCGGTGACCATCGCGCGGGCCTCACTCACCGAGTTGGCTAGTGGCTTCTCGCACAGCACGTGCTTGCGGGCCGCGAGCGCCGCGAGGGCGATCTCGGCGTGGCTGTCGCCGGGCGTGCAGATGTCCACGATGTCGATGTCGTCGCGCCGGATCAGCTCGTGCCAATCGGTGGTGAACCCGTCCCAGCCGAGACGGGTGGCGGCGGCCGCCACCTTCGACTCGTTCCGGCCGGAAACCGCGACCATCCGGGCCCGCGCCGGGAGGTCGAAGACGCGGTTCACGGTGCGCCACGCCTGTGAGTGCGCGGCGCCCATGAAGCCGTACCCAACCATGCCGACCCGCAGTTCCCCATCATCTACAGTGGACACTTCTAGGCCTCCCCGCAGCGGTTAGTTGTTCGCGTTCTCCTAATTGTCGCCCTTGATCTGCAGAAGGTAGGTCGTCATCGCCTTGAGGCCGAATGATTGGGGAACGCACGAGGTGCTTCAGGCCCCTGTCCGTTCCACGATCGCGAGGGGCCACGCCAGCGGCGGCCCAACTCCGTCGAAGTTGGGGCCACGCGCGGCGGCAACACCCCAACTGTGACGGAGTTGTGGGAGCCTCGGGAGCGAGGCGCGCGCCCTACTTGGCCAGCAGGCGACCCATGCGGCGGGAGGCGACCGCGAGGCCGAGCACGGTCGCGAAAAGCAGGAACGCCACGTTGGCCGCCTGCGTCGCGCTGACGCCACCGACGGTGATGCCGCGGACGAGCGAGACCGCCTGGTACAGCGGGCTGAGCTCGACCAGCCAGCGGATCTGGGCGGGGTACGTCGTCAGCGGCACGAACGTCCCGGAGAACAGGAAGAGCAGGTACTGGACGGAACCCATCAGGTCGAAGTCCTGCCAGCTACGCATGAACGTCGACAGGGCCATGCCGAGCGCGCCGAACGCGAAACCGACGAGGACGGTCGCGGGGAACGCGGCCAGCGCCCGACCCGCGGTGGTCAGGTCCATCGTGACCATCACACTGAGAAACGCCGCGGAGTAGAGGCTTCCCCGAATCATCGCCCAGCCGAGCTCGCCGAACGCGATCTCGAACGGCCGCACCGGGGTCGCGAGCATCCCCTCGTACAGCTTCCAGTACTTCATCTTCCCGAAGAAGTTGAAGGTCGTCTCGGCGAGCGCTCCGCTCATCGCCGACGAGGCGAGCATCGCCGGCGCGACGAACTCGGCGTACGGCACGAGGCGGCCGTCCGGCAGCGGCATGTCACCGACGAGCCTGCCGACGCCCACGCCGATCGAGAACAGGTAGAGCACCGGCTCGAAGAAGCCGGAGATGAGCACGATCCAGTACGCCGACTTCAGCGCCGCGACGTTGCGCTCCGCGACCGAGGCCGACCGGCGGCCGGCGCCCTCGAAGCTGGCCAGCCGCGGGAGGACAAGGGTGACCACGTCGACGCCTCCCTAAATGACCAACCGGCGGCGGAACCGAGCGAGCACGAGCAGGCAACCGGCAATCGCCCACCCGGCGAGCACGATCAGGTGGCCGGCGGCCGACCAGTCGGGCGCCACGCCGAGCGTGGCCGCACGGGTCAGGTCGACACCGTGCCAAAGCGGCAGGGCGTACGCGGGCGGTCGCAGCACCGCGGGCAGCGACCCGACCGGGAAGAACACCCCGGAGAACAGCGACATCGGGATGACCGCGAACCGGTAGAGCAGGGCGAGGAAGCTGTCGGACTTGATGCTCGCGCTGTATGCCATCGTGGCCGGGGCGGTCGCCAGGCCGAGGAGCACGATCACGGGCAGGCTGAGCACCGCCCACGGCGACGGCACGGCCCCGAACAACGCGGCGACGACCAGGAACGCGGTCGCGCTGGTGAGCACCCGGAACAGGATGAACGCCAGGTGGCCGGCGACGATGTCCACGACCCGGAGCGGCGCCGCGCCCTGAGCGAAGTAGATCTTTATCCACTGGAAGTTGCCGAGCACCGGCCAGGTCGCGTCGCCGATCGCCACGTTGACCGCCGTGGACGCGACGAGGCCGGGCACCATCCAGTCGAGGTACGGCACGCCGTCGATCGGCGCCACGTAGCTGCCGACGCCGACGCCGAACCCGAGCATCGTCAACAGCGGCAGCACGAACGAGGACAGCGCGCTGCCGCGCCAGGTGCGGCGATAGCCGACGAGGTGGTACTCGAGGACCGCCACCGTGCCCATTCAGTCCACCAGCGTCCGGCCGGTGAGGTGGAGGAACACGTCCTCCAGGGTGCTGCGCCGGGCGAGCACGCTCACGGGCGACAGCGCCCGGGCGTGCACTTCGGCGAGCGCCGCGTCGCCATTGCCGACATAGAGCAGCACCCGGTCGGGCAGTACCTCGATGCGTTCGCCGATGCCGGCGAGCTTGCCCGCGTAGTCATCCTGCGAGTCGCCCGCGAACCGCAACTCCACCACCTCGCGGGTCGCGTGCTGCTCGATCAACGCCCGCGGCGACCCCTCCGCGACGATCTTCCCGCCGTCCATCACGACCAGCCGGTCGCACAGCTGCTCGGCCTCGTCCATGTAGTGAGTCGTCAGCACGAGCGTGACGCCCTGCTGCTTGAGCCGGAACAGCCGCTCCCACACCAGGTGCCGGGCCTGTGGATCCAGGCCCGTGGTCGGCTCGTCGAGCAGCGCGATCTCCGGCTCGTTCACGAGCGCCCGCGCGATCGTGAGCCGGCGCTTCATGCCGCCTGACAGCGGCTCCACCTTGCTCGTGGCCCGCTCGGCGAGCTGCACGAACTCGAGCAGGGCGTCGGCGCGCTCGCGGGCGACCCGGCGCGCTATGCCGAAGTACCGCGCGTACGTCGTCAGGTTCTCCCGGACGGTGAGCTCCTGGTCGAGATTGTCCTGCTGCGGGCAGACGCCCAGCCGGGCGCGGATCGCCGGCCCGTCCCGGTGCGGATCCATCCCCAGAATGCGCAGCGTGCCGGACGTCGGAGGCGACACGCAGCCGACCATCCGCATCGTCGAGCTCTTGCCGGCGCCATTGGGCCCGAGGAACCCGAACGACTCGCCCCGGTGCACGTCGACATCGATGCCGTCGACCGCGGTGAAGCCCCCGAACTTCTTCACCAGCCGGCGGGCGTGGACGAGGGGTTGATCGGAAGCCACGGGTCGACCCTAACCATGAGGTCCGACACGCCCGCCACCGCTTTTTGACGTAGGGCCTCGGGCCCAGGCCGTCCCGTCCAGGGGTCAGACGGCGGCGCGCGCCTGCGCCACCAGCGAGGCGGTCGCTTCCACCACATCCGGCGCGTCGCCGTCGGTGCCGGGGTCGTACCGGACCGTCCAGGTGACGCCGTCGACCCCGCTGACGTGGCGGGCGACCACCCGCACGCCCCCGCCGCCGGGAAGGCGGTAGTGCACCGTGTACCCGACCGATCGGGTCACCCGCGCGCGCACCTGGACGGGCACGTCGTCCGGCTCGGGCAGCACGAGCGTCTCGACGGGCAGGTCGGCCACCACCGTGTAGGTGTCGCGTTCCTCGACGATCCGGCCCTGGGTCAGCTCCAGCGACCGCCCGGACCAGGCCGCCTTGTGTATCGCGTGATACCCGACGCGCGCGTCCCGTCCCGGCAGCCACAGGCCGCGGTTGGTCACCACGACGACACCGTCGACCCCGTCGACCGGCGCCCACGCGAGGATCCGCTCGCCGTTCTCGAGCGGGGGGCGCCGGTCGGCGGCCAGCTGGGGCACCCGCCGGAACATGCGCACCTACAGCCCTCCGACGGCCTGCTCGCGCAGCGCCCGCGCGTGCTGCTCGAGCGAAAACAGTTCGCCGGCCAGCGCGAGGTACTCGTCCCTGTTGGTCACCGGATTGACCCGCTGCACCCTCGACTTGATCTCCCGGATGCGGGTGGCGACGGCGCCGAGCTGCAGCTTCGCGAGCGTCACGGCGACGTACCGCGGATCGACCTCGGAGTCGATGCGCAGCTGCTCGACGGCCAGCTCGCCCACGAGCGCCTTGCCGGCGAGGTCGCCGCACTCGTCGCGTACCCGCTCGATCCACACCGCGCCCGACGCGGCGGAGGCGGCGCCACCGGCGGACGCGATCGCCTGGCGGACGGCGAGGTGTATGGGGTTCGCGTACATCTCCGGGCCGAGCGCGTCGAACATCGGCCCGGCTACCACGGGCGCCTGCAGCGCGAGCTTGAGCGCCTCTCGCTCGACGATCCCCCGTGGACTGTCGGGCGCCGCGGGCATGGGCGACGGCGCCGGTGCGGCGTCCGCACCTCGCGTCGCGGCGGCCACCGCACGCTGCACCGGCTCGATCTCCATGCCCAGGTCGCCAGCGAGCTTTCGGGCGTACTCGGGGCGCAGCGCCCGATCCTTGATCTTCGCGACGAGAGGTGCGGTCGCCCGCAGTGCGCCGACCCGGCCCTCGGCCGTGTCCAGGTCGTAGCGCAGCAGTACCGAGCGCAGCGCGAACGCGATGAGCGGCTCCCGGCGGGCGACCAGGTCGCGAACCGCCGCGTCGCCCTTAGCCATGCGCAGCTCGCACGGATCCATGCTGTCCGGGCTGACGGCGATGAACGTCTGCGTGACGAACCGTTGGTCGTCGGCGAACGCACGCAGCGCCGCCTTCTGCCCGGCCTCGTCACCGTCGAACGTGAAGATGACCTCGCCCGCGAACGCGTCCGAGTCCATCAGCAGCCGGCGGAGGACCGCGATGTGGTCCGCGCCGAACGCCGTGCCGCAGGTGGCGACCGCGGTCGGTACGCCGGCGAGGTGGCACGCCATCACGTCGGTGTAACCCTCGACGATCACCGCCCGCCCCTGCCGTGCGATCTCCTTCTTCGCGTGTTCGATCCCGTAGAGCACGTGCGACTTCTTGTAGACCGGCGTCTCGGGCGTGTTGAGGTATTTGGGGCCGTCATCGTCGTCGAACAGCCGCCGGGCGCCGAATCCGATCACGTCTCCCGGCAGGTCGCGGATCGGCCAGAGCAGGCGCCGGCGGAACCGGTCGATGAGCGAGCCGGACCGGGACTCGCGGGACAGACCGGCGGTGACCAGCTCCCGGCCGGCGAACCCGGCGGCGCGCAGATGCCGGGTCAACGCGTCCCAGCCGTCGGGCGCGAAGCCGCAGCCGTAGGCCTGCGCGGCCGCCCTGTCGAAGCCCCGCTGGGCGAGGAACTCGCGGGCGACGCGCGCTCCGGGCGTACCCAATTGCTCGGCATAGAACGCGGCGGCCGCCGCGTTCGCGGCGACCAGCCGCTGCTTCTGCCCGGGTTGGGTCCGGACCGGCGCGGGCCCGGCCTCGACGTAGCGCAGCTGGATGCCGACGCGCGCGGCGAGCCGTTCGACGGACTCGACGAACGTCAGATGGTCGGCGTCCATCAGGAACTTGATGGCATCCCCGCCGGCGCCACACCCGTGGCAGAACCACACGCCGCGAGTGGGCGCGACCGTGAACGACGGTGTCTTCTCGTCGTGGAACGGGCACAGCGCCTTGAGGTTGCCGCCGCCGGCCGGCTTGAGCGTGAGGTGCTCCGAGATCACGTCGACGATCGAGGTCCGCTCGCGCACCAGCGCGATGTCCTCGTCGCGGATCCGGCCAGCCATACGCGCACGCACCTCCTTCGGCCTACATCCTGCCCTGCCAGATCCGATCTTGGACAGCGGCCGGCCGGTCAGCACTAGGCCAGCGTCGAGCGCGTGACCGTGGGGTTGCGGGCGCCGAGGAAGAAGATCCCCGGGTACCCGTCCGTCTCGAACCGGTCGCTGGGATTGTGCCGAAGGGTCGAGGAGTCGATGGTCATCGTGCCCGTGCGGTCGTTGCTCACGAAGAACACCGCGCCGCCGCCCTCCCGCGCGTGGTTGCGCTCGACGATCGTGCCGGCGATCCGCACGGTGAACGCGTCGCCGTCGGTGTAGATCGCGCCGCCGCTGCCGCCTCCGGGCGTGCCGGATCTGGCGGGATTGGCGCCGCGGCCGACCGCGGAGTTGTACGAGAGCACGCTGTTGAGCACCACCCACGACACCCCGATGCTGCTCAGCGCGCCGCCGTTGGAGCACACCCCGCCCTGTCCGGCCGCCCCGCCGAACGTGCTGCTGACGATGTACACCGGCAGGTCGCGCGACTGGTCGAGCACCCGGATGGCCGCACCGCCGACATCGGGGCCGGTCTCGTCGCAGCGGTTCCGGACGAACCTCGAGTTGACGACCTTGACCCGGCCACCGCGGACGAAGATGGCGCCGCCACCGCCGCCGTCGGTCTGCTCGCCGGTGGCGTTGCCGTCCGCAAACGTGAGGTTCTGCACGGTCAGCCGCGGCTGGTCCTGGTCGTTGCAGTGCGACGTCGTCCAGCCCTGCGCGCGGTCGCAGGTGTTCATGTAGAGGATCCGCCGCCGGCCACCGCCGCTGAGCGTGACCTTTCCGCCGCCGTCGAGCACGATGACCGGACCGTTGGCGTTGCGGACCTTCGCGGTCGCCGTCATCGTGATCGTCACCGGGTCGGGTCCGCAGTCGAACGTGATGACCCCACCGGCGCCGACCGCCGCCACCACGGCCCGCGAGGTGCAGCTGGCCGGCGTACCGTTACCGATCACCCGCGTGGGGCGCGAGGTGTCGACGGCCCGAGCGTCGGCCGGGACCGGCGCGTGACCGTTGGGGTTGCCCGCCCGGAAGGTTGGCCTGCCCGGGCTCGCGCTGGCCGTCGGCGGCGCCGTGCCGAAGCCGGCACTGGCCGACGGGGGGCCGGTGCGCGCGGCGTCGGGCGCGGGCACGGGCGTCGGGTCGGGCGCCGCCGTTGGCCCGGCGCACGCGGACAGCGCGGCCGCCGCGACAAGTCCAATGACCGGCAGCCGTACGCCTCGCGTCGGAACCACGCGGCCGATCCTAAAGGCGCCGCTCGCCCCGCTCGGCTCCGCGATGCGTGATGATCCACTATGGACTGCACAACGTGACCAGAAGACTCCGGGCAGTTAGACTCCCGGACATCGGTGAACACCGATGTCAACGCACCGCCTCGCGAAGGGGAGGACCCGAGCATGCGTAACTCGCATCCCGGATCAATGCGTAACCGGGCGATGACCTTGCTTGCGGCGGCACTGGCCGCCGTGGGCGCGATCGCGGCACCACAAGCCGCGCAGGCGGCCGGCGCCACGAAGGTGGCCGTCACGAATGACGGGCCCGCGAAGTTCTGGACCGGCAAGGTCCACAGCAATGGCCCGGGCACGCCCGGCGTGCCCGACTGTCAAACCGTCAACTGTGACAAGGTCGATCTCACGGTGATGCTGCCGTCGGACATCTGGCGCAAGCGGCCGGGCGGCGTGCAGATCGCGATCCGCTGGGACATCGCCACCGAGGGCGCGCTCGGGCTGTTCGTGTACCGCGATGGCGTGCGCGTGGCGAAGTCGACCGCCGGCGTCGGTATCGCGCAGTCGGTGATCATTCCGTCCGCAAGCAACGGCGTCTATAACGTCTACGTGTCGTACGGCGTCACCTTCGGCGCGATCGACCCGGACCCGGTCATCTCGTATGAGGGGCTGGCCGAGGTCGAGTACAAGCCGCGGGTCAAGCCGTTGCGTGACCTGCTCCCGGACCTGGCGGCGCTGCCGCAGGAGAATGTCACGTACGACAACCCCGGCTCAATCTTCGGCGACACTGCCCAGCCGGGCCAGTCGTGCTTCGACACCGAGATAACCGACCCGAGCACACCGCCCCAATGCCTGCGGTTCGACCAGGTCATGCGCAACCGAGGCGAAGGCCCACTGGAGCTGCGCTTCGACCGGGAGACCGGCGTCTTCGTCAACGAGGACGCAGTGCAGCGGGTGTACCGCTCCGACGGCACGTTCTACGACCGGCCGGCCGGCCAGGTCGAGTGGCACGCGGTGCACAACCACTACCACTTCAAAGGCTTCGCGCAGTCGAACCTGTGGCTCAGCGATGGAGCCGGTCACCTCGTCGGCACCGCACCCGCGGCTGTGGGTGACAAGGTCAGCTTCTGCGTGTCCGACACCGATCTCATTGCATGGGGCGAGAAGGGCGACGGACCACTGTCGTACCCCGCGCCGGACTGCCTCGAGCCGAAGCAGATCATCGGCACGACCGAGTACTTCAGCTACGGCATGACACCCGGGTGGGCCGACCGCTACAACTGGTACCTGCCGGGCCAGATGATCGATACCCGGGGGCTCGCGGACGGAACGTACATCCTGTTCACCACCGTCGACCCCGACAACAAGCTCCTCGAGGCAAATGACAGGAACAACTGCGGTTCGGTCGTCGTGCGGCTGACCGGGCTCGCGACCACCCAGCCACACGCCGAACTGCTGGGCACGGGCCCGGCCTGTCCAGCCTGACCAGCGGGACGGCTAGGCGATCGTGGAACGGACGAGGTGCTGTTGGCCCTCGTCCGTTCCCCAATCGCATCCGCTCGACGTCCGCCCACCAGACAAAGCGACCAAAAGGCGCGCCGGTGTCCCCCGAGAGCCCACGCCCCGGCACCCGACCCCCGCGGGGTTGTGTGATCATTGTTAGCGTCAAGCCGTGGGCCGTTCCTATGTCGTGACCGGCGGCGGCCGGGGCATTGGGCGCTCGATCGTCGAGCGGCTGCTCGGCGCGGACGGCGGCGAAGACGCCGTGGTCGCGCTCGACCTCGACCCGGAAGCGCTCACGTGGGCCGAGAAGCATCCGCGCCTCATCCCACTCGCGGGCGACGCTGGCGATGAGTCGGTCGCCGGCCGGGCCGCGGACCTCGCGCAGGCGGCCGGGACGCTCGCTGGCTGGGTCAACAACGCAGCGGTGTTCCGCGACGCCACGCTGCCCGACGCGTCCGCACGCGAGATCATGGATCTCATTTCGGCCAACCTCTACCCGGTCGTGGTCGGCTGCGCGACCGCCGTGCGCCGGTTCGTCGACGCCCGTATGCCGGGCGCGATCGTCAACGTCTCGTCCCACCAGGCACAGCGGGCCATCCCGGGTGCGCTGCCGTACGCGACGGCGAAGGCGGCGGTCGAGGGACTGACCCGAGCGCTGGCCGTCGACTGCGGGCCGCGCGGAATCAGGGTCAACGCGGTCGCGCTGGGCTCGATCACGACAGAGCGCTACGAGGCGTACCTCGGTCGGCAGGACGCCGCGGCGATCGCCCGCGTCGAGGAGGAGATGCGGTTGCTGCACCCGCTCGGCCGGGTCGGCCGGCCGGACGAGGTCGCGGCAGCCGTCGCGTACCTGCTCTCCGACGACGCCAGCTTCGTCACCGGCGCCGTGCTGCCCGTCGACGGAGGCCGGGCCGCCCGCGGCCGCGACCCGGAGGAGGCCTGACCGCCCGCGCCGCTACTGCACGCCGCGTGGGCGGAACTGGAAGCTGATCCGCGGACCGACCCTGCGGGCGGTCTTCAGAATGGCGTGCTCCCACGTGCGCTGGCAGCTGCCGCCCATCACGATCAGGTCGCCGTGGCCGAGCTCGTGCCGGAGCCCCTCGCCGCCGCCGCGCGGTCGCAGCGCGAGCGCCCGCGGCTCGCCCACGGACACGATCGCGACCATTGTGTCTTCGGTCTTGCCGCGGCCGATCGTGTCGCCGTGCCATGCGACGCTGTCGCGCCCGTCGCGGTAGTAGCACAGCCCGACCGTGCGAAACGGCTCGCCGAGCTCGGCCGCGTACTGCGCGTTGAGCGCCCGCATCGCCGACTCCAGCGCCTCGTCCGGCAGTGGGTCGCCCTCGTCATAGAAGCTGAGGAGCCGAGGAACGTCGACGACCCGCTCGTACATCCAGCGCCGCTCGGCCTGCCACGGAACGACCTCTGCCAGCCGCTGGAACAGCGCGTCCGCCCCCGCTATCCACCTCGGCCGCAGGTCGATCCAGGCGCCGTGGGCGAGGGCCGTCCGCCGGACCGTCCCGCCGAGCGGGCCCACGGTCACGTCCCCGCCGCCGTCGAGCAGCGACGGCTGGAATGCCTGCGCCATGCCGACAAGCTTACCTCGCCTATCCGACAAGCGTTCGAACACTCAGCAGACGTCCAGCATCCACACAGCGGCCGACGGTACCGTCGGGGCCATGGACGAAAAGCGCGCCCGGCGGGTGGTGGACGCACTTCGGGAGCGGGGCGTACCCGCGCACGTGGAGCGGGCCCGCGCCGGCATCTCCCAGTTCGGCATCCGGGTCAACCTGCTCGACGGCCGCGAGGCCATCTGGGACACCGACGGCACCGCGGGCCTGGAGGCCC
>DASXRQ010000236.1:0-23086 GCA_036506495.1 Micromonosporaceae bacterium | reverse complement strand
TACGAGAAAGGCGCGGGCGATCTCGTCGGTGGTGAGCCCGCCGAGGGTGCGCAGGGTCAGCGCAACCTGCGCCTCGACCGCGAGCGCCGGGTGACAGCAGGTGAAGATGAGCTCCAGGCGCTCGTCGGGAAACGTCGTGGTCCTCATCGGCACCTCAGCACGATTGCCTGCGACGAGCAGGCCGAACTTCGTCGCGAGGGCCCGGTCGCGGCGGATGCGATCCGTCGCTCGGTTCCGAGCCGTCGTCATCAACCAGGCGCGCGGGTTGCGGGGGACGCCGTCGCGTGGCCATCGCTCGGCGGCGATGGCGAACGCCTCCTGCGCGGCTTCTTCGGCGAGGTCGAAGTCGCCGAAGAAGCCGATCAGGGTGGCGAGGACGCGGCCCCATTCCTCGCGGAAGACCCGTTCCAGCGTCGCTACCAATACACCTCCGAGGGGCGGATCTCGACGGCGCCACCATAGCGCGCTGCAGGGACGCGGGCGGCCAGCTCGATGGCCGCGTCGAGGTCGTCGGCCTCGAGGATGATCCAACCGCCGACGGCCTCCTTCATCCCGACGAACGGGCCGTCCGTTGTCAGGGTCTTGCCGCCTTCGACCCGCACGGTGGTCGCGTTCTGGGGGAGGCCCATCGGCAGCCCGGGGCTGACGCCCGGCGTCTGATTGATTCCTTGGTAGTCGGCGGAGACCTGCTTCTGCTCCTCCTCGGGGAGCGCGGCCTGTCGCTCAAGCGCGGTGCCCTGATAGATCAGCATGACGTACTTCATCGCTTCCTCCTCGTCACTACCGGATGGTCGCGCAATAAGACGAACGGCGAGCCACGAAGTCGACAGGTGTACACCGGAAATCTTGAGCTTCCTCGAATTGAGTGGTCGTGGCGCTAGGTGCGATGCCAAGCAACACCTCGAACTGTCTGGGGAACGAGCCGTTGGTGACGGCCAAGGCTCGACCGGGGCATACACGACATATCCGGTTTAGTGCTAATACCATGACGGCGTGGAGCTAAACGAGAACGCCAACCTCGACACCGGCCAGGTCGAGGACATGCGCGACTCGGGCGGCGGCACCGCGCTGCCGTTCCCGATGCCGGGCGGCGGACAGGCCGGCGGCACCGGCACGGGCGCCGGCACCGGCACGGGCGCCGGCACCGGCACGGGCACCGGCACCGGCACGGGCGCAGGCACTGGCGGCCTGGGGCTGCCCATCCCGGGTCTTGGCGGCAAGGGCGGGCTGGGCATCCTCGGCATCGTCCTGATCTGTCTTCTCGGCTTCCTGTGCCTCGGCCTTGGCAAGCTCGGCGGGCTGGGCAACCTCGGCGGGCTCGGCGGGTTGACCGGCACCGGAAGCCAGACCGCCGACAACAGCGCTCTCAACGACCAGTGCGCCCGCACCAACCCGAACCGGTTTGACAACGCCGCCTGCGTGAACGTCGCATTCATCAATTCGATCCAGGCGTACTGGCAGAATGGCCTGCCGCAGAACTTCGGCCAGCCGTACCAGACCGCGACCACGCGGTACTTCTCCGGCAGGGTGGCCACCGGCTGCGGCGCGGCGACCGCCGGCGTCGGCCCGTTCTACTGCCCGGCGGACAACCACATCTACATCGATCTGAGCTTCTACGACGAGCTGGCTCAGCGGTTCGGCGCGCCCGGCCAGTTCGCGCAGGCGTACGTCCTCGCCCACGAGTACGGCCACCACGTGCAGACCCTGCTCCGCACCGAGGCGCAGGTCCGCCGCGCCCAGCAGCGGGATCCCGGCAACGCCAACCGGTACTCCGTGATGCTGGAGCTGCAGGCCGACTGCTACGCCGGGGTCTGGGCCAACAAGGCGTCGCAGACGACGGACGCCGGCGGCGACCGCTGTTCAAGAGCCTGACGACACAGGACACCCAGCAGGCGCTCACCGCGGCCGCCGCGGTCGGCGACGACGCCATCCAGCAGAAGATGGGCGGCCAGGTCAACGAGTCCGCGTTCACGCACGGGTCCTCGGCGCAGCGGCAGCAATGGTTCAACGAGGGGTACACGACGGGCGACCCGCGCCGGTGCGACACATTCGGGAACGCGCTCTAGGGATCGGCCGGCTCCCGCACAAGGATCCGCACGGCGCGCGCGGCCGCAACCGCGTCGACCAGCACCACGTGCCGCGGCTCCGGCACGTCCAGCAATCGTTCGTCGCGTAGCTCGGCGAGCGGCGCGAGGCGCCGGTCGGCCAGGATCGCTTCCACGGCGCGCCGGTCTCCCCCTGCCACGAGCGCGGCGAGTGCGCCCGCCTCCGGTAGCAGTACGCGCGCGGCGAGGTCCGCACCATCCGCGGCCGCGGCCTTCGCCTGGTTCACTCGGCGCCGGGCGAACCGCTGCTGCGACCAGCCGCCCGCCGCGGTGCGACCCTGCACGTAGTGGGTGTCCACCTTGGACGCCACGAGCCGGTCGCCCTCGGCGATCCCCACCGCCACGGCACCGCGCCGGGCCAGTAGCAGCCCGAGCCGCCGAGGAGCCTGCGCGGCGGCGACGAACCCGTCGAGGTCGTCGGCCGGGCCGGCGCCGGGCGGCCGATGTAGCTCGGCGGTGGCGCCATCGGGCCCGCCCAGGAGCACGGCGTACCCCCGAATGACGATCTCCGGCGGACCGTGCCGTTCGGCGAAACCGGCCAGCCAGCGCGCGAGCCGGTTCGGCGCCACCGCCACCCAACGGCCGCCGCCGGCGGCCGGTCTCGCACCCACGTCGTCCACCGTAGGACACCGGTGGGTGGCAGGATCGGGCGCATGGCTGCGGAGGTACCCCCGCTCGCGGGCGAGGTCATGGCCAGGCTCACGAGGGTGTACGCCGGCGCGGGCGACCCCGCGCGGGCGGTGTCCATGGCGGCGTACATGCGTGACCAGTTCTCGTTCCTCGGCATCGCCGGCCCGGCGCAGCGGGCGCTCGCCCGCGAGATGCTCGCCGGCCTGCCCAGACCCGGCGAGGATGACCTGCGCGCCGTGGCGCTGGCCTGCTGGGAGCTGCCGGAGCGGGAGTACCAGTACTTCGCGTGCGGCTGGTTGCGCCGGCACGCCCGGACCTGCTCGGCCGCATTCCTCGACACCGCGCGGACACTGATCACAACGAAGCCATGGTGGGACACCGTTGACGCGCTCGCCGCGCACCTGGTCGGCCCGCTGGTCGCGCACCACCGAGCGCTGCTGTCCACGATGGACGCCTGGTCCACGGACGAGAACGTCTGGCTGGTGCGCACCGCCATCCTGCACCAGCTCACGTACAAGGAGGCGACCGACGCGTCCCGCCTGTTCCACTACTGCACCCAGCAGGCCGGCCACGGCGACTTCTTCGTCAGGAAGGCGATCGGATGGGCGCTGCGGGAGTACGCGAAGACCGACCCCGCCGCGGTGCGCACCTACGTGCACGCCCACCAGTCGCGACTGTCCGGGATATCGGCCCGGGAAGCGTTGAAGAACCTCACCTAGACCAACAGGCCGACCGCGAGCACGAGGATCAGCGCGCTTGACGCCAGCGCGGTCGCGAGCTGCCCGCGCGGCCCGGTCAGCACCCGGCCGACCAGGCTGCCGCTGCCGGCCAGCAGCAGTTGCCAGCTCGCCGAGGCGGCGAACGCGGCTACCACGAACACGATCTCGCCGGCGACGGTCAGCCCGTCCGATGACTGCCGGCCGAGCACGAGCGCGCCGAAATACACGATCGTCATAGGGTTCAACAGCGTGAGCCCCAGCAACCCGAGGTACGCACGGGCCGGTGTCGTCAGGCCGGCGCCCGCCCGCACGGCGGTAGCCGGGTCGCGGTGGTGGCGTACGGCGGCCAGCCCGGTCCGGACGGCCAGTCCGACCAGGATCAGCGCGGCTGCGATCCGCAGCGGCCCGGCGACCGGCTCGATGAGCCGCGCGAGCGCCGCGCCGCCGAGCACGGCCGCCGCGGCGTAGAGCCCGTCGGCCGTCGCCACGCCCATCGCCGCGGACGCACCCACCCTGAGTGAGGTGCGCGCGGTCAGCCCGATGATGAGGATCGCGATGGCGCCGACCGGCACGGCGACGCCGTACCCAGCCAGAAGCCCCGCGACCAGGGCCGCCGTCACGACCGCGCGGCGGTCGGACCGGCCACCCGGCTACCCCGCTGTCGACGCGTGCCCTCCGCCGCGGCTGCGGTGGGCGTGCGGAGCGGGCGGGTAGCGGTCACGCGCCGATTCTCCCGCCCGGGCCCCGCCCGGCGCGACCGGTTTGGGCGCCCACCGATCGACCCCCCGTACCAGCCGATCTAGGGATTGTGAGGGTGAGTTGATCTCCAAACCACCAAAACAAGTCCTAGATCGACTGGAGGGGAGGATCGGGCGTCAGACGTTGAAGCCCAGCGCGCGCAGCTGGTCGCGTCCCTCGTCGGTGATCTTGTCCGGCCCCCACGGCGGAAGCCACACCCAGTTGATCCGGACCTCGCTGACGAGTCCGCCGCCCGGCCCGGTACACAGCGCCTGCTGGGCCTGGTCCTCGATCACGTCGGTGAGTGGGCATGCCGCCGAGGTGAGGGTCATGTCCAGCGTCGCGACGTTCTCGTCGTCGACGTGGATGCCGTAGACCAAGCCGAGATCGACCACGTTGATGCCGAGCTCGGGGTCGACGACGTCCTTCATCGCCTCTTCGATGTCGGCGACGCTCGCCTTGGTCCGCGTCTCGTCGGTCATGCCGTACCTCCCATTGCCCGGGCCGTCGCATCCTTGAAAGCCATCCACGCGAGCAGCGCGCATTTCACCCGCGCCGGATAGCGCGCCACGCCCGCGAACGCGACGCCGTCGCCGAGCACCTGCTCGTCGGGTTCGATCTGGCCCCGGCTCGACAGTAGCTCGACGAACGCCTCGTGGACCTTCAGCGCCTCGCCGACGGGCCGCCCGGTCAGCTCCTCGTGGAGCACGCTCGCGGAGGCCTGGCTGATCGAGCACCCCATCCCGTCGTACGAAATGTCGGTGACCGTCTCGCCGTCGAGGGCGACCCGGACCGTCACCTCGTCCCCGCAGGTCGGGTTCACGTGGTGCGCTTCTGCGTCGAACGGTCTGCGCAACCCCCGCCCGTGCGGGTTCTTGTAGTGGTCCAGGATGATCTCCTGGTACAGCTGGTCGAGCCGCATCACGAAAAGACCTTCCGTACCTTGTCCAGGCCGCGCACGAGGGCGTCGATCTCCTCCGCGGTCGTGTAGAGGTACAACGACGCGCGGGTCATCGCGGGCACCCCGAACCGGGCGCAGACCGGCCGCGCGCAGTGGTGTCCGACGCGCACCTCGACGCCTTCCTCGTCGAGCACCTGGCCCACGTCGTGCGGATGCACGCCCTCGAGCCCGAACGAGATCGCGGCGCCGCGGCCCACCGGCACCTCGGGGCCGAAGATGCGCAGGCCCGGCACCGACCTCAGGCCATCCAGGGCGTACGCCGTCAGCTGCTTCTCGTGCCACTGGATCGCCGCCATGCCGATCGACGACAGGTAGTCGACTGCGGCGCCGAGACCGACCGCCTCGACGATCGGCGGCGTGCCGGCTTCGAACCGGGCGGGCGGGGGCGCAAACGTCGACCGGGCCATCTCGACTGTCTCGATCATCGAGCCGCCGGCGAGGAACGGCGGCATCGCGTCGAGCAGCTCGGCCCGCCCCCACAGGACGCCAATGCCGGTAGGCCCGCACATCTTGTGCCCGGTGAAGGCGATGAAGTCGACGTCCAGGTCGACGACGTCCACGGGAAGGTGCGGCACCGCCTGCGAGCAGTCGAGCATGACCAGCGCGCCGACCTCCCGCGCCCGCCGCGTGATGCGCGCGGTCGGGTTGATCGTGCCCAGCACGTTGGAGACCAGCGTGTAGGAGACAATCTTGGTGCGCTCGGTCACCAGGTCATCGAGGCTTGACTCGTCCAGTCGGCCGCCGTCGGTGATTCCGAACCAGCGCAGCGTGGCGCCGGTGCGCTCGCACAGCAGCTGCCACGGCACAATGTTCGAGTGGTGCTCCATCTCGGAGATCACGACCTCATCGCCGGGGCCGAGCAGGAACCGCGGGTCACCCTTCGTCGCGGTCGCGTTCGAGAAGGCGTACGCCACGAGGTTGATCGCCTCGGTCGCGTTCTTCGTGAAGACGACCTCGTCGGGCCTCGTGGCGCCGATGAAAGCGGCCACCTTCGCCCGCGCGCCCTCGTACGCCTCGGTCGCCTCCGTGCCCACCGTGTGCACCGAGCGGGATACGTTGCCGTTGTGCCGTTCGAGGTGGACCCGCATCGCGTCGAGCACCTGGCGCGGCTTCTGCGAGGTGTTGCCGCTGTCCAGGTACACCATCGGGTGCCCGTTGACCTCCCGCGACAGGATCGGGAAGTCGGCGCGGACCGCGTCCGCGTCGAAGCGCGGCTTGTCGGCGTACTGCGGCATGCCCTGCGGGATCGCGATGACACTCATGCCACGACCACCCTTCGGGCGGTCGGCGCATTCGCGGACGCGCCGGCCCTACCGATTCGCTCGCTTCGCTCGCTCATGTGGGCCCCTTCGAGGCGTTGCGGATCAGGCGGCGGGACCGGCGGCGGCGAGGTACCGCTCGTACCCCTCGGCCTCCAGCTTCTCGGCCAGCTCCGGGCCGCCCTCCTCGACGATCCGGCCACCGACGAAGACGTGCACGAAGTCCGGCGTGATGTAGCGCAGGATTCGGGTGTAGTGCGTGATCAGCAGAAGGCCGGTCTCGCCGGTCGCGCGGATTCGGTTGATTCCCTCGGCGACCACTCGCAGCGCATCGATGTCGAGGCCGGAATCGGTCTCGTCGAGCACGGCGACCTTCGGCTTGAGCAGCTCGAGCTGCAGGATCTCGTGCCGCTTCTTCTCGCCGCCGGAGAAGCCCTCGTTCACGTTGCGCTGCGCGACCGCGGGGTCCATCTGCAGCCGCTCGAGCGCCGACTTCAGTTCGGTACCCCAGGTACGCAGCTTGGGCGCCTGGCCCTCGATCGACGTCTTGGCGGTACGCAGGAAGTTGGCCACCGAAACGCCGGGGACCTCCACCGGGTACTGCATGGCGAGGAACAGGCCGGCACGGGCCCGCTCGTCGACGGTCATGCGGAGCACGTCCTGGCCGTCGAGGATGACCGAGCCGCCGGTGATCTGGTACTTCGGGTGACCGGCGATGGAGTACGCCAGCGTCGACTTGCCCGATCCGTTCGGGCCCATGAGGGCGTGGGTCTCCCCCGCGCGCACGGTCAGGTTGACCCCCGCCAGGATCGGCTTCAGGTCGCCCTCGGGCAGCCGGACCGACACCTGTAGGTCACGGATCTCCAGAACACTCACCGGTACACTCCATTGCTCGGCGTCAATGAGACGTAGATGTCACCGTCGCGGACCTCGACGGGGTAGACGGGAACGGGTTCGGTCGCGGGCGGCCCGGTCGGCTCGCCGGTGCGCAGGTCGAACCTCGACCCGTGCAGCCAGCACTCCAGCGTGTGGCCGTCGACCTCGCCCTCGCTCAGCGCGATCTGCGCGTGCGAGCACTCGTCGTACACGCCGTAGAACTCGTCGTCTTCGCCGTGCACGATCGCCAGCGCGGTGCCGTCGACATTCGCCGCGATCGTCGTCCCCTTCGGAACGTCCTCTGTGGAACAGACCCGGATCACGCCTATGCACCCGCCTTGGCCAGCCGGGCCTCGATCACGTCGCCGAGCCGCTCGCGCAGTTCGGGCAGCGGAACCTTGGCCAGGAGCTCCGCGAAGAAGCCGCGCACCACCAGCTTGCGCGCCTCGGCCTCCGGGATGCCGCGGGACATCAGGTAGAACAGCTGCTCGTCATCGAACCGACCGGTCGCGCTCGCGTGGCCGGCGCCGACGACCTCGCCGGTCTCGATCTCCAGGTTCGGCACTGAGTCGGCGCGCGCGCCGTCGGTCAGGACAAGGTTCCGGTTGATCTCGTACGTGTCGGTGCCGGTCGCCCCGGCCTGGATCAGTACGTCGCCGACCCAGACGGTGTGCGAGCCGTTGCCCTGCAGCGCGCCGCGGTAGCCGACGTAGCTGCGACAGTCCGGCGCGGTGTGGTCGATGAACTGGCGGTGCTCGAGGTGCTGCCCACCATCGGCGAAGTAGAGGCCGTACAGCTCGGCCTCGCCGCCGCGCCCCGCGTACTCCACCGACGTGTACTGCCGGACCACGTCACCGCCGAGCGCGACCTGGATGTGCACCGCCCGGGCGTCCCGGCCGATGCGGAACTTGACGTGCTGCGCCTGCACCGAGTCCGGCGCCCAGTCGGCGACCGTGACGAGCATCAGCTTCGCGCCGTCGGCCACCGACACCTCGACGTTGTCGGCCAGCGTGGTCGAGCCGACCTGCTCCACCACGAGGGTCACCTCGGCGAACTGTCCAACCTCGACAAACGTCTGCCGGTACGCGAGCCCCTCCGCGGCGTCGCCGACCAGCCGGACCACCGCCGGCTCGGCGACAACCGTGTCCCGGGCGACCTCGATCAGGAGCGCCTCCTCCGTGCTGCCGTACGCCAGCGCGCTGATCCGATCGAACGGCCGGAGCACGCTGCCGATCCGCGGGTCGGTCTTGTCCACGGTGGACACCGAGACCCCGGCCGGCAGGTCGCCGTGCTCGACCCGCGGCGCCGCCGCCGCGGGCGGGCCGGCACCGTCGCCGTCGGCCGTGGCGAGGCCGCGCAGCCGTTTGAGCGGCGTGAACCGCCACTCCTCCGCGAGCGGGTTCAGCGCCGGGAAATCCGCGACGTCGTAGGAGCGCAACGCCTGCAACTTGGTCTTCGGCGGCGCGAGGGTCGGTGCGGCCATCAGCCGACGGCCCCTTCCATCTGCAGCTCGATGAGGCGGTTGAGCTCCAACGCGTACTCCATCGGCAGTTCCTTGGCGATCGGCTCGATGAAGCCGCGCACGATCATCGCCATCGCCTCGTCCTCGGTCAGGCCCCGGCTCATCAGATAGAAGAGCTGGTCCTCGCTGACCTTGGAGACGGTCGCCTCGTGCCCCATCGAGACGTCGTCCTCGCGAATGTCGACGTACGGGTAGGTGTCCGAGCGGGAGATGGTGTCGACCAGCAGCGCGTCGCACTTGACCGTGGACCTGCTGTGATGCGAGCCCTCCAGCACCTGGACCAGGCCGCGGTAGGAGGTCCGGCCGCCGCCGCGGGCGATCGACTTGGAGATGATCGTCGAGGACGTGTTCGGCGCGGCGTGCACCATCTTGGCGCCGGCGTCCTGGTGCTGGCCCTCACCAGCCATGGCCACCGAGAGCACCTCGCCCTTGGCGTGGTCGCCAGTCATGTAGACCGAGGGGTACTTCATGGTGACCTTGGAGCCGATGTTGCCGTCGATCCACTCCATGGTCCCGCCCTCGTGGCAGACCGCCCGCTTGGTGACCAGGTTGTACACGTTGTTCGACCAGTTCTGGATCGTCGTGTACCGACACCGGGCGTTCTTCTTCACGATGATCTCGACGACCGCGGAGTGCAGCGAGTCCGACGAGTAGATCGGCGCCGTGCAGCCCTCGACGTAGTGCACGTATGCGCCCTCGTCGACGATGATCAGCGTCCGCTCGAACTGGCCCATGTTCTCGGTGTTGATCCGGAAGTACGCCTGCAGCGGGATCTCGACGTGCACGCCCTTCGGCACGTAGATGAAGCTGCCGCCGCTCCAGACCGCGGTGTTCAGCGAGGCGAACTTGTTGTCGCCCACCGGGATCACGGTCCCGAAGTACTCCTTGAAGAGCTCCTCGTGCTCCTTCAGCCCGGTGTCGGTGTCCAGGAACATGACGCCCTGCTCCTCGAGGTCGTCACGGATCTTGTGGTAGACGACCTCGGACTCGTACTGGGCCGCGACGCCGGCGATCAGCCGCTGCTTCTCGGCCTCCGGGATGCCCAGCCGGTCGTACGTGTTCTTGATGTCCTCGGGCAGCTCGTCCCAGCTGGTCGCCTGCTTCTCGGTCGACCGCACGAAGTACTTGATGTTGTCGAAGTCGATGCCGCTCAGGTCGGCACCCCACGCCGGCATCGGCTTGCGGCCGAACAGGCGCAGGCCCTTCAGCCGCAGGTCGAGCATCCAGTCCGGCTCGTTCTTCTTGCCCGAGATATCACGCACCACCGCCTCGGAGAGGCCGCGCTGCGCGGAGGCGCCCGCCACGTCGGAATCGGCCCAGCCGTACTGGTACCTGCCCAGCGCGGCGAGGTGCTCCTCCTGGCTGATGGGCTGCACGCTCTGGTCCGTCATCGGTCCGTCCTCGAGATTTGTGTGATGGTGTGTGCGCGCCGCGGATCCGGAATGTGCGTGGTGCACACCCCGTCGCCGTGCGCGATCGTGGCGAGGCGCTGCACGTGCGTACCGACGAGCCGGGAAATGACCTCGGTCTCGGCCTCGCACAGCTGCGGGAACTCGGCGGCCACGTGGGCCACCGGGCAGTGGTGCTGGCAGAGCTGGCCGCCGGAGGCGATCGCGGACGCGCTGGCAGCGTAGCCCTCGGCGGTCAGGGCCGTGGCCAACGCCTCGGCCCGGGAGAGAGGATCGTCACCCGCCTCGCTTAACGCCGTGCGGCAGCGCTCCTCGAGCGCGGCGACCTGGGCCGCGGCGAATGCCGTCACCGCCGCCGGACCGCCCCGCTCGGCGATCCAGCGCAGCGCCGCGGTGGCCATGCCGTCGTACGTGTGCGGGAACGACTCGCGGGCGGCGTCGGTCAGGGCGAACGTCTTCGCGGGACGCCCGCGGCCGCGCGGACCGCGAACCCGTCGCTCGCGCGCCTCGACGAGACCCTCGGCGAGCATCGCGTCGAGATGCCGTCGGACCGCCGCGGGGCTAAGGCCCAGCTCGGCGCCGAGTTCGGCCGCCGTGGCGGCACCGTGCTCCAGCAGCAGGCCGGCCACCCGATCGCGGGTACGCCCGTCCGCGCCGACCGGCCCGGCCTGAACTGCCGGAGCGTGTCCGCGCGCGACCGGAAGCACCGCCGCGTTTTTCACTACATCAGTGTGACCTATTTCCTGGGGGTCGCGCAAATGGGCCCTCGAGTGATCCAGACCACGCCATTCCGCCGGTCGGCGCGGCCAAGATCACTACCCAGCGTACGATGGCCGGCGTGAGCCGTTTAGGCCGGTTTATGGTCACCCCCACACTGCTTCGCCGCCTGGCCCTGGCGTCGCTCGCGGCCAACGTCATCATCGTCGTCACCGGCGGCGCGGTGCGCCTGACCGGGTCCGGCCTCGGCTGCCCGACGTGGCCCAAGTGCACCGACGCCTCGTACACGACGACCGGGGCGATGGGCGTGCACGGCGTCATCGAGTACAGCAACCGGATGCTGGGCGGAGTCGTCGGCCTGATCGCCATCGCGGCCCTGCTCGCGGCGGTATGGCTGCGACCGCGCCGGCCGGCGCTCGTCCGGCTCGCCGCGCTGGTGCTCGCGGGCGTGGTCGGTCAGGGCGTACTGGGCGGGATCACCGTGCTGACCGGGCTGAACCCGTGGACGGTCGCCGCACACTTCCTCGTCTCGGCCGGGGTCATCGCGGCCGCGTACGCGCTGTGGCGCCGGGTCGACGAGCCCGACGGCCCGGCCCGGCCCGTTGTGCCCGCGCCGCTGCGTGCGCTGGTCTGGCTGCTCACCGCGGCCGCCGCGACGGTACTGGTGCTCGGGACGCTGGTCACCGGGTCCGGCCCGCACGCCGGCGACCCGGACACTCCGCGGATGGGCTTCGACCTGACCACGATCGCCCAGGCCCACGCCGACGTCGTGTTCCTGCTGATCGGCGTCAGCGTGGCGACCTGGTTCGCGCTGCGCGCGGCCGGCGCGCCGCCGGCCGCGGTCCGGGCCGCTGGCGTACTCGTCGGCATCGAGCTCGTCCAGGGGCTGGTCGGCTTCGTGCAGTACTTCCTGCACGTGCCGCCGCTGGCGGTCGGCCTGCACATGCTGGGGGCCTGCCTGGTCTGGCTCGCCACCCTGACCCTCTGGTACGCAACCCGCGTCCGCGAACCGCTTCCGGCCGGAGCTCCGACCACCGTCACGCGGTCCCTCGATCCACACAAACCTGCACAGGTTGGGGTGTCCGGCGGCTCCTGACGCGGCATCCTGTGCAAGGTGGCGATGGGGCATCATGAATGTGTGGCCTCCGGCCGATCCCCCCGGCAGCGGCGACCGCCGAACGCCGCGACGAGCCTCGCCGACCTGCGCGGTCGGCTCCGGGCGCTCGACCCGGCTCACCTGATCGACGTCGTCGTCGACGTGGCCCGGGCCGACCCGGCGCTCGAGCGCCGCTTGTGGCTCGCGGCCGCGCAGGCCGACGACGACGTCGCCGCGCTCGCCGAGGCCGTGGAGCGTACGCTCGCCCGCCCGGGCCGGCTCGACTACTGGCGCGCGATCCGGTTCGCCGAGGATGCCGGCGACGTCGCGGACGCGCTCGTGACGCTGGTGCGCGAGGGGCGGCCCGACGAGGCGTGGCCGCTGCTGGAGCGGGCCATCGCGATGCTGCTTACCGCGCTGGCGGGCGCGGACGACGGGTCGGGTGCGCTCGGCGACCTCATGGCCCGGCTGCTCGCCGGCCACGCGGCGGCGTCTGTCGGCGCCCGACGGGATCCGCGCGCGCTGGCCGGCTGGCTGGTCGATTTCCAGTTCGGCGCCCAGGAATGGTTCGCAGTGGACATCGCGGAGTACGCACCGGCGCTCGACGCCGTGGGCCTCGATGCCTACCGGTCCGCGGTGCGGCGGCGCTGGACGGACGACCCGACCGACCCGCAGGTCCGGTCCGTGGTCGAGAACCTCGCCCGGTACGACCGCGACGTGGACACCCTGGTCGCCGTGCTGGGTGGCGACCTGCGGCACGCGGCGCAGTACGGCCGGCTCGCCCGCGCTCTGCACGACATCGGCGCGGAAAACGCCGCCGTCGACTGGGCCGAGCGCGGGCTGCGCAGCCATCCGGCCGACCCGCCGGGCGCCGGGCTGCGGGACTTTCTCGTCGAGGCGTACCTGCGTCGGGGCGGGCTGGCGGAGGCGGTGCGGTTGCGCCGGGAGGGCCTGCGCGCGCGGCCCTGCCTGCCGGCGTACGCCGCGCTGCGGAAGGCCGCCAAGGAGGCCGACCGCTGGCCGCAGGAGCGGGCGGCGGCACTCGCCGGGCTGCGGGAGCGCAACCCGGCCGACCACGTCCGTGCCCTGCTCTACGAGGAGCACGACGCGGCCGGAGCATGGGCAGCGGCGGCGCGCACGACGGCGCCACTCGACGGTGCCGTCTGGGACGATCTAGCTCGGCGCCGGGCCGTCGACCGGCCGGCCGACGCGCTGCCGGTGCTGCGGCGGCGGGTCGACGAGGTCCTCGCGGTCGCCGGCCGCGAGGCGTACCGGGATGCCGCGCGGCGCCTGGTGGAGCTGCGCGAGGTCAGCCGCCGTGCCGGACGGCTGGCGCAGTTCGACGCGTTTCTGCACGAACTGACCGAACGGCACCGGCGCCGCCCGTCGCTGCTCGCCGAGCTGACCGGGGCCGGCCTGGTCCCGGCGTGAGCGACCGGTACGCGGCCGGTGCGCGGCCGGTGCGCGGCCGGTACGCGGCCGGTGAGCCGCCCGCGGCCGAGCTGGCTCAGCCCAGGCCGGCGACGATCGCGTCGGCGAACCGGTCCGCGGCGCCGGGCCCGTGCGCCAGGAACAGTGACGGCTCGGTGAGTTCGAGCTCGACGAGCAGTGGCTCCCCGCTCGGGCCCGGGATCAGGTCCACCCGCGCGTAGAGCAGCCGCGCCGCCCCACCCGGCACCGCGGCGAGTGCGCCGTCGGCAGCGGCCAGCTCGGCCGTCGACGGCCCGCGCGGAGCGATGTCTTCGGCCTTGTAGAGCCCCTCGACGCCCGCGTCCGGGCCGTCGAGCAGCGGGCCCTTCCGGACCGCGTGCGAGAAGCGGCCGCCGACGTACAGCAGCGCCGTCTCCCCGTGG
Source organism: Micromonosporaceae bacterium (assembly GCA_036506495.1). Lineage (GTDB taxonomy): Bacteria > Actinomycetota > Actinomycetes > Mycobacteriales > Micromonosporaceae > DASXRC01. Next base: position 9,201 of record DASXRQ010000236.1, on the reverse strand, counting down.
GTGTCGACCGCGGAGAGGTACGGCTGCGCCATGACCGCCCGCCCCGCCGCGTGCAGCCGCGCCACGTGCTCCGCCGCCAGCCGCCGGTGATCGGCGTCGGCGAGGTCATACCGGCCGGAGTCCACGCTGCCCGCTCCGACCGTGGGCTTGATGACGCACTCGCCGCTGCCGCCGGGCGTCCACGCCTCGCCGGGTGCGAGCCAGGTCGTCGGCACGACCGGTACGCCGGCGTTCGCCAGCTCGGCGAGGTATCGCTTGTCGGTGTTCCACTCGACCACCTCGGCGGGGTTCGCCAGCGCCGGCACGTGCCACGCCCACGCCACGAACTCGTCGCGACGCGCGACGTAGTCCCAGGGTGACCGCAACACCGTGAGGTCGTAGCGCGACCAGTCCAGGTCCGCGTCCCACACGGCGGGTTCCGCGCGTACGCCGCGGGCCGCGAGCGGGGAGATCACGAGGCGGTCGTCGGCGTCCAGGTCGGCCAGCTCGGCGCAGGTAACGAGAGCGACCCGGGAGCCCTCCCGGGTCGCTCTCTGAAGCCGCTGGGTTGTCACGGCCGGGTTCAACGGGCAAGTACCCGCCGCGCCATCGACCGCCACAGGTCGTTGCTCGGCCGCATCTTCTCGATGAGCTCCCTCTCCCACTCGTTCTCCACGGCGACCCCCGCCGTGGCACACGCCTGCCGAGCGATGTCGGTGCCTTCGGCGAACTGGTCGGTCCACACGCCGTCCTCCCCCACGAGGACGATTCGCGCTCCGCGGCGGCCGACGTACTCGATGACCGCCTTCGCTCCACCGTGGCCGGCGGCGAACGATTGGATCCCTGCCACGAGCCCGGTGTGGGCGACGGCCGAGGCGGTCCGGTCGGTCGTCACCGTCGTATCGGAACCATCTGCCATGTCAGGCAGCGTAAGCAGCCGCCGAATGAATAGGTGCCCGACACTCGGTCAGATGTGACGGCTATTACCAGGATGCTTAAGGATCTACACAGGTAATTCCGACGGATTTCCAGGCATAAATATGGTCATTCTCCGTTGACAAAACGGGCAGTGTGCTAAACGACCTTGAGTCCGTGTCGCTCATGTGCCAAATCCGGAGTGTCTGGGACTAACGGGACGAAGACGGACGGCGCAGCGGTGACTCAGATGAGCGCGTCGAGCGCGACGGCGACGAAGACGATCGTCAGGTAAGTCGTCGACCAGTGGAACAGCCGCATCGGACGCAACGCCTCACCGCGCCCGGCCCTCGCGTACAACCGGTGGGCCTCGCGCACGAGCAGTAAGCCCGCCACCAGCGCGGTGATGCCGTACAACGGGCTCATGCCGAACGGCCATAGTGCGAGCGAGGCACCGAGCGTGAGCCAGCTGTAGATCACGCATTCGAGGCCGACTCGGCGCGGCGAGGCGACAACCGGCAGCATCGGGATGCCCGCCCGGGCGTAGTCGTCCTTGAACTTGATCGCGAGCGCGTAGAAGTGGGGCGGCTGCCAGAGGAACACGACCGCGAACAGCACCCACGCCGGCGCGGCGAGCGAGCCCGTCACGGCGGCCCAGCCGATCAGCACCGGCATCGCCCCGCAGAAGCCACCCCACACGGTGTTGTGCGGCGTCGTGCGCTTGAGCCACATCGTGTAGACGAGGTCGTAGTAGACGATCGCGCCGACAGTCAGCCCAGTGGCCAGCGGGTTGGTGAGCGCCGCCATGAGGGCCACCGATGTCACCGCGAGCGCCAGCCCAAAGATCAGCGCGCCGCGGGGCGAGACCGTGTGCGCCGGCAGCGGCCGGCGCGAGGTGCGCCGCATGACCTGGTCGATGTCGCGGTCGATGTAGCAGTTCAGCGCGTTGGCCGCTCCGGCCGCCGACGCCCCGCCCACCAGCACGACAGCCACGAGCCACGGCTCGGGCAGCCCACCGGCCGCGAGCACCATGGCGGGCACGGTCGTGACGAGCAGCAGCTCGACGATGCGCGGCTTGGTGAGCGCGACGTACGCCTTGACGACGGCAAGCGACCCGGCGGACGGGCGCACCCGGCCGGTCGGGCGCATCCGGCCGGTCGGCGGTGTCCGAGGGGCAGCGTCCGGGAGGACCTCGGTGGCGGCCTTGCCCGGCCTGTCGCGCAGGTGCGCGTCGGTCACCGGGACAGTCACGCGGTCGCCACCTTCCGGGACTTGGTCATTCGAACGTCGACAGCGTACGCGTCGGCGGATCTCACATCGCCGCTGCCCCGCCCGGGTGGGCGGAGTCACAGGCCGGCGGGGCGCCCCAGCGTAACGTGATCACGTGACCGTTTTCACCCAGGCTCGGTAGGGTCGCACGTACCGGGGTAGCACAGAGCCATGGACCGGAATCCGCGCACCCCTTTCGACAAGGAGTCCCACGCCGTGACCGTCGAGCGCCGGGATGCCACCGGCACCGAGCTGACCTGGACCGAGCTGGACCGACGCGCGGTCGACACCGTGCGCGTCCTCGCCATGGACGCCGTGGAGAAGGCCGGCAACGGCCACCCGGGGACGGCGATGAGCCTGGCTCCGGCCGCGTACCTCCTCTTCCAGCGGGTGATGCGGCACGACCCGGCCGACCCGCGCTGGCCGGGTCGCGACCGCTTCGTGCTCTCCTGTGGCCACTCGAGCCTGACGCTTTACATCCAGCTGTACCTGTCCGGGTACGGGATGAGCCTCGACGACCTCGCCGCGCTGCGGCAGTGGCGGTCGGTCACGCCGGGCCACCCGGAGTTCGGGCACACGCCGGGGGTGGAGACCACCACCGGCCCGCTCGGCCAGGGCCTGACCAACGCGGTGGGCATGGCGTTCGCGGCTCGCCGCGAGCGCGGCCTGCTGGATCCGGACGCCGCGCCGGGCGAGAGCCCGTTCGACCACCACATCTGGGTTTTCGCCTCCGACGGCGACATCGAGGAGGGCGTCAGCCACGAGGCGAGCGCGCTGGCCGGGCACCAGAAGTTCGGCAACCTCGTCATGGTCTACGACGACAACGAGATCTCCATTGAGGACGACACCCGGATCGCGAAGTCCGAGGACGTGGTGGCGCGCTACCAGGCGTACGGCTGGCACGTGCAGACCGTTGCCTGGCGGCGGGGGCATGCCGACCAGGGCGACTACCACGAGGACGTGCCCGCGCTCTACGCCGCGCTACAGGCGGCGAAGGCGGAGACCCAACGGCCGTCGTTCATCGCGCTGCGGACGATCATCGGCTGGCCCGCGCCGCACAAGCAGAACACCGGCAAGGTCCACGGTTCGGCCATGGGTGCCGACGAGGTGGCGGCGACCAAGCGGATCCTGGGCTTCGACCCCAACGCGAGCTTCGAGGTCGAGGACAACGTGCTGGAGCACGCCCGCGGCGTGCACGAGCGGGGCAGGCGGGCGCACGCCGCGTGGCAGGAGGACTACCAGGCCTGGGCGGAGGCGAACCCGGACCGCAAGGCGCTGCACGACCGCCTACTGACCCGAACGCTGCCCCACGGCTGGCACGACGCGCTGCCGACGTTCGACCCCGATCCGAAGGGCATCGCGACCCGGGCCGCCTCCGGGAAGGTGCTCGACGCGCTCGCGCCGGTACTCCCCGAGCTGTGGGGCGGCTCGGCGGACCTCGCCGAGAGCAACAACACGACGATGAAGGGCGAGCCGTCGTTCGTGCCGGCCGAGTTCTCGACCAAGGAGTTCGCCGGCAACGAGTACGGCCGGATCCTGCACTTCGGGGTCCGCGAGCACGCGATGGGCGGGATCCTCAACGGCATAGTCCTGCACGGCGGGACCCGGGCATACGGCGGCACCTTCCTGATCTTCAGCGACTACATGCGCCCGGCGGTCCGGCTCGCGGCGGTCATGAAGATCCCGCCCATCTACGTGTGGACTCATGACTCCGTCGGGCTCGGCGAGGACGGCCCCACCCACCAGCCGGTCGAGCACCTCTCCGCGCTGCGGGCCATCCCGGGGCTCGACGTGGTTCGCCCCGCCGACGCCAACGAGACCTCCTGGGCCTGGCGGCTGGCGCTCGAGCACACCGACCGGCCGACCGCGCTGTGCTTGACCCGGCAGAACGTGCCGATCTTCGACCGGACCCAGCTCGCCGCGGCCGACGGCGTTGCCCGAGGCGGCTACATCCTGGCCGAGGCGTCCGACGGCCAACCCAGGGTCATCATCATGGCGAGCGGCTCCGAGGTTCAGCTCGCGGTCGCCGCTCGGGAACGGCTGGAGGCGGATGGCGTGCCGACCAGGGTCGTCTCCATGCCATGCCAGGAGTGGTTCCGGGCACAGGACGAGGCGTACCGTGAATCCGTCCTCCCCCGTGGCGTCCGGGCCCGGGTGAGCGTGGAGGCGGCGGTCGCAATGTCGTGGCGCGACCTGGTGGGCGACGCTGGCGAGTGCGTGAGCCTGGAGCATTTTGGCGCGAGCGCGCCGTATCAGGTCATTTTTGAGCAGTTCGGGTTCACCCCCGATCGCGTCGTCGCGGCCGCCCGCGCCGCGCTGTCCCGCGCCGGTGAACTCAAGGGGTCTACGACGGGCAACTGAGGAGTGGTTGTGATGACCGACAGGTTGGCCGAGCTCTCCGCCGCCGGAGTGGCGGTCTGGCTCGATGACATATCCCGCGAGCGGCTGGCCTCCGGCGGGCTCGACGCCCTGCGCCGGGAGAAGCACGTCGTCGGCGTGACGTCAAATCCCACCATCTTCGCCAAGGCGCTGGCCGACTCGGACGAGTACAACTGGCAGCTGCGCGATCTGGCCGTCCGCGGAGTCACCGTCGAGGAGGCCTCGCGGATGATCACCACGTACGACGTGCGGTGGGCCTGCGACGTGATGCGCCCGGCGTACGACACGTCCGCGGGCGTGGACGGCCGCGTGTCGATCGAGGTTGACCCGCGGCTCGCGTACGAGACCGAGAAGACCGACGCCGAGGCGAAGCAGTTGTGGTGGCTGGTCGACCGGCCGAACCTGTTCATCAAGATCCCGGCGACCGAGCCCGGACTCCCCGCGATCACCGCGACGCTCGCGGAGGGCATCAGCGTCAACGTCACGCTGATCTTTGGCCTGGATCGGTACGCGCAGGTGATGGACGCGTTCCTCGCCGGGTTGGAGCGGGCGAAGGCGAACGGCCACGACTTGTCCAAGATTGGTTCGGTCGCCTCGTTCTTCGTGTCCCGGGTGGATACGGAGGTCGACAAGAGGCTGGACAGGATCGGCACCGACGACGCCAACGCGCTGCGCGGCAGGGCGGCGATCGCGAACGCCCGCCTGGCGTACGAGCGGTACGCCGAGGTCTTCTCGTCCAAACGCTGGCAGGCACTCGCCGATGCCGGTGCGCACCCGCAACGTCCACTGTGGGCATCGACGTCGACCAAGAACCCGGACTACCGTGACGTCATGTACGTCGAGGACCTCATCGCACCTGGCGTCGTGAACACGATGCCGGAGCCGACCATCCACGCGTACGCCGACCACGGCGAGACGCGGCCCGACACGATCACCGGCGAGTACGACTCGGCCCGTAAGGTGCTCGCCGACCTGGGCGCCCTCGGGATCGACTACGACGACATCGTGGCCACCCTCGAGCGGGAGGGCGTGGAGAAGTTCGAGGCCAGCTGGTTGGAGCTGCTCAAGGGCGTGGAGACCCAGCTCGGGATGGCGAAGTGAACCATCTGGCGGAGGGCGGCGTGGAGGCGGCGGCCGGGCTCGCCGTCTTCGGCGCGGAGGCTGTCGACGGCGCCCGCGCGCACCGGGACGCGCTCGCCCGCGACGGCGTTCCCGGCCTACTGGCCGCCAAGGACCCCACCCTGTGGGGTCCCGACGCGGAGGCCGAGGCGAAGATCCGGCTCGGCTGGATCGACACGTTCCGGCGCAGCCGCGAGCTGCTGCCCAAGCTCGCGGAGCTCGGAGTCGAGCTGGCCGACCTCGACCACGTCGTCCTCGCCGGCATGGGCGGCTCGTCGCTCGCCCCCGAGGTGATCGCGCGCACGCTCGACGTGCCGCTGACCGTCCTAGATACCACAGATCCGCACCAGGTCGGTGCGGCGCTCCGCGACCGGCTGGAGCGCACCGTCGTGGTCGTCTCCAGCAAGTCGGGGTCCACCGTGGAGACCGACAGCCACCGCCGGGCGTACTGGCAGGCGTTCCTCGACTCCGGTCTGACCGAGGCGGAGGCGGCGCGGCACTTCGTGATCGTCACGGACCCGGGCTCGCCGCTCGAGGCCACTGGCCGCGACATGGGCGCGTTCGTCGTGCTCGCCGACGCGGACGTCGGCGGCCGGTACTCCGCGCTGACTGCGTTCGGCATGGTCCCCGCGGCACTCGCAGGCGTGGACGTGGTCGAGCTCATCGACCAGGCCGACGGGCTCGCCGCCTCACTCGCCGCGACCGAGGACAACCCGGCGCTGGCGCTCGGCGCGGCGCTGGGCGCCGCCGCGCTCGCCGGTCGCGACAAGGTCGCGCTGGTCTCCGACGGGACGGGCATCGTCGGGCTGGGCGACTGGGCGGAGCAGTTGATCGCGGAGTCCACGGGTAAGGACGGCAAGGGCATCCTGCCGATCGTCCTGGAGCGCCCGGACAGCCCGGCGGCCGGCGAGAACGACGTGCTCACCGTGACGCTCGGCGGGTCGCTCGGCCCGGGCGCAGTGCCCGGCGGTGGCGTCCGCCCGGACCTCGCGGTGAACGGCCCGCTCGGCGCGCAGTTCCTGGCCTGGGAGTACGCCACCGCCGTCGCCGGCCGGGTGCTCGGCATCAACCCGTTCGACCAGCCCAACGTCACCGAGTCGAAGGAGAACACGTCCCGGATCCTCGCCAGCGGCGCGCCGACGGAGACGCCCGCGTTCACCGACGGCACCATTGAGGTGTACGGCGGCGAGGGCGCCACACTCGCCGAGGCGCTCGATGGCCTGTTGCGGGGGCTGGACCCGACCGGTTACCTCGCCGTCATGGCGTACCTCGACCGCTTCGGCGACGCCGCGGCGGCGGAGCTGCGCCCGCTCCTGGCGACCGCGTCCGGCCGGCCGGTCACGTTTGGCTGGGGCCCGCGCTTCCTGCACTCGACGGGCCAGTATCACAAGGGGGGCCCGCAGGTCGGTTCATACCTGCAGATCACCGGCGCGGTCACCGACGACCTACCGGTGCCCGGCAGGGCGTACACCTTCGGGCAGCTGCAGGCCGCGCAGGCCGCGGGCGATCGGCAGGCCCTCGCCGGCCGGTCCCGGCCGCTGCTGCGGCTGCACCTCACCGACCGGGCCGCCGGCGTCGCTCAGCTGCGGGACGCCGGCCGCAGACTGCGGAGCTGAGCCATGCCGAACCCGCTGCGTGACCCCCAGGACCGCCGGCTGCCGCGCATACCCGAGCCATGCGCGGTCGTCATCTTCGGCGTGACCGGCGACCTGGCCCGGAAGAAGCTCATCCCGGCCGTGTACGACCTGGCCAACCGCGGGCTGCTGCCGCCCGGCTTCATGGTGCTCGGCTTCGCCCGGCGCGACTGGGGCGACATGGACTTCGAGACCCTCGCGCGGGAGTCGGCACAGCAACACGCCCGCACGCCGTGGCGGGACGAGGTGTGGGCGCGGCTGTCCGGCAACATCAGGTTCGTTGGCGGCGCGTTCGAGGACGACGCCGCCTTCGACCACCTCGCACAGACCCTGGACGACCTCCGCGACACGAACGTCATCCCGGGCAACGCGGCGTTCTACCTCTCGATACCGCCGGCCGCCTTCCCGGTCGTGCTCAAGCAGTTGGCTCGGACCGGCATGGCGGACAACGCGAAGTCCGGCGGCTGGCGGCGGGTCGTGGTCGAGAAGCCGTTCGGACACGACCTGGCCTCGGCCAGGGAGCTCAACGCCCTCGTCGACGATGTGTTCACGCCGCAGGACGTGTTCCGCATCGACCACTACCTCGGCAAGGAGACCGTGCAGAACATCCTGGCGCTGCGGTTCGCGAATGCCCTGTTCGAGCCCGTGTGGAACTCCAAGTACGTCGATTCGGTGCAGATCACGATGGCCGAGGACGTCGGCATCGGCAGCCGGGCGGCCTTCTACGACGCCGCCGGCGCCGCCCGCGACGTGCTCCAGAACCACCTCATGCAGCTGCTCGCGCTCGTGGCCATGGAGGAGCCGACCAGCTTCGACGCCTCCGAGATCCGCACCGAGAAGCTGAAGGTCCTGCGGGCCATCAAGGTCCCCGACGACATCGCCACGGGCACCGTGCGCGGCCAGTACCTGAAGGGCTGGGTCGCCGGCGAGCGCGCGGTCGGCTACCTCGAGGAGCCGGGCGTGCCGCCGGACTCCACCACCGAGACGTACGTGGCCGTCCGGCTGGGCATCCAGAACCGGCGGTGGGCTCGGGTGCCGTTCTACATCCGGTGCGGAAAGCGACTGCCGCGCCGGGTGACCGAGGTCGCGGTGCTCTTCATGAAGGCCCCGCACCTGCCGTTCCACCCCGCCGACGTGGAGCTGCTCGGGCACAACCAGCTCGTCATCCGGGTGCAGCCGGACGAGGGCGTCGTGCTCAAGTTCGGCTCCAAGGTGCCCGGCACGGCGATGGAGCTGCGGGACATCGCAATGGACTTCCAGTACGGCGAGGCGTTCACGGAGTCCAGCCCCGAGGCGTACGAGCGGCTGGTGCTCGACGTCCTGATCGGAGACCGGACGCTCTTCCCGGATGCCGCCGAGGTCGAGCAGAGCTGGCGGGTCGTGGATCCGCTCGAGGCCGCGTGGGCGGGCACGAAGCCCGAGCCGTACCGGGCCGGCGAGTGGGGTCCGCGCGCGGCCGACGAGTTGCTCGCCCGCGAGGCCCGAACGTGGAGGAGAGCATGAAGCACCCCACCAAAACGCTCCGCTTCGCTCTGCCTTTCCGCGGGGACCCCGCATGATCGGGCTCTGGGACACCACCGGCAACGAGGTGGTCAAGGCGCTGGCCGCGGAGCGGCGCAGCGCCGGCGGCGTGGCGAGCGGGCTGGCGCTCTCGCTCATCGTGGTGGTGGACGAGAAGCGGGTACGCGAGGCGGAGGCGGCCGCGACGATCGCCGCCGCGGCGCACCCGTGCCGGCTGCTCATCGTAGTGCGCTCGGACATCGAGCGGGACCACAGCCGGCTCGACGCGGAGATCGTCGTCGGTGGCCGGCTCGGCCCGTGCGAGGCCGTCGTGATGCGGATGTTCGGGCGCCTGGCGCTGCACGCCGAGTCGGTGGTGATGCCGCTGCTCGCGCCCGACGTCCCG
>DASXRQ010000235.1:0-25086 GCA_036506495.1 Micromonosporaceae bacterium | reverse complement strand
GCTCACCCCAGATGGCGTTGTCCAGGTTTAGCCGCACCGGCACGCCGGAGCCGGTCAGCCGGAGCGCGAGCTGCTCAAGCTTCCACGTCGGCGCATCCTCGAACACGTCTAGCGGGAGGACCGGGTCGCCGTCGGCCGCCGCCGGCAAGGCAGGCTAGCCGCTTCGCCAGGATATACAAGGGCGTGGATGGGACATCGGTGCGTCAGGCTGGCTGTTGGTCGTGGCACGCCCGCGGCTGCGCCTCCACGTCGACGCCGGATCCACCGGGCCAATTGACCAGCGCGGCGAACTCGTACGCTTCACGTGTCCTGCCTGGCGAAGCCGTGGGTTCCAGCGGCCGTGGCCCGAAGTACCGTCTGCCGCATCCGAACACCACGGGTACGACATCCATGGCCACTTCGTCCACCAGACCGAGAGCCAACCTGCCCACCGACGTTGCCGGCCGCCACCGCAACGACGCGCTCGCCGGCGAGTTCACTGCCTATGCCGCGCGATGGGCTTTCACCCCTCACAAGACCGGCCGGGAACACGCCCTAAAATCCGAGCCAGGGTTCCGTCGCGACAGGCAATCGGGGACCGATCGGCGCCGCACCGGCCACGCCCGCGACGATCGCCGACGCCCTCCGCGGAGCGCGGCTCCACGACGTATCGCGAAACTCGCTCGTCTGCCGCGGAGCGGCACGCGTTTGCCGGTGCCGAACCGCGGTGGCCGATGGGGTGGGCCGGCTAATCGCCAGGCTCTGCACCGGCGTCGAGCCGCCGCTGGAGCAGCTGCCGCAATGGGATCGACTCGCCGTCCCGGCCACCCTCGCCGACCACCAGCGGCGGCGGCTGCGGCTTCACGTTGGCGCCAGTTAGCCGCGCCCGGATGGAGTTGGGAACGCCGAGCACGTAGAACTCGCCGTCGGTGTCCACGGCCAGCGAGCGGCCGCGGTCGAGGTACCAGCCGCGCAGCCTTGTGCGGTACCGGCCGCGGCCGTGGTAGGCCGGCGCGGTCAGCGCAGTCGGCGCCAGGCCTTGCTCCCCCGCGACGCGTACGAACGTCGCGATGAGCTGCCGCGCCTGTTTCATCTCGGCGGCCCTGCGCTCCTCCTGCGCCCGGGCATGGGCCTCGACCGCCCGCTGGCGCTGTTCCCGCCAAGCCGCGCCCGGGTCCGTACCCATGGCCGGACCCTACGCCGGCGCGATGGTCACGGCATCCACACGGCGATGAGGAGAACCCACCGCGGCCACCATCCGGCCGTCAGCCCGGGGGCGGGTGATCCACTGCTGAAAGTAGCCAAACAAGTAGCCAAGACGGCGGACGACACCGGACACTGACACACACCAACGACACCGGTGACCAGTACAGAAACGCGAAGACGGACACTTGCCAGATCCTGGCAGTGTGGGGCACACAGGGGGCACAAGACAGCGTGAAAGCTCGTTGGTCGGCCGTCACCAACGCGAGACGAAAGAGCGCGGTGACCAGCACCAACGGGTAATGCGCCAGGTTGGCGAAGGTGGCAACTGAGTTCAGGTTTAACGTCTAGGTGTCTCGGTAGCACGAGCTTCGGTTGCCGGGGAGAGATCGTGTCAGCAAGCACCGATGCGGGTCGCCCGGCCGCGACGGTGTGTGTCTCGATAGGACGGCCGTCAACCTAGGAGTCCGCAGATGTCGACCTTCCCGGTACTTATGCACACCGCTCTGGACGCCACGGACTGCCGGGGACTCGCAGAGTTCTACCGCCAGTTCCTCGGATTGCGGTACCGCCCGGGCGACGAGGTTCCCCAAGACGGGAACGATGACGCGCACTGGTTGGTCTTGCTGGACTCCCGAGGCCACCGCGTCCTCGCCTTCAACCAGGTGCCAACACTTGCCCGATCGACTTGGCCGACGCACGAGGTTCCCAAGCAGATGCACCACGACTTCAGGGTGTCGAGCGTCGAGGAGCTTGAGCGGCACCGGCGACGAGCACAAGACTTGGGCGCAACGCTGGTCTACGACCGATCCAGCGATGCAGGCGAGCCGCTGTACGTACTTGCCGACCCTGCGGGCCATCCCTTCTGCATCCTCGTGGGGTCCGAATAGTCAACGGCGAGCTGCGTGACCGGCGGGAGGCGGATCCCGTGATGCGCGACGGCGACGATGCGTGGATTCCGCTTAATATGAGGCGCTCGGTGCAGGTACCTGGACGACGCCTGTGCTGCCCAGATCTGAAAATCGGAAGGTCGGCGGTTCGACTCCGCCCCTGGCCACCTAGCTCGCCGGGCTCACACGACGGTGACCAGCAGAAATGCGTGGTCACCGTTTGTGTTTCCGGCCGTCGGCCGATCATGGCGCGCTCGTTTCGTCCATCGATTGACACCAGCTACGCCGCATGGCTGACCCCGAGGCGCTACCGGTTCCTCCACTCATATCTCGTGTGGGGCCCGTCAGCCGGCGCTGCCGGCCGTGTCGGTGGGCGCCTCGCCGTGCTCGACGGTGCTCCCCGAGATGGTCCGGCTGGCACCGGTCGCACGGGTGATCTCGATCCGGCGTGGCTGGGTCTTTGGTGACGCGGGGATGGTCAGGTGCAGGACACCGTCGGCGTATTCGGCGCTGAGGTTTTCGGAGTCCGCACCCTCGCCGAGGGAGAGCTGGCGGGTGAACGATCCCTGCGGTCGTTCGGCGACAACGACCTGGTCGGTGTCGCCGTAGTGAGGAGTGCGCTCGGCCTGGATCGTCAAGGCGCCTTGCTCGACGGTCACTTCGACGCTGTCAGGGTCGACGCCGGGCAGGTCGGCCTCGATGTGGTAGTTGCCGTCCTCGCTGCGGTAGACGTCCATGGGCATTCCGAGCGGGGCGCGCGTCCCGCTGGCAGCCATGGACATGAGCCGGTCGAGCTCCCGGAACGGGTCGCGGAAGGGTTCGAACCTGATGACTGACATCGCTGTTCCTCCTGTTGGTGTTTGGTGTACCTCAGTGTGGTGTTTGGCCTACGACCAATACGCCCCGGGCGTCCGGCCCACCGCAACGGCCGAGGTCGCGGCAGTTCCCTCGCCCCTTCCTGGCTGGCGTGGCCATTTGCTGATCACGCCTGCCGCTTGCCTATGCGAACGGGCCGGCGCCTCGACTCGCCAACTCCCTCCTGGGTGGCACCGCTACCGGGTTGCCGGCTGCTTGGCCCACGCCACCGCGTCGCTAGTGGTCTCAAACGGATGCACGCTTCCGATCTTGTCGACGAGGCCTGCACCCTGGGCTCTGTCATGGGCCGAGCCGCTTGGCCTGACAACGGACCGCTATCAGAGTGTTCGGGGAGGATCGCCGCCGCCACAGGCAACCACCCGTTGTCGAGTCACGACGCAGACAGGCATGACGGGCCGTCCGCATACCGGCGCGCGGGCCCGAGGGGTCTCTCTGGCCCGGTCGTCCTCGTGCTGGTTGTGGCGGTCCCTATCCTCGCCTTGCTGGCAGCCGTACCGGTCGCCCGGGGCTTGGGGCTGTCCTGGCGGGCGGGTTGGGTTTCGTGGTCCCTTGGGTGGTGTGACAGTCGGGCAGATCGAGTGCCGAGTCGGCCTGCGCTGCCTGCTGTGGACCGGCATGATCGTGCGCGGACGGTTGCGGTCGGCGCCCGATGCGGCGAGCCTGGTGGTTGCTGGTGCGTTCGGGCGGGTTGGTTACAGCGGTGGCTGGCCGGGGTCTTCGTAGTTGTGGCGCTCGGTCACGACGGTGCGGGGGGCGCGGCGTCGGTTCCAGAAGTAGAAGAAGAGGACCAGCCCGGCCGCGCCAGCGAGCATGAGGATCCAGCCGACCACGTCGAGGTTGATGCCGGCGACGGTTGCGTCGAGCGCGAAGGTCAGGATCGCGCCGACGACGATGAGGAAAATGCCTACGCCTATGCCCATACCAGCGTCGTTCCCCGCCTCGGTGCGTTTCTATCAGGTTTCTGCGCTCCAGTTTGGAGGGGACCGCCGGATGGTGGTACGACCTGGCCACCGTGGGCGCAAAGGTGGGCGCGACCGGGACAAATGACGGCGCATTGGTGGCCGCGTTCCGGGCTGGAAGGTTTGGTTGGCTCGGGCGGCGGCGCTGGTGGCGCGCGTGCCGTTAGGGAATTTGTTGGATGGGTATGCCCACGGTGTCGCGCGCGGCGCGGAGGCCACCGCGGAACCGCGTCGTGGGGATCTGCATTGGGAGGTCACCGTGCGTATCGGAGCGGTACTTGTCGTCATCTGGCTGATCGTCGGGCTGATTGCTGCCGGCCAGCGCGGATATCTCGGTGGATCACGCAGCAGTTGCGCCAAGGTCGGAAACACCGCCATCACGGTCATTGCTGGCCCGTTGAACTACATCGGCGTCAATCCGAAGGTCAACTGCGACCTGCCGCAGCCGTCACAGTGACCCGCGGCCTAATCATCCGCCTTGTGGACATCCGGCCCGGTCGTCGTCATCGACAGCTCAACTACGGACATCTGAGGCAGCATGGTCGCGGATACGGGTTGCGGTGAACAACGACGCGCCGATGATCGGCGTGATCGTCCGGTTTGTCTCTGGTGATGGGCGGGCAACGGCGTAGCGTGAGTCATGCGGCCCGACCCGACTGTGGCCGTGCGCGTCGGCCGGCCCTTCGCCGGTCTCGCTCGCCGCCTGGACCGTGCGGTTGCTCTGCGCATTTCCTCTTTCCTCACCGGTGTACCTCGATGACTGTTCCCTGTAGCGCGGCCACCGGCGTGCATGCGCGCCGTTCGGCCTGGCTTGGGGTACACGCCGCGGTGGTGTCGTCGGTGCGGCACCGAAGGGGTGTTGACCGCTGTGACCGCCACCATGACTGCCGACACGACGATCGTTACTCATCAGGCGACTGCGACGGCAGCCGGCGGTTCGCCGCCGAGACTTGCCAACGACCGTGGCACGGCGCGGTCAGCCGTGTTCGTGGCCGGCGTCGCAACAAGCGGTGACCGTGCCGATACCGGTGTGCTCGCCATGCGGCCGGCGAGCGACGTGACGGTGGAGGCGTTGTTGCGTCGACGCGCCGGCCTGCCCGCCGGTCACCCGAGCCGCGCCGTGCTGCGGATGCGCGGTATCGAGGCGGGCCTGCCATTGGCTCAGTGGTTGGCCGCCCGCTATCGGGACCGTGGTGAACCCTTGGAGGATCTGTACCAGGTTGCCGCCCTCGCCCTGGTCAAGGCGGTCGACGGCTTCGACCCTGCTCGGGGAATTGCGTTCACCTCCTACGCGGTGCCGACCATCGTCGGCGCGCTCAAGCGCCATTTCCGGGACACCACCTGGCGGGTGCGGGTGCCTAGGCGGGTGCAGGAGCTGGCCGGGAGCCTCGGCGCGGCCAGCGCCCGACTGGCCCAACAGCTGGGCCGTTCACCGTCGCTGGCCGAGCTCGCCGGGTACCTCGATGCCGCCGAAGATGATGTCGCGATCGCGCTGAGCTCTTGGCGGTTTCGCCACCTCGAGTCGCTGGACGCCTTGGTGGCGACCGGCGCCGAGGAACGACAGTCGATCATCGACGGCATCGGCGTCGTCGATGCCCGCTTCGATGCGGTCACTAACTGGCACGTCCTGCGTCCATTGCTGGCCGCGTTGCCGGCGCGAGAGCGGCGAGTTGTGGTCATGCGCTACTTCGGCGACCTGACCCAGGCCGAGATCGCCATTCAGGTGGGGTTGTCGCAGATGCACATCTCCCGCCTGCTGGTCCGCGCGTTGACGCAGCTGCGCGCCGGTTTGCTCGCCGAGCCTTCCCGCGCAACGCGCCGAACACCCGAGCCGGCGGCGGTTCGTCGCGCCTGATTCGCTGCCGGAAACGAACGTCTTCACATCTCACAGCCGGGGTCGGCCAACCGCGGCTGGCCGACCCCACTCCTGTGCTCGCAACCGGCGGTTTACGCCCGCCACGAGCGGCGGCCCCGCACGGCGCCGAACAGGAAGAAGAGCAGCACGGCACCGATGATCGCGGTGATCCATGTGCTCAGGTCGAAGAACGTGTCCAGCGTCTTTACCCCGAACAGCGCCTTGGCGAGGAACCCGCCAAGCAGGGCACCGACGATCCCGATGATGGTGGCCAGCAGAAAGCCGGTCTTCTTTCCGGTGAGGTGTTCGGCGATGAAGCCGGCGACGGCACCGAGCACGATCCAGGCAATGACGCCCATGATGCTCTCCTCGCTCGTGGGCCGAAGTCCCGAAGCCGGGGCGACCCACAGGCAGGGTTCCCCATGGAGGAAATCCGTAAACGTGAGCCGCCCGGGTGCGCCATGCGGGTCGCGTCGTGCCTGATTCGCCGAGCACGCGGGCCGCCACACGGCCAGGGCCTCCCGTGACCGGGCGGTCGGCGCTTGCATGTCGACCGATGGGGTGCTTCGGGCGGGCTGTTACATGTCGCAGGTGGTGGTGGGATGACCGTGGTTACTGTGGTCCACGGCGCGCCCGCCGGGTGCGGCCAGGTCGGTGACCTGCCCGGTGGTGCTGGTGGCGGCCAACGTCGCCGCGAACAGGATCAGTTGGTTGACGATGCTGAGGAAGACCAGCAACCCGACGGCGCCGGCGACGACGACGTAGGTGGGGTTGGTCACGGTGCGTTGCACGTAGAGCCGGCCGAGGGTTTTGAGCAGTTCCAGGCCGGCGGCGACGAACAACGCTGGTCCCAACACCCTGCGCAGTGGCATCCGTAGGCGTGGCAGGGCGGTGAGCACGGCGATGGACAGCAGGGTGTTCACGCCGACGCCCAGCACGAGCCCGAGCGTGGCGAGCAGCCACCGGGCCGGGGTGGTGCCCACGCCGGCGGCGGTGACCAGCCAGTCCGCCACGGTAGTGGTCGCGAATATCGCCGCCAGCGATGCGGCCAGCAGCAGGCCGAGCCCGATCAGCACGAGCAGGTCGACGAACACGCGGACGACGAACGTGCCCGGGTATTCGGGCAGTCGCCAGACGGCCCTGATCGAGGAGCGCAGCGCGTCCACCCAGAACCATCCGGAGATCGGCAGGCCGATGAGTCCGATCACGCCGACCGTTCCGCGGGCGTCGCGCAATGCCTGCACGTCGATGCGGGGCAGGTTCTCCGCGAGGTAGCGCTGCACCGAGCCCAGCACTGCCGGGTCGTCGAGGACGAATCCGAAGCCCGCGAAGCTGAGCAGGGCCAGCGCGAAGGTGGCGAAGAACGCGTAGTACGTGACCGCGGCGGCGAGCCGGCCGCCGTCGGCCTGGTCGTAGCGCACCGCGGCGCGAACGAGATGGTCCAGCCAGCCGAACCGGCGGCGGGCCCTGCGCCACGTCGCCGCGGCCCGTTTCGCCACCTCCGCGACCGTCACGCCGGCAGCATTACCCGGCAGCCGTTCTGGCTATGCACCGGGCATGTGCGCCCGGGGCGGCCGGAGCGCGGGGGAGCCGCCGCTTGCGGCGCAGCGGTCGTTGTCCACAAGGGATCGCCCAATCCGACACGGAAGCGTCGGCTGGTTCGCAGGAACGGGGCGGCGCGATGCCGCTGGGTCTACCGCGTCGCACGGCGTCGGGCGCGCTCGGCTGACTAAGCGGCACGACCGACTCGGCCGCTCGCTGACTCGCGCTGGTCGGCGCCCCCTGTTAGCGTTGATGTTGAACGTGGCCAGTGTTTCCAAGCCGGCCATCTGTTCGCGTGGACGGCGGAATTGCAAACGGTCGGCCCCCGGACCGGGGCGACGCATCACAAAACAGGATCACGATGCGGACCCGGGAGGTCAATCGTGGCGGCACCCCTCCCTCGTACTCTCCAACCCGAACGTGGCAGCACGGCCGAGCGTGCAACGGCCCGCGGCAGCGACTTCGCCGAGCTGATGCGCCGGGTCAAGGCCGCCGGCCTGCTGGAGCGACGCCGCGGCTACTACCTGACGAAGATCGCGGTGACCGGTGGGCTATTCGCCGCCGGCTGGGCCGGCTTCGTGCTGCTGGGTGAGTCGTGGTGGCAGCTGGCCGTCGCCGCGTTCCTGGCCGTGGTATTCACCCAGCTCGGGTTCATCGGCCACGACGCCGGACACCGGCAGATCTTCCGCTCCAAGCGGGCTAATTACCTGGTCGGCCTCGTACACGGCAACCTGGCCATCGGGTTGAGCTACGGCTGGTGGGTCGACAAGCACAACCGCCACCACGCCCACCCCAACACCGAGGGCAAGGATCCGGACGTCGGCGTTGGCGTGTTGGCGTTCACCGCCGGGCAGGCCCGCGCTAAGCGAGGCCGGCTGAGCCGGCTCATCGCCCGCCACCAGCGGTACGCGTTCTTCCCGCTGCTGCTGTTGGAGGCCGTGCAGCTGCACGTATCCAGTGTGCGGGCGGTGGCAGGTCGCGGGCTGCGCCACCGCTCGTGGGAGGCGTTGATGCTCGGGCTGCACACGGCCGGCTACCTGGCCGCCGTGCTGCTCGTACTCTCACCCCTAAAGGCGGCGGTGTTCATCGTCGTCCAGCAGGCGCTGTTCGGCCTCTACCTGGGCTGCTCGTTCGCGCCCAACCACAAGGGCATGCCGATGCTGGCCGCCAACGACCAGAGCGACTTCCTGCGCCGGCAGGTGCTCACCTCCCGCAACGTGCGCGGCGGTTGGCTGGTCGACTTCGCTCTGGGCGGGCTGAACTACCAGATCGAGCATCACCTATTCCCCAGCATGCCCCGACCCAACCTGCGCCGGTCGCAGACGCTAGTCAGGCAGTTCTGCCACCAGCACGGCCTCGCCTACTGCGAGACCACCCTGCTGCGCTCCTACGGCCAGGCCCTGCGCCACCTACACGACGTCGGCCGACCGCTGCGCGCCAGCCCGGCCGGCTGACCCGGCACCGCCGCCACCACCATCCCGGACCAGGCTGTGGACATGCGGCCTGGCGTGGCGGGGGACGCCGGCCCCCGCCGTAGCGCGTACGACAACGCTGGCCAACTCCTCACCGGCACCGACGGGCGCGGCAGATCGTGACCTAAAGGTGCGACGGCCTCGGCCGCACGACCGAAACCCACGACGCCGGACAGCCTGCCCTGCCGTTTGATCGTAGGGTTAATGGGATCAGCGAAGAACTTCCACGAGATCGACGCAGGCCTTCACAAGCCCCACGACGAAGGCAATGGTCGTTGCGGACACGACCCAACGCAGGCCGCCGAGGACAGAGAACGCGCACGAGAGCCCGGCCGCGATGAAGATACCGGCGGCGGTGAGGCCCAGGACCACCGCGGCGAAAGAGATGACGCGGTGCTCGTCCTCGACCGGCCCACGTCCGCGGACCATCAGCAACAGGGTCGTCGCGAGCAGCCCCGCCCGCCGCGATCTCCAAACCGGCTGCAGCGCCGCCGGGGTGTCGGCCACGACGGCCGCGGCCCGGGCCAGCTTCTGGGACGCTTGCAGCTCGCCCTCGGCCGTGATGACGCGGTCCCGCCGTTCCAGTTCCGCCTCAGCCTGGCGGGACATCGACCGCTTCATCGACTCCGGCAGCGCGACTTCCTTGATCTTGTCATGTTCAAGAGCGCCGACGGTCCCGCAGCGAGGCAAGTGCACCTGATGTGCCGGCAGTTGACCGGCGTTACCCTGGTAGACACAGGGTTTGACGACGTAGGCGTCCCCGACGACTGGCCCGCAGGCGGCGAGATCAAGGGTGGTGTGTGATGTCCGTACTACAGCCCGATCGCGGCGATTCCGCGCCACCCGATGGTGATGCACCGGTGCAGGAACCCCCGGTTGTGCCGGAGGCGCCGATTGCCCCACGCCGGCCCGCGGTGCCGCGCACCCGGTGGAGTGCTGCCTGGGTGGGTATCTGCGCCGCTGCACTGACCCTGGTGGCGTTGATCGTGTTCATGCTGCAGAACACCCGCAGTGTGGAGGTCACCTTCCTGTGGATGCACGGTACGTTGCCGTTGGCCCTGGCGCTACTGATCGCTGCGGTCGGCTCGGCCATTCTGGCGATGGTGTTCGGGACGGCCCGCATCACGCAGTTGCGTCGGCTGGCTCGCCGGCGCCGCGACCAACGGCCCGAGGCGGCCCATCAAGGGTGACTTGAGGCTCGGGTCAGGCGGCAACCGTCAGTCCGGGTGGCGCTGCCATGGTCGCGCGGCTTGGTCTACTCACCGGCGAGGTGGTGGGTTCGTTGCTCGGCGCGGTGAGGACGGCGAGCAACCCGGTCAGGTCCAGTACTCGGCGGACGATGGGTCGGAGGTGGCTGACCCGGATCTGGTATCCGGTTTGCACGGCGGCGTTGCGTACGTCGACGAGCGCGGTGATTCCGGTGCAATCCAAGAAGGTCACCTCGGCGAGGTCGACGTCGAGGACGGCGGGACGCTGATCGCGCAACACCTCGAGTAGCCGGTCGCGCAGAACTGATGCGGTGGCCAGGTCGACCTCTCCGGCCACAGCGACCCGCGTGGTGGCCGGCGACGGACGGCTTGTGTCGATGTGTAGCTGGGTCAACGCGGTCACGGGCGAAAGCTTGGACATTGGGTTCCTCCGGCCAAACTACTTGCGGAATCGCTTGGTAAGCGGGCGGGGGCCGGGCCCGGGCCGTTGAGGCAACAACCCGCGTGGGGGATTGCCGGCTCGACGAATTGCGTACGTCGTGCGGCGGTGTCACCCCGAAGGCTACTCGCCACCGGGTCCTGATAGGAGCCTCAGATTTCCGCCGGCTCCGGCGCCACCGGGCAGGCGCGTGCCGACCGTTGGTAACGGTTACCGCTGGCGGGATGACCGGATCCGGGGTGGTGCAGCGGATGTCGGCGGGGCTTCGTGCGCGCTAGGCGTCGGGTCGCATGGCTCGATCATCTGGTTCGGTCCGGCACGCGCTACGACCCGGCCGATGGTGGCCGGCTGGCCGCCGCCGTCACCGACTACACCACCGTCACCAACACCGGCCCCTCGAAAATCTCCGGGGCCCGGCGGTGACGCGGCCGGCAGTCTTGGCGCCGCCCATGGACCGCCTGCACGTGCCAGCGGCCGTGGTCAACGATCTTCTTGGCGATACGGGGTTGCTACCTTTCGTGAGAGTCATTCTGCGCGAGCGGGCGGATCGGCAGGGAGATCGGGGGCGGGCTGGCCGGTCAGCGTCTCTGGGTGTGTGGCGGCGGCCTGCGGGGGAGCGGATCGGCGCCCGGGCAGGTGCAGCCTGCTCCGGCGAGCGTCGTCGTCGGGGTTGAGATGGCGGTCGCCGCCGGGCGTGCCGTTCCCCGGCGCGCCCGCCGTGTCGGCGCGGGCGGTCTCGCGCTCGTCGATGAGGTCGTCGCGAGCCTGGCTGGCAGCGGCGGTCTCGCGGCGGGACTGCTTGAGCCCGCGGCGTGCCGCGCTGCCGCGGCGGGAGGTGCGGCGCGCGCCGGCCAGCAGCAGGCTCAACCCAAACAGGGCGACCGCCCCGACCACGATGCCGTAGAGGAACAGCGTGCCGGTGGAGCCGGTCACGTGGTAGCCGAATACCGCGAACCCGTCGGTGAGCGCATGCGCGCCGCCACCGTTGCCGAGAACACCGGCCACGCCGACGATCACGGCGGCGAGCAGGATGATGAGCCCAAGGATGACGATCATGACACACTCCAGACGTCAACGTTGTAGACCTACAGTCAACGCCGCAGCTAGAGTGATGTCAACATCGTAGGTCTACACGTGTGCCAGCGCGGTGACCGTGGCCTCAAATACACGAGAGAAGGTGGCGCTGCGATGACCCCACCGCCGGCCGACCGCGCCGTCGATGACGCCGCCGCCAACGGGACAGGCAAGATCACCCGGGATGTGGTGCTGGCCGCCGCGTTGGAGATCATCGACCGCGACGGGGTCGACGCGTTGTCCATGCGCCGCCTCGCCCGCGCCCTGGGCCGAGACCCGATGATCCTTTACCGGCACGCGCCGAACAAGGCGGCCCTGCTCGACGGCGTCGCTGAGACCGTGCTCGCCCAGCTCAAGGTGGACTGCACCGACCGCGACTGGGCCGCCCAGTTGCGCACCGTCGCCCGCGACTACCGCCGGCTGGCGCTGGCCCACCCGCACGTCGTGCCGCTGCTGGTCACCCGGCCCGTGGCTACCCCGCTCGCGCTCCGCCCGCAAGGCACCCTGCGCCCACTCGAAGACGTCCTCACACTGCTCACCCGCGCCGGATTCAGCGGACCCGACGCCCTGCACATCTACCGAGCCCTGTTCGGGTTCCTGCACGGCCACATGCTCAACGAGCTACAACAACTCGTCGAAAACCCCGACGAGACCGACGACCTGCTGCGGCTGGGCCTACACCGGCTACCGATCGGCGAATTCCCCCTACTACGCAGCCTCGCCCCAGTCCTGGCCTCCCACGACGGCGCCACCGAACTCGAACGCGGCCTCGACATCCTCCTCACCGGACTGACAACCACACTTGTCCCCCAGACCGAGTGATTCACCCCGCAGCCCGTGCCCACGACACGCCAGCCTCGACTCCTGCACGATCGGCCGGATCGTCGCCGCAGCCCTCGCCCTTCTCCACATCGAACACGGACGAACAAACATGATCACACCACGTCACAGCCGTTACTGACAAAGGCTCACGGCCGCAGTCGCCGATCCATCGCCGATCGTCTACATAACGATCCCGGGCTGGACTATCAGCCCGAGGATGACGATCGTGATGTGCTCCGAGGTCTTAGCGTCGGAAGCTACCGCCCTACTAGCGCCGGGGCAGGCGCGGGTAGCGGTCCACGAAAGCGAAGACGGCGCCCCCCACCACGAGACCCAGCACAGCGACCAGCCACAGTGGCACGACCCTCGCGAGGATGCCGCCCACCACGAAGGCGGCGAACAAGGCGACCGCGATCGCGTAGGGAGTCATGGCCACCGGCCGCCGCTCGCCCGGTGCGGGGGTATTCGGATCCGGCGATGGGTTCGTCACCACAATCGAGATCTCCTGCCAGCGACTTGCCGCCTCGATTGTCACTGTACAGGAGCTGACTTGAGCCCGGCCATGCCAGCAGGCGAGGTTGAGAACGAGCTCAAGAACGAGACATGCAGGATTGGGCCGGAACGACGTCACGGTGCGTCTGGAACGCGACCCGATCTCCTCATAACCCAGCGAGCGTCGACGCCGACCCGGGAGCCCGGTGATCCACTGCCGAGAGCAGCCAAGCAAGTAGCCAAGACGGCGGAAAACACCGGACACTGACGCACACGAACGACGCCTGCGACCAGTACAGGAACGCGAGGACGGACGCTTGCCAGATCCGGGCAGTGTGGGGCACACAAGGGGCACAAGACGGCGTGAAGGCTCGTTGGTCGGCCGTCACCAACGCGAGACGAAGAGCGCGTCGCCGACAGACCAGTACCAACGGGTAATGCGCCAGGTTGGCGAAGCCGACACCTGAGTTCCGCTTCAACGTCTAGGCCGGCCGCGTACGCGGAGGTCACAGGGCTTGTCACGCCTCCGCCGTCCGCACAGAATCCGCAGAACGGCCAACGCTCGCCAACGTTGCCGCGGTCGGGGCTTGCCGCCTTCTGACGGGTGCGGTCCTCCGCCTACGGCCACAGATGCGCGTATGTCCGCAGGGGGCGAAGGTCGTACAGTTCATCCTGGCGACTCCCGCCGCGGTCCTGGTCGTGCGCCACCAGCAGCCGACCCTGTTCTGGTGCGGCGGGTTGCCGTCGTCGCTGTCGAACATCCAGCGCTGCCGGTCCGTGCCGGGCCGGTGGTCTCGGCTCGGCGGGCCCGAACCTCAGTCGCGCTGCTTGGCGGACCGTAGGACCGGCTCGCTCGGATAGCAGGGCACCCGCCGCCACCGCGCGTCCGGCTCCGCGGCCATAAGTTGCTGAACGATCTGCCAGGCGACTGCCTTGTTCGAGTAGGAGCGGGGCCGGCCGTGGACCTGCCCGACACGTGCGACGTACCAGCGGCCGTCGTCGAGCTGGCCGGCGGCGATGTCCACCTGCCGCCACGTGCCTTCCGTGCCGGTGCGCCACCGGGCGCGGCATTCGTGGCCGACCTTGGATAGGTCGACCGGCTCGCCACGCTCGACGCCCCCCATCGCGTTATCGTACGGCCGTTCGAACAGAGTTGGCCGGAGCCGTGCCGTGCCTGAATCTCCGTGTTCGGGCCCCTCACCTGTTGCAGCGGCGGAAGAATGGATGGGGATCTTGGACAACTGTAGCGTCGGCCGCTCGCCTCGGGCGTGCCGACCAAGGGTGTGATTGGGATGCCAACACCGGAGGGGCGGGCCACGGCTCGTCGTACGCCGTCGAAGCGAACCTCGTCTGCCACGTCGACTCGCGGTTCTGCCCGTGGTGCCGGGACCCGTCGCGAGCGCGGCAGCGCGGCGACGACCCAGCCGCGTCCGCGCAAGCGGGCGACGCCGGCCACCAGAACGGTCGCGCCGCCGGCCGGAAACGAAAGTGTCGGCTCGAGCGGAGTGACGTTGCCGTTCGTGGGGGTTCGGGTTCCGGTTTCCGTCGCCCGCCTCCCAGGCGCTGGAGCGGTGGCGCAGCAGACGAGGTGGACAGCCCGGACGGTGCGATCCTTCCTGCCGCCCGCGGACCGGCTGCTGTATTACGGGGGCCTCGGCGCCCTGGCCATCGCTGGGATTCTGGAGTGGCCGGTGGCCGCCGCAGCCGGTGCGGGCGTGTGGGTCGCTACCCGCGGCCAACGCCGCCCGGGCCGGCTCGCGGCCCGATGACCGACCAGTCCTAGGGTGCGGGTGCCGTGGCAGCCCATGCACCGAGGCTCGCGATCGGTCCACGCCGCGCGTGGGCTCGCGACGGATATGCCCATATCGAGATCGGTCCCTTCGCGGCGGAGGATGCGACCGCCGAGGTGAGGCTGCTGGAGGAGGCCGTCGAGTCGGTCGACGGTGTCCGGTGGGCCGCCTACAACGGCGCGCTGGGGCAGTTGGTGGTCCGGTTCGACGAATCACGTACGGCGCTCACGCCCCTCGTCCGTGCCGTGGACGCGGTCGACACGCCGGCCACCGGACGAACGCGGCGTTGGCTACGAGACGTTGACCCGTTCATCGCGGATAGGGTTGCGCTCGGCGCCGATCTGGTCGGTGCCGGGATGGCACTGGTTGGTCGCTTCGCTCGGCTTCCGCGCGTACCCGCGGAGTTGGCTGCGCTGCCCGCATCCATTGACCTCATTCCGGGGCTGGGCAAGGGTCTCCGCCGCGCGTTCGGGCCCGTCGGTGCGGACCTGGGCTCGGCGCTGGCGTCGTCGGTCATCGCCGCCGCCTCGCAGACCGGCCTCACCTGTTTGGCTGACGCGGCCCTGCGGGCAATTCGATTGTCCGAGGCATCGGCCAACCGCGAGGCGTGGGCGATGCGGGCGAGGGAATTGCATCGCGATGCCGAGTCCAGCCGCGTGCGCGGGCTGGCGGTCGCAACGAGGCCCGCACCGCTCGGTGAGGGGCCGATCGAGCGGTACGCGCGGCGGATCGGGTTGGTGGCTCTGTTGGCGGCCGGTGGGCTGCTCGTGTCGCCCGATGGGCGCCGCCGCGCGGCGCAGGCGCTGGTGGTGGGGTCGCCGCGCGCCGCGCGCATAGGCCGTCAGGCGTACGCGGGTCGACTCGGGCGGCTGCTCGCGGGCCGCGGCGTCGTGGTGCGCGACGCGTCGGCGTTGCGTCGCCTGGATCGCATTCAGACGGTCGTGATCGACGCGACTGTCCTGTTCACCGGCCGGATCGTGATCGTTGATGTGGTAGCTGTCCAGGGCACCGCCGAGGAGGCGCGTAGCCGGGCCGCTCGCTTGCTCGCGGACGTGTCCGTGCGCGCGGGCCGGCCGGCTCCTCGCGTCACTCGGGGCGGCTGGGCTTTGACCGCGGCGTCTCAGGCCGACAGCTCGGTGTCGCAGGAGCGCAAGGGGACCTTGGGCGGGGATGGATCGACGCGGGGCGAAACCCTTTCGCTGAGCCGGGGCAGCCAGCGGGTAGCGCTGGTGCGTGTCGAAACGGAGCTCGATCCCCTCGGCACCGCGCTCGTCGCCGTCGCCCGCCGGGTTGGTCGGGTTCTCCTCGCCGGAGCGTCCGCAGATGTCGCCAAGCGGGTACGTGCCGACGGCCGAGTCGCGGGCGGCTCCCGGTTGGCCGATTCGGTTCGTGAGCTACAGGGTCATGGCGGCGGCGTCGCCCTGGTGGCGGCGCGCAATGACGTGGCCCTTGCGCAGGCCGATTGCGGCATCGGGATTCTTACGACAGGCGAACGTAGACCGCCGTGGGGCGCCCACTTGCTGGCGGGACCCGGCCTGGAATCGGCATGGCTCGTTCTTGAGGCAGCGAGCCTCGCCAAGGGGGTGAGCGGGCGTAGCGCGCGCCTGGCCGTCCTTGGTTCCGTCGCCGGTGCGCTCCTCGCCTTGACCGACAGTGGCCCCAGGGCCGGGCGACGAGCGCTGACGGCCAGCGCCGCCGCGGCGATGGTGAGCCTCATGTCGGGTGTCTGGTCGGCTCGCGCGCTCGCTCGGCGTTCGCTACCCGTGCCCGAAGGACTTGTGCCGTGGCACGCGTTGTCAATCGGTGAGGTTCTGCGCCTGCTCGAAGCCTCGCCAGCCGGGCTGTCGGACGAAGGGGCGCTGCAGCGCCGGGGCGCGTCGGACAGCCCCGAGGAAGGCATTGACCAAGGAATACTCGCAGCGACCCTGTCCGAATTGGACACCCCGCTTACCGCACCGCTCGCCGCAGGCGCCGGCATCTCGGCCGCAACCGGATCGACCACCGACGCGATTCTCGTTCTGGCGGTCATTCTGGGCAGCGCGTTGCTGTCCGCAACGCAGGGGATGACCGCCCGACGGGCGATGCGCCGACTGCAGACAGCCGCGGATCTTCGTGTTCGCCTGCACCGGAACGGCGAGGAGCGGGTCACATCGGCCGCGGAGCTCGTCCCCGGCGACGTGCTCTCACTGGACGCGGGCGATGCCGTGCCGGCGGACTGCCGTCTGCTTACCTGCAACCGGCTGGAGGTCGACGAATCCACGCTCACCGGTGAGTCACTGCCCGTCGTGAAGGACGCGGCAGCTACGCTCGCCGCCGCGGTCGCCGACCGCACATCGATGGTGTACGCGGGCACGACGGTCGTGGCCGGTGCCGCGACCGCTATCGTGGTCGCGACCGGTCGGGCTACCGAGGCCGGACGCAGCGCGGGGATGACGGTCGACGATGCGCCGACGGGCGGTGTCCAAGCGCGGCTGCGCGCGATGACCCAAGCATCCGTCCCGGTCTCGGCAGCGGCCGCAGCCACGGTGCTCCTCGGGGGTCTCGTTCGCGGTCGCCTCGCGGAGTCGGTCACCTCGTCGGTCGCCCTCGCGGTGGCCGCCATACCGGAGGGGCTACCGTTCGTCGCCACCGCCGCCGAGCTGAGCACCAGCAAGCGATTGACCCGGCATAACATCCTCGTCCGCAAGCCTCGAGCGTTGGAAGCGGCCGGGCGCGTGGACGTCGTCTGTTTCGACAAGACCGGCACCCTGACTGAGGGGCGCATCCGGGTGCGCGCCATCTCCAACGGACGCAGCCATCGCGACGTAGGAGGCGCCGGGCCCCAGTATCGGCGCGTCATTGCGGCCGCGATGCGGGCGAGCCCGGCACCAAACGGCGACGGGACCCTCGCGCACCCAACGGATCGGGCGATCATCATGGGCGCCGCCGATACCGGCGTCGAGATCACGGACGGGGCGCCGGGCTGGCGTGCGATTCGGGAGCTGCCGTTCGAGCCCGAACGTGGTTTCCACGCGGTGCTTGGCGAGATGGACTCCGGTTACGCGATCAGCGTCAAGGGCGCCCCAGAGATTGTGCTTCCTCGGTGCGTCACCTGGACCCGCAACGGCCGTACTCGACCGCTCACTGAACAGGACCGGCGCGAAGTCCACGCCGAGGTTGATCGACTTGCGCAGCGCGGATTGCGGGTGTTGGCGATCGGCGAGCGAACCGTGTCGCAGCGCCGGCACCTCGACGACGAGCGGGTGGAGCAACTGAATCTGTGCGGACTGCTCGGTCTCGCGGACACGACGCGCCCCACCGCGGCGGAGGCTGTGCGGCGACTGCGCCGTGCCGGCGTCAAGGTCGTGATGCTCACGGGCGATCATCCGAGCACCGCCGCGGCAATCGGGGCTGAGCTCGACCTTCTCGACGGTGGTGGGGTCGTCACCGGACCCGAGCTTGACGACACCGATGAATCAGCCGTGGATGCACTCGTATCCAAGGCGGCCGTGTTCGCGCGGGTCAGTCCGTCGCACAAGGTGGCGGTGGTGCGCTCGCTGCGACGCGCGGGCCACGTGGTGGCCGTGACCGGCGATGGCGCCAACGACGCGCCCGCCATCCGGCTGGCCGACGTCGGGATCGCCCTCGGCGACCAGGGCACTGACGCCGCGCGCCAGGCGGCCGACATGATCGTGGTGGACGGCCGGATCGAGACGATCGCCGATGGCATCATTGCCGGCAGGGCGATGTGGGCGTCGGTTCGCGATGCTGTGGCGCTTCTCCTCGGGGGCAACCTGGGCGAGATTCTCTTCGCCGTGGGTAGCTCGGCGATCTCGCCCAGTCCGCCTCTCAACGCCCGCCAGATTCTCTTCGTCAACTTGATGACCGACCTGTTGCCAGCGCTTGCCGTGGCATCGCGGGCGCCGCGCGGCGTGAGCCTCGAGGCGCTCGCCCGCGAAGGCCCCGAGTCTTCGCTGGGAACCGCGCTGACACACCACGTGGCGCAGCGCGCGGTCGCGACCGCCCTCGGCACCACCGCTGGCTGGCTGGCGGCCCGGCTAACCGGCACCGCAGGTCGTGCCAGCAGTGTGGCGGTCGCCTCGTTGGTCGCTTCGCAGCTGGCGCAGACCGCGGTGGCGGGGCGTGGTGATCCCGCCGTACTCGGCGCCGTGGGACTCTCCGCGGCGGCGCTCGTGGCCACGGTTCAGACGCCCGGCGTGAGTCACTTCTTCGGCTCACGCCCGCTCGGCCCGGTCGGTTGGGGCACCGTGTTTGGCGCGGCCGTCGTCGCGGTGGTCGTGGGGGCAGCTCCCGCGGGGCGGTTGCCGGGCCTCACCCAGGCCGTGGAGCGCCTGCTCGCTGCGGGCCCGAGCCACCCAACCGGAAACGAAGGCGCAGAGGGGTGAAGATTGTGGCAGCCAGGACTGAAACACGGACCGGCGCGCGCACCACGACGGCGACCAGGCCGGGGCGGGGAAAGACACCGCCTGTCGCCCGTGCCGGTCGCAAGGCTGCGCCCGCCGCCCGGTCCACCGCACAGGCGGCCGGGCCCACCGTCCGGACCCGCGGCCGGACCAGCACGGCCTCGACCGACAATGCGCGCTCTGGGCGGCCGGTCGTGCACGCGCTCGTCGCCGCCGAGCAGGCGGTACGCCGGAACAGTCTCGAGATGCGGGTTCCGATTCTCGGCGAACTCCACCTTCCTCCCACCGAGGACATGGTCTTCATCGGCGGAGTTGCGGTGCTGGCCGTCGTGGGACTCCTGGAATGGCCCGTGGCTGTCCTGCTCGGAGTCGGCCATGGCCTGGCAACCAACCGGCACAACAAGATGCTCCGTGCGTTTGGGGAGGCGCTCGAGGCGGCGTGACGTGATGCCCCTCCTACGGCGTACCAACGGATTGAACGACTCCGGCGGCGCCGCCGCCGCGCCTGGTCGGCTCGGCCGCCGCGAGCAGGCGTCCGTCCGCGAGGAACTCCACGCCGGTGGCCGCGCCGATCTCGGGGTTCGGCGTGAAGATGTGGCCGAGCGCCTGCAGCGCCGGCTGGTCGGGCGCGAAGCCGGGCTCGGCCTGCACCGCCGCGGTGTTGCGCTGGGTCGCGCGCGGCGCCGCGATCGCCTCGGGCAGGGTCAGGCCGAGGTCGAGCCGGTTGACGAGGATCTGCAGGACCGTCGTGATGATCGTGGAGCCGCCCGGCGAGCCGACCGCGAGGAACGGCTGACCATCACGCAGGATGATCGTCGGCGACATCGAGCTGCGGGGCCGCTTCCCCGGTGCGGGCAGGTTCGGGTCGGGTGCACCGCACTGCGTCGGCGCGAAGTTGAAGTCGGTCAGCTCGTTGTTGAGCAGGAAGCCGCGGCCCGGCACGACCATGCCATTGCCGCCGGTCTGTTCGATGGTCAGCGTGTACTCCACGACGTTGCCCCACCGGTCGGCCACGGTGAGGTTCGTGGTCGACATGCCGACGGTCGCGGGCGGGCAGAGCGGAGCCACCTGGCAGGCGCCGTACGAGCCATCGGGTACGCCCGGGTTAACGGGCTTGACCAGCGCGTGGGCCGGGTCGATCTGGCAGGCCCGGTCCTTGGCGAACGCGTCGCTGAGCAGCTCGTCCAGCAACGCGCGGGGAGTGTAGTCACCGACGTACCGGTTCCGGTCGGCGAACGCGAGCGCGCTCGCCTCGAGATAGCGGTGCAGCGCCTGGGTACGCGACAGTGTGCCGAGGTCGGACGTCTCCAGGATGTTCAGCGCCTCGCCGACCGCCTGTCCGCCGCTGGATGGGGTCGGCATCCCGTACACGTCCAGCCCGCGGTAGCCGACGTGGGTCGGCTCCGGCAGGCGTACGCCGTAGGAGGCCAGGTCGGACAGCTGCATCCCACCGGGCCGGATCGGGTGTGGCCAGGTGCCGATCGGGTTGGCCGCGAGGGGCGGATGCTGGACGGTCTGCACGATGTCGCGCGCTATCGCGCCCCGGTAGAGCTCGTCGACGCCGCGTTGCGAGAGGTCACGGTAGGTCTGCGCGAGGTCGCGGTTGCGGAAGATGGAATCGACCGCGGGCGGTTGCCCATTCGGCAGGTACAGCGCGCTCGTCGAGTCGAACTGACCGAAGATCGCGGCGTTCGCGGCGATCTGGGACTGGAACGTCGAGTCGACCACGAA
Organism: Micromonosporaceae bacterium; assembly: GCA_036506495.1. GTDB lineage: Bacteria > Actinomycetota > Actinomycetes > Mycobacteriales > Micromonosporaceae > DASXRC01. The sequence continues at coordinate 4,351 of DASXRQ010000235.1, read as the reverse complement.
CCCGCGGTCGGCCACCTGGATCGCCGGACGCAGCGCCTGGGCCAGCGACATCGTGCCCCACCGGGCCAACGCCTCGGACCAGGTGGCCGGCGAGCCGGGTACGCCGGCGGAGATGCCGCTGACGCGCGCCTCGTCGAAGCCGTACGGCATGCCGGTCGACGGGTCGATGAACGCCGTCTCGGTCATCGAGGCGGGCGCCGCCTCGCGACCGTCGATCGTGTGGACCCGGCCGGTGCGCGCGTCATAGAACACGAAGAAGCCGCCGCCGCCGATGCCCGACGAGAACGGCTCGGTGACCCCCAACGTCGCGGCCGCCGCGATGGCCGCGTCGACGGCGTTGCCGCCCTTTCGCAGCACCTCGACGCCAACCCGGGTCGCCTCCGGGTCGACCGTGGCGACCGCGCCGCCCACTCCGACCGCGACGGGCGAGCGTTCGAGCTGCCGCGGTTCGGCCTGAGCCGGCCCCACCAGGAACGCGCCGACCAAGGTCGTCGCGAGTGCCGCCGTCGTTGCCGCGCGAAGTCTCACGATTCCTCCCCGAGCGTCGATTGAACTCTGCCTATCGCGGAGAGGTTCGGCCCGCAAGTCGGGGCGCGAGACGCGCCGCGGCTATGCGGCGCGGGTGATCGCGCGGTACGCGTCTTCGATCCGGGCCGCGAACGTGACCTCGCCGGCGGTCGGGCCACCCGCTTCCGAGCCGCCGAGCCGGATCTGCGTATGCCCGTCGAGTCGCCGGACGTCCGGCCGCACCTGAAGCGCGTCCGCGACCACCTGGATGCGCTCGGCGAGTGCGGCGTGCTGGGCGTCGTCCAGCCGCAGCACGCGTTGCAGATCTCGACCCTCGCGGGTCCATCCGGTCAGGAGAGCGAGTGCGTCACTGAGGTAGTCGCGATTCTGTCCGTTCCAGAGAGCACGCATCGCCACACCTCCCTGGCGTCGTTGCCGGCTTGTGGCCAAATCGTCGCCACATCGTCACGATTGGTGCCCTCAGTCTGCCCGCCGTGCGGCTGGTGTGTCCACGGCCACATTTCCCGCTTCTCCTGCCCTAGGGGGCACAGACGGCACCCGAAACTCCGATTGATCTGGCACGCTTGACCGCCGTGCACTCCGAACGGGCCAAAATTCACGGACGGCTACGCGTGATCGTCGGCGCAGCGATCATTTCCGGTTGCCGCGTACTCGCCTGTGAAAGGTCGGATCCGCCCGAGGTCGCCGGCCGCTGGGAGTTCGCCGGTGGCAAGGTCGAGCCCGGCGAGACCGAGGTCGACGCGCTGGTCCGCGAATGCGATGAAGAACTGGGCGTACGCGTGGAAATCGGAGCCCGCGTCGGCAGCGACGTGCGCCTGGGGCACGGGCGCGCCGTGCTGAAGGTCTACCTCGCGACCCTGGTCGACGGCGACGAGCCGCGGCCGCTCGAGCACGCACAGCTGCGGTGGCTCGCCCCCGACGAGCTCGACAGCGTGGACTGGCTGCCCGCCGACGCCCCGATCGTGGCCGCCCTGCGGTCGGTCCTCGCCGGGCTGAGCGCCGGGGCGTGACGCGCCGTTGGCTTAGGCCGCACGTCGCCGATCAAGCGCTTCCTCGTCGATCATGGCCGTGTCGTCGTGCATCCGAGATCGAACCGCGACAACGAGTCCATGATCGACGAGAGGGGCGGGCCGTCAGTCGTCTTCCGGCTCGTGGTGGTAGTTCAGGTCGTCCGCCGGCAACGGGAACGTGAGGTCGTCGCCGAACGGGGAGGCGGCGCCGGCCCGGTCGAACGTGAACTCGGTCAATGGCATCTTGCCGTCGGCGCCGACCTGCGCCGGCCGTGCCGGTAGGAGCTGCCGGTGCCAGTTCACGGCGCCGGGCTCGGTGGCGCCGTGCGCCGCCGTGACGCTGCCGACGAGGGGCGTCGCGTCGGCGACCCCGGGCTCCAGCTGGTCGCGCCGGAAGATCTTGCGACCGAGCCAGGTCACCGGGTCGTAGCGCCGATCCACGACGCGCTCCTTCATCGGGATGATGCCGTTGTCGGTGATCTTGATGTGTTCGGGGCAGACCTCGGTGCAGCATTTGGTGATGTTGCAGTAGCCGAGACCCATCGACGCCTGTGCGAACTCCTTGCGGTCATCCTTCGCGTCGAGCGGGTGCATGTCCAGCTCCGCCGCGCGGATGAAGTAACGCGGCCCGGAGAACGCCGCCGTGTTCTCTTCGTGGTCGCGGACCACGTGGCAGGTGTTCTGGCAGAGAAAGCACTCGATGCACTTGCGGAACTCCTGCGAGCGCTCGACGTCGACCTGCCGCATCCGGTACTCGCCGGGAGCCAGGTTCGGCGGCGGCGCGAACGCCGGCGTCTCCCTCGCCTTCTCGTAGTTGTACGAGACGTCCGTGACCAGGTCGCGGATCACTGGAAACGCGCGCAGCGGAGCGATCGTGACCGTCTCGTCGTCGGTGAAGGTGGACATCCGCGTCATGCAGCCGAGCCGCGGCAAGCCATTGATCTCCATCGAGCAGGAGCCGCACTTGCCTGCCTTGCAGTTCCACCGGCAGGCGAGGTCCGGGGCCTGCGTCGCCTGCAGCCGGTGGATGACGTCGAGGACGACCTCGCCGTCGTTGACCTCGACCCGGAAGTCCTCGAGCTGGCCGCCGGACGAGTCACCACGCCAGACCTTGAATTGACGCTTGGTGCCCATCAGTTGCCGGCCTCCAATTCGGACAGCTCTTCCTGGGTCATGTACTTGCCCAACTCGGCGCGGTCGAAGAGCTCGAGCAACTCCCGCCGCATGGTCGGCAGCGGCTTGTGCACCAGCTGCACCTCGTCGCCGTGGAGCGAGCAGACCAGGTTGACCTGCCGCCACTTCGGGTCCATGGCCGGGAAGTCCTCGCGGGTGTGCCCCCCACGCGACTCCTCCCGCTCCAACGCCGCCCGGGCCGTGCACTCCGAGACGAGCAGCATGTTGCGCAGGTCCAGGGCGAGGTGCCAGCCCGGGTTGTAGCGCCGGCCGCCGGTGGCGCCCACCTTGGCAACCCGCTCCTTGAGCTCGGCCAGCCGGGTCAGCGACTCCTCCAGCTCGCCGCGGCGCCGGATGATGCCGACGAGGCTGCCCATGACCTCCTGAAGCTCCTGATGGAGGACGTACGGGTTCTCGCCACCGTCGCGGGACAGGGGGGCCAGCGCGGTGTCCACCGCGACCTCGACATCGGCCTCGGCGACCCGCGGCCGGGTGGGCACGCCGTCGGCGTACGCGGCGGCGTGCTCGCCCGCGCGCTTGCCGAAGACGAGCAGGTCGGACAGCGAGTTGCCGCCGAGCCGGTTCGAGCCGTGCATGCCGCCGGACACCTCGCCGGCGGCGTACAGCCCGGTCACCGCCGTGCCGGCCGTGTCCGGGTCGACCTCGACGCCGCCCATCACGTAGTGGCACGTGGGGCCGACCTCCATCGGCTGCTTGGTGATGTCGACGTCGGCAAGCTCCCGGAACTGGTGGTACATCGACGGCAGCTTCTTGCGGATCACGTCCGCGGCCAGCCGCGTGGAGACGTCGAGGAAGACACCGCCCGCGGGCGTACCCCGGCCCTCCTTGACCTCGGTGTTGATCGCTCGCGCGACCTCGTCCCGGGGCAGCAGCTCCGGCGGGCGCCGGTTGTTGTCGGGGTCCGTGTACCAGCGATCGGCCTCCTCCTCGGTCTCCGCGTACTGCTTGCGGAAGACGTCGGGGACATAGTCGAACATGAACCGCTTGCCATCGGCGTTGCGCAGCACGCCGCCGTCGCCGCGGACCGACTCGGTGACGAGGATGCCCTTGACCGAGGGCGGCCAGACCATGCCCGTCGGGTGAAACTGTAGGAACTCCATGTTGATCAGGGTTCCGCTGGCGCGCAGGGCCAGCGCGTGGCCGTCGCCGGTGTACTCCCAGGAGTTCGACGTGACCTTGTACGACTTGCCGACGCCGCCCGTGGCCAGCACTATCGCGGGGGCCTCGAACACCACGAACTGGCCGGACTCGCGGAAGTAGCCGAACGCGCCGGCGATGCGCGGGGTGTCCCCGGTGTCGTCCAGCATCAGCTCGGTGATCGTCGTCTCCCCGAAGACCTTGATCCGGGCGTCGTAGTCGCCGTGCGTGCGCTTGTCCTCCTGCTGCAGCGAGACGATCTTCTGCTGCAGAGTGCGGATCAGCTCCAGGCCGGTGCGGTCGCCGACGTGCGCCAGTCGCGGGTACTCATGGCCGCCGAAGTTCCGCTGCGAGATCTTGCCGTCCCTCGTCCGGTCGAAGAGCGCGCCGTACGTCTCCAACTCCCAGATCCGGTCCGGCGACTCCTTGGCGTGCAGCTCGGCCATGCGGAAGTTGTTGAGAAACTTGCCGCCCCGCATTGT